>NZ_JAFNJE010000100.1 GCF_017368475.1 Alteromonas sp. 5E99-2
TCATCCCTCTCAAGGTGCTTATATTATTTATACCTCGGGTACCACAGGTCAGCCTAAAGGGGTTGTGGTGACCCATCGAGGGTTAAGTAATTACATACAAGGTGTTTTATCAAAGACTAACATTGAAGAGAATGTCACGAGTATGGCGATGGTCTCGACAGTTGCTGCTGACTTAGGTAACACCACCTTGTTTGGCGCATTGTGCCGAGGCTGTACGTTACACATGATACCAACAGATGTTGCCTTTGAAGCTGATTTATTTGCTCACTACATGGCAACACATCAAGTGGATGTACTTAAAATTGTACCCAGTCATCTACAAGGCTT
>NZ_JAFNJE010000101.1 GCF_017368475.1 Alteromonas sp. 5E99-2
ACGTAGATTAAGCAGTCATGCATACAACAATGCCAACGTTCGAAGTCAAAAGGCGAACGGATTTACGAAAGTAAACGTGGCAAGCTATTTTCAGAAGCTTAACTACTCATGGTTAAGAAGAGGAAATAGCGAGTATTGGATGTTTAGACAAGCCGACTGAGAAGTGAGTGAAGGCACGTATGAACAATACGTAACTGAGTGAACGACGAAGCAAGGCGAAGGATAAACAGACAAGACGAAGCTATTTTGGGTTGTATGGTTAAGTGACTAAGCGTATACGGTGGATGCCTTGGCAGTTAGAGGCGATGAAGGACGTGTAAGTCTGC
>NZ_JAFNJE010000102.1 GCF_017368475.1 Alteromonas sp. 5E99-2
GGATTAAGGTTAACGGTGAAGGTCACCGTGACGCTATCGCCGACGGCCAAGACACCGCCCGCCCCGATCAAAGCGTTAGACCCATCATAAGCCGGCGACGCAGCCGCAGGTGCTGTGGACCCAGTCGCAGTCGCACCTGTGATCGCGTAGTTCGTGATTGCACCAACAGCCGTCGCACCAAACTGATCCGCCAAATCATCAGTCAGCGTCAGATTATCCAACGTCACGTTGCCCGTGTTCGTCGTGACCAACGCATAGGTCACATCAAACGTACCATCCGCCTGCAAAGCACCAACAGATGTCGCACCCTTTACAACGCTCAATCC
>NZ_JAFNJE010000103.1 GCF_017368475.1 Alteromonas sp. 5E99-2
GGATTAAGGTTAACGGTGAAGGTCACCGTGACGCTATCGCCGACGGCCAAGACACCGCCCGCCCCGATCAAAGCGTTAGACCCATCATAAGCCGGTGACGCAGCCGCAGGTGCTGTGGACCCAGTCGCAGTCGCACCTGTGATCGCGTAGTTCGTGATTGCACCAACAGCCGTCGCACCAAATTGCGTCGCCAAATCATCAGTCAGCGTCAGATTATCCAACGTCACGTTACCCGTGTTCGTCGTGACCAACGCATAGGTCACATCAAACGTACCATCCGCCTGCAAAGCACCAACAGATGTCGCACCCTTTACAACGCTCAATCC
>NZ_JAFNJE010000104.1 GCF_017368475.1 Alteromonas sp. 5E99-2
GCAGACTTACACGTCCTTCATCGCCTCTAACTGCCAAGGCATCCACCGTATACGCTTAGTCACTTAACCATACAACCCAAAATAGCTTCGTCTTGGCTTCCTTCTCTTCGTTGCGCTTCCTCGTTCGCTCGGTTACGTATTGTTCATACGGGCCCTCACTCACTCGTCGCTTAACTCGATAAGAAATCCAATACTCGCTATTTCCTCTTCTTAACCATGAGTAGTTAAGCCTCTGAAAATAGCTTGCCACGTTTACTTTCGTAAATCCGTTCGCCTTTTGACTTCGAACGTTGGCATTGTTGTATGCATGACTGCTTAATCTACGT
>NZ_JAFNJE010000105.1 GCF_017368475.1 Alteromonas sp. 5E99-2
CAAGAATGCCCGACTCATTTGGGCTATATTACAATCAGGCAAAGAATATCAGGTTGATTATGTAGCTAACTAAATAGCTGTTACATACAAAAAGGTTAACCCCACCGAGTCTAAGCACTAGCTAATGACGATAACACGGTCAGACCGAAAGCATTAAAGCCTGTTTAGTCGAGAAGAGATAAAAACTCTGATTAACGAATGAGGCATTGCTCAAGCGCAAATCATCAGGGCGATAGCGTAACAAAGCTAATAAACGCCGAATGTAGAGCTGCTGTCAGATCTTCTTGTTATCCAAAAAGCAATTGCTTGACAAAGGGGAGT
>NZ_JAFNJE010000106.1 GCF_017368475.1 Alteromonas sp. 5E99-2
CTACAGCAAGAGGACATTCATGAAGCGGTAGTGGTTGCACAGTCCCATCAAGGCAGTGAGCGATTAGTGGCTTATGTGTCAGCGACAGCAGGTACGCAAGCTCCCTTAGAAACACAACGCATTCAAAGGGCATTACATGAAAGCCTGCCTGATTATATGGTTCCAGGGATCATAGTGGTATTGGATGCACTACCGTTAACACCCAATGGCAAGGTGGATAGAAAAGCATTACCTGCGCCTGAATTAGCCAACATCAATACGTATGAAGCACCTGAGGGTGACACAGAAATTGCCCTTGCGGGTATTTGGCAAGAGGTATT
>NZ_JAFNJE010000107.1 GCF_017368475.1 Alteromonas sp. 5E99-2
TGCAAGTAGCCTTGCGCTAAGCCTTCACCACCTAGGTATAATTCACCTACAACACCTTTCGGTACTGGCTGTAAGTCAGCGCCTAACACATACGCTTGGGTATTGGCTAACGGTAAACCTAATTGAATAGCATGCATACCTGCTTGGTTAATAAGCGGGTGAGTAAATACCCCCACGGTACTTTCTGTTGGACCATAGTGATTCAGTACCCCCAAGCTCGGTGAGTATTGGTGAAGTGTATTAAGTAGCGATTCACTTATGCCTTCACCTCCCACAATCAGTTGTTTTTGAGGCAGTACTTTGGCAGGCTCCGCA
>NZ_JAFNJE010000108.1 GCF_017368475.1 Alteromonas sp. 5E99-2
ATCCAACGCAATTATCGGGAATATAAACCCGAATCTGCCTGAATATGGGATCAGAGCAATGAACATCGCCGCGCAAATGCAAAGCCCAATCGAGGCGCTTCGTGATAACGTCTCCACTCCTTTCGAGGAGGCGCGTGCCATGCCGCCCGCTGTCTATACGTCTGACGCATTTCACGATGCAGAGTTGGAAAGTGTTTTCAAGAAATCTTGGTTTTGTGTCGGGCGTGCCAGTGCCTTGGCCAAGATCGGTGACTACGTGACCTGCGAACTGGCAGGCCAGCCGATCATCGTTTTACGTGACAAAG
>NZ_JAFNJE010000109.1 GCF_017368475.1 Alteromonas sp. 5E99-2
GTGACGGAATCTACGCACTACTACGTATTTTCGAAACACGGTCTGTCGGCTAACTTTTGCCTACGAATTGATCCGCACTGTGCTGCTGGGAGGTAGCACAAGTGTGAGGCATACCAATGGGAGGAAACCAAATGGATCGTCGTTCTTTTCTTAAAAATTCCGCACTTGGCGGGACAGCTGCTGCAGCAACATCACTTGCTGCACCTGCATATGCGCAGGGCAAGCGTACGCTGACACTTGTTACATCATGGGGCCGCGGCCTTGCTGGTGTGCATGACGCTGCACAACGTGCCGCTGACACAATC
>NZ_JAFNJE010000010.1 GCF_017368475.1 Alteromonas sp. 5E99-2
AGGGCGATAGCGTAACAAAGCTAATAAACGCCGAATGTAGAGCTGCTGTCAGATCTTCTTGTTATCCAAAAAGCAATTGCTTGACAAAGGGGAGTACATGTAGCCCCAATAAGGGGCTACAAATTGTTTGCCAAAATAGCGAGGCACGAGCACGGCCAGCTGTTTTTAGTCCTTTGTAATGACTTGTTATGTTTTTAATAACTACAAGACCACGTGTAATGTCCAGAAGGTAAATCTAAGCTAGCGTAATGGTTAGGCTTTAGCCAAACAGTTGCCTTCCACAGACCTGTGGCAGTTTGAGTTACGCCGCATTGAATCATATTATTTGTCGTGTTCAGGAAGCGAATCATAGTCCCATTTGCATAAACTCCTGCGGCACCGGGACCGTGATTAGAAAAATAAACAGGCACACCATTCGCAAATAATTGTGCATAAGTAAAAAAACTAAATGAAGTTAAAGAGATTACTATAAAAATCAAAGATATATTTTTTTTCATGCTAAATTCCCTTATTGTTGAATAATAATATTAATTGAATTTTTTAATGTACTATAAAAATTCAACACGCATTTAGGTATTTATTAGATTACCGATTGCCTAAAAATTAATCAACACCTTTGAGTTACTCTGATACAAAAACAAAGTTAATCAATCTAAGTTTGAAAAAGCAGCACTGCAAAAGAACTGGATACATTAATTACAACTAAGGAAAATTTTACAAGAGATTTAATTTACACAAACATAACGCCTTGCTCAGCGGAAAAATACGAGCGCGAGCGAGTAGTTTTTCCGATGCAGCAACTTGTTAGAGGGACTTCTATCATCTAAATTTTTATAAACCCTTCACTTACCATCTTGCAAGTTCCAGCAACCCATACGTCGATAATCCCATTTGTATGTTTTTTGTTCGAGCATCAAGCACACTGGGTCGATTCATCTCAACACCTTGGGCAATACGCCAGTTAGCTTCTCCTTGTGTATCTATTTTATAGTGACTTAGCATTGCAACGAGGGCACAGTTGGCACTACCAGTTGCGGGATCTTCGGGCACATTGTCTTGTGGAGCAAACATACGAGCACGGATGTCAAACTCATCATCTGAGCGAATATAAACCAGAATATCAGGTCTAATCCCTTTCGAATTAATTTCATCTATCGCAGGTATATAAGAACGAGCACTTTCCAAAACCGTTCGATTTTTGAGTTCCACAATAATAAAGGGTAAACCTACAGAGGCTACAACAGGCTGGTGTATTTTTGTAACTATATCTTCAGGTTCCAGCGAAAGTGCTGAGGCGATCAAATCTATTGACACAGACTTTCCTATAGATAATGATTCAGGTGCTTTAAGTTCACACCAGATACCTGAACTAGTTTTACGAATCGTGATTGGGACTTGGCCTGCTTTTTCCTCAAAAACAATACTTAGTTCTCCATCAATACTACCAAGTTCTCCTATTTTGGCTAATGTAAACGCAGTTCCAATATTAGGATGACCGGCAAAGGGAACTTCGTGCGTAGGTGTGAATATACGAACGTTTTTACTGCATCCATTTTTACTCGGAAAAACGAATGTGCTCTCAGAGTAATTAAATTCTCTAGCGATTTTCTGCATTTGTTTACTCGACAGACCTTCTGCGTTTGGTAAAACTGCAAGTGGATTACCACCAAAGCGCACATCTGTAAAAACATCACATGTATAAAATTTATATTTCATAGTTAGATTTTAAGCCCTCTAACAGCCTGTTAATGAAACAATAATTAGTAGGTTTACCTTATTGACAGGCAAGCTAGTTTTAATTGATTGCAAGTAACTGATAAACATAATATTAAAATAATCCCTTGCTCTAATATTTATTTAAAAAGGTAAATTACCTTTTTTATTTTATTATGAAGTCTTAAAGACCACGATTTCATGGATGAAGAAAAACAATGTAAAAAATCTAAGCTGTACAAGATATTTCATTCTGAATGAAGGTGCATGAGCGCCATCAATCAAACCATAACGTCTTACCTAAACTAGATTTAATATTTCATATTTTATTGTGATACACAACGTCTAGCGTCACTTAAAACGGCGCACATTTCTAAATTGATTATTTAAACAGGAGGCAAAAGATATGAACAAGCCATTCCCCACTTTAACCGTTTTAGGTTAAATAAACAGTTGAGACGCTTTTACATAATACTAAAAAGTTAAAGTTTGAAAGTTTGAAAGTTTGAAAGTTTGAAAGTTATAGAGCTAACACTCTAAATTTGAATCTGTATTATGATTTATTCGCTAAGTAGCTTTTTAGCTTAAGGCCCCACTCTGTACTGTATCCCATAGAACGGCCAATGATCTTTTGTTCTTCGTCAATAAGGTAATAAGACGGATAACCAGGAACCTTAAAGTGGTGTTTTAAATTATTGCTACCTAATAAAACCGGCCCTTCAGCTCGGGTTTCTTCAACGAAATCAATTACCGCTTGCGATGAGCTGTAATCTACCGCAACTCTAACAATGTTAATTTTGTCTTTGTCTAATTCGTTTAAATTTCCAATACTGGTTTTACACACCACGCACCATGGCGCGAAGAAATACAATAAGGTGGGCTTGTCAAATTCTGCGGGTTCAAATAATTTGTGCTGCTCGTCGTCCAAACCAGGCAACACAATAGTATCGACTTGTACCGTGCCATCGGCTTTTAACATATCTTTAGTTTGCCACGCACTAATACCAAAAAATATCACTAGCACAACTGCAATATCTCTCACCCAACTCGTTAGGGCGCATTTATACCAAGGCGTTGATGCAGGTTGGGTGTTGTTTGTCATGTTCAGAAAAAGTCGTTTTTATATTACCTTAGAAGACCGTGACATTTTGTTAGAAATTTCACTCTTCTAAGTGAATAATATTTAATCTGGCTGAAAATCTAAAGAGACTGAATTCACACAGTAACGCTGCCCTGTAGGTGCGGGGCCGTCAGGAAACACATGGCCTAAATGGGCATCGCAGTGTTTGCACACAATTTCTACTCGTTTCATTCCGTGGCTAACATCTTCACGGTACTCCACGTTATTATTGTCACTTTGTGCAAAAAACGAAGGCCACCCGCAACCGGCGTCAAACTTTGTACTCGATTCAAATAAGTTCGCGCCGCAGCAGATGCAAACGTATTGACCGTCTCTGGTTTCGTTTAACCACTTGCCAGTAAAAGGCCTTTCCGTTCCTTTTTGTCGAGTAACGCTGTAAGTTTGCGCATCGAGGCTATCTTTCCACTTATCATCGTTACTCATTGTTTTTCCTATCACCTACTGTCGATTTAGTTATTTCTTGATACAAACCATTGGTCGGTTTGGTTCACTCCACTGCACGTGGTATTTATTCCCCGCGCGCTCGTCATTACGTTCGAACGTATGCGCGCCAAAAAAGTCTCTTTGTCCTTGCAATAAATTAGCTGGCAGCACTTCAGTGCGATATGCGTCGTAATAAGAAATTGCAGATGTCATAGCTGGGCATGGAATACCAGCAAGTACCGATTTAGACACAGCTGTACGCCAATCACTTTGGTATTGAGTAATTTGTTCAGCGAAGAAAGGGTCAACCAATAGGTTAGTTAATTTATCGTTGTTCTCATAGGCTTGAGTAATCGATTGTAAAAACACAGCTCGGATAATACATCCCGCACGCCAAATTTTAGCGATTTCAGCAAACTCTAGGTTCCAACCATGTTCTTTACCTGCAATAGCCATTAGCTGGAAGCCTTGAGCGTAAGCACATATTTTAGAACAATAAAGAGCATGTTTAAGCTGCTCAATCCACTCAGCTTTCTCTTGTTCAGATAAGGCCATTTTTTCTGGCCCTTCTAAAATTGCACTGGCTGCAGAGCGTTCTTCTTTAAAACTGGAAATGCTGCGGGCAAAAACCGCTTGAGTGATAGTTTGAGCAGGACTCCCCACCTGCAACGCACTAACGGCTGTCCATAACCCAGTGCCTTTCTGCCCTGCTTTATCCATAATAACATCGACAATAGGTTGGTTACTTTGCTCATCAATCTCATCAAGTACTTCAGCACTGATTTCAATAAGGTAACTATTCAGTTCCCCTTCATTCCATTCTCTGAACACTTTTGCAATTTCAGGGGGTGTCATATCCAGCGCTTCGCGCATTACGTGATAGGTTTCGCAAATAAGTTGCATATCGGCATACTCAATGCCGTTGTGAACCATTTTCACATAGTGACCTGCACCAATAGGGCCGATATAGGTAGCGCAAGGCTCACCTTCAGTAACAGGTTTGCCCGGCGTAAATGACTCGATAGGCTTGCCTGTTTTTGCGTCAACTTTTGCTGAAGCTGCATGCCAAACGGGCTCGATACGAGTCCATGCATAAGGATTACCTGACGGCATAAGAGACGGTCCAAATCTCGCGCCGACTTCCCCACCAGAAACCGCGGTAGAAAAGAAAATAAACTTACCTTTATATTTGGCTTCTCGTTCAACAGAGTCAGTCCACAAACTATTTCCGGTATCAACCACGATATCGTCAGCATCAATTCCTGCATCAATAAGGTGTGAACAAACGTGATCAACAGGCTCACCTGCTGGAACAGAAAGAATAATAAGATGAGGTGCGGCAAGCTTTTTCAATAATTCAGTAAAAGACTGACAAGGAACCACCCTAGCTGGTTGGTCGCCTCGCTCTTTTTTGTCTTGTTCAACAATGTCATCAACACGGTCTTGATCTAAATCAAAACACGCTATTTTATACCCGTTATCCGCTAAATTTAGCGTTAGGTTTTTACCCATAACTCCTAAACCAATGAAGCCAATATCGCAAAGCGTGTCTGTGTTAGGTACTGCTGAAGACATAGTTAAACTCAATAAAAAATTTTACTAATAATAGCATCCTCAGTTGGGGTTTGTTAACGACTGTTCAAAGGAAAATAATGTCAGTGACCGCGCTTCTTGTAAAAATGCGTAGCGAATGCAGATATCTGGCGTACTTTCCAACCTGTCGTGTCGCGTGTCCAAACGTAAACGCCACCCCGATTTAAACGCTTCTTTAGGTAAGGTAAAACGCAAATCTGATTGGCCACCATTGATGCACAGTAACCAGCGCTCTCTTTTTTGTTGAGTTTCACCAGCCATGTTAGACCCAATAATTTCTATAGCAAAACCATTGGAATCATTTTGATGCCAATCTTTAGTCGCTTTCTCTGCACCATCAGCTTTGTACCACTTTATTGCTTCAATGTTGTTACTGTGGTGAAAGGTATCGTCGAGCAAATGAATGTCGCCTAACAACGCACTTTCTTGCCGCAGTGATATTATTTTTTGACAAAAGGCTAAGAAGTTTTCTTTTTTTGATGTCATCGACCAGTCTAACCAACTGATCTCATTATCTTGGCAATAGGCATTGTTATTCCCTTTTTGCGTTCGACTTAGTTCATCTCCCGCAACAAAGTGAGGCGTCCCCTGAGATAAAAGTAACGACGCAAACACATTGCGTTTTTGTTTTTCTCGTAACTTCACAATAGCAAGGTTCTCAGTTTCGCCTTCAACGCCATAGTTATTCGATAAATTGTGATTATGTCCATCTCTATTGTCTTCGCCATTGTCGACATTGTGTTTGTCGTTATAAGTCACTAAATCATGCAAGGTAAAGCCATCGTGATACGTAATACAATTTACTGACGAGTAGTTTGGTCTATGGGCTTTGGAAAAAATATCTCGCGACCCCATAAGTCGAGTGGCTAACTCACCAACTAAACCGTGATCACCGCGCCAAAACGCTCTCAGGGTATCTCTATATCGATCGTTGACTTCTAACCAAGGATAAGGAAAAGCCCCTAGTTGATAACCATTGGGCCCCATGTCCCAAGGCTCGGCAATTAACACGGTGTGCTTTAGCGAAGGGTCTTGTAAAATAGCCTTCATTAAGCCAGATAAACGGTTGAAATCATGATGCTCTCTACCCAATCCCGGCGCTAAATCGAACCTAAAACCGTCAACGCCAATATCGTCAACCCAATAACGTAACGCATCCAAAATATAACTAAACATGAAAGGATGCGCGGTATTAACCGTATTACCGCAGCCAGAGTAATTGGCGTAATATGACTGCCCGGCTTTATCTTGAGTATGTAAATAAACCTCTTTGCCAAACAAGCCTCTTAAGCATAAATCGATCCCATCGTCGCTGCCTTCTGCGGTGTGGTTAAACACCACGTCAATAATGACTTCTATGCCAGCCTCATGATAAGTATCAATCATGGTTTTTATTTCAGTTAGTGCATTGTCTTTTGCATAGCGAGGCTCTGGAGCCATATAGCTAACAGGGTTATAGCCCCAGTAATTTGTCATGCCCTTATTGGTGATATAAGGCTCTGGCATAAAGGCAAACACAGGCATAAATTGAACCGTGGTAACCCCAAGAGATTTGATATGAGCAACAATATCGGGATGTGATGCTCCCAAATAAGTTCCTCGATGATTCGAATCCACATTTGGATGACATTGACTCAGCCCTTTCACATGGGCTTCGTAAATAATACGTTCACTGTGGTTTATCTTTGGCTTAGCTGTGCGAGGCTCAGGTGCTGAGGCGGTGACAATGGCTTTGGGTACTGAAAACCTATTGCTCTCGTTGTGCTGCTTTGCATCAAAATGAATTGGAGCATCTAATAATTTGGCATAGGGGTCAATCAACAAGGGAGTATCGGATGTGGCGTTATCGGCCTGACCGGCCCGAACGCAATAATGCTGTCCGGTTTTCAGCTCTTCAATACAGCCATGCCAAATTGTTCCTGTTTTCGCTGGTAACATAACCGGCGTCATAGTGCCGTCGTCATCAAACAAACAAATTTCGATATAGGAAGCAACATCAGACGCTATAGCGAAATTAACGCCTTGGTCTGTTACAGAAGCGCCTAAAGGGTATGGCGTGCCAAAAGTGATATTCATAATATTACTCTCTCTCGATTAGCCAATACTGAGCTGACAAAGGGGGAATATCAATATTTATAGCATGGGGCTGACCATGCATAGGTTCGTTTAACGATAACGCCTCTTGTTTAAACGGAAAACCGCTCCCCCAATAGTCTTTGCCATCTGTGTTTAAAATACACCGATACGAACCTGCGTCTTTAACACCGAATTTAAAGTCAGTACGAGGTAACGGTGTGAAATTCACTATGACATAAAGGCTTTGTTTACCTAACCTATCATGTCGCGCAAAAGATAAAATGGATTGTTCTGCGTTATCGTGATCAACCCAATGAAAGCCGCCGGCTTCATGGTCCCATTGATACAAAGCGGGATAACGTACATAAAGTGTATTTAAGTCTCTATACAAAGACTGAATTCCTTTATGTTTTGGATACGCTAACAGCCCCCAATCAAGCTCGCCATCGTGATCCCATTCCTTTCCCTGCCCCAACTCATTGCCCATGAAGTTAAGCTTCTTACCTGGGTGACCAAACATAAACCCAGTGTAAGCCCTAAGGTTTGCCGCTTGCTGCCATTCATCGCCGGGCATTTTATTTAATAAACTGCCTTTACCATGAACGACTTCATCGTGGGATATAGGCAAAATGAAATTCTCATCATAGGCATAAACCATGCTAAATGTAATTTCACCGTGATGATATTTACGGTGTGCCGGTTCTTTTTGTATGTATCCCAAGGAATCATTCATCCATCCCATATTCCATTTAAAGCCAAATCCTAAACCACCAGAAAAAACAGGACTAGACACCTTAGGAAAAGAGGTAGATTCCTCGGCAATAGTGATGGCACCGGGATACTGCCGATACACTTCAGCATTCATCCATTGCAGTAAACTAATGGCTTCATAATTGTGATTCCCGCCATCCACATTCGGTACCCATTCCCCTTCTTCACGGGAATAATCGAGATACAGCATAGACGCAACGGCATCAACCCTTAACCCGTCAATGTGATAGTGCTCGCACCACATAAGCGCACTGGCTACCAGAAATTGACGTACAGTATCTTTACCGAAATCATAGATACAACTATTCCAATCTGGGTGCCAGCCCTTCCTGGCATCTTCATATTCGTATACACAACGTCCGTCAAACCTAGCTAAACCATGAGGATCTTCTGGGAAATGAGCAGGAACCCAATCGATAATCACCCCCACATTATTTTGATGGCAGTAATCAACGAAATATTTAAAGTCATCAGGACTGCCAAAGCGACTCGTGGGCGCAAACATTCCCACCGGCTGATAGCCCCAAGAACCATCAAACGGGTATTCACTTACCGGCATTAACTCGACATGAGTAAATTGCATATCTTTTACATAAGACACCAATTTATGGGCAATATCGCGATAGGATAAAAACTTGTCACTGCTGTTTTTGGGTTTCATCCACGAGCCTAGATGTACTTCGTATATGCTCATAGGCGATTGATAAGGATTTGTTTGCTTTCTTTGCGTCAACCAGTGTTCGTCGTCCCATTGATAACGACTGTGATCAAAAACAATAGAGGCATGAGATGGATATTGTTCGGCGCAAAAACCAAGAGGGTCGGCTTTGTGGGGTAGCACTTCTCCCTGCGGATTTTTCAATTCGTACTTATATCGCGCTCCGGGGGCTACCTGAGGAAGAACAATAATCCAAAAACCTAATTCGGTTTTTTGCATCGGATGGCAACGACCGTCCCATTGGTTAAAGTCACCAATAACAGACACGCTAGACGCATTCGGCGCATACACAACAAAACGCGTCGCCTGTATACCATAGGTTTCACAAAGTGTAATTTGCTGCGCACCACCTTGGCGGTATAAGTTTTCAGCGGCATGATCAATAAAGTGAACACCGTGATAGGCCTGTTCGGTAAATTGATAAGGGTCGAAAAAGTCATACTCTCTCCCCTCTTCTGTTACTTTCAATTTATACAAAGAGGCTTCACTTAGTGCGTCTACAGGCCCTTCGAAAAGTCCCGATTTAGTCACTCGCGCCAATTCAACGCCCTTACAAAGCTCATCGTTTTCACTCACGACCTTAACCGATATCGCGCTGGGTAAATACGCCCTTATCCAAACCACATCGTCTACAAGATAACGCCCTAGTATTGAAAAAGGGTTAGTACACCTTGCCTGTTCGAGCTGCTGGTTAATGAGCATATTTACTCCATTCCTATTATTGACGAACGTGAGTTATGTTTTTAGCCAGAGTTTGTACAAATGAAGAGGCAAATAACTCTTCGATATCTACAGACAACTTCCTGCGCCAGTTAGGGTATTCTTTAAATGTGCCGGGAACATTGACCGGTTTATCCATATGTAACCAATCCTCCAATTGAAAACTGAGCAAGCGACTTGATCCTGCGGCCAGGTGCTTATGTAGCCCAACATTTAACGCTTCGGACATTCCCGTCACATTAACATCGTTATTGACGTCTTGCCCCACAGAGCCATGACCATGGAGCGTATCTAAAATAGATTGCTTGTTGCTATGCCTTTGCGCGTATAAATTCTGCAATACATTCTCGTCTGGGTATAACCCCAGTGATTTACCCATTTCTAAATCTAAACAATGCCAAAACCCTATCAGGGTTGGCATATCATGGGTTGTCAGTGTTGCCATTGACTGTTCAGGATAATGAGAAGGAGAAAAGAAGCCGCCATCATCAGCTTGTTCAAAAAAGAAAACGCGATAAGAATAGATGCCACTCGCGCTGAGCTTTTCTCGTATTTCGTCAGGTACAGTGCCTAAATCTTCACCAATAATCAAACTTTCATTACGGTGGCTTTCCAATGCCAATATAGCTAATAAATCATCCACAGGATAATACACATAACCACCTTCAGTAGCATTGTCACCCTTGGGGACCCACCACAGTCGCAACAACGCCATAACATGGTCAATACGCAAGGCGCCACTGAATTGCATATTACTGGAAAACAAATCAATAATAGGTTGATAGCCCTGCTCATATAACCTTTGCGGGTGCATTGGCGGTAATCCCCAATCTTGCCCTAAAGGCCCAAGCACATCAGGTGGCGCGCCAATACTGCCATCGGTACAATATAAATCTCGATTGCCCCACACCTCAGCCGAACCTTCGCTAACCCCTACTGCCAAGTCTCGATATAAGCCGATACTCATCCCTGCATTCACGGCTGAGTCTTGAGCCATCTCTAACTGGGATTGAGCTTGCCACTGAAGAAATTGATAGAATTCAATTTCGCTTTTATGGTTGTTTATAAATTCACGTACGGCGGAACTATCACATTCGGCTAAATCGTTGGGAAACCCATGCCAACTCGTGCAGTTTTTATCTTTTTCATGGTAATAATCAACAAGAGCATCGTAGCTCACTTGGGTTTCTAAACTTTTCCCACCTTTTTCGACAAACCTGTCGAATTTAGCTTTTTCTGTAGGTTGGTTACAAAAAACATCGGATTTATAGTAATTAAATAACGTTTTTAATATCGGTAGTTTAAGTGCAGCCACACCAGCATAATCAATATATTCAGATTCTTTTAGCCGCGTTAGCTCATTTTGAAAACTCGGTTGACTAAAGATATCTTGCACCTCAGCACAATGAAACCCTGTTACTTGGGTAACGTCTAAATACAGGTAATTTATCCAGCGACGAGATGAAGGGCCATAAGGGCTACAACTTTCTGGCAAAGAAGGAAACAAGGTGTGAATAGGGTTCAAACCAATAAAATCCACACCTAACTTTGCGGCACTTTCTACTAGTAAAACTAAATCACCAAAATCACCCATGCCCCAATTGCTTTGACTTCTCAGACTGTACAATTGAACGCTGAAACCCCATGGTTTCTTTCCTTCGCTAATCATGTCCGGCGTAAAGCATCTTTCAGGAGCCATAATCACTTTCGATGAAGCTAACTCACCATTAAAATTCACATCAAGAGTATGGTAGCCCAGCCCCACTTGCTTTTGCACTTCGTCACTTAATGTAATCAAATACCTGTGAATTTCTATATCACCACTTTGATTAACATCAACCAGCAGGCCATCGATAGGAACAAAATCAAATGCTATGGTCTTACTTTCTTCTGTTGTTAATGTGCCGGTTAACTCGCTGGTAGCATCATTAATAGGTAGGGTTACAACAAACGAAAATGGTTCATTGTTCTTCAGTACTAACGTTGGTTGTAGGAGTGATGTCCATGTGTTTTCATAACTAAATGCAAGCATGTCATCGACAGCCTCGCCATCGGAAACATCCACGCCCATCATGTTCAATAGCTTTGCTTGACTGGACTCACTCACTTGAGATGGCTGTCCCCATGCATCAAGGTAAGAGGTTTCTATTCCGTATAAATCGACAAGTGCGTTTAAATCAATTTTGTCCATCCCATTTTCCTTCTAAGCGTTACCCAATAGAAAGTATTTCAGCGACTATAACTAGACTAGCACTCTTACACCCGGTGTCGAGCTCCTATGTTATTGATGTAAAGTTAATCAATTCTGTAACTTTTTAACAAAATAGCAGCATTGTTTTGATTAACGCCCGTTTTTCATTCATACTTTACGTAATTAAATTTCATTTTTCATGTTAAAGGTACCTCATGACAATTCGAGTTGGAATTAATGGCTTTGGCCGTATTGGACGTTTAGTTTTTCGCGCTGCAGAATTACGCGATGACATAGAAGTTGTAGCAGTTAACGACTTACTTGATGCTGACTACATTGCTTACATGTTGAAGTATGACTCAACACACGGTCAATTTGACGGTAGCATTAGTGTAGAAAGTGGTAACTTAGTGGTTAATGGCCGCACAGTTAGAATAACGTCAGAAAAAGATCCTTCACAATTGGCATGGGGTGATGTTGATGTAGATGTTGTTGTTGAATCAACCGGTCTTTTCTTAACGAAAGAAACTGCACAGCTTCACCTAGATGCAGGTGCGAAAAAAGTTGTAATGTCAGCGCCTTCTAAAGATGACACACCTATGTTCGTAATGGGTGTTAACAACGAAACTTATGCAGGACAAACCATTGTTTCTAATGCATCGTGCACAACTAACTGCCTAGCGCCATTAGCGAAAGTAATTAATGACGAGTTTGGTATTGTTGACGGTCTAATGACAACTGTTCACGCTTCAACTGCAACGCAAAAAGTTGTTGATGCACCTTCAATGAAAGACTGGCGTGGTGGACGTGGTGCTAGCCAAAACATCATCCCATCATCTACTGGTGCTGCAAAAGCTGTAGGTAAAGTTATTCCTGCGCTAAACGGTAAATTAACGGGCATGGCGTTCCGCGTTCCAACAACCAATGTATCTGTTGTTGATTTAACAGTTAACCTAAGCAAGCCAGCTTCTTATGCTGACATTTGTGCAGCAATCAAAACAGCCTCTGAAGGGTCTTTAAAAGGCATTCTTGGTTACACTGAAGATGCAGTTGTTTCTCAAGATTTCATTGGCGAAGCGAAAACAAGTATTTTTGATGCAACAGCAGGTATTGCATTAACAGATACCTTTGTGAAATTAGTAAGCTGGTACGACAACGAATGGGGCTATTCAAGTAAAGTACTTGACTTAGTTGCTCATATCTCAAAGTAAAAGTTTAACTTTTTATAATAAAAGGTGCGAAATATCTCGCACCTTTTTTGTATCTGCTGCACTATAAATCTACACTCTATTTTTTCGGTATTGGTTATTCTTGTATGGATATTTCACCTTCAATTTCTACATCAAAACGAGGCGCATTAGATGTTCTTGTTGTCAGTAATTCATTAGGTAAAGCGGAGATCGCCTTATTTGGCGCTCATATCCTTTCGTTTATTCCATCTAAAGATAACCGAGAACGACTGTGGTTGAGTTCTGATGCCAATTTTCAGGGAGAAAAGCCTATCCGTGGAGGCATTCCATTATGCTGGCCTTGGTTTGGTAACGACAACCAGTTTGATGATGACTCCCTTCCCTCTCATGGCTTTTTAAGAACCCAGACATGGACTCTTCAATCCCACAGTGGCGACGACAAGAAAACCACATTAACACTGGTGCCGGAAACAACGCAGTTTAAACAGTTCAATGCTGATGTAGAAGTAAAGCTTATAGTGGTAGTTAGTGATACCTTAAAGGTGTCGTTAAAAACCACAAACACAAGCACACAAGCTGTGATATTCAACGGTGCTTTGCACACTTATTTTTCATTTGAAGATATTACAAGTGCTGAAATAAGCGGTATTACTGGAAACTATAAAGATAAGTTAGATAACTGGGCGAGTAAAACAACACCTGTACCTTATAAAATAATCGAAGAAACTGACCGCATTCATCTGTGCACAAGCTCAGTGACACATATTAAAAACACAACTATCACGTCAGGTATTCAGCACAGTGGCCACGACAGTATTGTGGTTTGGAATCCGTGGAAAGAAACGTCACTTTCTATGGCTGATATGAATAACGAGGGTTTTAACAATATGGTGTGTGTTGAAACGGCTTTAACACAGTGGAAAGAACTGCAACCTGAAGAAAGTCACACATTGGAACAAGTGATAAGTTAAGCGCGCGTTATACACGCGCTTAAAAATTGATTAAGCGCCTTTAGCGCCTTCCACTGCTGCTTTTGCAAGCTCAGTGATAGTTGACCAATCATTATTCGCTACTGCGTCGTCAGGAGCCAACCAAGAGCCACCAACACAACGAACATTTTTAAGTGCCAAGTAATCAAGGTAATTAGCTGGGCTAATTCCACCTGTAGGACAAAATGTAATATTAGGGAATGGACCGCCAATCGATTTAATCGCCTTAATTCCACCCGCAGCTTCTGCTGGGAAGAATTTCAAGAATTGATATCCGTGATCAGCCGCAGTCATAAGATCGGAAATTGACGCAATTCCAGGGATAAGAGGAATACTTCCAGACATGCCCGCAGAAAGAAGGTTTGAAGTTAAACCTGGGCTGATTGCAAATTTAGCACCTGCATCGGTAACACTTTTTAAGTCTTGAGCATTAGTTACGGTACCAGCACCAATAAAGGCTTCAGGCACTTCTTTTGCAATGACTTCAATTACACTTAACGCTGCTTCCGTTCTAAGTGTAACTTCTAGAACTTTAATACCACCTTCAATAAGTGCATTTGCCAACGGCACTGCTTTATTTACGTCGTTTACCACTAAAACAGGTACAACAGGTCCCGCATTGAATACTTCTTCGGGTGAAAGTTGCCAGTTATCACTCATTATCTACACTCGCTAATTGTTGGTTTAAAAAGGCATAAGCGCCTATTAGCCCATGATCAGGCTCTAAAATAATATATGTTGGTATGTGTCGAATATACTCTGCAACACACCCTTTTGCTTCAAAACACGTCCTAAACTCACTCTTTTGTATAAAGTCAGTAAAACGAGAGGCAATACCACCGCCAATGAAAACACCACCATGAGTGGCTAAATTCGCTGCAATATTACCAGCAAATGCCCCCATTACGCGACAAAAAATAGAAAGTGTTTTTAAACAGGTATCACAAGACCCATCTAACGCTGCCGTAGTAATTTGCGCTGGCGAACGCTTCTGTAATCCTAAACTCGCTTTTTCATTCAGTGCATTGTATATGTTTGTCAGGCCTTGACCTGACAACACATCTTCTGTTGAAGTTCTGCCTTTACGTGCGCTCACATAACGCCAAACATCAATTTCGTCTTCATTGGTTGGCGCAAAATCAACATGCCCCCCTTCTCCGTCTAGGGTTTTCCAGCCAGATTCAACGGCCGTTAAATGTTCTACTCCAAGTCCAGTTCCAGGTCCAAGCACCGCTATATTTGCGCCTTCAATAGGTTGTCCTTCGCCTACTTGTAAAAGTTGTTCTCCTTTTAACAAAGGCAATGAATAAGCTACAGCAGTAAAGTCATTGATGACAGACAAGTGCTCTAGTGACAATGTTTCTTGCAACGCTTTTTTAGAAAAAGCCCAAGAGTGATTCGTCATAGTCACTTGGTCTTGGTTAACCGGACACGCTATTCCTATACAACCAGACGTAAAATTCTTTTCCGGGTGCAAGCTAAAATAGTATTTAATGGCGGCTTCAATAGTGGGGTGTTCATTACATAACATTTTTAAAATGTCAGTAATTTCACCATTCACTACAGTAGCCAAACGTATATTTGTACCGCCGACATCCGCTACAAATTGAGCTGTCACTCGCTTTTCTCCAAAGGCTCAAACAAGGCACAGGCCCCTTCTTCCGCACTGGTTAAGCTTGCTCGCATATTGCCAAACATTTCTCTTCCCATGCCCACTTCATGTTTTTCCAGTGAAGGAACAACGGCTTCTCGCTGAGCTAACTCATCTTCGGGCACATGTAATACTAATTCACCCGTAGCGGTATTTAGTTCAATTAAATCCCCTTGCTGCACCTTAGCTAATAAGCCGCCTTTGTAAGCTTCTGGTGCAACATGAATCGCTGCAGGCACCTTACCAGAGGCCCCAGACATTCTGCCATCGGTTACTAATGCAACTTTAAAGCCTTTGTCTTGTAACACTCCTAGTGGAGGCGTTAAGCGATGAAGTTCTGGCATACCGATAGCGGAAGGGCCTTGGAAGCGAACAACCACAATACAGTCTTTATCCAATTCACCAGAGTTAAACGCATCGTCTAATTCAAATTGGTCTTCAAATACAACGGCTGGCGCTTTTATGTGGCATTCTGGTGTGGGTAACGCAGATGTTTTAATCACAGCTCTACCTAAATTACCACTAAGCACACTTAAGCCACCATTCGGCTTAAAAGGTGCGGCATAGGTAGAAAGAACTTCTGAGTCTAAAGATTTGGATATACCTTGTACCCAATCCAGCTCACCATCAATCAGTTTTGGCTCTCCCATGTAACGCTCAAGCCCGTCACCACACACGGTTTTCACATCATTGTGCAGACAGCCGTTATCAAGTAGCTCTTTAAACAACAAGCTCATACCACCTGCTGCAACAAAGTGGTTAATATCTGCTGAACCATTAGGATAAATACGAGTAAGCAAAGGCACGGCATCAGAGAGGTCTGAAAAATCGTCCCAATTCACTATATAACCAGCAGCTCTCGCAACGGCGATAAGGTGCATAGTGTGGTTCGTCGAACCACCAGTAGCAAGTAGCCCGACTAAGCCGTTTACAATAGACTTGGCGTCAACAATATGACCTATTGGCGTATAGTTATCACCAAGGTCGGTTAATCGCGTTGCTTGCACCGCAGCTGCTTTTGTTAACGCATCACGTAACGGTGTTCCTGGATTCACAAATGATGAGCCTGGTAAATGTAAACCCATCATTTCTACAACAAGCTGATTACTGTTTGCGGTACCATAAAACGTACAAGTACCCGCAGAGTGATACGACTGAGACTCTGCTTCAAGTAAGGCGTCTCGCCCTACTTTGCCTTCTGCGTATTCTTGTCTTACTCGTGCTTTTTCTTTATTAGGTAGCCCTGATGGCATTGGGCCAGCAGGTACAAATACCGTTGGCAAATGACCAAAAGACAACGAGCCAATTAATAAGCCAGGTACAATTTTATCGCAAATACCTAGTGCTAATGACGCATCAAACATATTATGAGATAAGCCAATGGCGGTACTCATTGCGATTACATCACGGCTCATCAAACTTAAATCCATTCCAGCATTACCTTGAGTAACGCCGTCACACATTGCCGGTACACCACCTGCAAATTGAGCCACTGAGCCTACTTCGGCTACAGCTTGTTTAATTAGTGCTGGATAGGTTTCGTAAGGTTGATGCGCAGACAACATATCATTGTATGAAGATACAATAGCAACATTAGCTTTAGTCATACTGCGTAGATCTTTCTTACCTTCTACGCCGCATGCTGCAAACCCGTGTGCTAAATTCCCACATGATAATGTTCCTCGGTGCGGTCCTTGTTTACGGGCATTGTCTATTTTACTCAAATAGGCCTGTCTTGTAGCTTTACTTCGTTCAATAATTCGGTTGGTCACATCTTGAATTTGCGATTTCATATGCTGCTCTCCTAAGGGGCCCAATAAAGCGTAACGTCGGCATTATTGACAACGGAAACAATAGGCTTAGGTTGGTTTGCATCTGCAAGAGCCTCGTGCAAAACGATTTTTTTATTCTCGCCAGTCAAGTGCAAAAAGACATTTTCAGACTGCACAATAGCACTTAACGTCAAAGACATACGCTTGTGAGGTGCTGTAGTTGGCGTTACTGCCAAGCAACTCGCTTGGTTATTAAGATCTGTGCCCTTGCTTAACTCTTCAGAACAGGGAAACAGCGATGCCGTATGACCATCTTCTCCCATACCTAAAATAGTGACAGTAAAAGGTTGAGCAACCAATTCTAGTTGTGACGCAACCGCACTTTCTTCCGAATAAGGGTTATCGCCCGCAGTTTTCAAACTTACAAACGTAGCCGATGCAGCCTTATTCACTAGTAAATGAGATTTCACTAAGTTAGCGTTACTATCGCTGTGGTCTTCATTTACCCAACGCTCATCAGCAAGGGTAATAGTCACGTTTGACCAATCAAGTTCTTGATTGCTTAAAGCGTTAAACAATCCAATAGGCGTTCTTCCGCCACTGACAACTAAACTCGCCTTCCCTTTTTGTTCAAGGGAGGTACGAAGTAGTTCTACAATACGGTTTGAAAAAGCCTGATTGAGTTTATCCGCATTATCAAAATGCAATTCTGAGAGAGACATTAGCGCTTCCCCTCATACCAACTTCTATTTTCTCTCGCCAACAAACCAATAGAAGCAACAGGTCCCCATGTACCAGCTTGATATGGCTCTGGTGGCTCGCTATCGCTGTTCCATGCTTCAAAAATAGAATCAACCCAACTCCAAGCTTGTTCTACTTCATCTCTACGTACAAATAAGGCTTGATTGCCAAGCATAACTTCAAGTAACAGTTTTTCATAAGCATCTGGAATTCTCTCGCCAGAGAAGGCTTCAGAGAAACTCAAGTTCAACTTCGATTTTTGAACGTCCATACTACCTGTACTGGTCATTCCCGGTACTTTGTTCATTAACGTAATTTCGACGCCTTCGTCTGGCTGTAAGCGAATAACTAATTTATTGGGGGGTAAGGTAGAAAAACTATCACCAAACAAATTATGAGGTTGGCGTTTAAAGTAAATAACCACTTCACTGACCTTTGTTGGCAACCGTTTGCCTGTACGCAAATAGAAAGGAACACCTGCCCATCGCCAGTTATCGATCAATACTTTAAGTGCGACAAAGGTTTCTGTGCGACTGGTTTTATTGGCATCTGGCTCTTCTAAATAACCAGGCACTTCGTTGCCTTTTACGAAGCCCGCTGTGTATTGACCTCGCACCGTCATTTCGTTTACGTTTTTACTATTGATCGGTCTCAGCGCTTTCAGTACTTTTAGTTTTTCATCCCGAATAAAGTCAGCATCTAAGGTAGTTGGGGGTTCCATAGCAACCAAAGTAAGAATTTGTAAAAGGTGGTTTTGAACCATATCTCGCATTTGGCCTGCATCGTCAAAATATCCCCAACGCCCTTCAATACCCACAGATTCTGAAACTGATATTTGCACGTGATCGATACTGTTATGATCCCAATTTGTTGCAAATATTGAGTTTGCAAAGCGCAATGCTATCAGGTTTAAAACCGTTTCTTTACCTAGATAATGATCAATTCGATAAATTTGAGATTCGTCAAAATAAGCAGCAACTTGGTCGTTAATAACACGAGAAGATTCTAAATCATGCCCAATTGGCTTTTCTAGTACAACGCGAACACTTGAATCTATTATGTTACAGGCATGTAAGCCTGAACAAATGTCGCCAAACAGCGCAGGAGGTGTTGCGAAATAACACACCATCACTTTAGATGGGTCAACATGCTCCTCTAATCCACTGTATTTAGCGGAGTCACGCATATCAATTTGAACATAACAAATACGCTTAGACATTCTATCCCAGGTATCATTGCATAAAGCTTCACCTGAAAATTTTTCAATATTTTCTTTCACTAAATCAATAAAATCATCGTTTGAATGGTCTTGCCGGGCAACGCCAACGATTTTTGTATCTTTATGTAGCAAATTGGCTTTTTCTAATTGATATAGAGAAGGAAGCAATTTTCTTCTTGATAAATCACCTAAAGCACCGAAAAGAACAAAATCACACGGCTCATACGAAGTATCTAAAACCATAACAAACTCACTTAAATGAAGAATATGAACGGGAATCTGTCACCCGCTTTTTATTTTATAAAGTTAGCACTTTGCGTTGTAAAATTACAGCTAAGCAAACAAAAAATAACAAATTGTTTCCATTTCCTGTTCAAATAGTCGAAAATGTGTTGTGAAATTACATATTAAATTAGTAAAATTTAACGCGGTAATATGAATATATTAGAAAAAATAACCCAAAACGATGACGTATTCAGTAAGTCTGAACGTAAAGTTGCCGATATTATCTTAGCGGATCCACAATCAGTTATTCATTCAAGCATTGCAACTTTAGCTAAGTTAGCAGATGTGAGCGAACCCACTGTAAATCGATTTTGCAGACGACTTGATACCAAAGGCTACCCCGATTTCAAATTGCATTTAGCGCAAAGCTTGGCAAATGGTACACCTTATGTAAATCGCCATATCGACGAGAGTGACGGTACTCAAGAATATACCAATAAAATTTTTGAATCGACAATGGCCTCTCTTGAAGTTGCTAGGCAATCTGTGGATGTTGGTACCGTTAATCGGGTCGTTGATTTGCTCACTCAAGCTAATAAAATATCGTTTTTTGGTGCAGGCGCCTCTGCCTCAGTAGCACATGACGCATTAAATAAATTTTTCCGCTTTAATGTCCCTGTAGTGTATTTTGAAGATGTATTAATGCAACGCATGTCTTGTATGAACTGCACGGATCACGATGTCATTGTACTTATTTCTCATACAGGTCGAACGAAAAGTACAGTAGAACTTGCTAAATTAGCACGTTCTAACGATGCAGTTGTTGTTGGAATTACTTCAGCAGATAGTCCGCTTGCGCACGAGTGTAACTATGTTCTTTCGTTAGAAGTTCCTGAAGATACGGACCTTTACATGCCTATGGCATCTAGGATTGCGCAATTAACACTAATAGACGTACTTGCGACAGGGTTCACTCTGAGACGAGGAAATCGATTTAGAGAAAACCTCAAAAGAGTAAAGGATACATTACGCGGTTCACGTTTTGATAAAAAAAGCTAGTATTAATAAACTGGTTGGACTGCATAGATTTGTGGCTTTATGACATTCACATTCTAGTAACTTTGCTCTATTATTTTAATATGCGATATATTTGTAAAAAAATTACGAAACGCTAATTTGCTTTCACCCCAAACCGAGCGACATATAATGACACGACGTACGAAAATTCTTGCTACCTTAGGTCCATCTACAGACACTCCTGAAAAAATTGAAGCCATTATTGCAGCAGGCGCAAATGTTGTCAGGATGAATTTCTCTCACGGCAATGCTGAAGACCACATTCAACGCGCAGAACGCGTTAGAGCTGCAGCGAAAAAGCTTGGTAAATATGTTGCCATTTTGGGCGATTTACAGGGCCCGAAAATCCGTGTTGCACGTTTCGCAAACGGCCCTATTCATTTGAATATTGGCGATGCATTCGCGCTTGACGCTGAAATGGCAAAAGATGCTGGTCATCAAGAGGCTGTGGGTATTGATTACAAAGAGTTACCTAATGACGTAGTTGCAGGTGATTTGCTCTTGTTAGACGATGGCCGAGTACAATTGGAAGTAACTTCTGTTGAAGGTACCACAGTTCACACCGTAGTTACTGTTGGCGGAAAGCTTTCAAATAACAAAGGCATAAACAAACAAGGCGGCGGCTTATCTGCTGAAGCCCTAACGGAAAAAGACAAAAACGACATTGTTACCGCAGCAAAAATCGGTGTGGATTATTTAGCAGTTTCGTTTCCGCGTTCAGGTGCAGACTTAGACTATGCAAGAAAATTAGCACGTGAAGCCGGTTGTGAAGCATTAATCTGTGCAAAAGTAGAACGCGCTGAAGCAGTTGCAACTGACGAAGCCATTGATGATGTTATAAAAGCATCAGACGCAGTCATGGTTGCACGTGGCGACTTAGGTGTTGAAATTGGTGACGCAGAGCTTGTTGGTGTTCAAAAGAAACTTATATTGCGTTCTCGCCAGTTAGACAAAATCGCAATTACTGCCACACAAATGATGGAATCTATGATCGACAGCCCTATGCCTACTCGTGCTGAGGTTATGGACGTAGCCAACGCCGTTCTTGATGGAACCGATGCAGTAATGCTTTCAGGTGAAACAGCTGCAGGTAATTTCCCAGTAGAAACTGTTGCAGCAATGGCGAGAGTCTGTGAAGGCGCAGAGTCACACCCTAGTGCTAAAATCTCTAAACACAGAATGAATAGCGAGTTCAGTTCAGAAAGTGAAACTATCGCGCTATCTGCAGTTTATGCGGCAAACCACTTAAAAAGCATTAAAGCAATAGTGGGACTAACTGAAAGTGGTGAAACACCTAAGATAATGTCTCGTATTACAACAAAGCTGCCTATCATTGCCCTGTCTCGCCACGAATCAACCCTTAACAAAATGGCATTGTACCGCGGTGTTAATCCAGTATTTTTTGATTCGCAAAAAAGCGATTCTGGCCAATTAAGACATGATGTTTTAGCAATATTAAAAGAAAAAGGCTTAGTTGAAGTAGGTGATAAAATCATTATCACCCTCGGTGAACAAATGGAAACTGTTGGTGCAACAAATACTATGAAAATGGTCGTTGTAGACTAGTTTCAACGCCAATAAGAAACATGACTTCCAATGTCGCTAGGCGGCATTGGAAGTTTTTCATTTTCTGCCGTACCTAAATACAAAAATCCAACTATTTCATCTTTCTCTTGCAAAACTAACGCATTTTTCACGCTACTGCAGTGCGCATAACGACCTGTTCTCCACATTCCCTGATACCCCAAAGCAACAGCTGCCATCTGCATTGACACTACAGCACAAGCAACCGATGCAATTTGTTCAACTCGTGGAACTTTGTCATGCTGCTGATAGCGCATAATAACTACGATGACCATAGGAGCCCGTAACGGCAACAGCGGTGCCCGTTTAATATCGTTTTCTGGTAAGTTATTTTTTAACGCTGATTGCTCAAAAATACTCCCCAACTTTTTTAGACCTTCACCTTGGCAAACTATCAATTCCCAAGGTTTTAATCCTGCGTGATCAGGCGCTCGGTCTCCAGCTTGAAGTATTTGATTGAGTGCTTCTTGAGAAGGTGCTGGCGCTGTTAATTTTGGTTGTGAATGGCGGTTAAGTAATAAGTTAAGTGCATCCATTATTTAAGATAAGACTTCTAGCAAAAATACAATGACCTATACTATACCTAACAAACGCACTATATAGGCTAAAATAATGAGCGCTTTTCAACGAGTAATGAAAAAAGGACAGACCAAGGTAAAAACAACGCCCAATACTAAAGCCCTTCTGTGTGAACTAACTGAGCATAATCATAAACTTATCGCAAAAATCATCGCTAAATGGCTAGATGACGATGGAAAAAATAAAGTGTGACACAATTAATTACAAATTCCCTCCCATACTTCGTTAAATGTCTAGTATCATGATTAGTCTAATTATTTTAGGAATGATATTTTATGGCAGAAAGTAAAAGCTGGACAAAATCCTTGTTTGTCGGCGTATGGAGCGTACTTAATTTTAGTCGCAAACTATTCTTCAACTTGATATTCATCATTATTGCCGTTGCTATCATCGTTGCAGCGACTAAAGACTCAGACAAAGTTGGTGTCACACCCGATAGCATCTTACAAGTTAGCTTAACGGGTAACTTAGTCATAGAAAAACAAGAGGTCGACCCATTTGAAGAGTTCATGCAAGAAGCGTTTGACGAACAACAAAGCGACCCAGAAATTCTTATTCGCGATTTAGTTTTTGCACTAGAAAATGCCGCTGAAGACAACCGAATAAAAGGCATCATGCTAAACCTTCAGGGTATGAGTTCTAGTGGTTTGGACAAATTAAGAGTTGTAGCAAAAGCTATTGATACATTTAAAGAATCAGGTAAACCTGTTTATGCTGTTGGTGATTACTATAGCCGAGATCAATATTACATTGCAGCACATGCAACAGAAGTCTACTTAAACCCTATGGGTTCAGTACTCATTGATGGGTATTCTCGTTTTGGTTTATATTTTAAAGGCTTATTAGAGAAATTAAAAATAAGCACCCATATTTTCCGCGTTGGCACCTATAAGTCAGCGGTGGAGCCCTTCATTCGCGATGATATGTCTGAAGCAGCGAAAGCCGCAAATTTAGCGTGGATATCGGACTACTGGGAACAATATAAACACGATGTTGCTGCCGCTAGAGGATTTGAAGTATCAAACTTTGATGAAAAATTTGACCGTTTCACAGAACGACTCAACACAGTTGACGGTAACTTCAGTGAATACGCGTTAAAATATGGGTGGGTTGACGGACTGAAAACCCGTGAAGATATCCGTGACGTGATGAAAAACCACGTTGCTTCTGCAAACAATAAAAATGGTTTTGCGACAACATCGTTAAAAACCTATCTATCTGTTATTAACTCTCCACTCAAGCCAAGTATCAGCACACAAGACAGTATTGCTATTGTTGTTGCTTCAGGAACCATTTTAGATGGTACCCAAAAAGCAGGTGCTATCGGTGGCGACAGTACAGCAAGATTACTTAGAAAAGCCCGTTTGGATGATAACGTAAAAGCCGTGGTGTTCAGAGTTGACTCTCCAGGCGGAAGTGCATTTGCATCTGAAGTTATTCGTCAGGAAATTCTAAACCTAAAAGAAGCAGGTAAACCTATTGTTACTCAAATGGGATCTTATGCCGCATCTGGTGGTTACTGGATTGCTGCGAGTACCGATTATATTGTTGCATCACCAAGCACGATTACTGGCTCTATTGGTGTATTTGGCTTGTTTATGACCTATGAAGAGTCTCTTGGTCATATTGGCGTAAGTAGCGATGGTATTGGGTCTACAGAATTAGCCGACTTCTCACCTGTACGTGCATTAAGTGAAGGGTATAACGACTTTTTCCAAATGGGTGTTGAACACACCTATGGGCAGTTTATCTCTTTGGTTGCCAATGAACGAGGTCTTGAACTTGATCGCGTTGATGAAATAGCACAAGGTCGAGTTTGGATTGGTAGTACGGCGCTAGAGCTAGGCTTAGTTGATGAACTTGGTGGCTTAGAGGAAGCTATCACTAAAGCGGCTGAGTTAGCCGAATTAGAAAACTATGATACCCATTATGTTAAAAGAAGCCTAAGCGCGAAAGAACTGTTCTGGAAAGAGTTTTTTGGCCAGGCTATGGTGTACACAGCTAAGTCTGCAATGTCTAACGTACAATCACCTCTTGTAGGCGTTATTAAGCAAGTTGTGGCTGAGTTTGATTCATTTAGTCAATTGAATGATCCAAATGGCGTATACATTTACTGCTTACAGTGTGAAGCTAAATAAGAAGAAAAATAAACATTAACACTTCGTTGCGTTTACTTAGTCACTAAAACATTTGCTGAGTAAACGCACTATCCATTTCTTTAAACGCCGTTTTAAGTAAGCGGGCCAGCTCTTTATATTTAGGGTGCCGTTTTAACGCGTCTAATCTGCAACCGTGCTGCAACATTTTTTCGTGAATTTCTTTGTACCAATGATTTAAACCCGGTGGTAAAGGCTTATTTGCACGATGACCTAACCAAATTAAACCTTGTAGTGGCATAGTTAAGAAAAATGCGCCAACAGCCAAGGCTTGAGGAAAAAAAGCATTGCCATTGACTTGCAACAAACTTGCACAAGACACGATAGCCAAAGGAGGCATTACTTTAATCGCTAATTTAGTAGCTGCAATCACTCTACCTTCAGGCAAAAAAGCGTTCAGTACTTTTTGCTCTGGCCACAGCTTCATATAATGTTGACCATCCTGAAGCAGTGTTAAAAATGATAATTTCATATCTCCCCCTGTTTGAACAAATTATACGTCATAAAACACTGAGCCGACTAATTTTTACACCTAGTTAATTTAAATAGCTCTGAGAAATAAGTAAATGATCTTATTAATCATCCAATTACTATATTAATATTGAATAATTACGATTAAACCCAATCTTATTTAAGATACGAGGTACATAGCATGTTATTAACATGCTAATTTTGGAGAAATTTATGTCAGAACCTAGACATGTCAGTCTATTAATTCTTGGCTCAGGCCCAGCGGGCTATTCCGCTGCTGTTTATGCGGCTAGAGCAAACTTAAACCCTGTATTGATTACAGGAATTCAGCAAGGTGGCCAATTGACCACTACCACTGAAGTGGAAAACTGGCCAGGTGATCCTGAAGGGTTAACAGGCCCGGATCTAATGGTCAGAATGCAAAAGCACGCTGAAAAATTTGATACAGAGATTGTCTTTGACCACATCAATAAAACCGATTTAACCAAGCGACCTTTCACATTGTATGGCGATAACGCTACTTACACATGTGATGCGCTAATTATTGCTACCGGTGCATCAGCAAAATACCTTGGCCTAGAATCTGAGCAAGCCTATTCAGGTAAAGGTGTATCTGCCTGTGCAACGTGTGATGGGTTTTTCTATAGAAATCAAAAAGTGGCTGTTGTCGGTGGGGGTAATACTGCCGTCGAAGAAGCCTTGTATTTATCTAATATCGCATCTGAAGTGCACGTTATTCATAGACGAGAAGAATTTAGAAGTGAAAAAATACTCAGCCAGCGATTATTAGAAAAAGCAGAAAACGGCAACGTCACACTCCATTTTAATAAAACACTCGATGAAGTTTTAGGCGATGATATGGGCGTCACTGGCGTTAAAATCCGCGACACCAAAGACGACAGCGTTAGCGAGCTTGATTTAATGGGTGTCTTCATCGCAATTGGCCATCAACCCAACACGGGAATCTTTGAGGGTCAGCTAGAAATGAAAGACGGCTACCTTAAAGTTAACAGTGGCACTGAAGGCAATGCAACTCAAACCAGTATTGAGGGTGTGTTTGCTGCAGGTGACGTGAGTGATCATATCTACCGTCAAGCTATCACATCAGCAGGAACAGGCTGTATGGCAGCTCTCGATGCCGAAAAATACCTCGACAGCAAAGCCTAACATTTAATGGCGGTACTTCACTTACCGTTAATTGAAAACGATACGCCGTTTCCTTCAGTTGAAACGGCTTTATCGGAACCCGACGGATTACTCGCCTTTGGTGGCGATTTATCAATACAGCGTCTTATAGCGGCTTATCGCAGTGGTATATTCCCTTGGTTTAGTGACGGTGAGCCCATTCTTTGGTGGTCTCCATCAAGTCGAGCAATAATTTCCCCTCGCACGTTTCATATCAGTAAAAGTTTAAAGAAGACCCTCAAAAAAAATCTATTTACGTTTTCAATCAACACATCTTTTGAGCGGATCATTGAGTCTTGCTCCTCAACACCTCGGTATTACGATAATCAAGAAGCTGCAGGCACTTGGATTACCGACGATATGATTGACGCTTATATCAATTTACACCAAGCCGGTTACGCACACTCTGTAGAAGTCTGGCAAGACAACAAATTAGTGGGTGGCTTATACGGTGTAATGACTGATAGCGTATTTTGCGGAGAGTCAATGTTTCACACAGTTACTGATGCGTCAAAAGCCGCAATGGCAGTATTAACCAAACTTTTAGCCCCCTACTCCCACGCTTTTATCGATTGCCAAATGCCCACTGATCATTTAACGTCTTTAGGTGCGCTAACCATATCGAGAGAGGAGTTTATTACGTCAATGAATTCAGCAAACCATACGCCAGTGCCAAATACACTTTGGACTCCTAGGTCTTTTTCTTTTTGTCAGGCTTAAAATTCGCGCTTACACAAGCGTATCAGTGTAATTACCTCGATGACGAAAATGAGCAACTACTTGTTTGTATTCCTTCTGATGGAAATATGCGTGACGCCCATTACGAATGGTTAATTACAGAAGGCTTTAGGCGCAGCGGCCCTCAGGTTTATCGGCCGCACTGTAGCCATTGCTCGGCGTGTAAATCTGTACGGGTTCCCATAACTACCTTTGCCCCCACTCGTAGTCAAAAGCGTATTTTAAAAAAAGCGCATACGTGGACATTTGAGTTTGTTTCGACCCTAACAGACGAGCACTACTCACTCTACGAAAATTACATTACGCAGCGTCATGCCGATGGCAGTATGTATCCGCCATCCAAAACTCAATTCGAACAGTTTGTAAACTGTGAATGGCACCCTCCTCATTTATTAGAAGCCCGTAGTGATGGAAATTTGGTCGCAGTAGCCGTAACCGATATTTACCCCGACGCGCTTTCTGCTTTGTATACTTTTTTTGATCCCGACTACGACAACTTTTCTCCAGGCACCTTGATGATTTTGAAACAAGTAGAGTTTGCGAGAGCGCTTAATACGCCCTATTTGTATTTAGGCTATCAAGTGGATGCGTGTAAAAAAATGGCTTACAAAAACAAATTTATGCCCCAAGAACAATTTATTAACGGTAAATGGGTCTTTTTTGATAAAAATACTGAGTAATTGCTTTACACGCTGGTTCTAATTGGTTAATGTCTGCGCGGCAAAATTTGTGACTAATTCGAGGTAAGCTGGCTAGATGGCAAAAGAAGATTGTATTGAAATGGAAGGGACCGTATTGGATACCCTACCGAACACTATGTTTCGCGTTGAACTAGAAAACGGACACGTAGTAACCGCACATATTTCAGGTAAAATGCGCAAAAATTATATTCGTATTTTAACTGGTGACAAAGTTACCGTTGAAATGACCCCATACGATCTATCAAAAGGCCGAATCATTTATCGCGCCAGGTAACTGATAAAATCAAAAAAAAGCCCGACGTTATGAAAATAACATCGGGCTTTTTTATTAGATATAGAGCCGTTAATTCGACTCTATTTCCTCTTTTTTCTCATCTAAGCTTTGATAATCGAAACTCAATTCATCTTTATGAATATCAATATCAACGCTACCACCTTTTAACAATCGTCCAAACAACAATTCGTTTGCTAACTCTTTCTTCAGTTCTTCTTTAATCAAACGCGCCATAGGTCTTGCTCCCATCGCTTTATCGTAGCCTTTTTTCGCTAAATAACGACGAGCTTTATCTGTTACGTTTAATGAAACCTGTTTAGCATCTAATTGCGCTTGTAGTTCAGTTAGGAATTTATCAACAACCTGCAAAATCACATCTTGATCTAAATGATTAAACCAAATTGTGGCATCTAACCTGTTTCTAAACTCAGGCGTAAATATTTTGTTTATTTCGGCCAACGCATCATGGCTATGATCTTGTTGTTTAAAACCAATTGTGGTGCGCACAGTTTCTTGTACACCGGCATTGGTTGTCATTACCAGCACTACATTACGGAAATCTACTTTTCTACCATTGTTGTCAGTTAACGTACCGTGATCCATTACCTGCAACAAAATGTTGTAGATATCACTGTGAGCTTTTTCTATTTCATCCAGTAACACAACACAATACGGATTTTTAATCACCGCATCGGTCAGTAACCCGCCTTGGTCAAATCCAACGTATCCTGGAGGTGCACCAATTAAACGGCTCACAGCATGGCGCTCCATGTATTCAGACATATCAAAGCGAACTAACTCAACATTCATAATATTAGCTAGCTGCTGAGTCACCTCTGTTTTACCTACCCCTGTGGGGCCAGCAAACATAAAATTACCAATAGGTTTATTTTCTGATCCCAGCCCAGAGCGGGATAAATGAATTGCATTGGTCAAAGTTTCAATGGCTTCATCTTGACCAAAAACAACCATTTTCAAATTACGCCCAAGGTTTTTTAACACCTCTTTATCAGACGTAGAAACGGATTTTTCGGGTATACGAGCCATTTTCGCAATAATTTGCTCGATATCACCAACGTTAATGGTTTTCTTCCGCTTAGACTGCGGAAGCAATTGCTGGCTTGCACCTGCTTCGTCCATAACATCAATAGCTTTGTCAGGTAAGAAGCGCTCGTTAATATACTTAGACGACAATTCAGCCGCAGCATACAGTGCTTTTTGCGTATACCTTACACTGTGGTGTTCTTCATAGCGCGATTTCAAGCCTTGAAGAATTTTGGTTGTGTCACCAACGCTAGGTTCAACCACATCCACTTTCTGGAAGCGACGCGCTAGCGCTCTGTCTTTTTCAAAAATACCTTGGTATTCCTGGTACGTTGTAGAGCCAATACAACGCAATTCGCCACTACTTAACTTAGGTTTTAGTAGGTTAGATGCGTCCATTACACCACCAGAAGCCGCTCCTGCCCCTATAATGGTATGAATTTCATCGATGAATAGAATCGCGTCAGGATCTTTAGTTTGTTCCTTTAAAATGCCTTTGAGGCGCTTTTCAAAGTCACCTCGGTATTTTGTTCCGGCTAGAAGCGCACCTAAGTCTAAAGAGTGGACAGTACAGTTAGCAATAACATCCGGCACATCGTTATTGACAATGCGATACGCTAAACCTTCAGCAATTGCTGTTTTTCCAACGCCAGCTTCACCCACTAACAAGGGATTATTTTTACGGCGACGGCAAAGAATCTGAATCGTACGTTCAACTTCCGTATCGCGACCTATTAATGGGTCTATTTTTCCTTCTTTAGCCTGCACATTCAAATTAGTCGCGTATTTTTCTAACGATGTTTCTTCTTGTTCACCTTCAGCGGTTTCATCACCGTCTTCAGAACTTGAAGTTCCGTCTTCTTCTTGTTTACTGACGCCATGACTAATGTAGTTCACCACGTCCAACCGCGTGACGTCTGCTTTTTTGAGTATATAAACCGCTTGAGACTCTTGTTCGCTAAAAATAGCGACAAGTACATTTGCTCCGGTAACTTCTTCCTTTCCAGAGGATTGAACATGAAATACAGCGCGCTGTAATACACGTTGAAAGCCCAATGTAGGCTGTGTTTCCCGCTCTTTAAGCTGATCTTCTAATATCAAAGGAGTGGTATCTTTTACAAACTCGAGCAGTTCAGATTTGATGTTATCTACATTTGCGCCACACGCATGTAGCGCTTCTTTTGCTGCTGGGTTATCTAACAACGCCAACAGTAAATGCTCCACTGTCATGAATTCGTGGCGATGTTCTCTTGCGAATACGAACGCTTCGTTTAGCGTGCGCTCTAAATCTTTATTTAGCATAGTGACCGCCTTTTACGTTTACGCAGGTTCCAAAGTACACATCAATGGGTGCTGATGCTTTCTGGCGTACTGATTAACTTGCATTACTTTTGTTTCTGCTATCTCTGCAGTATAGACCCCACACACGGCTTTGCCTTCATAATGCACAGTCAACATTGTTTGATTAGCCTTTTCTAAATTCATATTGAAAAAGTGAGTCAACACATTAACCACAAAATCCATAGGAGTGTAATCGTCGTTATTTAATATAACCTTGTACATAGGAGGAGGTTGCGTTTTTTGCCTAACCGCCTCAAGTAAACCATCTTTATCAATATTGGTCGTGTTATCTTTACTCATAATCCAATGCTAGCCAATGTGCAATTATTTTAGACAAAAAGTATTAATATTTTAATTCTGTAAAAAATACTTGACAGAATATGGTTAAAATATATACAGTCATATTTGTTAACAAATAGGTTAACATTTCACAGACTCTTTATATTGTGGGGTCAGTTGCACGTGAGTTCAAGGAGTAGAAGGAAGTCAATCCATGGCGAATGGTAAAGTTAAGTGGTTTAACAACGCAAAAGGGTTCGGATTTATTGTTCCAGAAGATGGGGGCGAAGATATTTTTGCTCACTATTCTACAATTCAAATGGAAGGATACCGGTCTTTAAAGGCAGGACAAGAAGTCTCATTTGAAATTCAGCAAGGGCCAAAAGGGCTACATGCTGATAAAATTGATTTCAAAGAAGAAGACGAACGTTAACTGATCAAATACAATTAAATTAATATTTAACTGTATTTTACCTATAAAAAAACCGGCAAATGCCGGTTTTTTTAATTTTGAATCAATTAAGCAATAATGCTGTTCAGTGTTGCACTTGGGCACATTGCCGCAGTCGCTTTGTCATCTTCTGGTAAGAAGTATCCACCGATATCAGCAGCTTTACCTTGAGTAGCATCAATTTCAGCTAAAACCGTCGCTTCGCTTGCTTCCATCTTCTGCGCTATATCAGCAAATTCTTTCGCTAACTCTGCGTCTTCAGTTTGCGCCGCAAGTTCTTTCGCCCAGTACATTCCAAGATAGAAATGACTTCCACGGTTGTCTAGTTGACCCACTTTACGCATTGGAGACTTACTGTTGTTAAGTAAGGTTTCCGTTGCTTTATCTAAGGTAGACGCAAGTAATTTCGCTTTGCTATTGCCTTGGTTGTTCGCGATATCTTCTAATGATACGCCAAGAGCCAAGAACTCACCTAGAGAATCCCAACGCAAGTGACCTTCTTCAACAAATTGCTGAACGTGCTTAGGCGCAGAACCACCCGCACCGGTTTCGAATAAACCACCACCAGCCATTAGTGGCACAACAGATAGCATTTTCGCACTTGTTCCAAGCTCGATAATTGGGAATAAATCAGTAAGGTAATCACGTAGCACGTTACCTGTAACAGAAATTGTGTCTTCACCTTTAATCGCACGTTCCATAGAGAAACGGATCGCTTGTACAGGAGGTAATATACGAAGGTCCAAACCTTCAGTATCGTGATCTTGTAAATAGGTATTTACTTTTTCGATAATTTGAACGTCATGGGCACGTTCTGTATCTAGCCAAAATACGGCTGGAGTACCTGATAAACGAGAACGAGTTACTGCAAGTTTAACCCAGTCTTTAACAGATGCGTCTTTAGTTTGACACATGCGCCAGATATCGCCTTCTTCTACTGTGTGCTCTAGTAGTACATCACCAGATTCAGCAACAACACGCATAACGCCATCAGCAGTCATTTCAAAGGTTTTATCGTGTGAACCGTACTCTTCCGCTTTCTTCGCCATCAAACCAACGTTAGGTACTGTACCCATAGTGGTTGGGTCAAATGCACCATGAGTTTTACAGAAATTAATCATTTCTTGGTAAATTGTCGCGTAAGTCGTATCTGGGATCACGGCTTTGGTATCTGCAGATTCACCATCTGGTCCCCACATTTGACCCGAGTTTCTGATCATCGCAGGCATTGACGCATCGACAATTACGTCACTTGGTACGTGTAGGTTAGTAATACCCTTGTCAGAATTTACCATCGCCATTGCAGGTCTTTCAGCGTAACAAGCTTCAATCGCCGCTTCAATTTCAGTGCGCTGCGCTTCAGGTAGTTGAGCAACTTTCTCTAATACGCTGCCGAAACCATTGTTTACGTTAACACCAATTTCATCAAACAATTTTCCGTACTTTTCAAATACTGGCGCAAAGAATACTTTTACACAGTGACCGAAAATAATCGGGTCAGATACTTTCATCATAGTTGCTTTCATGTGCAACGAGAAAAGTACGCCTGATTTTTTCGCATCTGCAATTTGCTCTTCAAAGAAACTGCAAAGTGCTTTTTTGCTCATGAAAGTAGAATCAATAATTTCACCTTCAAGTAAGGCTAAGCCTTCTTTAAGTACTTTTTTGTTACCTTGCGTGTCAGTGAATTCAATGTTTACAGACCCAGCTTTTTGCATGGTTGTAGACTTTTCACTTACAAAGAAGCTACCTTCTTTTAAGCAAGAAACATGAGATTGAGACGCTTGGCTCCACTCACCCATGCTATGTGGGAATTTTTTAGCATAGTTTTTAACTGCACCAGGAGCACGACGGTCAGAGTTACCTTCGCGAAGTACAGGGTTTACCGCACTACCTAATACTTTACCGTAAGTCGCTTGAATACTTTTTTCTTCATCAGATTGAGGTGCATCAGGGTACGCAGGAACGGCATAACCTTTTTCATTTAGCTCAGCAATAGCATCTTTTAACTGAGGAATAGACGCACTGATGTTTGGCAATTTAATGATATTGGCTAATTTGTCTTGTGTTAGTTCACCTAGCTCGCTTAGCGCGTCAGGTGTTTTTTGGCTATCATCAAGATACTCTGGAAAGTTAGCTAGAATTCTTGCTGCAAGTGAAATGTCACTTACTTCAACATCGATATCAGCAGAACGCACAAAGCGACGAATAATAGGTAATAATGAATAGGTCGCCAGCGCCGGCGCTTCATCTGTTTTAGTATAAACGATAGTTGATTTAGAATTGGCCATTCTTTACCTCATAAGTTAGGGTGAAATCACACCCGATCGGGTCCATAATTGTGTGGTAGTAGTATAGGGTCGCCGTAAATACTTACAAGGTTTACCTAGTAAACTATTCAATAAAAAAGAACTATCTTTACTATTTATTTAATCAATAATGAAAAAAAATCGAACAATTTTATTTAATAAGCCCTTCAATGTACTTAGTCAGTTCACTGATGCAGATGGCAGAGAAACATTAAAAGACTATGTTTCTATTCCCGATGTATATGCCGCAGGTCGACTAGACAGAGACTCAGAAGGCTTGTTGGTGTTAACCAGTGATGGCAAACTTCAGCACAAACTCGCCCACCCCAAGAATAAGGTGTCTAAAACCTATTGGGCTCAAGTAGAAAAGATCCCCGATATGTCAGCAATTACTGCATTGCAAAAGGGTGTGGAATTAAAAGACGGGTTAACAAAGCCGGCTAAAGTTGCATTAATAGACGAACCCGACATATGGCCTCGCACTCCTCCTGTTCGGTTTCGCCAACACATACCTACGCAGTGGTTAAGCATTACCATTAGCGAAGGTAAAAACCGCCAAGTCCGACGTATGACTGCGCATATAGGCCACCCTACATTGCGTTTGGTTCGCTATCGAGTGGGAAATTGGACGATAGATGGAATAAATTCAGGTGAACATCGCATGTTAGAGTTGTGAATTTAAGAAGACTTTCTGTTATACTTCGCGCCCTAAAATTTCCCTCCAATTTAACGTGAGTAACGAGCGGTTAAATGCAAAACGAACGCACAAATACTAAAGTCATCGTCGGTATGTCTGGCGGCGTCGATTCATCAGTTTCAGCTTATCTATTGAAGTCCCAGGGCTATCAGGTAGAAGGCTTGTTTATGAAAAACTGGGAAGAAGACGACAATGACGAATACTGTGCGGCGGCAGAAGACTTAGCTGATGCGCAAGCCGTTTGCGACAAATTGGGCATTCATTTACACACGATTAATTTTGCAGCGGAATACTGGGATAACGTTTTTGAATATTTTTTAGAAGAATATCGCGCGGGTCGCACACCGAACCCCGATATTATGTGTAACAAAGAAATTAAATTTAAAGCCTTTTTAGAATTTGCCGCAGAAGATTTGGGCGCTGACTACATCGCCACTGGGCATTATGTTCAGCGAGAGTTTCGAGACAATCAATGGCATTTACTAAGAGGCTTGGATCAAAATAAAGATCAAAGCTATTTCCTCTATACTTTGGGTGCTGAACACGTAGCGAAAACTTTATTTCCAGTGGGTAACATTGAAAAACCAGAAGTCAGAGAAATCGCACAGCGAGAAGGCCTGATCACCCATAACAAAAAAGACAGTACCGGTATTTGTTTTATTGGTGAACGTAAATTTAAAGACTTTTTACAACGCTATTTACCGGCGCAACCCGGTGATATAGAAACCGCTGAAGGCAAAAAAATTGGTCAGCACGAAGGTTTAATGTATCACACCTTAGGTCAGCGCAAAGGGCTGCTTATTGGTGGCAAACGGGATCACGGCGAAGACCCTTGGTACGTGGTAGACAAAGACGTAGCTCGCAATACCTTAATTGTTGGCCAAGGTGCTAACCACCCTCGCCTATTCTCAAACGGCCTTATCGCCAACCAATTGCATTGGGTGTCTCGGATAGCTTTAACTAAACCGTTACGAGCCACAGTGAAAACTCGATATAGACAAGAAGACATTCCTTGCTTAATCGAACCCATAAATGAACACAGCGTCAAGGTGACCTTCGACTCACCTCAAAAAGCAGTAACACCCGGGCAATCCGCTGTATTCTATTTAGATGATGTCTGTTTAGGCGGCGGTATTATTGACAGTTATTGTAGAGACGCTTCATGTTAACACCTGCAATAGAACGTCAGCTTGCTCTTGCAGGTGTTTGCCAATCTGCATTTTTAGTAAAACATTTAGCAAAAAAAGGCGAGCTAGATAAACTTGCCTTTGAATCGAGTTTATCCAGCATTTTGGTTACCGACCCACAAACACCTCAACAGGTTTTTGGTTCATTGAATAATTTAAAACTCGGGTTTCAAACGCTGGTTTCACAGCTGAATAACGAACCTAAAAATAAAGATATCGAAATCACCCGTTATGTCATGGCTATATTGACCTTAGAAAGGAAACTCGCCAAACATAAAAGTGCCATGAGCGATTTAGCCACTCGTATTGCTCATGTGCAGCGGCAACTGGCCTATGTAGAAATAGAAAACCAACAGGTGCAAACCTCACTAGCCAGTATTTATTCCGATATCGTTAGCCCATTAGCTCCGAAAATTCAGATTTCAGGCAATGCGCAAATTTTAAAAACAAGTATTAACCAACACCGAGTAAGATCCATTTTACTTGCAGGTGTCCGTTCAGCCGTTATGTGGCGACAAATGGGCGGTAGACGTAGACAATTATTGTTACAACGCAAACACATCGTCGACAGTGCGCATCAAGCACTTCGACTTATTCATTGATATTACCTTTTAGGTGCAGGAGACCAACGTGGATTTGTCATCTTTAACCGCTATTTCCCCGATAGACGGCCGTTACGGAAGTAAAACGCAAGAACTTCGCTCAATCTTTAGCGAATTTGGCTTACTCAAATATCGTGTAGAAGTAGAAGTTCGTTGGTTACAACAACTTGCGAAAATCGACGCGATTGCAGAAGTTCCCGCATTTAGCGAAGCAGCAAACCAGCAGCTAGACAGCATAGTGGCCAATTTCAATGAAGACGATGCGAGCCGCATCAAAACCATTGAAAGCACCACGAATCACGATGTAAAAGCCGTTGAATACTTTATCAAAGAAAAAGTAGCAGCCCATGCTGAACTTCATGCCGTAAGTGAATTTATTCACTTTGCTTGTACATCTGAAGACATTAACAATTTATCTCACGGTTTAATGCTGAGTGAAGCAAGAGAAACCGTATTGTTACCTTACTGCGATAAATTAATTAATGCCCTGTACGAGCTGGCATTAGAGCACAAAACCGTTGCCATGATGGCCCGTACTCACGGACAGCCTGCTTCTCCTACAACTATGGGTAAAGAAATGGCCAACGTGATGATGCGTTTAAAGCAGCAGCGAGAACATATTGCGAATGTTGCTATTTTAGGTAAATTAAATGGCGCCGTGGGTAACTACAACGCGCATTTATCGGCTTACCCAGATATCGATTGGCACAGTGTTTCTGAACAATACGTGACCTCTTTAGGGTTAACGTGGAATCCTTATACCACCCAAATAGAGCCTCATGACTACATTGCCGAGTTATTTGATGCCGTTGCGCGATTCAATACCATCTTAATCGATTTCGACCGCGACATTTGGGGTTACATTGCGCTGGGTCACTTCAAGCAAAAAACCGTAGCAGGGGAAATTGGCTCGTCAACTATGCCGCACAAAGTAAACCCAATTGACTTTGAAAACTCTGAAGGCAATTTAGGTTTAGCCAATGCCGTGTTTGCGCACCTTGCAGTTAAACTGCCTATTTCTCGTTGGCAACGAGACTTAACCGACTCGACAGTTTTACGTAACCTAGGTGTTGGTATGGGCTACGCGTTAATTGCATACCAAGCCAGTTTAAAAGGTATCAGCAAACTAGAAGTTAACGAAGCTAGCTTGTTAGCAGAACTCGATAGCAATTGGGAACTGCTTGCAGAGCCTATTCAAACTGTGATGCGCCGCTATGGTATAGAAAAGCCTTACGAGAAGTTAAAAGAGCTAACTCGAGGCAAAAAAGTCGATCAAACCGCAATGGCCGAGTTTATCGATACACTTGAACTACCTGATGCGGTAAAAGCAAGTCTAAAAACCCTAACGCCAGCAGGTTACATTGGTGACGCCATCCGTTTTGTAGATGCTCTTGAAAAACCTTAATATCGACAAAGACCACTTTTTAGCAGAGGTTTGGCAACGCAAACCTCTTGTTATAAAAAAGGGTATTCAAGACTTCCAAGACCCTATAGACGAACACGATCTAGCGGGTCTTGCACAAGACGCAGACATAGACAGCCGTATTGTTTCTTTAAATAACAACAACTGGTCTGTTGAACAAGGTCCGTTTGACGAGTTCGAACACCTTTGTGTGGGTAAATGGACGCTTATGGTACAAGGTGTCGACAGGTGGATAGAAGACATCAATGACCTAGCCAAGCACTTTTCATTTATACCTCACTGGCGATTTGACGACGTTATGGTGAGCTATTCAGTTCCCGGTGCAGGGGTTGGTCCTCATGTGGATCAGTACGATGTATTTCTAATACAAGGCAAAGGAAAGCGTCATTGGAAAGTAGGCGAACCCGATATGGTTGTTGCGACTTCCCCACACAAAAATTTACAACAAGTTGAGCCTTTTGAGCCAACTATTGATGTCATTTTAGAGCCTGGTGATATTTTGTACATTCCACCTGGCTTTCCTCATTGCGGTGAAAGTATTGAACCTTGTCTTACTTATAGCGTAGGCTTTCGAGCGCCCAATGCCAGAGATTTGTTACAGCCAATAAACGAAGCTTTGTTTAATCAATCTTCATTACCCCGCTATCAAGATCAACTATTGTCTCCTAAACGGCAACCTCAGAAAATCACCAAAGCCGAATTGGTACAGTTGACTCGATTAGTGCAAGAAGAACTTCAGTCTTCACTGTGGGAACAAACGCTGTTAGCGCACTTAAGCGATCAAAGCCTGCCCGTAGAAATACCAGAGCACGCCTATAGTGAACAAGAGATATATGATCACCTTTCAGAAAACGGCAGCTTACACCCTGTTTTAGGATGCCGCCCCATTACGTTTGAACAAGATGAAAAACGGGTCTTTATTAATGGCGAAGTTTACGCCTTTAATGACGAGCTTGGGCCAAGGTTAACTCAGTTAATTTCCAACGGCACAGCAATTCAAATGACTTCCCTAGACGGTGCAGTTGAAGGGCCTAACAGCACCATTGTTAACACACTTACTCAGCTGGCTAACAACGGCATTTTGTTAGTTGAATAAACCTAGTTCCTCGTAAAGTTAATCCAATTCACATTCATCAAACCTGCTGAAGAGTTAGGGTCAGAAAACAACAAACGAAGAGTCTGGTCCCCAACCTCTAACTGAATTTGAGTACTCACGGTAACCCATTCCTGCCAACCACCGGTAAAATCCACGGAAGCTTGCGCAGATGTCTGGCCATTAACTTGCACAAATATGTCTCCCCCATTGTTATTACTGGCTAAACGGAAATCCACTGTATAGTTTCCTGCCGCAGCCACGTTAACATCGTATTCAACATAATCATTATTCTCGATAAAGCCTATATTTAAACCACCGTTAATATCAGCGGTTGCCTCGGTTTGAACACCGGACTGGCGACTGAAATCTTCGGCCTGAATTAAACTGGGTATGCTAAGTAAGTTAACGCTTGGCGCATTACGAGTCACATTCATCCAATTAATATTCATCAAATCACTAGAAGCGTTTGGTTCAGAAAATAACAACCTAATTGTTTGCTCTCCAGCCGCTAGCTGTAATTGAGCACTCGCGGTAACCCAGCTTTGCCAACCACCAGTAGATCCAATGGAGACTTGAGTTAACGCTTGTCCATCAACTTGAAACAAAACATTACCACCACCGGTATTACTCGCTAGGCGCAAATCAAGGTTATAACTGCCCGCCTCGACAACGTTTACATCAAATTCTAAATAGTCATTGTGGGTAATAAAAGCTATATTTTGACCACCATCAATATCACTTGTGTTCTCTGTTTGCGTGCCTGATTGGCGAACATAGTCTTCTGCTTGAATTAAGCTTGGGATCATAGGTAAATCTGAATCAGGGGGAGTGGGTTCTGGATCGACTGAAGCCGTGCCATTAGTGACATTAATCCAATTTACATTTAATAAGCCTTGGTTCGAGTTTTGATTAGTAAAAATAACACGTATTGTGTGGTCGCCTTCATCCAAAGTAACTTGCGTTCCAACCGTCACCCAACTTTGCCAGCCCCCTGTAGAACCAACGGAAGCCTCTCCTCGGTTTTGACCATCAACAAAAATAGTGGCGTCACCGCCTTGGGTATTACTCGCAAAACGAAAATCAAAATTGTATACCCCTGATTCAGCAACAGTAACGTCATATTCGACATAGTCATTATTTTCAATAAAGCCTATATTTAACCCACCACCGATATCATTGGTACCTTCTGTCAGAACACCGGACTGACGGTTATAATTTTCCGCTTGAATTAAATTAGGAAGAGATACTCGCTCTGGTACAGGAGTGTCTGGATCAGTTGGAGGAGGATCGATTGGATCCGGCTCTATAGGCGAGCCACTTCCCGTCCCAACGGCCGGCCAATTGCGAATAATATCTCTTGTCAGTACGCCCGATTCTCTTAAAAGGCTTAAGGGCCAGTTACCTTGTGTATTTTGACCTTGGGCCCCTGTGGTTCTTAATATCGATGCCCCTTCATTCAAATCGTTCACAGACCAATTAAGGTGACTAATATTGTTTTCTAATAAAAAATCCATCCACTCACGGGTAGAGCCTTCGTTTGCTCCGCCATTCCCGTCAGCGTTAACCGTGCCCCATTCTGTGGCAAATAAAGGGATACCATTACGCAACGCTGTACGTGCATATTCACGTAACTCTTCACCATGGGTGCCCGCATAAAAATGGAATGTATAAGCTAAGTTTTCTACGCCTGTAATCGGGTTTCTTGACGCTGTATCAACCCGTTGTGAGAAAAAAGGTGTTCCTACAATAATTAAATTATCTGAATGTTCACGGATGGCGGCAATCACTGGCATTGCATAATTGCGGATCGTATTCCAAGTTGCTTCGCTGCCGTTGAAATCACCAATAGGTTCGTTGTAAATTTCAAAAAGAACATTCTCATTGCTGCCATATAGTTGAGCCATTTCACTAAAGAACTGAACCGCTTCGGCGGTATTATTTTCGGCGCTATGTGAATGCCAGTCTATAATCACATAAATGTCTTCAGCGATGGCCGCTTCAACAAGATCAATTACAGCATTTCGATTCAAATTAGGATTGCTAAGAAATCCATTGAACTCCTGAACTCCCATTGCTGCTCGGACAATAGTTGTGTTCCAGTCTTCTTTTAACCAAGAAACCACATTGCGGTTGTAATACACACTGCCGTTGAAGTTAGTCCAATAAAAGCTATTTCCTGCTAAGCTTCCATTTTGCCCTCCAATAAGCACTTGGTTTCCCTCGGTTGTTATTGGTTCTACTGCAAATATTTGGCTAGTAAAGCTTAACAAAAGTACGAACATACAGTTTTTAGATAACATGGCTTACAGTCCTTCGATTAACGTATCGCTTTATTAATGTACAATTACGGTAAACTAAAAAGTTGTCCTTCACACCCTATTTTTAAAAAAAATTAACATTAAATGTAAACCTCTTATTCCATTCACTTTCTCAGTGCATAAAAATCCATTCAGTCGCTAATAAACATCACATTAAACAATTGATTTTAAAGAGTTTTAATAAAAAAAATAACAACCTGTATGCGTAATCAGACACATTTTTACTTAATTTATAATTCTTTCAACATTAAAAACAATAACCCTTTGTTTTTTAAGCAAAACAAACCATTGGCACAAAGATTGTTATGGTAATAATGAGTGTGAAGCTAAATATCGATTTTACTAGTTAGCGCTTTTGCTATTAACGCATTCACAACAAAATGTAAAAAAGTTGTTGCTAGATAGACTTTTTATCATTTGTCATTATTTAAAGATTTAAGGAATAGAAATTATGAAAATATTAATCACTTTGGGTCTATTGACCTTTGCTTCATTTGCTTTAGTTGCTCAAGAAGATTTAATCAGCAAATTCGATTTGGATAGTGATGGTAAAATCAGTGTTGAAGAAGCATCAACAAGCCCTTCATTGGCGGCAATTTTTACTGAGCTAGACAAAAACGGAGATGGCTACCTATCTACTGAAGAAATAAAAGACCTGTAAAACTAACGGCATTTACAGTACATGAAACGTGTCATGGTTTATTCTCTCTCCTAAACTATGACACGACATTTTTCCTATTTAAATGGCCTTGTTGATACCAAGAGGCTATGAATCAGTTGTTTTTTTTCCGGTTAGACCAAAGGCGTTTAAAACCTAAACCACTAACTTTTCGAACTTTGCCCCAGAAAATAAAACGGAATACGCCATTTAGAAACGGCTTTGTTCCCTTTGATTTTCTTCACCACTATTGATTGGTGACCTAGATCTAAAGCCTGTGTATCAATGTACCCTAAAATTCCGTCTTGCTTCGTCCGTGGGTGTCGATATTGCATAAAAGAGGCTTCTACTGACTTACCACTGAGTATCACTTGGTGATATTGTTTATAACAGTTCAACTCAAACGCGTTTTCTCGAGCTCTTGCTTTCCCTTCAGCCTCGTCGTTCTCTTCAAACACGCCACACGCCTTTTTTTGTAATCCTGCTTCGTGCTTAAAAATAGGAATAAAAATTTTGATAACACCGCCTTTAACGACATCTGAATCTATTTCTGGAGACAATAAAAACGTTCGATTTTGATTTTGAGTCTGATAGTAGTCAGGGTAAATATGTGATTCATCAAAATACTCATAACCATCGTTATAAAAGTCAGATTTTGCAGTTAAATAAGGGATATTAGTGTGAATCATTTTATAAGTGGCGACGCCAACACCAATTATCACAAATAGCGCTAGAAGAAACACTAAACCTTTTTTCTTCTTAAAATTAGCGGAAAATATGGTACTTATTTGAAGTACATACTTATACATAGGGCCTGAGATTAGTATGTAACTTACGTGAACAGTATAAAATAAGCCTCTTTGTATTTTTTCATGTTCATTAAATTTACTCATATTACCTAATATAGAAAACAACCCATGCATTGATATAATGGATACGAATATCCATACGGGTATCAGCAATAGCCATTTAGGCAAGAACTCAATCAGAAAATTATACGAAAATATATATGCGCTGAATATTACCGCTGAAATACTGTAGACTAGCAATAATAAAAACGCAGCAGAAAAAATAACACTACACAGTTCGTCTATTTTTTGTTGTGACTTTTGAAGCTTAGGTAATATCAAAAGTAAACGCTTGGTATAAATTTCAGAGTAAACACTATTGGCCGTACTGAAATCTGGAAAAACGGAGCTAAGCCCAATTAAGCCAATCCAATATGCTCGAAGCGCAAAGTGAATAACAAACATCGACACCAAAATACTGATGGCCAACAACCCCAAAAATACAATCATGTAACCCAATAGATATTGGCTAGGATGTAGATAATCGATAAATCGATTTGTTGCCCAATCAATAAGGCCAAATAACTGGAATGTTCCAAAGATGGCGATGGCAGAAATCAACAATTCTGCCTCCCAACTTTCTTTTTTTAACCTATGTATCCAATCATCTTGAGCAAGATTTTCAGGTTCATTGCTAAGCTCTTGTTCGCTCATTTTTTAATTCATTATGTATAAATTCTTGCCGATAAATGGAGCTTAAACACTATTAACTCGGTATTCAATCTTCTAAGAACTTTGATAGCTAGTTTCACAAACCGATGAACGCTTGAGTACTTAAAAGTAAATATGCTCTTTAGAGCTCTTTTTTCATTACTCCCGCGAATTCCAAGCCCCCCTCAAGTTCACGAAAATCCACATTGACGAGTTCCCATCCATCTCCCCCAAGCGAAGTTAGATAAGCCTCCACATCTTCACGTTTTCTTGCTTTAAAAAGCCCTGCAGTTTCAACATCTCTGGTGTCTATAATTTTATATTCAAATTTTTTCATGAAGTTTCCGTAACTTGTTTGAGTAATATGAGTGAGTAAAAGCCCATGCGGCTGTTAACTGCGCTTTTCAACACGCCATGGTGGGTTAATTCGGCTTTCTCCAGCCCAATAGAGTTTAATTTTGTGACCTGAAGGGTCATGCAATATTGCTTCTCGCCACAAATAGCTTTGATCCGTGGGTTCTTGCTCAAAGTGAAAGCCTTTAATTTTCAAATCATCCACCCAAGCGTCTAGTTGTTCATGCTCAAAATAAATAACTGTGCCGCATTGAATATTTGAATTTTCTAACGAGAGTGAAAAAGTTGAATCGCCTTCAGGGCATTCAAAGCGGGCATAATGTGGCGTATCTACTATTTGAGTAAAACCTAAATCACGGTAAAACTGAGTAGAAATATCCATATCATTCACAGGCAATGTAACTTGGTTTAAATTCATTAAAATCCTTACCCCGTTAACAGGATTGAAAAATGTATTAGCAGTTTAACTGCGTAATATGTAACAGTTCCCCAGCAGGCCCCCACAAATAGAAAACTTTACCCCACGACACCTCTTCCACTGGGGTTATTTTGGTTTTGTGTTTTGAATTAGAGCAGAGTTCATGTGCATCAAATATATCTGAAACACAGATTTGCAGCATAAAGTTGTTTGCTAACACTTCATTGTAAAACCGTTGAAGAAAGAAAACGCAACCGCCGTTTTCAAACAACATGAGGTCATCAGTCACATATTCAGATGTGAATCCAATTTCAGAGTAGAAACACTTTGAAACGTCGAAATCTTTACTGGGAACAAATGGCTTGATACCTGTTACATCCATAACACTTCTCCTAAACCTGCCAACAATTCATTGTATCCGTGTTTATTCATAAACACTGGGATTCCAAATTTGCATCAATATGTCTGGGTTTTCAACGGCTACAAATCCAAACTTTGAATACAATCCATGAGCATCACTGGTTGCTAGCATGAATCTGCGTAGACCTTGAAGGTCTGGATGACTTGAAACCGCTTCCATCAGCAATTTACTGATTCCTTTTCCTCGATAGCTATCAACTACAAAGACATCGCCTAAATAGGCAAACGTAGCCTTGTCCGAAATAACCCGAGCAAAACCAACCTGCTCTCCATTTTGATTATAGGCTCCAAATACCAAGGAGTTATCAATGGACTTTTGAAGTGTTTGAAGAGGAATATTTTTAGCCCAATATGATTGAGAAACAAAAGAGTGAATGAGTTGGATATCTAAATTTTTGTGATCAGAGCTTATCTTAATTCCTTGCAATATGGGGTTCCTTTAAGATCGAAAAATTCGATTCTAACGCTATAAAAGCACTAAAAACAACCAATTCAATATGACTCGTTTTTTGAAAGCCCCTCATTCTTCCAACCAATTAAATTTACCTACTCTTGCTATATTTTTTTACCAACTGCTTGCACCACAGACGCTAAACCATTGTGATAAACGCCTTCTATAACATTTCGTTCAATCTCGACTAAATGATTAAACTGTAAATTCGGGAAGTCTTTAAGAAGCGACGCTTTCGATTGCATAGTATCAATACAATCACCTCCGCCGGTTCCATAGTTGAGTTGATTTGGCGTATAAGATTCAGTTAAAAATATACCTCCACTCCGCAATCCTATTTCAACTTTACTATGAACAGACATACGTAGCTCTGAGCTCAACGGGCAAAATATTGAAACAACGCCATCCCAGCAACTTTCACCAAAATGAAATTCATTTAGATCAGCATGAATATACTTAATTGATACACCATTTTGATCTGCAAGTTCTTGCGCCTTTGTAAGCCCGACAATAGAACTATCGACCGCCGTAACATCATAGCCTTGCTTTGCAAGAAAAACCGCATTTCGCCCCTCGCCTTCTCCTAGACTCAATATTCTACCTTTAGGCAATGTTTCTTTGTACTCAACTAAGAATTCATTTGGTTCCGTCCCGTAGGCGTATTCACTTGAGTTATACCTTTTATCCCACATCATTCTGTCCTCTATTGTTTTTTTAATTTCTATGAGAACATCATACAACTTCAAGTCGACTTTAAGTCAAGGGGGCCACTTATGGATATAAGTAAAGTGTCAAAATTATCAAATTTACCTGCATCTACCCTGCGCTACTACGAAGAAAAAGGACTCATTCAGTCATTGGGTAGAAATGGACTAAAACGAATATTTGCAGATAATATTTTGGAAAGACTGGCTTTTATATCATTAGGCCAAGCAGCAGGCCTATCATTGGATGAAATAAAAAGCATGTTGCTACCTAAACACATACAAGTTAATAGGGAGTTGTTGTTATCGAAGGCTGAAGAATTAGATAGTAAAATTAGTCAACTCAAATCCATCAGCGAAGGATTAAAAAAAACGGCTAATTGTAAAGCCTTAGATCACCTAGAGTGCCCGCGTTTTGTAAGAGTTCTAAACATTGCAAACCAACGGCGTGGAAAGTCAAAACGCAGTCGAAAAATATGACACTTTTTACTGACTGCTTTCACGAGTTAAAGTGTTATATTTCGACGACTTGACCAAACCATTTAGTATTCATTTTTTCGGCGACAACAAGGGCATTTTGATATTCAGAAGCACAAGCAAGTAAACCTTCATTGGACCAAATTGCACTTTTGCCTATTGGCGCCCATTTTCCTGTTGGTTGATTGTGATTAGCCATAGCAACAAGCATATTGTATTGATTAGCATACTCCGCCATTACCGCTGTATCCGAATCATAACCTGCCTCAGTAATTAATACGCCAGCAATATAAACTTCAGCACCTAAATCAGAACATGCCTGTACATGGCTGGCATTGTTAGCGTCTGCACATATGCCATTCGCAATATTAGTACTCGAAATAGTGACTACATTATGGCATTCCCCTTTATCAAAATAGTCTTCTTCACCTGGGTGTAAATGCATCTTTTCATAGGTATTAATTGCACCGGATTGAGAAACAATAATCAGCCCTATTTTAGGCAGTCCATCTGACATCAAAGGCGCACCAACGCCAATATTGATATTGTTCCTAACTGCACTGTCAATTAAGGGTTGTAACCTTTTATCGTCAATGGAAAAAGCAAGATGTTTGGCTAGCTCAGGTTCATAACCTGTCAGTGATAATTCAGGAAACACAATATAGGAAACACCAAGTTCACTTGCCTTTTCTATTGCTTTCAAATGGATACTGAGATTCTCATCAACATTCCCTTTTATAGATGCTATTTGAGCTACTGAAATTTTTAAATTTGACAAAAGACTTCCCTTAAAATGTCACGTCTAGAAACTACGAACAAACTAGGTATATTCACGATTAATTTCTCACCCATTTCATTGTTGATGACTAAACAACAAGTTTGCACCTGACATTGCTAAAAGTGCTGCACAAGCCCTGTTAAAACGTCTTGCCATCTGCGGTTTTTCAAACCACTGTCTGAGATATATTCCAAATAAAGCATAAATTGATATTGCGACAAGTTCCAAAGTTAAAAAGGTAAGCCCTAGGATGAAAAATTGTTCATTTATACTTGCAATAGGATCTACAAATTGAGGAAGAAACGCAGTGAAAATTAAAATGGCTTTTGGGTTACCTGAAGCTAACAAAAACTCTTGCTTCGCTAAACCGAGGCAATTCATAACACCTTTGTGTTCAGTTATCGGGCTTACCTCGGACTGCCAAAGCATGAAAGCAATCCACAGCAAATAAGTTACACCCATTAATTTTATGCTAAAGAACAAGGCCTCAGATGTATATAAAACCACGGCCAAACCTGCGCCAGCTAATACAATCATTATTGAGAATGCGACTATTCGACCAAGACCCGCAACCATTGCAGTTTTAAACCCGTAACAACGAGCATTATTCATAGACAATAAATTATTGGGGCCTGGTGTCATATTAAGAGCAAAACACGCAGGTATAAAAAGTAATAACGTCCACAGGTCCATGTTATTTCCTCTGCGCAATCAAAGTAAAATCAGACAATTGCCAAAACGAAAACAATACAATTCGTAAATATTTCATTGTAGAATTGCCTTATTATTCGCCGTTAATGTCAAGCTCATATAACGCTAATTCAATTTCACTTGTAGGAACTATTCCTTTGAAATTAAAGCCAAAGTTTTGATAATACTGCCTAAGTTGACTATTGTGGGCAACACAGTCCAACCTTAACTTATCCACACCATTTACAGATGCTTTGGATACCAATAACTCAAGTACCGAGGTACCAATTCCCTTCCCTTTAAATTGCCTACTAACGGCTAATTTATGAATATAATACGCCGGTTGGGTGTCGTAGTTCCAAATTTCCTCAAGTGCTACTTTCACTTCAACAACGCCAGCAAGTGTTTCATCTAACATCACTTTATAATAGTGGCCCAGCTCGACGGATGTTCTAATTTGCTCTTTTTGTGCGCTAAGCCACTCTACTGGCCATTGAACAATATTTATGGAATCTAACCATTTCGCATTTTCAGCCAAAACCGCAAATACCGAGTCAAACTCAAAAGGTTTTACTTGAACAAGTTCCACGGTAATCCTTATTTTATATGGCTAAAAGTAATTCAGAAGGTACGCGTTTTAGCAAATGTATTAATTTGATTGTTATACATTTCAAGTAACTATAGTTATATTGAACCCTTCATCAAGGCTTGGCGCGACGAAGTATTTTGTAACCTGCTCAAACATTATAGGAGTATCTGTTGCTGCTCTTTCTGGCTGTTCTCTGCGTCTTTTCTCAATCTGACTAAGACAGACTTCATTTGGCAAATCAATATATACTAAGTTATGTTGGGCATCGATTTCTGTAAAAACACTTCGAAACCAATTTCTTTGAGCAACTGTATTTGCCGGAAAATCCATTATGACATTGGTTCCTTCAGTCAAAATAGCTTGAACAAGCTTTTTAATTTGCGGTTTAAGCAAACTGGAATATTCAACATAGTCATTTATTGACAATATCTTGTTAGGATAAAGAGCCGAAAGCCATTCATCTTCTGAGATCAACACGCCGCCCTCTTCCTTTTTCAGCTCCATCGCTTTTGTAGATTTTCCAACTCCCATTTTTCCACAAAAAAAAGTCAATTTTCCTTTTGTCATAACGCCAGTTAACCCTTTTGCCTAGTAAGTGTTTGCAAATTCATTTGAATATAGAATGCTTTCACCTAATGTCCGTCTATTTTCAATTTAGCAAATCAACTATATTTATTCCTCACAAGTAAGACAATCCCTTTACGCCATCGTCTACTTCGAAACAATTAGTTATCAAATTTACGGGATATAAATTTACAGTATGCGTTACCTTCATTTATCAGTATTATCGTAACATCATCATTGTTATCAAGGATTTGAATTGTGTCACCAACAAAATGGTATAAAAACCCAGAGATGATTGTGGCCTTGTCGGCTTTGTTTATCGGTTTAATCACTGCGGTAATATCGGTTTATTCGGCTTATGTCGACCGTCAATATGCGAGATCATCGGTTTGGCCAAGGTTGGAAATATACAGAAGCTATTCTACTGTAGAACAGCGTTTTAGTTATGGGATCACGAATAATGGAACCGGCCCTGCCATAATTGAACATGCAAAAGTGAGTTTTGACTCTCAGTTCATAAAAAAATGGGCGGATATTGACGTACTATCAGAGTATCAACAATGGACAATAAATAACCGCACCTTGCTGCCTGAGCAAGTTATTAATGCCCTAGTATATCAAGGTGATAAATTTCAAGCTGTGTTTAACGCAGATAGCAAGGTTAAAATTGAATTGTGTTATTGCTCTATATACCAAGAGTGTTGGACTATTAACCGCGCCAATAAACCCAAGCAAGTAAAGCAATGTTTAGTCAAACCCGAAGAGGCATTTGAAGACTAGGCTCAACTAGCCCTCCTGTTTAAATAAACTATCGACAACACATGAACTGGCAGCTAGCCAGTTCTGTTTATTTCGCTTTAGTATTCAGCACCAGTAATGAGAACTATTCACAACAACAAAAAGATATGTTATAACATATCTAAATTATTAACGAGATAACACTATGAAACCCAATATCCACCCAGAATACCGCGATGTTTTATTTCACGACTCATCAGCAGACACGTATTTTGTCATTGGCTCAACCTTAAAAACCGACCGTACCGCAGAATATGAAGGAAAAACCTACCCTTATTATTCTGTTGATGTGTCTAGTGCGTCACACCCTTTTTACACAGGGAAACAGCGTACGGCTCAAAATGACGGCCAAATCGCCAAGTTCAACAAGCGCTTTAGCCGCATGAGTAGCAAATAATGAAAGTACTTAGTTCTTTGAAGTCAGCAAAAAATCGCCATCCCGATTGCCAGATAGTAAGACGAAAAGGCCGTGTTTTCGTTATTTGCAAATCAAACCCGCGATTTAAAGCCGTGCAAGGAAAAGGGAAAGGAAAATAGACGCCGAGCTTGTAAACTCGATATAAGTCTTTTATTCTTCTTTTCTAACAGTCCGTCGGGGTGCTTAATTTAATTAGGCTGAGAAATGTACATCATTAACCCGGTGAACCTGATCCGATTAATATCGGCGTAGGGAACGGATACGATTATGTATGCAGTTTAAACCTAGTACTTTTTCGTGCAACCTCTTCCTATGTCGCTTAGTAAACCTTGGTGATATAGATGTACACTTCTTCAAAATCGACGCCCATAGCCCTAACCATAGCAGGCTCCGACAGTGGTGGCGGCGCTGGTATTCAAGCTGATTTAAAAGCCTTTTCTGCTCATGGTGTGTATGGCGCTAGTGCCATTACCGCGGTAACAGCGCAAAACACCCAAGCTGTCACAGCTATTCACCCTATTCCTGTGGATTTAGTCACAGCACAAATTCATGCAGTGCTAAATGATTTAAATGTACAGGCCATTAAAATAGGCATGCTGTTTTCCGTTGACCTGATTGATACAGTAGCCCGCGCAATTGCCGATTTTGAAGGGTATGTTGTGCTCGATCCCGTTATGATTGCAAAATCAGGAGATGCACTTTTACAACAAGATGCAGTCAACGCCTTAGTAAACAAGCTCATTCCTCGTGCCGATTTACTTACCCCAAATTATCCCGAAGCACAGGTGCTGCTGGGATTACCACAGCATCAATCACTGGATGAGACTCAACTTACAGACTATGCAAGTGCACTGCTTAATTTAGGCGCAAAGCATGTGTTGTTGAAAGGCGGTCATGGTGAAAGCGCAATGTGCACAGATTTACTCATAAGCACAGATAAGTCTACGACTACATTTAAAGCTCCTAGAATACCTACCCAAAACACTCACGGTACCGGTTGCACCTATTCTTCTAGCATCGCGGCATTGTTAGCAAAAGGAGTAGATATGGAGCAAGCTGTAGAACAGGCCCATAAATACCTTCATCGTGCCATTGAATGTGCCGACCAGCTAACCATAGGTCAGGGTCATGGACCAGTACATCATTTCCATGAATATTGGGAAAACCAATGATCCCACAGTGGAATAAGTCGCAAACCGTCACTGTCATTGGTGCTGGCGTGGCAGGGCTTTGTGTCGCCACAGAATTGCTACAACGAGGCATAACGCCCCAAATAATAGAAGCTCAAACTGAACCAGGCCCTGCGTCGTGCTCTTGGTGGGCTGGCGGAATGCTATCGCCATTGTGTGAAGCAGAAAGTGCTGAAGAAGCCGTTACTCGATATGGTAAAAAAGCAGCGGCATGGTGGCAGTCTCATACGGGATTAGTAAAACAAAATGGTTCTTTAGTGGTTGCCCTTAAACGGGATCACAGCGATTTAAATCGTTTCGCAAAGCGCACTCAAGATTACGAGCTTATGGACAGTGCAGCTATCGCAGCACTAGAGCCTGATTTAAGCGGCCCTTTCACACAGGGTTTGTTTTACAAATCTGAAGCCCATTTAGCCCCTCGAGAGGCTCTAACTGCATTAAAAAACAACCTCTTAAAACAAGGGGTTAAATTTGTCTATTGTGCGGCGCAACCCGAAACCATAGCCGAACACAGTTTAGTGGTCGATTGCAGAGGGATTAACGCTAAAAATGACACTCGTGGGTTGCGAGGCGTAAAAGGTGAAATGCTTATTTTACGTTGCCCAGACTTAGCTATCCAAAGGCCAATCCGCTTATTACACCCAAGAATTCCACTCTACATTGTGCCTCGTGGTGATGGCGTTTATATGTTAGGCGCAACCATGATAGAGAGCAGCGCCAAAACCCATGCATCTGTGCGTTCGGTTATGGAATTACTTAACGCCGCATACGCGTTAAACCCTGCGTTTGGCGAAGCGGAGATTTTAGAAATTGGCGTAGATAGCCGACCTGCTTTTAACGACAATTTACCGAAAATTCGCCATCGCGGCCACATTATCACTGCCAACGGGCTTTACCGCCACGGCTTCCTATTAGCGCCGAGTCTAGCCATTATGGTGGCAAATTATATTCATACCGGTACCAAGCCTGAATGGTTTGAGTCAGTATAAAAAGGTTAAAAATGATATCTATACAGGTAAATAGCAACAATTTAACATGCAAATCGACGAATTTAGCTACATTACTCGTTGAACTAGAATATGCCGACTCAATTGTTGCAACTGCGTTGAACGGAGAATTTGTTGCTCAAAACAACAGAGTAAATACGCCAATTCAACAAGGCGATAAAGTTGAAATACTTGCACCGATGCAAGGAGGCTAGCAATGAAAGACTTTTACGGTGTGCACCTCGATACCCCTTTTATGCTGGGAACCGCACAATATCCATCTCCCGCAATTCTTGCTGAGGCTTTTACTCGCAGTAAAGCCAGTGTGGCTACTGTATCACTGCGCAGAGAAGCCAGTGATAACAAAGCAGGACAAGATTTTTGGCAGTTAATCAAACAGCTTAACGTTCGCGTTTTACCCAATACTGCTGGCTGCCATACGGTAAAAGAAGCCGTAACTACAGCCCATATGGCAAGAGAAATATTCGGTACAAAATGGATAAAACTTGAAGTTATTGGCGAAGAAGACACTTTGCAACCCGACGTATTTGGCTTAGTTGAAGCTGCGAAAATTCTGTCAGAAGACGGTTTTCAAGTATTCCCCTACACCACCGAAGATTTAGTGGTCGCCGACAAGCTTGTTAACGCAGGGTGTCGGGTATTAATGCCTTGGGGCGCGCCAATTGGTTCTGGGATGGGGTTAAACAATGTATTTGGATTGCGGGCATTGCGATCCCATTTTCCCGATATTCCTTTGGTAGTCGATGCTGGTTTGGGTTTACCTAGTCAAGCCACACAAGCAATGGAGCTAGGTATTGATGCAATACTGCTGAACACCGCAGTGTCAAAAGCGGGTGATCCCGCCATGATGGCTGAGGCCTTTGCTTTGGCTATTCGCGCAGGCCAACTCGCTGTTGGCGCAGATCCTATGGAGCCCAGAGACATGGCTTCGCCTTCTACACCTATTTTTGGCAAAGCATTTTTAGATTAAGCATATTATGAATTTAAGCCGTTTTTACCCCATATTTGATAGCAGCGAATGGATTAAACGCTTAGTACCCTTAGGCATTAAACTTGTTCAATTGCGTATTAAAGATACCAGCGAAGCTGATGTTCGCGCCCATATACTTGCTGCCAAAGCAGTGTGTGAACAACACCAGTGTACCTTAGTCATTAACGATTATTGGCAGCTCGCCATTGAATTAGGTTGTGATTGGGTTCACTTGGGACAAGAAGATTTAGTCTGTGCCGATGTCGAAAAAATAAAACGCGCTGGGCTGAAATTAGGGATCAGTACCCACGACGATGACGAACTCGCGCTAGCCCTTAAGCTCAATCCTGATTACATAGCTCTTGGCCCTGTTTACCCTACTATTTTAAAGAAAATGAAATGGCATCAACAAGGCTTAGAAAAAGTCACTCAGTGGAAACAAACTATAGGTGGCATCCCTCTTGTAGCCATTGGCGGCATGTCTGTTGCTCGGGCTGAAGGTGCATTTAATTCAGGTGCCGACATAGTCGCGGCTGTTACCGACATTACATTAAACCAATCCCCTGAAAAACGGGTGCAAGAGTGGCTACAAGTTTGTCGTAGTGATATCCCAGAGGAAACACAGTGAGTCGTTATCAGCGCCAAACTTGCTTGCCTCAAGTTGCTGACGCAGGCCAACAAAGGTTAAATGATTCTCATATTTTGGTTGTTGGCGCAGGCGGTTTAGGCTGTGCAGTCTTACCTTATCTGGTATCAGCGGGGATTGGCAAAGTCACCCTTGTAGATGGCGACAAGGTGTCATTGTCGAACCTACCAAGGCAAGTACTTTACAAAGAATCCGATGTAGGCAAATCCAAAGTGGAATGTGCAAAAGCACACCTGAACGATTTAAATAGTGATTGCCACATTAAGATTCACAATGTATCGCTCACACCCAATAATGTAGCCATATTGTGCGAAAATGCTGACATTGTACTAGATTGTGCCGATAATTTTGCTGCGAGCTATGTGTTGTCTGATTATTGCCAGCATGTATCTTTGCCACTGGTCTCGGCTTCGGTGCTAGGTTTTGATGGTTATGTTGGTGGTTTTTGTGGAGGAAAGCCTTCATTACGAGCCCTATTTCCAGAATTACCCCTACGAGCAGAAAATTGTTCCTCTGCTGGCGTTATGGGGCCAGTGGTAGGCACCATTGGCAGTATTCAAGCGCAATTTGCACTTAATATTTTATTGAATTTATCTCCTTCGCCTCTTGGTCAATTGCTTTCTGTGAATTTAAGCACTCTAGCCCAAAGTGGGTTTCGGTTTGATAACGCCCCCGAGCCTACCGCAGAGCAGCAGTTGCACTTTATAGACAGCGATGACCTTCATAAAAATGACTGGGTGGTTGATTTACGTACACCCACAACAAAGAAAACAGACACTTTACCCAGTATCGCGTATTTATCGCTTAATGATTTTCAACAGAACAAACCTTGTCCTGACAATAGCCAACGGGCAATTATTGTATGCAAAACAGGGCTAACTGCATGGCGAGCAGCCCGCTGCTTACAGCAATATTGGCAGGGCGAGATTAAATTAATCGCAATGGGCGACTCACCTTTATCTTTTATTCACTCACAATAACGAATTTAACTATGACAACAGACATACCTAACTACGGAAACACATTCGCATTAATGCGCCAAGGTTGCTTACCCCAGTGGGAAGCCTATATTCAGCATGATTTTGTAAAAGGGTTAGCTGACGGGTCTTTACCTCAAGCGTCTTTCCTACAGTACATGGTGCAAGATTATGTTTATCTAGTTCACTACGCACGAGCGTGGGCCTTGGGTGTAGTAAAAGCGGAATCTCCCGAGGAAATGCGTTTGTGCGCGGCAACCGTAGATTCACTGATCAATCATGAGTTTTCCTTACATATTAAAACCTGCGAAGCCCAAGGGATTAGTGAAACAGAATTGTTTAATGCCAAAGAAGAAATGGAAACGATTGCGTATACTCGGTACGTTTTGGATTCAGGCATGCAAGGTGACTTTTTGGACCTAATTTTAGCTTTAGCACCCTGTGCATTTGGCTACGGTGAAATTGGGTTAAGATTGAAAGGTTTAGTTTATTCTGGGCACCCTTATGAAAAATGGATCAACACCTATTGCGGTGATAAATTTCAACAAGTCTGTGTTGAAGTAGGTCGTTTGGTTGATTTAGCCATTGCAACTCGTGTTGGCGAAAACCCAACACAAAGCCCTCGCTGGGATAAAATGCAAGAACGCTTCACTAAGGCCACCGAACTTGAATCAGCCTTTTGGGGCATGGGCCTAAGAGCTGGGTTATAGACGTTAATTTAGGAATTTTTTGTGCTTACCATACACACCACACTTTTTTGGCTTAGCTTATTTGCCGTTATTTTTGCGGTGGCTGGCTTTATGTTTGCCCGCCGCCATCAAGACGGAATTGAAAACTTCATTGTTGCTAGAAATAGCCAAAGTAGTAATGCCACTACCCTAACCCTATTAGCCACGACTATGGGAACTTGGGTACTATTTGGACCTGCAGAAACAGCGACATGGGGCGGAATAGCGGCCATTTTTGGCTATGCCCTAGGTACCTTAGCCCCTAATTTAGTTATGATCCCGCTAGGTCGACGAATTCGATCCATTATGCCTTCGGGCCACACACTCACCGAATTTGTAAGAGCGCGTTACGGTAACAGTGTGTATATTTTTGTTCTGGTGATCATGCTGGTTTATTTGTTTATTGGTTTGTCTGCCGGGCTTACGGGGATTGCGCAAACGGTGGCTTTAATTGCCCCCGTTCCACTTTGGATCACCGCTTCAGTTGTTATCTTGTCTACATTGCTTTATACGATTTACGGTGGCTTAAAGGTGACTATTTTCACCGATCGTATTCAGATGTTTGTAATATTGCCCTTTATCATTTTAATGCTGGTTTTAGGTTGGCAGGCAACAGGTGGTATAGCCCCTACCCTTGCAGGTTTAAAAGAAAAAGCGCCGCAACTACTTAATCCCTTTGACACAAATGGTGTGGAAACCGGTGTCACCTTTTTCTTAGCAGTTTGCTTAACAGGTTTGTTTTACCAGGGAACTTGGCAGCGTATTTTTTCTGCGAAAGACGATACCGCGGTTCGCAATGGCTTTTTAATCAGTGGTTTGATTAGCTTTCCGATTATTGTTGCCTTTGGTTTGTTTGGTTTAGCCTTTGTGGGGTTGTCTTTGCCAGGTTCAAGCTCTACCGCTATGTTTAGCGTCGTACTAGACAATGCCCCATATTGGTTGTTGGTCGGTATGATAGTCTTTGGTCTTGCCCTTATAATGAGTAGTGCAGATTCCACCATCAGTGGTTTTCACAGTTTATTTATTGTTGATCTTCACAGACTATTCCCAGCCCTTAGCCATAAAAAACTGGTGCTTACGTCTCGTTGTTTAATTGTAGTGATCTCTGCTCTTGCACTATTCGTTGCATCTAAAGGCTACAGTATTCTTTACTTGTTTTTGTTATCTGACCTATTGTGTTGTGCGGCAACTTTCCCAGTATTTTTTGGTTTTTATAATACTCGCTACCAAAGTTACCAAGCCTTAATCAGTATTGTAGGTGGGTTAATAGCAGGTTTATTGTATTTTCCAAAGCCCGGTGGTCCAATTGAATTTTTGTTTGAGTCGTTTTTACTCGCAACCTTTGTTCCTGTTGGCATATCCCTGTTGTTACTGTTGATCCCCAACAATAAAAGATTCGATTTTTCAACGATTACCCGTAGCGTCAAAGGAATTAAAGCATCATAAACTAAGCGGTTATTTTCAGTTCAGTTATTGTTAATACAGGGTGCTTTACTTTAGTTCTACATTCTCTTGATTAGAGTCAAACTTATGCAGAACTTTACACGCTTGATCGCATTATGCACATTCGCAATTGTGGCGAATATGGGCGCTATTCACACTGCTCATGCTAGCCACGCCAGTACCGAAAAATTAACTAATGAACAAGCTGAATTGGTGTCTTTGCTTGCCCCTATTGCGTTATACCCTGATGAATTACTCAATCACGTTTTAATTGCATCGACCTACCCTAGACAAGTCACCGACGCGAACCGTTGGGTGCGCAGACACCGCAACTATGGGCCGAATGAATTAATTGGTTATTCGAAATCAAAACGCTGGGATCCCAGTGTAAGGGCTTTATTGTCTTTTCCTGATTTATTATCAACGTTAAGCAGAGATTCTAGGTGGTTAGATGATTTAGGTTATGCCTATTCTCACCATGAACATCAGGTGTTCGATGCCATACAACAATTGCGTTATGAAGCAAGGGAGTACGGACACCTAACCAGTAACAACCTTGTACATGTTACCGACCATCATTCCTATATTGCTATTCAATCGGTTAACCCTAACTTTATTTGCTTACCTTATTACAATACCTATGCAGTATTTGGCCATTGGGGACATAGATACCGCCCTTATAACTGGAAGCGCCCTGCTCACTTTGTACAACGCGGTCATTATTCCTTTGGGCCTCAGGTTCGCTTTTTTGCCTTATCATCACATGCTCGAAACATCCGCTGGTCAAATCGTTACAACCATCAACAACGCAGACACAGTGATCGAGATAACAGGCATTCAAATCAATACAGTAATGCTCAGTTGCGTAAAAAGAAGAAACAAAGAGAATTAGAACAACAGCGTAAAGCCATTAAAATTAAATCACGGTTAATCGCTGAAAACAAAAAACAGTTTGAAGATGCGAAAAAGAAACGCAATAAAAAGAAACAGAAAGAATTAGAACAGAAGCGCAAAGCCGCTAAAATTCAATCACGGTTAATCGCTGAAAACAAAAAACAATTTGAAGATGCAAAAAAGAAACGCAACAAGAAGAAAAAAGCAGCTTCAAATAATCAACCGGCGCGTAATACCCGAAGAAATACAGATGAGTTAGTTAGTAATAGACATCATCGTAACTAACTTAAAACCTTGTTAATCATGGTCATGGTTTGCCGAATGCCTTACACTTTTAAAAAAGTATAAAACACTAGGCAGCCATGACTCGTTCAATTATCAACACCAAACAAAAGTTTTGGAAAAACACACTCTCATTTATTTTTTGCTACCTGTTTACCAGTACTTTCGCCAACGCCCATGATGCTTCGTCTACCTATTTAGCAAACGCATCTATATTGGTTACAAACGGCAAAACTAAGGTGTTATTCGACCCCTTTTTCCACAAAAACTTTGGCCAATATCAACTGGTACCAGAACAAACATTAAAGGCTGTATTTGCCGGATTACCGCCATTTGATGGTATTGATGCCATTATTATTAGTCATGCCCATGGCGACCACTTTGCCGCTGATGATGTAGTGCGTTATTTAATGCGCTATCCAGCAACAAAACTCATCGCACCACAACAAGCCATTAACCAAGTGAATGCGCTACCCGAAGCAAAAAAAATAGCAAAACAGCTATATCCGATAGAGTTGAAGTTCCAACAACCGCCAAGCTCGATGACAGTCGACTCGCTATTTGTTGAGGGCGTTAGAATTCCTCATGCAGGTTGGCCGCAGCGCGCTGATGTGGAAAACATCGTGTTTAGAGTCACCTTAAAGGATACCGACAAAGCCCCCATTACCGTAATGCATATGGGTGACGCAGACCCAGATGACGACCATTACCTGCCTTTCAAGGAACACTGGCAACAACAGCAAACCGATACCGCTTTCCCACCTTACTGGTTTTTCTTCTCGTCAGAAGGCAATTACATTTTAGATGAATTGATTAATGCGAAACAACACACTGGTGTACATGTTCCCACTGTGGTTCCCGACAAGTTAAAAGCCACAGGTAAAGACTATTTTTCTGTATCTGGAGACACGCGGGAAATAAAAGTGTCTACCATAGAATAATGAAAATACATGCTCGACACTAAATGAATCTAAGTTTGTTAATTGCCATACAACACCTAACCTTTGTATGGCATTTATGTTGAAAATAGAAAAGCAGACAATGTTATCACTATAATTAAGCCGCCCAATGTAACCCATGACACAACATCTAAAACTCCAGTACCCGTTAGCCCACTAATCAAACCTGTCAAACTCGTAACGGAGAGTAAAAAAGGCCAGCGAAAAATACCCCACTTAGTTTGTTTGTTTTTCATGTGAATTATTCCTAAATAAATCTGACTTGTTTATATTCAATTTTCGTCGTTTCAGCCACAAATAAACTCCTGATCCTAGTACGAGGATCGCCACGATATCGAGTAACGCCCAAATCAACTTTAAAGGCAGACCTGCGTAATCTCCAAAATGCAGAGGCCTAGATAAAAACAGAGCTTTTACTAATACAGGAACGTCTCGTGTAGCGGTAAACTCTCCTGTTTCTGCTTCAATAAGCACAGGCTTAATTAAATGTTTTGTAAGCCCTGTATTTCCTACCATGTATATACCGTAATGCTGCGGAGAGCTAAAGTTATTGCCTGGAAAAGCAATACTGTATGGACGCATTCCAGGTGAAATTTCTTTCGCCTTTGCAATGGCATTGTCAATAGAACTAAGGTTCACTGCTAAGGGCGCTCCTTCAAATTCGGCGACCATTTCTTTAAGTTCAGTCGCTTGCCATAATCCAGCGATGGGGATATCCAATGTATTTAATACACCTGTTGCTCCAACTACAAATAACCATGTCGCGGTAACAATCCCCGTCATGTTGTGTAAATCGAGCCACTTAATACGAGGGTTGTGAGTCTTTCGTACCGTTGCGAACCTTAAATTGCGCATAAACGGCGCATAAACAACAACACCTGAAACAATTGATACCAAAAATAGTATCCCCATTACTCCTAAAAACAATGTCCCGGGAAAGCCCATAAAGAATCGAATGTGAGCTTCTTCCATCCAAAATAAAAAGCCTTTATTTGTGGGTAAAGGCGTTATCATCTCACCCGTTCGACTATCAAAAGGCTGAATATGTCCTTCTTCGAACGGCGTAGCTTCCGTTGCTGCCATTGCTACGCTAATAATAGGAAACTCTTCTTCTAAAAAAACAAATTGAACAACATCATTCAACCGTTCAGCTTTTGCTGACGCTATGATCTCGTCTACTGTTGGAGCCGAAGCCTCTGTAGCCACTTCTTCAAATGGCGGTATGTAGAAAAACTGTTCAATTTCTTCGCGAAAAATCAGTGGCAAACCCGTTATACACAAAACAAATAGAAACAATGTACATATGAGGCTTGTCCACTTGTGGATCCCGTTCCAAATATAGAGAGAGCGATTTTTCATTTACCTGTCCTTGCGAAATTATTCCCATTACCACTCATAATTGATCCCAACAAGGGTTTGTCTAAGATTTCCAAATTGACAATAGATATCGAAGCTACAGCTAGTGTAATATTCTTTATTAAAGAGGTTTGATACGTTGAAAGTTAAGTCAATACCGTCCCATGAAGGGTTAATTTCTTTAAGGTTATAGCGCAGCGCTAAATCAAAAACGGTATAAGAAGGTGAACGCAATGTATTAAGATCGTCTCCATAGCTGTCAGATACATAACGTACACCGCCTCCCACATTTAGGCCAGTTAACGGCCCCACAGGTATACGGTAACTCGCCCAAACCGATGCGAAACGTTCAGGTACGGCTTGCGGTCGCTTACCTACGACCGACTGAACAGATGATTCAGTAACTTCTGTATCCAACCAAGTAGATGACGCAATTAGTTCCAAGTTTTCAGTTACATTCCCTCGTACTTCAAACTCCAATCCACGAGAACGTATTTTTCCATCCTGTACGCTAAATCCAAACGTACTACTGGGTGTAAGAACGTTATCCTGCTCGATATCAAAGATAGAAGAGGTTACAAGTATTGATGTTTTTGAAGGCTGATATTTAATACCAGCTTCAAACTGACGTGCTGTAGTGGGTTGAAATTCGTTACCATCTTCGCCAACGCCAATTGTCGGCTCAAATGACGTTGAATAGCTTATATAAGGCGCAAGCCCAAAATCGAAAAGATAGAGAAGGCCTGCTCTATAACTTACTTCTGTATCTTTTTGTTCGCTAACGGTATCAGTAAAATTATCATAGGTTTCTAATTCTGCAGAGTCATGACGCGCCCCGAGCGTTAAACGCCAATTTGCAATATCTATCTGATCTTGTATGTAAAAGCCTGTTTGTGTCTGGGTTTGACTGTTATCGACAATATCGACAAAAGGACCTACTGGCTGGTTGTAAACGGGGTTAACTACATCAAGTGATGTCGCTTGTCCAAAACTGTAAAGCCAATCTGCTGTATTACGCAAATAATCGACACCAACCATGAATTGATGATTGACCGCTCCAGTGGAAAAGTTTACCAGTATACGGTTATCGGCATTAACGCCCTTTGCATTTTCATCCGATTGAATTGCCGCTCGAGGCAGCAAGCCTTCCGTTGTCAATGGTGCAATAAACTGTACACCCGCAAAGTCTATATCTATATGGGAGTAGCGTAACGCAGAGTGCAGCGAGATGTTGTTGTAATGATGATCAAGTTCGTATCCAATGCCATATTGCTCTCTATCAAACCCTTCAGCACCAGCGTCTCCAAAATTAAGATTAGGGCCTAATGCACTTCGATAAGCTTCAGGTGCTAAATCTCTAGCAAGTGCTGAATTGAAGATGCCGCCCTCGGGATCGGAAGAATAAAACCCGCCAACAGTTAACGAAGTATCCGAGCTTGGGTTCCATGTTAAGCTAGGCGCAACAGCAACTCTTTCCTCATCAACATTATCAAAACGCGTTCCAGATTTTCGCCCAATAGATGCCAATGAATAAGTAAATTTTCCTTCTTCATCTATTGCTCCTCGGCTCGTAATACCAACTTGATATCTATTATTACTCCCCAATTCAGCGCGTAATGTGTTTTCTGTTTCATACGTAGGCTTGCGGCTAATTTGATTAATTAACCCTCCAGGGCTTATCTGACCATACAATACAGCAGACGGACCTTTTATGATTTCAATTCGATCGAGTAAAAAGGGATCAATTGAGAATTGAGCGAAGGCTTGCCCTCGTGGCAACCTTAAACCATCAAGAAAGCTGACTAAAGTAGTACTCGTTCCAAAACCTCCAAATCCTCGCAAAAATACACTGTCATTTCTTGATGTTGATTCAACATCAGACAACACACCCGATGAATATCGCAATGCTTCACTCACTGTTTGAGAATTTTGATGATCTATTTGGGCTCGGGTAATGGTGACAATTGATTGTGGTGTTTCAATGACTGATGTATTAGTTTTAGTTGCACTAGTTGCAACCTCTTCTAAATATCGTTCACTGGTAACCGTAATCGTTTCAAGGTTTGTAGTATTAGATTCATCAGAACCTTCTTGAGCCATAGAAAATGCCGATATCAAAGTAGCACCGATAACTACTGCGGACTTATTCACTTTAACTGCTTGTCTTTTCACTTTTATCCCTCTAGCCATTTTATTTAATCACAACCCGCAACAGGACGGGACTGTCCCGTTCAGTATAATGATAATCATTATCATATTCAACGATTTAAAATAGAGAATTTGTAGTTGATAGTAAGAAGGATTAAACTAAGGCATGGTTAAAAATGAATATAATCCAACTTTTTTGCAATCAAATGATAAAACCAGAGATAAGATCCTCGATGTAGCGGCGATCCTATTTTCTGAACGTGGTTATGCAGGAACTGCCATTGATCAAGTGATCAAAACATGCGGGATCGGAAAAGATACATTTTACCGCAGGTTCGCCTCTAAGCTGGACTTGTTTGAAGCAATGGCGGTACGAGAAAGAGAAATAGTCGAGCTGCGTTTTCAGGAAGTGATAAAACACAGTTCTGGAACGACCTTCGAACAATTAGAAAGTTCTTTTCGATGGCTTCTTGAGATAAATTTAGAACCTCAGTTGATTGCATATAAACGTATCGCATTTACCGAGGCTAGTGTCTTTGGTAAATCAGCTCAAGATGCCCCAAGCGCTATTACCGATTACCTTGTTGAATTAATGGAAAAGCTTATTGCGCAAGGCAATATCCAAGAAAATGATCCTAACGATCTAGTCATGTATATCATTAACAGCCTAATTCTTTCACCTATGATGATGGCAATGTTGGGTAGTCAACAACCACTGTCTTCAGATTGGCAAAAGCTTTATTTTGACCGCACATGGGAAAGAATTTTCCATGGATTAAAGTATATAAAATAAGACCCTGCCACAATAGCCATAAGAGACACTCTTTAATGGCGAGTATGGTTGCCCTTCAAAGATTGAAATTTTGCGAGGCCTTCCGTTTATGCCTGTCAGTTTTTTTTACACAAGATAATCACAAAAAAATTAAGCTATTGAAAATAATAAACTTTTTATAATGGTACGAAATGTGCTTTTTATGCATGAATTAATTTAACAGGGACGAATAAATGAAATTACAAAACTTAATTGCTGCTTTAACACTACCTTTTCTTGTTGCAACAAATTCCTATGCTAGCGCGATTGTCGATGGCTTTAATAGTAATTCACTTGCGGCGAATGACGACGGTTCAACTGGATTAGTTGATATCGGTTTTTCATTAAACTTTTTTGATTCTAACTTTTCCCAGTTATTTGTAAATAATAACGGTAACATCACGTTTGAGAGTTCGTTAAGTACATTTTCTCCGTTCGATTTAACATCAACAGGGCAATCGATAATTGCGCCATTTTTTGCAGATGTTGATACTAGAAATGGAGGAACCGTTAGTTACGGGGAAGGAAGTTTTGATGGTTTTAACGCGTTCGGTGTAAACTACATTGATGTAGCTTTCTTTGGTGGAGCAGGTTCATCAAACACAAATACGTTTCAGCTACTGTTAGTAGATCGCTCTGATATTGGCTCAGGTGATTTTGATATTTTGTTCAACTATGAGCAAATACTATTTGAAACAGGCACTGCAAGTGATGGTGACGAAAACGGTTTAGGAGGCTCATCTGCAAGGGTTGGTTTTTCAAACGGAAGTGGTGATATAGGTACGTCTTTCGAGCTTACTGGTTCAGCCATAAATGGTGCATTTCTTGACGGCGGAGTGAACTCGTTAGTGGACAATAGTTTCAATTCTGACATTGATGGTAGGTATATATTTAATGTACGCAATGGCAGCGTTGATTTTATCGCTGAAGTTCCAGCACCAGCTCCTATATCTATTTTAATGTTAGTAGCATTAGCAATAAGATGCTATCGCAAAAGTAAATAAACAGATAGTGTTATAAAATAAAAAAGAGTACTTATGTACTCTTTTTTTGAGCCTTTTAATCTTAAGCACACGCAGTCTTAAAGCACATTTTGCATAATCTCTCGCTCAAACTCTTTTCAATATTATAACCCGTTCCATTTACATCTAGACCATCTTTTCCCATTAACGTTAGTCACCCTGATGATAAGTTGTAAAACATCGTTGCTATCATTAGCATTAACTTTTAATATCCCTTCAGTTTTTATCAATACCCTTATTTATATATGAATACTAACCTCATTGCAGAGCTCACATGGCGTGGCATGGTGCACGACATTATCGAAGGCACCGAACAACAGCTGCAAAAAGAAATGACAACAGCTTATATCGGATTTGACCCAACGTCAGACTCATTGCATATAGGTAGCCTTGTTCCAATTATTTTATTGGTTCATCTGCAAAAATCCGGTCATCGCCCTATAGCCTTAGTCGGTGGTGCTACAGGTATGATTGGCGACCCATCGGGTAAATCTGATGAGCGCAATTTATTAAATGAAGAGACACTCGCTAACAATATTGCGGGTATCAAGAGCACCTTAGCTCGCTTCCTTGATTTTGACAGTAAAGCGGAAAACGCGCCTTTAATAGTTAATAACTATGATTGGATGAAAACCTTTTCATTTATTGAATTTGCTCGTGATGTAGGTAAGCGTATTACCGTTAACTATATGATGGCAAAGGACTCGGTTAAAAAGCGCATTAGTGGTGATAACACTAACGGTATGAGCTTTACTGAATTCACTTATCAGCTTATACAAGGCTATGATTTTTATCACCTTTATAAAGAACACAATTGCTTATTGCAAATGGGTGGCTCGGATCAATGGGGCAATATTACTACCGGAACCGAACTTGTTCGACGCATGAGTGCACCTGATGAGGCGAAAGCGTTTGCCATGACATGCCCACTTATCACAAAAGCTGATGGCTCTAAATTCGGCAAAACCGAAGGTGGAAACATCTGGCTTGATGCCAGTAAAACATCCGTTTATAAGTTCTATCAGTTTTGGTTAAACACGTCAGACGAAGATGCAGAAAAATACATCAAGATTTTCACATTTCTAGATAAACCAACTATTGATGAATTAATTAAAGTACACGCAGAAGCGCCTCATCAACGAGCCTTGCAAAAGAAATTAGCAGAAGAAATCACCTGTTTTGTACACAGCGAAGTCGAGCTAGAAAGAGCCATTGCTGCGTCAAATATGTTGTTTGGAAAATCCACTTCTGAAGAACTTCAGCAATTGGACGAACAAACCTTTTTAGACGTATTCGAAGGTGTCCCTATGGCAACAATCAGCAAAGCTGACCTTGCCGAAGGACTTGATATGATTGGCGCGTTATCAGCAAAAACGGAATTTTTGAAATCCAATAGTGATGCACGAAGAGCATTGAAAGAAAATGCGGTGTCGGTGAATAAACAAAAAGCCAATGAAGACTATGTGATCACCGAAAAAGACTTAATTGCACAGAAATATGTGTTGTTGCAGCGCGGTAAAAAGAACTACTTTTTGTTAAATGTTGAATAGCTTTTTAATTCAGCAACAAAGACTTATGTCGCGATAAAAACACACTAAACACAAAGCCGCTGCAATCAGCGGCTTTTTGTTAAAGCAATTAAAAACCATTTTAATTTCATTACATTTTTCACCAACAATTAGTCAAAACAACCAATTTCAACATCCTCACTTATTACCAAATAAGCATAACTCTCTGTTTTATAAGAACCTTTTATATGGCATTCACTTTGCAAACGTAAATACAAGGTTACTGAACTTCAATGCAATAGAGGGTTTTATTATGGATATTTTATGTTTCTTATTTAGCTTTTTCTTTGGCGCGATTATATGGCTTATTCCAGTGGTGATGATCCTAGTGTCTAAACGTTCTGAAGGTGGTGAAAAAGCAGCATGGATACTTGCCGTCATATTCATTTCTTGGTTCGCTTGGATATTTTATTTATTACTTGCGCCATTAACCTCTAGACGAAGAGCTTATTAAAATGGCGTCATTTAAGAAAGTCATGCTTACCTTTGCAGGGGCATTGTTTATGGTGCTAGGAGTGATCTTTTTGATTGTTCCTGGCCCATCTCTCTTGTTTTTTATACCAGGTCTTTGGCTGCTTAGTTACGAATATTCATGGGCGAAACCTTGGTTGCGCAAATGTATGGCTCTAATGAAGGTTGGCGCTCAATGGCTTGATAAGCAAATTCGTAGAAGGCGATACCCTTAATTAAGTTCCGCTTCGCTATACACCTAGATTGAATTTCTAAAGTATAGCGAAGCTAACACCTAATGAATCATTTAATATTCAGACGATACGTAATCAACATAATGAAAAGACTGAATAACACGCCCTTTGACTTTTCGATACCGCAACGGAGAGTATTGGTAGTTAATATACGCTTTACTGCGCCTTAGCACCCCTCCTAAATCAATTGTTTTTCCTTCCATGTCTGTGGCAATCAATCTATGTTTATACCCGTTATTATCCAGTACTTGCTTGGCCTCTTCATCTGAGCACTGTAGACCTTGACTTAACTGCTTGAACCTAGCTTTAAATACCTGATTGTGTTTGTGGCGCAACCCAACCACAAGATGAGTAATTTCATGTATTAAGGTAATAAGTAGCTTTGAATGCGCATGTGTGCCAAGAAATGCCGGGTTTATATGGATGTTTCCACAGTTACTTACGCTGCCGTAGCATCGCTTAGACCCATCAAATGTTAATGTACGGTAAGAATGTGCCCACTGAGACTGCGGAAAAATAGAGTAAACGTGGTCTAAACAATAGGATAATGCTTCTTGCACCCACTCCTTTGATATAGGAGATTGAGAAACAAGTGAAGACCATAAAAAACCTTGCATAACGTAAGTAACCTGAATCCTGTTTAAGTAGAAAATTCCAAAACATTTACGATAAACAATACCCTACCATTTGGGTCTTGTCTTGGGTTAGATTTACATTAAAGCATTTAGTGCACAGGGGGGGATTTTTCATCCTCATATTCTTGGAACTTCACATCTGCAAAAACTAATTTAAAGACTTCAGTTAATTCAGGTACAAGTGCCTTATGCTTCTTATGAATAAAATGATAGAAAGGCCTTTCATCAATAACGGCTGAATAAGGGAATTGTTCTGATAGCATGGCGAAATTGTTATCATCTTCAATAGACTCAGCAATCACTACAGCAATATCTGCCCTACCCTTTTTCACCATATCAAGAGCCTGTTGTGCATTAGACACAAGTTTAAAATCAAAGCCTAAGTCCGTTAATTTTGTATTTGTAGCCAAAATTCCACGAACGGTCACTAGATTATATCGGTTCAGATCTTCCCATGTTGTTATGTTTATATCGCCATTGGTCACGTATGCCTTAATTTTTGCAACATATATAGGTATGGGAATTTTAATGTGATCAGGCAGTGTATTTTCTGCAGCCGATGCTCGGATTAAATCACCATCAATAAAATGGTTTTGCTTCGCCTCTATAAGCGCTCGCTTAGAAGGCATTTCAATTAACTCAACTCGATAATTCAATGAATCATAAGCTTGCCGAACCTTATCGTACACCTCAGGCATTTTCACTACATTTTCGACAGTAACAAACGTGAGTTGTTTCTTCTGCTCAGTAGATTGCACCTCTCTACAAAAAAGGTGAGCACATAGGAAAAACAAAATGAGTAATTTCATAGAGGCTGAAAAAATATAAGTCCTTTATAAAGAGTATTGACAGTGAGTCATAAAATTTCAATTTAAAACTAAAATTACTTTTTTGAAAAATTCTGAAGAAGCACTTAAGTTCAGAACAATTAAAACGTCTCAAGATTGTCACCACACTCACTAAGAAAAAGACATTGCTAACAAATAGTTAAATATTGGTTAACCAATAAGTTACCCATTTATTTTTAATACACGTTTAAACATCTGATTATTTATAAAAATTTCCACTTAACTTGACTAAAGAATAACCACAACTATTGTTGCGATAATGTTAAAAGGTTGTTATGTTTGTTGAGCTTGGTTAAATAAAGCCTATAAAAATCAAAATAACCAAGCAAAAACCACTTACCAATAATGTTAATTGGTAACCACTTAAAGCAAACCACAATAAGGCTAGTAGAAATGATAAAGACTAAACCCCTTATAACTTTGTGTACACTCGCATTGAGTATTAATGCTGGGCTCGCTATTGCACAAACAATTCCAATTGAAAGTGTTGGTGACTTTGGTGGCACTGCGGCCAACTTCCCTCCCGAAAATGCTGTTGATGGAAATACTGATTTCTCTTCCCGCTGGGCAGCAGAGCTAGACGGAGACCCAACTAATATTTTTGTAGATTTTGGCTCAGTGCAACGTATTGATGATGTAGGTATTGCTTGGGGTCGCGGTGACGAACGTACTTATCGATTTGAAATTCGTGCTCGTGCAGGAACAAGTGGCTCGTGGACACTCGTTTTCTCTGGAACCAGCAGTGGTACTACTGATGGTATTGAAACATACAACGTAACTGATATGGACGCGCGCCAAGTTCGTATAAAAACCTTTGAAAATAGCGCAGGTACCGATTTTACCAATATTACTGAGTTTGAAGTTTATGGCGCAGCAGGTCGCAGTGGCAGCAACGCGGGCAATAACGACAATTCAGGTAATAACAATGACAACGATAATGACAGTTCTGTAACGGATAACTCTACCCGAACTGTCTTATTCGAGAAAAACGGGTTTAGTTTTTCTATCGATGGGGCTGGTGGTGCGCAAGAAGGCATTCAACTGTATCTATGGAACACCAACGAAAATAATGAAAATCAACATTGGGTAGAAAGCCAGATTGACAATAGCTTCTATCAATACCGCAAAGCAAACACCGACCTTTGCTGGGATGGCGGCGATGGTGGTGAGATACGACAAGCCATTCGATTAGCCCAATGTGATGTAGATGATATAAATCAACACTGGGAACTGATTGACCTTCCAAATGGAACAGTACGTATTAAAAAACGCGGCGTCAGCTTTTCAATCGACGGTAACAATGGCGCAGTCAGACGTCAGGTTATCTACTTATGGAATTCAAGCGATAGCAACGTTAACCAACAGTGGAGCATCATAGAAGTTGATGGTGATAACAACGGCACCGATAATGGCGGTGACAACGGTGGTGATAACGGAAACACAGATTCAGGAGAGTTCAATTTAGATCCAAACCTTGAGCCATGGGAAAACTTCGATCTTTCGGATTGGGTTATCGATACGCCTGCCTTTGCTAGTGATGGTGAATCACAGCGTTTTGGCGAAAATGACTGGGACGAAATTACAGATGAATCTCGTGAGTTTTTCTTTACTCATACTGATGGCGGAATGCGCTTTGTTACACGACTAGATGGCGCACGAACGAGTACAGGTACATCATTTGTTCGCTCAGAACTTCGCGAAATGCTTCGTGCTGGTAGAGACGGCATCAGCACAATCGGCTTGAACGAAAACAACTGGGTATTGGGTTACCAACCAACCAATCTAGATTTAGGCTCAGGTACAACCGATGCTCAAGATAATACCCCCACTCAACCAGGAGGAAGAAACGGCGTACTTACCGCTACGCTCAGAGTAAACAGGGTAACGACCACAGGTACCGGTGTGCATGTTGGAAGAACAATAATTGGCCAAATTCACGCCGATGATGATGAGCCAGTTCGGTTATATTATCGAAAAGAGCCTAATGCTACACGTGGTTGTATTTACGCACAGAGTGAAATACGAAATAGCAACGTAAGCGACGTTGAGTTCCCATTAGTCGGTGACGGGCAAAGTTGTGATGATAGTTCAAACGGTATCGCACTTGATGAATTATTCTCATATAAAATAGAAAACATTGATGAGGACATCATAGTAACTATTTATCGAGGCGATCAAGATGGCCAAGAAATTGGTAGAACAACCATTGATTTAAACGAATTAGGTAGCGGTTACGACAGAGACGACGAGTGGATGTACTTTAAATTAGGTGCATACACTCAAAATAATCGTGGAGATGACAGTGATGGCGATGTAATTACATTCTACCGCTTGAACAACACTCATGATAACAACTAAGTAAAAAAGTCCGTAAGTCAGTCAAGAAGAGGCCTAATGGCCTCTTCTTTTAAGATATAAAAGGTAGTGAAATGAAAATAGTCTTCGTCTTATTTCTTGCTGTCATAGTCTTTGTTTTGTTTGTGGTTAATTCTCAAGATACCGCGATTAATACAGATAACTTAGCGAGCGATAACGTCGAACAAAGCCGCTCAATTCCATCATCAAATAGCGAAACAACAGACATAGCTAATGCAAATAAAGAGTCTATAAAACAAGAAAAAAGTTCATTAAATCAAACACAAAAAAACAACTGTATTGAAGCCTGTGAAGATGTATTAAACGCTTTGCACCTAGGAACTCCCCTTACTTCTAAACAACTTGAATACATCGGAAACACCCCTTTAATTATTATCGAAAATCTAATGCATTCACCGGAAAAACTGGCTATTTTAATCAGTTTAGGTTTCGAAAATGATGACGATATCGACAATATCCAAAGAAGCTTAGTAGCCGAAAAAATAAAAATTAACTTATCCCATGAGCAACAAGAATATTTAGCCAATGCGTTGTTTGATTCCAATAATAAGCACGAAAAGCTCGTTGCATTAGAATTGATGACAAACATCATCAAGCAAGACAATGCTGACTTAGCAAGTTTTACACGTATATTAAATGAAGAAACTGATTCTGAAATACTCATCAGAGCCATCAATTTAACTCAGCAAGCCCAAGGGAAAAATAACAAGCTAAATCTGATGTCTGGGTTGACGGAAATTATCCATGGTGATCATTCGCCTCATATTACAGGTAACGCACTTCTAGCAAAAGCAGCGATTGCGCCCTCCCCTTCACATATCTATCGCGATGTACTGAATGCAGCTTATAGTTACTCAGATCAAAGCAAAGAGTTTGGCTTAACTGTTATTGCTTCTGTCCTTGAAAAAGACACGACTAACGAAGAAAACAGAAGCGGATGGGAGTCTGATTCAAATTTACAGCAAGTCATTGAATCAATTGCTGACAACAAAGATACAGATATAAAAATCAGGCGTATAGCATTGAATTTGATGGATAATTACTACTAAAAAATACGCTTGATAATATTGTTAACAATTTCACCCTATTTCCCCTTAAATATCGTTCACTTTAGGTTTAAAATAGCCTATCGATTCGTCCTATTTTTTGACGTGAAGCTTGAGTGAGTACCCAGTATGAAATTATTCGTTAAACTAATACGAAACCTATTAGGTTTTGTTATTGCATGTATTGATTATGTTACCCGAGGAACTAAGCTAAAGCGCCCACAGGAAGAGCAACAACAAATAAACAATGAACTCTCGTCATTATCTCTTTATCAATTTTTCGCATGTCCCTTCTGTATTAAAACACGCAGGGCTATGTATAAGTTAAATCTACCCATTGAAACACGAAGTGTTGCAGAAGGTTCTGCATACAGGGCTGAACTACTTGAGGGTGGAGGCAGAGTTAAAACCCCCTGTCTTCGTATTGAAAAAGAAGGTAATGTTGAATGGTTATATGAGTCTTCTGACATTATTCACTATTTACAAGAACGATTTACCTAGAGGCTTTGTCTCCTAGTATATGTTCGATTTGAAGGCATAAGTAACTTCGGATACTGTAACCTAATAACGTAGTAACAAGCCGTTTTACAAGGACGTATTATGCTCAAGCATATTTTCTTAACCTCAGTTTTATTTTTTTTTGCTAGTGCCGTTTTCGGCTCTGAAGCAGATTACTCCCCATTTAGCAGACTACCTGCTAATCAAGATATAGAGTTATCACCAAAGGCAACACAAATTGCATTTGTTGAAAACAGTGTTGCCCATGAAGCTGCTATTTTGAAAGTTTTTAACCTAAAAACTCAAAAAATGCGTGCGTTATTAAACTCAGACAATAAACGAGTGAAAATTAACTGGGTTCATTGGAAAACCGAAGAAATATTAATGGTTAGTGTTCGATACGAATCTAAACGGCCGAATGGGCATCGCTTTTACCAAAGTCGATTGTACTCAATTGACACGACCGCTAAAAAGATAAAAAAAGTAGAAATGTTCCGAACCTCGAACCCAGATTACTCACCTCAATTTCGAGATGAAGTTGTACATTGGTTACCTGATAACCCGAAATATATACTCATGCAGGCTGATTTAGATTGGCCCCAACGTCCTGATGTGTACCGTGTGAATATTAAAACAGGTAAACAAATACGGGTTGTTAAAGAACGTACAAAAATCAGGCACTGGATAGCAGACCGACAAGCAAAAGTAAGAGTGGGTTATGCTAGAGACTACGACAATGAAAAAATTGTCTATTGGTACCGCGATAATGAAGATGAACGTTTCACACGTTTGTTTGAATACAATAACTTAACAGACAAGCCCATTAGGGTTCTAGGGTTCGACGCAAACCCTAACGAGTTGTACTACACCAAGTACGATGGCAATTTCAACGCCTTGTATAAAATGGATATGACAACGCGCAAATCCACCCTGTTACTCAAACATGAAAAATACGACGTTTCCGGTTCTCTTATTGTATCGAAAGCTACTAACGACGTCATAGGGATAAGAGATTCACACTCACCGTTTGCGCGCTTTTACTTCGATAACACGCACTATGAATTCCATCGTAAACTCGAAAAATCCATACCTGAACACTACAATTCTCTGGTGAGTTTTAGCGACGACGAACAAATGTACATTATGAAAAGTCAGTCAGACAACTCACCTCCATTTTATTACCTTGGTGACAGACAAAAAAATCAGTTGCAGGGTCTATTAGCTACCTATCCAGAAGCTGAAAAGCTCGATTTACCAAAGCATAAAAAAATCACATACAGAACAAGAGATGGATTAGAAATTGAAGCCTATCTCACTTTACCCTCAAAAGGTTCCGCTCCCTACCCGACGGTAATTCACCCTCATGGTGGCCCCGGTGTAAGAGATTATCGTGGATTTGATTCATGGGTATCCTATATGGTGAATAAAGGTTATGCGGTCTTACGCCCCAACTTTAGAGGTTCAAGTGGTTTTGGATACGAATTTTCTTCAGCACAATACGGACGTTGGGGTTTAGAAATGCAAGATGACCTCACGGATGGTTTACAGTATTTATTTGACGAGGGTATTGCAGATAAAAACCGTATTTGTATTTTCGGCGCTTCCTATGGCGGTTATGCCGCTATGATGGCAACAGTAAAAACACCCGATTTATATACATGCGCAGTCAGTTTTGCAGGAGTAAGCGATTTAAATTTATTGAAAAAAGCGGAAAGTCGTTGGGTAGGTGGAGAGAAAATAGCCGATGTGCAAATTGGTGAAAAAAGCAGTGATGTAAAATCCCGCTCTCCTATTAATGGAGTAGACAAAATAATCACACCGTTACTTATCATGCATGGTAGCGACGATATTGCCGTAAAAGTTAGGCAATCTAGACGTTTTGCTAAAAAATTAAAAAGCAGCAACAAAGACTTCAAATACGTTGAGCTTGAACAAGGTGATCACCATCTTTCAATTCAAGGCAACCGTTCATTGTTTTTTAAAGAATTAGACCTTTTCTTAACGAAGCATTTGGGTGAAATCAATGAACAATAACTTATAAAAATTAGAATAACAGCAAGTGGAACAGATCCACTTGCTCGTTTTCTTACTCATCCACCTCGGCTAAAAATATCTCTCTGTACGCTGCGTAACTAGACGCAAAAGTAATAGGTATCGCCACAAAAACGGCTAAACCAAAGCTCAGCATTACAATTAGATATAAGGCAACAAGCCAAAATCCAAAAAGTAAAAAAGGCAATGTATTTTTAAAGCAGCCTACAAAGCTCTCTTTCATAGCAGTGAGTACCGGCATATTGTGAAAAACAATTAAGGCCGGAGCAAACCACACTGCCATAAACAATGGCGTTAACAGCAATAGAGCGAAGCACATCCCTAATAAAAGTTGAGTTACAACAAGGTTGGGGTTAGATAGAGCTTCATCTCCGTTCACTATTTCTGTGTATGTATCACCCAAAAATGCAAACATCACTAAAGAACTTATCACAGCATATAAAAGTGAAAGTTGTATTAGCGGTTTTAAATTATCCTTAAAAGCCGCAAACAAATAATGAACATCAAATGGCTTACCTTCGTAAACCGCTTGGCATCCCTTCATGATCCCGCCCTGCCAAACATAAAAAAGTAACGTAGCAGCAATAAAACCCAACAAAGGCACGAGTTGTAACCCAATTGAAATCACAAGCCACAACAACGCAGTTATAACCCAGGCTCCAGCATCTCTCTTAAATATCCGAAATCCTATCATCACCCATTGGTTAGCAGCCGTAATTTTTTTCGCTTGAGGACCTACGTATTCTGCATTGTCCTGACGGGTATTAGCTTGTATTTTTTCATCTGTCTGTATCTGGTTTTTATCTTCTGACAATGTATTTCTCTGACAACTCAAAGTCTGTTAACTTTATCTAATATAACACGTTCAAATTGATGACATTACCAATTTAACGCTTCTGGTTTATTAACAATATGCAAACTTAACGGTCAGTTACAGCCATTGAGGTACGCTTAAAACGGGAGAGCACTAAACTAGTGGGCCTATCTGTTATTTTATATCTTAATACTTCAAGGCAAATAATTCAGCTTTCAGGAGTATGACCTCCAAAATTAGAAAATGTGAGTTACTATTATTTGTATCAAAAACATGCAAAACTTTAATGACAGACTAGAATTGTCATACACAAATCCAACTCTTTCTTTTAAGTAACAGAGCGTTATCATTATCATGGAAGCACTAAGGCAGAAAAACTTGCCTCAATGTTATGTTCAACACCCTATTTCACCAGCGTCAAAACTGGTGCTGGCCTTGCTATTCCTGCTATTTTCACTTTTTTTTTGTTCCAAATCGTATAGTAAAGACACCTATACTGAACGCCAAGTAATCGATAAAGTTAATGCGCTAGAAACTGAGACTGACCTTACTCATCAGCAAAAAATAGAGTCACTGAATTCTCTAATCACGTTAAGCCAAAGTAAGCAGTGGCGACAGGCTCTAATTACATCAAAAATACTCAAAATTGAATTGATGCTACATCTTGAACTCATCAACGAGGCAATAGCATTAGTCAATGAAATAAAGCAGGTTCGTTATGATGAATTAACCGCTATTGAGAAATCTCGTGTTGTTAGAGCTGAATTGAAATTTTATTCGACTCGAGGGTTCTTAGATAAATTGGAGGAAAGTCGATCTGAATTATTAAGATATGCCCGAATAATCGAAAAAGAGAATGGGAGTGAATTTGAAACCTTGGGCTACATATACAAAGCTATTGGTTACAGTTACTTTGACAACAATGAACTACCTCTAGCCATTGAGTATTTTAAACGGGCTTACTCTTTGTTTATTGCAGTTGAAGGAAGTAGAAAAAATATTGCCGTACCCGGAATTTTATCTGCACTTGGGGAAGTTCACACCGAAGTTGGTGAAATAACAAAAGCACTTGAATATTTTGAAGAAGCTCTTGGGCTCTACAAAGAAAGAGGTAATAAATTTAATCAGTCTGTGGTGCTTTTTAATATTGGAAGAGCCTATTCAGCTAATAAACAGCCTGACACCGCAACGCATTATTTCCAACAATCTATGACAATAAGTGAGGAAATCGATGATGCAATAGGAATTGTTTGGAGCAAGCAAGAATTAGGTGAAATTGCACTTCAAAAGGAAGAGTGGGTATTGGCGTTAGCCTTATTTAATGAGACTTTACCTGCTTTTATAGAAGAAAACGATATTTTCCACTCGTACTCTGCATTCAAAGGGAAAGTAAAATCTTATATTCAGCTTGGAAATTTAGACCGAGCTCAACTTGAATTAGACAAAGCAATTACGCTCGCTAAGCAATTTAAGTCGCCTACTCAGAAGCTTTCGTTACGTTTACTAGAGGCGGAGCTAGCTCATGCAAAAGGCGATATAGATAACCTTAACATGCTCTTTTTAGATGCGTTATCACTACAAGAAGATATTCACGAAATTCAACAAAAACGTTTAGTCACCCGTTATCGAGTTGAGTTTGATACTCAAATTAAAGAAAATCAAAACAGGGAACTAACATTACAAAATCAGCTTAACGTAAAAAAAATTCAACGAAAAGAAACTCAAAATATCACTTGGATATCTGTTTCGTTGGCTTTTGCCTTGTGTTTAATCGTTATCGCATTCTCATTGTTTAAACAAGTAAAGATGCGCAAGCATTTTGCCAAAATATCATTAAGCGACCCGCTAACAAACCAACCTAACCGCCGGGCTGTAATTGAATTTTCGCAACGTGCTTATGACAAGGCCCTACAAACCCAACAACCTTTAACAATAGCCATAATTGACCTTGATTACTTTAAGCGTATTAACGATGAATTTGGCCATGATGTAGGCGACAATGTTTTGAAAGCCTTTGGGCGAGCATGTAAAGAAGTGCTAAGAAAGCAAGATTATTTTGGTCGTTATGGTGGAGAAGAATGGATGCTGGTGATTACTGATACGAATGAAACTGTTTTACCAACAATTTTTGAACGAATCAGCGCAAAGTTAAATAAAGATAACATCAGCGGATTACCGATAGGTTTCGAAATTAACTTTAGTATGGGAGCTGCAACCACAGTTCCCTCCCCTAATCAGAAATTAACCAATGTAGTGAAAATGGCCGATAATCAACTTTATATTGCCAAAGAAAATGGGCGAAACCAATTAAGGTCAGCGGTAATGTCGGCCTAAGTACACTTAATACTGATTGGAATATTCAACTGTGATCTATGACAACCACACCGTATTTTTTACGGTTTAATCCTTTATCTATCGCTATGAATATGGTGTATTAGATAACATATTTACGTTTCGCAGACTCTGCGTATTAACAATAAGACAGTGCTTTTGATTCAACATCCATTCTATATAGATAAATGGCAAGTAACACCGGCAACCAATACATTGCGTTTAGGCGATATAGTTAAAACTATAGAGCCCAAAGCAATGAACGTTCTCATTCTATTGTGTCTTCGCCAAGGAGACGTTTTAAGTTCAGATGAGATAGTAGCTGAGTGCTGGGGCAACGCTGAAATCGGTGACAATCCTGTTCACAAAGTCATTACACAACTGCGCAAGGCATTGGGTGATAAAGCATCAACCCCGTCTTTTATAGAAACAATTCGTAAACGTGGCTACCGAGTGATAGCCGAGGTAGCATTTCCACTGGAAGATACAGAGGAAGCATCTAGCACAGAATGGACTGGGGGCTCACCTTTTGTTGGACTTAGTGCATTTAATGCATCTGACTCTCATGTGTTTTTTGGCCGTAACGAACAAGTTGCTACATTACTTCGGCAGATATCAAAGCAAGTTCGGCGTAAGCGCACGTTTTGTTTGATTTTGGGGCCAAGTGGAACAGGTAAATCGTCTATAGTCAGCGCCGGAGTGCTCCCTAAACTACAATCAAGCCAAGGCTATGATGGTATTAGAGTAGTTAGCTATACGAGTTTAGACTTTGCAGACATTTCAGATGGAAGACTTTTATTAGACCTTGCAGGTACGTTACTAGACTGGGACATTGACGGAATCCCTGTCTTCGATGGTCTTAGTGCTGATAAACTTGCCAATGACCTGCAAACTAAACCTGATACAATTATTTCCCATCTTCAAACCGTCTGTGAAAACGCCTTCAATCCGGCACTCACTGTAAAAGTGCACTTGTTTCTTTTTCTAGATAGATTAGAAATTTTGCTTTCCTCGCCTGTATTCAGTTCAGAGGAAAAAGCGAACCTACTATTGTTAATTGAAAAATTGGCAACAGCTGAGTGCGTTATCGTATTTAGTGCATGCCGTAATGATTTCTATCCTTTAGTTGTAACTCACCAAAGCTTAATGGCGGACAAAGCAAGCGGCGCACATTTTGATTTAGCAGCGCCGACTTATTCAGCCCTTTCTCAAATAATACGGCTCCCCGCCAGTGCAGCCAACTTAACTTGGACAAAAGATGAAAAAACGGGCTTATATTTAGATGAAATACTAGCAACCGAAGCGAGTAATAATCCAGATTCACTGCCTATGCTGCAATATACGCTTCAAGAGTTGTACTTGCAACGCAGCGAAAACAACGAGTTACAGGCTACCGTTTACCGTTCACTTGGTGGCATAGAAGGTGCCGTAGGGAAAAAAGCCGAAGAAATACACCAACAATTACCAGAGAGTCATCAGCAAGAATTCAGCTACATACTCTCCCTACTCGTCACTCTTAACTCCGACGGTCAAACAATCACTAGTCGAGCGGCACGATGGTCGCAATTGTCAAAAACGACTCAATATGATTTTGTACAAGCAATGATCGATAGCCGATTATTTGTCTCTCACTTACAAAACAATGAACCTTGTTTTAGTGTAACTCATGAAGCTTTATTAAGACGTTGGCCAAGAGCAAGTGAATGGATAAAAGCGCATCGTGAGAGTTTAATAATCAAAAGCCGGCTGCAAGAAGCCTCAAAACGTTGGGTACAAGAAAAACACAATAGTGCCTACTTATTGGCTAGCGGTAAGCCCTTACTTGAAGCACTCAGCCTCAAAAGCGATGCTGCGCTTACATTAGATCCAAACGAACTTAAACTTATTAAATTCTCTCAAAAGCGAGCAAAATTCAGGCGCTGGACCAGACAAGGCGTAGTTACCCTACTTTGTTTACTGACGTTTACTTCCGCTTTCATGAGCTACAAGGGCCAGCAATCTGAACAATTGGCACAAGAAAAACGACTGGAAGCAGAAAACTTATTAGGCTTTATGGTTGGGGAATTTGCTGACAAATTGCGTAGTGTACAGCGCATGGACTTGCTTGATGGGATAAGTAATAAAGCGTTAGAGTATTTTAGCACGCAAGAATCTCAGCCCAATAACACCCTTTTTTCCTTTACCGATAACAAAATAACACAACGGTCTCAGTTTCAACATGCTCAGACGTTGCAAGCCATGGGAGAGGTTGCTTATTCTCGTGGTACAAATAACGAAGCCGAGCAGGCATTTTTATCTGCGGAGTCCATTTTAAATACACTACTTGTGGAGGATAAAAGTAACCTAGAGTTATTGCAGTTAAAAGGCCTTAATGCATTTTGGAGAGGGCAACTTGCATTTGATAGCGGACAGTCAGTTGAAGCTCAAACGGCCTTCGAAGAGTACTTGCTCCTCAGCCAAGCCATGCTTGAACTTGCACCTAACGACCTTGATGTACAAATGGAAGTAGCATACTCCCATTCAGCTTTGGGCTCAGTAGCGGCTTCTCGTCAAGATTATGTTTACGCATTACAATCTTTTGAATTAGCACTTGAGATAACTACAAAAGTACAAACTAAAAGGCCGAATAATACACACTTACAGCTAGTAAAAACTGACTTTCTCACATGGATAGCAGATAGCCAAAAGCACCTTGGAAACCTAGCAAAGACACTGGAAATTCACAAACAAAATCAAATCGAATTAGATGCAGTTCTAGCCTTCAACAGTAATGACGTGAATATAATAATATCACTAGGATATGCTCACTGGCACCAAGCAAGAATACTTTATACAACTAATAACTATATTCAAGCATATGAAAATATAGAAAAAGCAAAAGCCTATTTTAATAACGCGCTAGGGCAAGACCCTGACAATGTGGTTTGGCAACAGCATAAAATGCGTATTCAAATTCTTCTATTCAACATAATTCAATTTCTATCAGAAAATCAAACTCAACAGCTCTCTCGGGCAAGAACTGAAACCGAGCAAGGTATTGATTTTATCAACCAGAGTAACGCTATTCCTCCCTTGCTTATTAATGAAATTATAGAGTTCTACCAAAGTAACAATAAATGGGATTTGAGTATGCTGTTTATACAAAAATCTCAAACTACTATTAATAAAAATAATAAAATTAATTGGTCTGGACTTTACAGATTAGCATATTCCCAACTACTCTTATTAACGGCGAGCCAAGAAGCCTATTCAAATAACACTTTGAACGCTCAAGGCAAATGTGAAGAAGCGATAGCTTATTTAACCCCTTTAGTCGCAAAAAGTAATAGTTTTGATTATTTGATACATTATGTTCAAGCTCACCAGTGTACGAACCAACTCAAACGAGTATCAAATGAAATCGCTATATTACGCACTATGGGAATTGTAGCTGAACCAATTTTTTAATGAGTTTTAAAAGGGAAATATATGCCTAAAAAATCAATGCCAACTCAAGTTTTACCTCCTCAAGTTCATATTCGAGTAGTCGTAGAGTTAATAGGAGGAAACCCTATTTTCACTTACATCAATGACAAAGGCGACGCATGTAATGGAAATGCAGACATCACTGCACTACATTCAGCTATTTGCTACACATTAGTAGATAACTGCAATGACTTTATTTTCGCATCTCCCATTATCGATAAGCACAAGCATGCAAAAGACTTAGTTATTACCACATCATCAAATAGAAAAACTTTGATAATGACCGATACAAAATTAAACTTCGATGAAATATCGTTTCAACTCGTTGTTGTAAAAGAAAGCGATCTAACAAAACCTTACATAAGTCCGGACCCTGTATTGAGAAAAGTTCCAGATTAGTAACCAGAAGTATCTAAAGAAGCGAAGTTACATTCTTTCTTCGCTTCTTTAAATAAATTTAAAATATATAAAAAACAAACACTTAAAGAAAGAAGACTAGCAGAAGGTTTCATTGAACTAGTAGGTATAAGATAAGTCTATAAATTCAGAGAAGAAACAATTTTTCTCATTATATGCAGGCTTATTATGAATATATTCAGAGTTACTTTTTTACTTTTCTTAAGCGCTATCTCTATTACATTCTTCCTTTACGCAATAAAGTCGGATTCGTTAACCTCATTAGAACTCGTGCTTTTTATCCCATTCAATATTTTTGTCATTCCTTATTTAGCAGCCAACGGGATAAAGCAGTATTTGTCATTTTCAACTAAGTACCATAATGGCAAAATTATAAAATTACAGCAGCACAAAAAATTGCACCGCTATTTATACTGAGATTAATGTTAACTACTGGATATTCGCTGCGCCCCATAACTTAGTGTATTTTTCACAGTGCAGTAATAACGTTGTATAGTCGCTGAAATTTTCGGGAAGTTTATATTCTTGAGCACCTTTTGGCGATTTCAAATCAGCTACAAATAGTGCATTTTGCATAGCATTTTTATTTGCCACATCACTGACTGTCTGGTTACTTAAAACAAATTTTAAATCAGGAGCTTTACTCGTTTTAAAGTCATCACCTAAGATTAAATAGGCGTCTCCATCTCGTTTTTCAATACGCCACTGCCCTTGAATTTTTTTTGATTTTTTTGTCCAACTACCACTTCGAGGAGAAAATATTTCAACCTTAGGCTCAATAACCACGTCTGCGGCTAATTCATCTACTGTAGAGTTATCAACTATCTCGTTTTCCACACTGTCTTTCAAGGTTGGTTCAGAAGCGCTGTTACTAACTTCAGACTGTTGTTCTATTACAGTGTTTACCGATTCCGTTATTTCAACGGTTTTTTCACTAGCACTTTCTACTTTTTCACCCACGGTTTGTGTAACTTCTGTTACTGGTTCAGGTACTTCCACTTGATTAGAAAAGTCATTTTTTAAATCGTCTACCTGCCCTGCCACTTTTTCAATAATGGCATCAGATTCAGATGTAAGTTCAGCCACTTGGTCAGTAACAATGCGTGTAACTTCAGATTTTTCTTCACTAACCATTTTCGTAGCAGGCGTACTAATTTTGTTATCCGCCTCACTTTGACTTACATCTTCTGTACTTTTTTCATTACTGCATGCTGACAACGTAATGACTAACGCCGTAGTTGTAATACCTGCTTTAATTAAATTTGATGATATAGGTTGTTTCATTATATTCCTCGCAAAACCGCCCAATATTAGTTGTGCAATCGTATATAAATTGAATTTTAATTAATTAGCCAATCTTATCGGCTCAATCAGTACAATACAGCCCTCGCAAAGCTAAGGGAAGGGAAGGAAAGAAGAAAGAAAGAAAGTAATTAAGTAAGATACAAAAAACCCCGCATAACCGAAGTTACACGGGGTTAAGGTCATACATTTTTCACATGTATTTTTATGAAAGGATTATTTTCTGCGAGCTGCGAAAACACCAGCAAGTAACATTACCAATAAAACGGCCATTCCTGGCTCGCTAACATTTACGCTGCCTAAAGTGACATCGCTACTAAAGAAGATTAAATCATTATTTGCATCAAATACATCCAAAAAGCCAGAACCAGAAAACGTATCAACAACAAGCTGGAAAATCAAAGAGCCATTCAATGAATCAAATGATAAAAACTCTAAACCTGCACTAATATTACTTGTATCTAGAACAGCATCAAAGCTAAACAATGCATCTGTATCCACCCCAAAAAACGATATACCTGCAAACGCTGGTTGCCCATCAAAAAAAGTATCGATAATAGCACCTGAATTAAGCGCGCTATTACTAACTTCAAAAGCGACTTCACCAAACACGTCGCCGTCTACAACGATATCTTGGGTAATTAAAACTGCATTTGCATTTACAGAAAATAATAAAGCCAACGCTAAAGACGCACTTGTGAATAATTTTTTAATTGATTTCATAATTCTATTTCTCTTTGTTATTTTAATTGGGGCACAAATGCCGTGCCCCTATTGTTATTATTAAATTAAGGTTGAACTTCCAACACAGTTGTCCCTTGAGATTCACCTGAGGCATCAATGAAATCGATGCTGCCCATGTAAAGCAAACTAGAGTCTAACCCACGAGTTCTTAAACTAATATTTTGGAATCTACCATTAATTGCAAGACTTGAAGCGGTTGCGACTGTGGAAGAGTCAGCACTTTCAACAATCCAGTTTGGTACGATATAGTCAACTGAATCGTTTGCGTCACCGCTGGCGTCGACACCTGTATCTGCCGCGTGAACAAACAGTACATAAAGGTCACCTGCCGCATCGTCAAAGCGTGCTACAGGGTTAACCAAAAGAACATCTTCGTTAGACGTTCCAACCGTCGCACTTTGTCCAGCTAGTGTACAGCTAAAGTCTTCACAGCTATAAACATATAGGTCTAAATCAGCGCCATCTTCCGCAACTAACTCATCTGACAACGCAAATCTTGCGACACTTGTTCCTTCAGGAATAGATAGGAATGTTGATGTGTTAAGACCAGCTCCAAAATCAAATGCAGCACCGTTTCTATTCACTTCAGTACCGGCTATACCAGTTGCTGGAGTCAATCCTTTCGTTTCCATTGCGAAACTACCTGTATAAGACGTTTCTACAAAGAAGGTTGCACGACCACGGTTCAATTGAAGTGATAACGACTCTGGGACATCAATAGTAACATTGGCTAAAGGACGAATAGCAATTGGACTTCTCACGTCTTCATCACCAGACAGTGTTACCGAACCAAACACCCACTCGTCAGGAACAATTGACTCAGTTGTAGTAAAGGTAAGTGCATAACTTGCTGTACCACCTGCTGCAACTTCAACTTGATTTGAATCAGTTTCATTTCCTTCAGAATCAAATGTTGCTACCGTTACATCGATACCTAGAGGTGCTTCTACGATAACATCATAAACGCCACCATCACCACTTACGTCAGTTACTGTACGGAAAATGGTTTCTGTTCCTTCAAGTTCAGCAATTGCAATTGACGGATAATTCAATTGACTTGCGTCAGTGGCAAAACCACGTTCTGAAAGCTCATCACAAGATGCGGCATCATCACCACTACCTTGTAAACTTAACACTAAGTTTTCTTCATTTTGACCACATAAGAAACCTAAATAGTCACCAAAGTTAGCCTCATAGACTAAACCAGGATTCATAGCTGATACAGGATCAGCATGACCAGCTCCAAAGTCGAATGGGTCAGCTTGAGTAAAGCCGTCTTCTTTTACAATGTCTTGACGTGCACTTGTCATCAATGCAGATTTTATTGCCGCTGGAGACCAGTTAGGATGTTGTCCAACAAGTAATGCAGCCATACCTGCAATATGCGGGCTAGACATTGACGTACCTTGTAAATATTGGAACAGCTCTCCATCAGTATGGGTACCAGTATCAAGTTGATCTGGCGTATTACCCGCCAAGATACGCACACCTGGAGCCGTGATATCTGGTTTCAGAATGTCACCTGTTTGCGTATTCACACCACGAGACGAAAAGTTAGCCATTATGTTACCAACTTCAGTCGTTGGCATAGAGATGCCATCTGTAGTCATATTCACTAGGGTAGATACTTCAGAAAGCGTTGATACCAACTCTAGTCCATCAGAGTTTCCAACCATCACACCTGGAACCGTGATACCAGTAGCATCGCCCCCCATTGCAATAGCAGGTCTATCGTCTGAATAAACCACAACTCCAACTGCACCTGCCGCCTGAGCATTTAAAATCTTAGTTGAAAATGCACAAGTTCCACGAGCAATCAATGCAATTTGCCCAGTCAAGTCAGAAGTAAGAGGGTCACACGCTTCTAAAGGCTCTGCCAACCCAAGATCACCAGAAAAACCTGCTTCAGGAATATCAGTGGTAATTGCACCTGGAATAGAAAACAACCCAGAGGTAGGTAAATCACCTGCACTAACTTCAAGTTCGCTACCAATAAGTACCGACTCACCATCATAAGTAGATGCCGCAACAGTGGCAATCCAAGGGGCAATATTAGAAACAGTATCAGCAGTAGGACCGCTGTTACCCGCTGATCCAGCAAACAATACGCCAGCTTCAGCTGCAGCTAAAGACGCATTATAAACAGGAGAGTTAATTGCTTGGCTGTTACCAATTGAATAGTTTAAAACATCTACGCCATCGACAACGGCCTGATCAATCGCAGCCATGCTGTCGCCAAAGAAGCACCCAGCTTCATCGTCGCCATCTGGATTAACGTAATCTGCGTTCCAGCACACTTTATAAGTAGCAAGCCTAGCTCTTGGCGCAATACCAGAAATAGTGCCGACTTCAGTACCGCTTAACACAGCGGTAATCCCTTCATTACCACCTGCTGTAGATGTTGTATGGCTTCCGTGACCGTCGGCATCGCGAGGTGATGCAAATTCACCTAGTCCAAATTGAATTTCTAACGAGCTTGAGAAAGCGCTACCGAAATACCGAGCACCTATCAATTTATTATTACACTCAAATTCATCTACTGGCGCAGTTTCATCGTTGTAAACTTCTACCCCGCTCTCATTCACGAATGAACCCACAGAGCCTACATTACACTCTCCGGCCCAGCTTTCTGGCGCAGGTCCATAAGCAAGCTCTGCAACACTTGAATCTTCACTGAATGCAGGGTTTTCTGGCCAAATACCAGAATCGAGCACACCAATAATGACATCTTCCCCTTTTAAGCCTAACGTATGCTGACCATTCGGCCCTGTTAAGCCTAAGAAAGCGGGTGTATTAGCAGTTTGAGGTTTTTGTAACTCGTCTTTATAAACTGCAGACACTTCAGGATGAGAACGCACTGCATCTAATTGTGAGTCAGTTAGCTTTGCAGAAAACCCATTAAAGGTGTGAGTGTATTTGTATAAAATATCATTAACGCCTATTTCCGATGCAACTTCATCTTGAGCTTCTTGCATACTTTGAATATAAGCAGTTAAAGCTGGAGTTTTAGCATTGTAGTTATTGCCGTTCTTGGCAACTAACTGATTACTTGGCGTAAGCTCACCAAGCTCAGATGCCTTAGCAATACCCGTCGCACCTTTTAACTGAATGATATAAACATTACTCGCTGATGGAACAACTGGCGCTGGGCCAACTGCCTTTAACTTACTTGTATCTACATTAACTAGATAATCTTGCGCTGCCGTTACACCGCTAAGACCCATACAAGCAAGCATAACGCTATTAACTATCGTTTTACGCTTCATTTTTTTATATTTCCTAGACTATTATTATTGTGAATCCCAATTGCTTTTATTTTTGTATTTTTTTAAACCAGAAAAATTTTCTTTCTATTTATAAACTTACTGATTCAAAGATAAAGCCTTGACACTTTACGCCAAAAATTTGACGAAGATCAAGCCTTAGATGAACTAAAGCTGAATAAAGTGTAAATTTATTGAAACGTTAGACTTATCTAATCGAAAGGTGATACTTTATTGGAGAAAATTTATAAAGAGTGCAATTCTAGGTTGAAAAACACGCAGAGTTATCACGAAACAATGTAATCATTCTCTGCGTATTGTATTTAAGCTTACTGTTCCTACTGCGGCATAGTGCGTTTTAGTGACTATTCAAGGTGCTAAAATCTTAGCTTGAATTTTGGCTTCAGCTGCATAACACAGTCCTTTAATGACTAAACCATAATAGAGCGTTAACAAGCACACGGCTAAGCTAGGGCCAAAAACGTGTGAAAAACCTTCTACGGTAATATTGTTCGACATACCGATTGCTCCTATCACAATGCCTATCCACCCCATCAACATACTCATATTTCCTAGTGTGGTATAAACCTGTTTAGCTTGTAGCATGTTTACCTTTTCTACTGGAATTTGCTCATTAAAAAGTAATTGAATGGCATCTTTGCGTGTTTGCTTAGTACTCGCCGCCATAGTAATTAAAACAGCAGGAGGAATAACAATCAGAAGCGAGGGGATATTTGAAAAAATACCTATACTTCCTGCCCCCCACATAGATAACACAACAACACCAAAAAACACCAATATTCCAAATATAAACATAATTAATTCACTCTTTGTTTGGGTTAGAAACTGTAATCCCGTGTACAATGCTTGACGGGTATACCAAAAATTAGCCTTCTGGGGATGAGTAGACAACAACTCCAAATATTCTTCTGCTAAATCACCCAACAATGGTTCTTCAAGCTCATTGGGCACACTCCATTTAACAAATTTTTCAGCTAATTTAGGCGGGCAAATTTGTTCTGATCCCATCGATAATTTCATACATTTACCGCCTTTGGATTTATCATTAAACTTATACCCTGCCACATAGCCGTCAACGCCTGTTTGCTTCTAACTAGGGCATCTTGACCTTTTGCGGTTAGCATAAAGTACTTTTTGGCTCGACCTCCGCGCTCGGGTGTAGCCTTGCCCATTTTGCTAGTGAGCAACCCTTTTTTTTCCAACCTTTCTAAAGTGGTGTATAAAGCACCAATTGTTACATCTCGCTTAATCGTTTCAGATAAAAGCTGACGAATAGCGCTACCATAGGCATTGTCATTTAACTTCAAAATTGACAATAAAATAAATTGTTCAAATTCTCCCAAGAACTTCTCTTTGGAAGGCATAGTACTTTCCTCTTTCAAACCATAATAACTACAATGTAGTATAAATTATCAAACTGTCAATATAATTTATTTTGTAGAGTAAATAATTCTAGATACGGAGTAATATGCCCATGCGATCTCAAAAAAACGAATTCAGAGGGAGTTTAATCGGTTTTGGCAAAACGGCTATTTGCAGACCTAGGGGTTTAAGTCAAAAATGGCCAACACAGCGTAAATCGCTTTAAAACCGATCTGAAGGTAACGGTTGCGGTGCACCACTTCTTAGTTATATCAATTCAGAAGTTGATCGGATATGCCTTCTCAGTCGTTCTGAAAGGCTCATTTAGAGGTGACGTGGATATAGATTATTACGAATTTCAAGGACATTTCAACGTTTGAAAAACGAGTAACCATTGCGATTACTCGTTAAATTTATTGCAATTTTCAGCTACGGCTAGAGTTGTTCAACACTAAATCCTTGCTCTTTCAGTTTGTTAAGCACACTATCTTCACCCGCCAAATGCGCGGCTCCAACCAATACAAACTCAGTATCATTGTCGTCAAACATTTGAACGATTTTGGGCATCCAATTATTATTTCTTTCTTTTAATAAGTCATTGTATAAATCAGGCGCTTTAATTTGCATTTCTTTGATCATAAGCGTATTCAAAGTTTTCATGTCGCCGCTTTTCCAAACCGTTAACAATTGCTCCAGTTGAGACGACATATTACCTAGATCCTCCAATGTGTACTTAATTAGGTTCTCTTCATCTCCTTCACCCATATTGGCAATAAAATTAAGTTGTTCGTCTACCGACTCTAACCATTTTTGAGGCTTGTTATCAGCGGTCGCTTTTGATGCGTAAAACGCATCAACGCCTTCTTGTAAAAAACCATTCGCTTGATATTCCAACACCGATAACGTTAATGCTACCGCCGCAGGTTTCAAAGGCTGAAAGTTAGCAATAGGAAGCCCACGGGAATCCATATGTTTTTTGAGCGCAGAAAAGGTTTCTGGTGTTAAGTAACTTTCTAATGTAGTGCCATCGGTGAGTACTATTTTACTCATCATTTTTTGTTGAAATGACGGCAATTTGGTTGCCGCAATATCAGTTTCAAAATACAGTTCATCGGCTTTGGCATATGCCGTTTCATATTCTGCAGGAAGAGGAAAGTTCTCTTGCCTTAAAATATGAATGGTACCCCCTATATATAAAGCACTATCTCCTTTACTTACTTTCCAAACAGACGCAGCATTCGCCGATATCGCGGTAAAAAGTAATGTTCCTAGTGTTAACTTGCGCAATATTGTCATGAGTACCTTCCTTTAAGTAAAATTGTCGCGAGAGGCCCCAAACTAGCACATTCCAAAAACGAATAACAACACCCCGTAATCTTATTCATTTGCGGTTACTTTAACCTTGAACGCTATGAAACTATTTTCACTAAGTGATGCTAAATGGTATTGTTTTTGTAGCTTAAATCTATCGTCTATAAAATGATCGCGGGTTATATTAATGGAAGAGAACAATACATCTCCGTCTAACGACAACAATACCTTGTCTCGCAGAGAAACCAGAGAAACGTTAACGCCTTTTGCCTTTGAACTTGACACCTCCTTGTTTGGCTCTCCACTAGCTACTCCTAGCAAACGATTTTTTGCACTTTTAGTAGACTGTTTTGCTGTTGCTCTTCTGAGTGAAGCGCCAGGAGAGTTACTTGCCATAGCAATAGCAATCACCTTGTATAGAATGGGCAACCACAAATTATTAGCCAACAATGCGAACAAAAAGAAACATAGACAAAGAAAGATAATTCGCGTCATTGGTGTCATTACTCTTTGCGTGCTGCTAATCGATTTGTTACCTCGCTACTTCGATAAATTTAATACCTCTAATCCAGATTATGTAAACGCGCCTATACAAGATGATTTTGACATTGAAAAAATGTCGGAATTTTCACCAAGTGAGTTAAATGAATTAACTCAAAGTGCTATCGAATTAGCGAAAGTTAAAGCCTCTGCACAAGAAAAACGCCCTATTTATTCTGTACTCGAATACATCAAAAGTTTAATTAATGATTTAGGATTAGGGTTTGGTTGGGCAGCCTTTTATTTCACTGTTTTAACCTCAATATGGAAAGGTCAAACCCTCGGGAAAAAATTATTTAAGATTAGAGTTCTACAACTAGACGGCACCCCTATATCCTTATGGGATAGTTTTGGCCGCTATGGCGGTTATGGCGCAGGGATCGCTACAGGGTTACTTGGCTTCTTACAAATATTTTGGGACCCAAATCGACAGGCTATTCACGATAAAATATCGTCTACGGTTGTTATTGATAATAACAAACAAAACCTAGCCTGAGGCCTATTTACTATTTAAATCACAACTTTTCATTATCGATTTTAGCATCAAGTGTAATGGCAAAATTGCCATTACACTTGATTATTTAACTCAGTATTTAAAGAGTATCAAGGTGGCGCAAGCCGTTGTTAGTTAGTGATTGATTCAATGGATCTATCTTATCTTTGAATAAGGCTTCCAACTGTATTTGATAGCCTTTCCATTGAGTATCTAAATCGTTAAGACGTTGAACAGCGCCCGCTTGAACAGGTGCTCCCGTCTGATCAAAATTCCCCATCAAAAACTGTACTTGGCGATCAAGCATGTTTGGCCAATTAATATCATCTTCAAAAGTGGTGTGCTTAGGCTGGATAATAAGCGCTTCCCACAGACTAATTTCATTTAAAATACTATCGATAGTTCCTTGATTTGATTCACTCAACGTCGTATCCATAGCTTTTAGTTCAGTTAGACGCTTACGTACATTTCGAGCTTTTTGTAAGTGGGACATCATTTCGTTAAACAGAGCAGCTGTAGCTTCAATGTGCTTATCAACATCTGCTAATAAAGCCTGATCCGCTTCTTCTCTTGGGTCAGCCAATACCTTGAAATTGGTTGTTTCGGAATAATCGCCCACCCGCAGAGTCGCTGAGTAGTCGCCGGGCATGACTCGAGCTCCTTCCCAGCCGCCGAACAACCTAACATTGTTAATGCAATTCAGTGGCGCTCTGCGCATATTCCACTGCCATTGATTATAGCCTTTTTTCGTTGAAGGGTGGCTAAATCTTACTGGTGATCTAGCATCTTGGTTACCAATTGCGCACGCTTCAAACTCACTTGCAGATGATGATATTTGGCGAACAACTTTTCCATCGCTATTCTTAATATCTATGATTAGCGCTTCATCTAGTGCTAAATCTTCATTCAAGTAATAACGAAATAGCACACCTCGTGGTGGGTTTTTAGCTTGTGGAATATCACTTCCCATACCGCCACGCTGAGCGCGAGAACCGTCAACGGGAGAATAAACGTGAAGTGATTTATTAATAAACTGGCTATTTGCGTCTCGTATTGGCTCGATGTTATCCAAAATATAAAAACCACGGCCTTGAGTTGCAATAACCACGTCATTGTCTTTCACTTTGATATCAGTGATAGGCACAGGTGGTAAGTTGAGTTTAAGCGACTGCCAATGGCTACCGTCATCAAAACTAACAAACATACCGCTTTCCGTTCCCGCAAACAGTAGCCCTTCTCTCTCGCTGTCTTCTCGTACTACCCTTACAAAGGCCTCTTCAGGTAAACCTTTATCTATGCGCTTCCAGCGTTTTCCGTAATTTTTTGTGACGTATATGTAGGGTTTAAAATCGTTCAGTTTGTAACCCGTCACCGCAATATAAGCTTTGCCAGGTTGATGTGGGCTAATTTCAATGGCGTTTACCTGAGCTTCCCCTTTTTTATGAGGGGTGATATTGCTCCAGCTTTTGCCTTCATCACGTGTAATAGATAAAGTACCGTCATCAGCCCCTACCCATATTTCGCCAAACTCATGAGGCGATTCAGCTAAATAAAACAGTGTATTGTAGTACTCTGCTCCCGCTTGCTCATTAGTAATAGGACCGCCATTTAAACCTTGTTTAGATAAATCGTTACGGGTTAAATCGGGACTAATTTCCTGCCAGTTAATGCCTCTATCCGCGGTTTTTAATAATTTCTGTGTTCCGTAATACACAATATTCGGTTTATGTTGTGACACCAAAACCGGTGCATTCCAGTTTGTTCGATATTTTTGGTCTTTAGCATCGCGGCCAAATACGTATTCGGGGTAAGGCATAATGGGCCGTGTACGCCCCGTGTCACGATCAAACTCTGTTAACGTGGCATTGATTGTGGTTGCGTAAACATATTTTGGGTTATTTTCATCAAACGAAATATGCGCACTTTCGCCACCCCCAACTGAAAATTGGTCTTCGTAACCAATACCTGAATCACGTGTCCTAGAAGGAGAAGCCAAGGTAGTGTTATCTTGCTGTCCGCCGTAAATATTGTAGGGTGATAGATTGTCGGTTACGACACGGTAAAACTGTGCTGTGGGCTGGTTGTAAATACTCGACCAAGATTCCCCGCCATCAAATGTAATCGTTGCTCCGCCATCATTGGCATTTACCATATTATTACTGTTGTCTGGATTAATCCAAAGATCATGGGTATCGCCATGAGGTAAGGGACGCGACGTAAAGTTTTTGCCTCCATCGATAGACTTAAACAAGTTTACGTTCATAACATAAACTGTGTTTTCATCGTTAGGGTCTGCTTTAATATGATTGTAATACCAAGAACGAGCACGCAATATTGTATCGCCATTTAACAGTGTCCAACTGTTGCCACCGTTATCTGAGCGGAACAAGCCACCATCTTCAGCTTCAACTATGGCATATAGGCGCTTTGGGTTTGCTGCAGAGACATCTATACCAATTTTGCCAACAGTTTCAGGTAGACCTTTAGATAGCTTTTCCCATGTATTACCAGCATCCGTAGATTTATAAATACCACTGCCTTCTCCACCTGATTTTACATACCAAGGCTTACGGCCGTGGTTCCACATCGCAGCGTAAAGAATTCTTGGATTAGATGGGTCAATAACTAAATCTGCTGCGCCCGTTTCAGCATTCACTTTTAACACATGTTGCCATGTTTTCCCGCCGTCAGTGGTTTTGAAAACCCCTCTTTCTTCGTTCGGCGCCCAAATATTACCTTGCACTGCAACCCAAACAATATCAGGATTTGTTGGATGGACTCGTATTTTAGGAATTTGTCCTCGGGTATCTAATCCCACTAACGACCAATTTTCGCCACCGTCAGTGGATTTATAAACCCCCTTACCATGACTCGTAGTTACGCCGCGAATGGGCCCTTCACCCGTTCCAACATAAAGGATTGAAGCATCAGAAGGTGCAACAGCAACAGCACCTATGGTACCTACTGCAAAGTCTTTATCAGACAAGGGTTTCCAAGATACACCTGCATTCTCAGTTTTCCATACGCCACCGCCTGTGGTTCCCATATAATATAATTGAGGGTTACCAGTAACACCCGTAACTGCAACCGACCGGCCTCCGCGATATGGGCCTGCAAATCGATATTCCATTTTATCGAATAATACGGGGGGAACTGTTTCATCCAGTGCATAGGAAAAATTAGCGACGCCGAACAGCGCACAACTAAAAACCATAGCTTTTGCGTAGGTTTTAGATAAGAATGTCATATTAAATTCAATCCAGTGTGTTTTCGATTATAATTATAGTGTTGATAGATTACGCGCGTTCGTACCGAACATGAATAGCGACTTAGCGTTCTCAGCACGTTTATTCGTAACCTCATCGATTTAGCCGTGCTTTAATCAAATCTAGTCAAAAGCGCTCATTTACTGGAACAAATCTGATAATGCTAGTCACTTAAAACAATGATGAGTTAAAAACACTGGCATTATTTATTCTAGTATAAAGGAGTACATATTACAGGATGCTTATCCTAATGATTGTCCAGAATATACGTGTAGTTAACCTTTCTAAAGTTACCAACCACCTCAAACCATCTTGTTATAAATTAGTGCCCAACGTATGCTTTGCAAAATTATCGCATAAGTAAATTTATTCAAACGTGACTCTTTTTTCCACAACCACGCTAAAAACTAAGCATCGTCATTTATATGCATTGATGCTTTTTGTGGTTCTAATTGTCGCAAACCAGTACTACCACCAAGTACAAATCACACATCACCACGATGCTTCTGTCCAAACATCTGTCGCTGAAGTTGAAATAGAAACCGAAGAAAGAGGTATAGAAGATTTTATAATACCTTCTGTCGTTCCCATACATCATTTCTATTCGTTCATAGTCACATGGGTATATGCACAAACACGAGAACTAAAACATTCTCATTTCAAGTATACCCAACCACCAACACGAGCCCCGCCAGCTTTCTAAAATAAACATAACCTGTTGTATTTAAATATATTAAAAATTTAGCCTGTCACTGTTACAGAGAGATTTTGGTATGTCCGCTCGCCTAATTTTAGGCCGGAAACCATCTCGCTAATAGTGGCTTGCTGTGTATATCAAAATTAGAAAGAAGATTTTTTATGAATAAAAAAATACTGGTAACAGTAAGTGTAATGACGTCTATTTTAAGTGCTTGTAGTCACGACGAACACCAAAATCACCATGAAACGTTACAATTTGAGGTAACCAATCCTTTTCGCAAAGACAGCACATTGGTTAAAGAATACGTTAGCCAAATTCATGCAATTCAGCACATAGAACTCCGCGCAATGGAAAAAGGTTATGTGCAACAGACCTTTGTTGATGAAGGTCAAACCGTAGAACAAAATCAAACTATGTTCAAAATAACTCCAACCTTATATCAGGCTGAGCTCCATAAAGCCCAAGCTCAAGCAAAAGCGGCGAAAATAGAGTACGAAAATACTAAAGCTCTAATGGAAAAAAACATCGTTTCACCCAATGAACTAGCCATTGTTAAAGCAGAATATGAGACAGCGGTGGCCGAGGTCGAATTGGCACAAGCACATTTAGATTTCACGAATATTCGAGCACCCTTTACTGGAAAGCTCGACCGTTTAGAAGTTCGAACGGGAAGCTTAGCTGATGAAGGAGAGCTGTTAACTACGCTCTCTGATCTAAGTGAAATGTGGGTGTATTTTAATGTTCCTGAATCTGAATATTTAGATTACATGCAAAACGACACTCCCATAATCAACACTAAGGTACAGTTAAAATTAGCCAATGACTCCATTTATCCGCAACAAGGAATAATTGATGCTGTTGAAGCTGATTTCGATAATCACACCGGTACTATTGAAATGCGAGCCTCTTTTCCTAACTCCGAAGAACTATTACGCCATGGGCAAACTGGTAATATATTAATTGATGTTCCTTATAAAAATACGCTTGTAATCCCCCAAAAAGCAACCTTTCAAATTCTCGACCAAACCTATGTTTACGTAGTCGATAGCGAAAATGTTGTTACTCCCAGACACATTACCATTGCAGCTGAATTACCTCATGTATTTATTGTTGAGCATGGGTTGGATGAAAAAGACACATTGCTTATCGAAGGTTTACGCCGTGTACACAACGGCGATCACATCGATCCAATTCGCATATCTGCGCAAGATGCTCTTGCAGCCCTAGCACTAGAAGCAGAATAAGGAAAAAAAATGTTTGGCGTATTCATTAAACGGCCAGTTATGGCCATTATGTTATCTTTACTTATTGTTTTCATGGGTGTGTTAGCAAAGCTATCCCTACCTACATCTCAATTTCCAGATATTGCCCCCCCCAGGGTAATGATTTCCTTAGCTTATCCAGGCTCAAGTGCAGAAGTACTGGTAAAATCGTCATTGGTAACCATCGAACGGGCAATTAATGGTGTCCCCGGTATGAAATACATAGTGTCTGATGCTACCAGTGCCGGTGAAGCAACTATTCAAGTTATTTTTGACTTGGGTGTCGATCCCAATCAAGCACTTATAAACGTTAAAACCCGCCTCGACCAAATCATGAGTAGACTGCCACAGTTAGTTCAACTAGAAGGTGTCGTTGTTCAACGAATACAACCTAGTATGTTGATGTATATCAATATTTTTAGTAAAGATAAGGAAGCCGATGAAAAATTTTTATATAACTATTCAAATATAAATCTGATACCGGAAATACAACGAGTAAAAGGGATAGCTAGTGCCAAAATATTAGGTAGCAGGCAATACGCTATGCGAATTTGGCTGAAACCCGATCGAATGCGTGCCTATAATATTTCCGTTGACGAAGTCATGGAATCATTGGATGAACAAAGCTTAATCGGTCGCCCGGGCCGTTTGGGAAGAAGCTCTGGCCTTGAGGCACAATCAAAAGAATATGTTTTAGTGTACGAAGGGCGTTTCGATGAGCCCGAAGAGTATGAAAATATTATTATTCGCGCTGATTCAGAAGGTCACTTATTAAAACTACGAGATATTGCAGACGTCGAATTAAGTAGTGAATTTTTTGACATTTATTCAAATAAAGATGGTTACCCTTCAGCAGCAATCGTATTGAAGCAAAATTACGGCAGTAGCGCGAATGAAGTAATTGCTGAAGTTAAAGACAAAATCAAAGAGTTGGAAAAGTCGTTCCCTGCAGGAATGCAATATGAAATCAACTATGATGTGTCAAAATTTTTAGACGCCTCTATTGACCAAGTTATTCACACTTTACTTGAAGCTTTCATATTGGTTTCTTTAGTTGTGTTCATATTTTTAGGTGATTGGCGCTCCACCTTAATCCCGATTCTTGCCGTCCCAGTATCCTTAATCGGTACCTTCTTTTGTATGCAAGCATTTGACGTAAACATTAATCTAATTACGTTATTCGCCCTAGTATTAGCAATCGGTATTGTTGTAGATAACGCTATTGTTGTTGTAGAAGCCGTTCACGCAAAAATGGAACACGATTCAACAATGACACCTTATTTAGCGACGCAACAGGTTCTTGCTGAAATGGGAGGAGCAATTATCGCGATAACCTTAGTTATGGTGGCGGTGTTTGTTCCTCTTGTTTTCATGACAGGACCTGTTGGCGTATTTTATCGCCAATTTTCCATCACTATGGCTTCTTCTATTGTCATATCTTGTGTTGTGGCACTTTCTCTCACACCAGTACTGTGTGCAATGTTATTAAAAAACCCACACACCCATGCTAAAAAGCGCACATTAATTAGCATTGCAATTGATAAATTTAATCATAGATTTGAAAAGATTACGGGGGGGTACAGCAAACTTATCGGCGCACTAGTGACTCGAAGAAGTGTTACATTCTTAATTCTCGGGATTTTTATGATAGGCACTTTCTTCGTGAATCAAAGTTTACCATCGGGGTTTATTCCAGGTGAAGATCAAGGGCAACTATACGCCATTGTTCAAACGCCGCCAGGCACCACATTGGAATCTACGAATGAAATTTCTCGTGAATTGCAAAAAATCGCTCTCGATGTAGAAGGAGTCTCTTCGGTATCATCACTTGCTGGATATGAAATTCTTACGGAAGGACGTGGCTCCAATGCAGGTACGTGTTTGATCAATCTAAAAGACTGGTCTGACAGAAACCAATCTGTTGAAGACATTATCGAAGAATTAGAATCCAAAACACATCATTTAGGTGCTGTCATTGAATATTTTGAACCACCTGTTGTACCTGGTTACGGCGCATCATCAGGGTTAGCTTTTAGATTACTGGATAAAACAAATAGTACAGACTACCAAGAGTTTGACAAAATCAATAAAGAGTTCATGGCTGAACTAGCCAAGCGCAAGGAACTAAAAGGCTTGTTCACGTTTTATGCCGCAGATTACCCACAATATAAAATAGAAATAGATAACCAAGTTGCAATGCAAAAAGGTGTATCTATTGGTCAAGCAATGGAGAATTTAAACATTCTAATTGGAAGCACATATGAGCAAGGGTTTATTCGCTTTAACAACTTTTTTAAAGTCTATACTCAAAGTGCCCCTGAATATCGACGCTACCCTAGTGATTTACTCGATTATTATGTGCGTAACGAAGAAGGCGAAATGGTCCCTTATTCTGCCTTTATGAAGTTAGTTAAAACTCAAGGACCCAATGAAATAACTCGCTACAACTTGTATACATCAGCAGCTATTCGCGCAGCTGCAGCTGACGGATACACTTCTGCTCAAGCAATACAAGCTGTAAGAGAAGTTGCTCAAGCCACCTTGCCCAATGGCTATGACATTGGTTGGGAAGGTTTATCTTATGATGAAGCGCAACGGGGTAACGAAGCAATACTCATTTTTGCTGTTGTATTGTTATTTGTTTACATAGTGCTAGCTGCACAGTATGAAAGCCTTTTACTTCCGTTTGCGATTATTTTGTCTTTGCCTACAGGAATTTTAGGCTCATTACTTTTGCTTAAGTTGATGGGGCTCGCCAATGATGTATATGCTCAACTTGGTGTGGTCATGCTGGTTGGACTGCTAGGTAAAAATGCAGTACTTATTGTTGAGTATGCCGTACAAAAAAATCAACAAGGACTGCCATTAGCTAAAGCTGCAATTGAAGCCGCTACGGCTCGTTTCCGCCCTATATTAATGACGTCCTTTTCATTTGTCGCAGGCCTACTCCCCCTTGTACTAGCTACAGGTGCAGGTGCAGTCGGCAACCGCACTATAGGTGCTTCTGCGTTAGGCGGTACACTTTTTGGAACCATATTCGGCGTAATTGTAATACCCGGTTTGTACTATATCTTCGCCAAGCTTGAAGGCGGTAGATCCTTAATAAAAGATGAAGACCATTTACCGTTAACAGAAACCTACCACTACAATAACGAGGAGCTCAAAGATGATTCACTATAAATCAAATAAAGGTAGTGCAAAGCCCCTTGTAATCGCACTCAGTATAGTTTCGCTTATGCAGGGTTGTGCTATTCCAACAATCCAAACAAAAGAAGTTAATCAAACACTACCGGAGCAATACGGAGCATCAACCTCCATAGGCGAAGTGAATATTAATTGGGAGCAATGGTTTGACGACCCAACTTTAAAAGAATTAATTAATATTGCTTTAACTAATAATCAAGAAGTTGCAACATTACTTCAGCGGATCAATATTGCCGCGAATGAAGTCTACGCTAGAGAGGGTGAATACCTTCCACAGCTCAACGCAGGTATAGAAGTTGATACCGAAAAAGTCGGCGAATTTACTCGAAAAGGAGCAGTAGAAGAACAACTAAATATACGCGAAGACAGAGCATTTCCCGACCCATTAGCAAATTTGGCGTTAGGCTTGAATGCATCATGGGAACTTGACGTTTGGAACAAACTCAGAAATGCGTCAAAAGCCGCTTCATTAGACTATTTTGCGTCAATTGAATATCAAAAATTCTTTGTGACGCAATTGGTTGCCGAAGTATCCGAGCATTACTTCGAACTATTAGCGTTCGACAATAAGTTACGCAATATCGACAAAACGCTCGACATTCAACGTAATGTAATCACCACCTTAAATCAGTTAAAAACGTATGGTCGAACGACCTCATTACCGTTAATTCGTTTTCAGGCAGAAGTAAAAAGAAATGAAAGTGAAAAATTACTTATCCAACAACATATTATTGAAACCGAAAATAAGCTTAATCTATTACTAGGTCGAACTCCTCAGCACATTGAGCGCACACCTTCACAACTCATGGTTCCATCACTGCAAATACCTGCGGCTGGTGTGCCTTCGGATTTACTGGTTAATCGTCCTGATATCCGACAAGCAGAGTTAGAGCTAAAAGCAGCAAAACTAAATATTGATGTAGCAAAAGCTAATTTTTATCCCTCATTTACACTGAATGCAGGAGTAGGATTAGAAGCCTTTGATACTCGTTATTTACTTGATATTCCCGAGTCTCTTGCCTATTCATTAGGAGGTGATATTTTCTTGCCTTTAATTAATCGAAGAGCCATAAAAGCTGAATATAAAAATGCAAGTGCTGAGCAAATTCAAGCCGCGTATGATTACGAATATACTGTAATTCGAGCAGTCTCAGAAGTATCAACCAGTTTATCTAAATTAGACAAACTAACACAAAATTATGAACTTAAACGTCAACAAATCACTGCACTAGAACAATCAATTGAAGTAGCAAATCGTTTGTTTTCGTCGGCTCATGGCGAATACCTTGAAGTACTATTAGCACAACGTGAAACTTTAGAAGCTCAAGGGGAACTTGTTGAAATGCGCACCCAGCAGTTCTCTGCATTGGTAGAGTTGTATCGTTCTCTAGGAGGAGGCTGGAAAGTTTAACTTAAGAAGTTCAAAAGACACAATGCCGTTCACAAAACGTGAACGGCATAAATACGTTAATTCTATTGTGTTTTCTATTATAAAGATGTAGACATAGATTAACGTTCAAGAACTAGCCCTCTCTTTAGGAAAATTAAATATCTAAGTAATTTCTTTAATACAAATAAAAAGGATTCAATATGTCAACCCTAGAAACCTACGCCAATAAAATTGGAAAAGCGTTATCAGACGTTTCTTCATTAAACGTAAGAACCTTTTCCGGTGATTTAAACACCATTATTGAAAACTCAGATGGAAACCTGAGTACTGAAGGCCTTGATAACGTGCTACTAACTGGAACCACTAATGCGAACCTTAAACTAGAGGCATTGACGGTAATGAGAATAGACGGAGACATAGATCAGTTTGTCACCACTGATATTTCTAAAGACATGAAAGCCATTCATGACGATGCAGTAGAAACCGGCAAGGCAACACGAACAGCAATCATAGATTTTGTAAAATCAGTCGTTTAAGTTTATGCATTTTCGAGATTTAGGTGAGTCGTTAGATCAAGCAATCTCTGCTAATTACCTACCCGATATTGACGACGATATCGAACAAGTGAAGCTCTACCGTCGTAGACTTCACTTGTTAAAGTATATTGACCGCGATACGGGTGAAAATAACCTAGACTCCAAATTACGTGATGCTATTACTCAGTTCCAAATCGATGTAGGTATTTCTGTATCAGGAAATCCCGACCATACAACCTTTTTTGCATTAGGCTCATTAGTTGCTTTTGAACCTCCAGAAGGTGGGCTTGAATTTATTGATGGTTTAACGACCAACAATCCAGCATTAATCAAAGCCATAAAACTTAAGCTTTCATGTTTTGGAATAAAAGTTCGACGAAATTCCAATATAAACGCATCGCTACATCAGTTCCGATCATTGCTTCTGGCACTCATGCTACCCAATACAAAAATTGGAATGACAAACAAAGAACTTCTTCCATTTCTGTTTGACATAGACCTTATAAGTTCTGGGGTGAAAGGAGATAAAAAAGGATTTCATTTTAGATTTCCACAATCTATCTCTCGCCACAAGCGAGAACAATTTAAAGATTCACTAGATATTTTTCTTCGCAATACCGCTGCCATTGAACTGTGGCTATACGGATATCCCATAGCATTATCAGAATTGAGAAATGGCAACGTTGATTTAAAAAAAGCATTAAAACTTTTTTGGAAAGAAACACCTGAAATGGCTAAGCCTCAGTCTAAATATAGAGATCGGGTAACCTATGATTTTTTTGTACGAATTAATTTCTTACAACAAAACACCGCAAACGCCGATATAAAAACGATAAATGCTGCTATCGATAAAAAACTCAAAAATGATGAAAGCTTCAAATTATCAACAGAACAAGAATCCCACTCTTTAATCAGCCGGATTATTGATGGAGGCCGCAGATTATTTAGAGGACTAGTAGCCGTGTTTCGCGGGTTTATTAAAGGTGTTTCTAGTTTGGTTAAAAATGCTACTCGGTGGATTTTAAGTAAAGGCCGTACCCACTTTATTGCCATGAAAAACGTAATTAAAGCGGGTTTGATTGGCTTCAAACAAATCAAACCATCAGAAAATATCATAGTACTTAGTGATTATGACAGAGACCAAACGGTTATCGTTTCTAGCACTGGAGATATTAACGAAGCAAAAATAAAGATGACTGAATTCACTATAAGGTCTCAATTGAGAATAGTGGGTATCAAAGGGTTTGTATGGCTGTTTAAGGTGTTTAGAAGTTACGGAAGCCTCTTTGCCGCGGGTTGGATCAGAGCCTTGTGGTCATTAACGAAGATAGGAGAACGTTTTGAGGAATTACAGGCTTTAAACAAGGAAGCGACGAAATTACTCAAAATTGCTGAGCAAAATAATGTGAGCTGAGCATCACTTATCTCCTTACTTTCTAATGGATTTAACACTGTTATTGCCTTTCCTGACACCTATATCTAGGGGAACATTGAATTTCATGAAACAGAGGACGTAAATACCAATCCAGAACTTAATTTGATTCCAACAACCTAGTCGCCTGGCCGGTTTCAACTTTATGCTATTTTGAAAGATAAGAGTGCATCAATAACGAGTATTTAGTCATTGGATAGTGTCTGCAATTTTATGATTGATTTGGGGTATCACTACAGACATTTTGAATTGGTCGGTGTGAGAGGATTTGAACCTCCGACCCCTGACACCCCATGACAGTGCGCTACCAAGCTGCGCCACACACCGACCGAAGATGCGCATTATAGGAACTTAGCGCTGAAAATCTACTCTTTTATTTCGGTTTCGGCGAGTTTGATTAATTATCAAACACCATCACCACTAATTCTGCTGGCAACCGCGCCATCTTGTCCCTTGTATTTAGCGTCTTTACGGGCGTTATAGGGTTTTTCCGCTGGGTTGGATAGCTTTTCAAAACTCAAGGCTCCAATTTTCATCATAGGACGAAGAGCCAAAGGCAATTTACCTGAATTGAAAAACTCTAAAACAATATTTCCCGACCAACCTGGGTCAATTCTGTGCGCAGTTACATGCACCATAAGCCCTAGTCGCGCTAACGAACTGCGCCCGTCTAACCAACCTACTATATCGTTAGGTAAAGTGACTGACTCATAGGTGATGGCTAACGCCAATTGCCCAGGGTGAAGAAAAAACGCTTTATCATCGGTGAGTACAATTTCGTCACTCATCACTGAATTTAGCGCTTTTTGTACTTCCTCTTTAGGCCCGCTTAAATCGATATAGGGCGCTGCATGATCTTCAAATACACGAAATTTGTTTCCCAAGCGCATATCAAGAGTAACACCTGAAATTTGCGAATAATCCGGTGTTGGTTCAATCACTATTTTCTGTTGTTGTATATGCTCGAAAATGTCTCTATCGCATAAACGCATTGAGTGTCCTTTAAAAGTAAGCTTGGGTAAAACTATGATAGTTAACCATTATGACGGTCAGTTTAATTGCAATCAATCTTGTATTACATTTATTGGTTCACCCACAATGTGTTTTTCTTCGTTTTCACTGCGCACCGCGCTTAACGCAACCCGTAATGATAGAGTTCTGGCGATTTCTCGGTATTGATTAGCCAATAGACTTTGTGGTGAATGAATGGGCAGTGGCTTGCCTGCGTCGGCGTATTCACGGATAGATATTGACAAGGGTAACGACCCCAGCAGTGGAATGTCGTGCCGTTCTGATAATTTTGTGCCACCGTTTTGCGAAAAAATAAATTCAGTATGACCGCAGTTAGAGCATGCATAAGAGCTCATATTTTCAACTAACCCCAACACTGGAATATTCAGCTTAGCAAACATATCAATGCCTTTTTGTGCATCAGCTAACGCTAAATCTTGTGGTGTAGTAACTACGATAGATGCCGTTAGTGGAACTTGTTGTGCCATGGTCAATTGCACGTCTCCAGTCCCCGGAGGCATATCCACAATAAGGTAATCTAACACGGGCCACTGGGTTTCATTTAACAACTGCATTAGTGCTTTGCTGGCCATAGGGCCACGCCAGACTGCTGCGTCTTCGTCTGGCACTAAATAACCAATAGAGTTTGTCACTATGCCGTCTTTTTCAATGGGGATCATAATCCGTTCATCAGGTGACTCAGGATGAGCGTCTTTGGTTCCCAACATGGTCGGAATAGACGGCCCATAAATATCCGCATCTAAAATACCGACGCTAGCCCCTTCTTGCATTAGTGCATAAGCAATGTTCACTGCAGTAGCACTTTTCCCTACTCCGCCCTTGCCCGACGAAACCGCAACAATATTGCGAATATTCGTAATGTGAGGAAGTGCTGCCGCTCGGGTTGTAATTTTAGTAAGCATGTCCACTGAATCAAGACTGACTTCGTGCTCTTTTGCAATAGAAAAAGCCAGAAATTCAACGGTTTTATGTTCAGAAACGCACGCAAATGGAAAAGTAATTGTTATCTTACTTTCAGCAAATTCAAACCAATTTAAGGGTAATTCAGGGTCGGCAAGTTCAAACAAATTGGCTACACCATGAGCCAAGGTTTTAATGAACTCTTCCTCGTGATTTTCACCGTCTTTTGAACTTTTTGAAAAAAACATAGCGCTCCTTATGCAAAGCTAATGCAAAATTTAGGCATTTCCGTTACTATTCCGCCCATTAAAATTAGTCAATCTTAGTCGAACAGTTCGAGGCTTATGAATCAAAAACGTCGCATTCTTGTTACCAGTGCCCTTCCCTATGCAAATGGGTCTATCCACCTTGGGCATTTATTAGAACATATTCAAACCGATATTTGGGCTCGTTTTCAACGATTAAGAGGCCATGAATGCTATGCGGTTTGCGCTGATGATGCTCACGGCACTCCCGTTATGCTTAAAGCCCAAGAGCTTGGTATTACACCGGAACAAATGGTTGAACAAACCCGCGCAGAGCATCACCAAGATTTAAAAGATTTTCTGGTCGACTACGACAACTATTATGTGACTCATTCTGAAGAAAACAAGGTGTTGTGCGAAGCAATTTACACCAAGTTGGATAACGCAGGTTACATTAGCAAGCGCACAATTAATCAATTGTTCGATCCAGAAAAAGAAATGTTCTTGCCAGACCGTTTTGTGACTGGTACCTGCCCTACCTGTGGCAGTGAAGAACAAAACGGAGACAGCTGCGACAGTTGCGGTGCAACCTACAGTCCCACAGAACTTAAAAACCCAAAAAGCGTTGTGTCCGGTGCTGTGCCTGTATTGAAAGAATCCGAGCACTTTTTCTTCGACCTTCCTCAGTTTGAAGGCATGTTGAAAGACTGGCTGCAAAGCGGTGCAATTCAAGAAGAAATGGCGAACAAACTACAGGAGTGGTTTGAAACCGGTTTGCAACAATGGGATATCAGCCGAGATGCTCCTTATTTTGGCTTTGAAATACCGGGTGCGCCCAATAAGTTTTTCTACGTTTGGGTAGATGCACCTGTGGGCTACATGGCGAGTTTCCTTAACTTTTGCCAACAAAACGACTTGGAGTTCGATGACTTCTGGACAGAAGGCAAAGACACCGAGCTGTACCACTTTATTGGTAAAGACATTACCTATTTTCACTGCCTATTCTGGCCAGCAATGCTAGAAGGTGCAGGCTACCGTAAACCGAGCGGTGTAAATGTACATGGCTTCGTTACCGTAAATGGCGCAAAAATGTCTAAGTCAAAAGGCACCTTTATTAAAGGCCGTACTTACCTAGACCATTTAGAGCCAGAATATTTACGCTATTACTTCGCGTCAAAACTGAGCGACGGCGTCACCGATATCGATCTTAACTTTGAAGACTTTGTACAAAAGGTGAATGCAGATTTAGTGGGTAAAGTGGTTAATATTGCCAGTCGTTGTGCAAGCTTTATCACCAAGCGTTTCGACGGTACCTTGTCTGACAATATTGTTGATACTGCCCTGTTAAACGAATTCCAACAAGCACAAGGCAGCATTGCTGAGTTGTTTGAAAAACGCAAATACAGCGCCGCTATTCGTGAAATTATGGCCTTAGCAGATAAAGCAAATCAATTTATCGACGCCAACGCGCCTTGGGTAACCATTAAAGAAGAAGGTAAAGAAGCCTTTACCCATGATGTTTGCTCACTCGGTATTCACTTGTTCCGTATATTAACCATATACTTACAACCTGTATTACCAGTGTTAGCCGACAAAGCCCAGGCATTTTTGAATGACACCTATACATGGGACAGCATTCAAACCGTGTTAAAAGGTCATGGTATTAATAAATTTAAAGCCATGATGCAAAGAGTTGAACCTGCGACTATCGAAAAAATTGTCGATGCGTCAAAAGAAGACTTAAAAGCAGCCCAGCAAAGTAAAGCAAAAGCGCAAGCTGACAGCCCTTTGGTTAAAGATCCAATTGCGCCTACAATTAGCTTTGACGAATTCGCTAAAGTCGATTTACGGGTTGCTAAAATTGCTCATGCAGAGCGCGTTGAGAAAGCCGATAAATTGCTGCGTTTAGAACTGGATTTAGGTGGAGAAAGCCGACAAGTATTTGCAGGTATAAAGTCAGCGTATGAACCTGAAGATTTAATAGGTAAACACACTGTCATGGTTGCTAATTTGGCCCCAAGAAAAATGCGTTTCGGTTTGTCTGAGGGCATGGTACTAGCAGCTGGACCTGGTGGCAAAGACCTGTTTATTTTAGAGCCTCACGACGGTGCGCAGCCTGGGATGAAGGTGAAATAACCGGCGACACAACAGAATTAGCTGAGTTCGCGGCGCTTAAGGGAACAAACTTGCGCGCCGCTCTTCGCTTACTCTTTATCTTGGTCATGGGAATGGTTTGTTTTTTCGCTAAAATACAATACGCAGCCCCGCTCCACCCTAAATAGGGCGACAAGTACTGGCTAGCAAAACCTGCGGTTTTATCGTTTATTGGCACAGTCCAATTTGAAAATACGTTGCGATAGTAAAAACAAGTTTCTTCTACAATTTCATAATGTAATAACTGCAGCCAATCTTTCACCCGCATCGGCGAGAAAAAACGTCCTTGCTTTAACGGATGATTACGAGAAAAAGGCAGTAATTTCATTATTCCAGACAGACTCAATGGGTTTAAACCACACAACAAAATGTGCCCATCGCAGGTAATGCTGTGATCTATTTCTCGCAGCATACGGTGAGGATCAGCAGAAAAATCCAGTTCTAACGTTAAAAAGAACGCATCTACAGAATTTCCTTGTAATGGCAATTCCGTGTTCAACGCTTTTACATTTGGTTTCGCGCTTCCATTGTGCAAGGTAACTTGGTTACGAATAGAACAATCCGTTAATTGAATGGCGTCGGACAATGGTCCAAGCTTAACTAAATGATAACCAAACATACGACTGGCTAACCTGTTGCATTCAGCTTCACAGGCTTTGTGTAGGCTATTCCCTTGCGTAAAGCTCTGCCAATCTTGAGGCTGATTATAGGTTTTATTGGTTCTTGCTGATCGCATTGATATCATAGTTCGTTTACACTGTAATTCGACACTAGACGAGATTAGAGATCATGGCAAGCGATCTAAACATTTTTCCCATACAGGCACTGTCCGACAACTATATTTGGTGTATTAACGATGGCTGCTACGCTGTTGTCGTCGACCCAGGCGATGCTGCGCCTGTCATAGAAAGCTTAAACAAACATGGGCTAAGATTAGACGCTATTTTAATTACTCACCATCATGCTGACCACACTGCAGGCATACAAGAATTAACAAGTGTTTATAAAAATATCCCTGTCATCGGTCCAAAAAATTCTAAAACAAAAGGCTTAACCCACTTAGTTGCAGAAAATGAAACCGTTAGCTTCGCAAATTTAGATATGCCGCTGCGTGTTTTAGAAGTACCAGGGCATACCTTAGATCATGTTGCCTATTACAGTGACACCGCGTTATTCTGCGGTGACACCCTATTTTGTGCTGGCTGTGGTCGTATTTTTGAAGGTACGCCGGAGCAAATGTGGTCTTCGTTGCAAAAAATCTGCTCACTGCCCGATACCATGCAGGTGTATTGCACTCATGAATACACTCTTGCAAACCTGAATTTTGCTCAAGCTGTAGAGCCCAATAATGAAGACATTCAAACAGCAATCGAGTCAGTAAAGCAATTGCGTAGCGCTGGGCTCCCTTCACTCCCGAGCAACTTGGCATTAGAACGCAGTATTAATCCGTTTTTACGAGCTGATATACAAGAGAATTGGCCTTTTTTAGAAAAACACACCCAGCAAAAAGTCGCTAATTCGGTATCTGCTTTTGCAGCCATACGAGGCTGGAAAGACAAGTTTTAAGGCAAAGGTGAAATAATTTCATAAACCCATTACACTAACCCGCTTTGTGCGTCAGTGTTTGGTAAAGTAAATGAAAGGCAATGCAGTAAATTTTTGGTTTGCGTTAGTAACAACAGGGTTGTTATCTGGTTGCAGTTCAGCTCCCTTATTCAGTAATGATACTACCCAAGAATCTCAATCTGTAGATGAAGTAAACGAAGCTGAAAATGGCGTAATTAACGTTATTCATCCAGAAGAAGAAGTCGTGTTAACCTTACCTGATCCAGAGGTAACTAAAGACTTTACGCCAGTTCCCATTACCGACGTTTGGCAACGTGTATCCCATCAGCTGAATTTTCCAATACCTCAACAGCAACGTATTGTTAGCCAGAGAAATTGGTACCTAAAACACCCCGAATACATGCAGCGTGTAGTCAATCGCGCACGACCTTTCTTGCATTATGTAGTGGAACAAATTGAACAGCATGATATGCCGTTAGAACTGGCTTTGTTACCTATAGTAGAAAGTGCTTATGACCCTTTTGCCTATTCTCATGGCAGAGCGTCGGGTATGTGGCAATTTATTCCCGGCACGGCAAAACAATTTGGCATGAAACAAACCTGGTGGTATGACGGAAGAAGAGACGTTATCGCATCGACTCAAGGGGCATTAGATTACCTAGCTTATTTACACAAATTCTTCGACGGCAATTGGTTACATGCCCTTGCCGCCTACAACAGTGGTGAAGGCCGAGTTAGACGAGCCATTCGCGCAAACAAAAGAGCCGGAAAACCTACCGACTTTTGGTCTTTAGATTTACCCAAAGAAACTCGCGCTTATGTCCCTAAGCTTCTCGCGCTCGCCGATATTTTGAAACATCAAGATCAATACGCCTTTGAGTGGCCTGAAGTAGACAATGTCGCCGTGGTTGACGTTATCGCAATTGATTCTCAAATCGACTTAGCTTTTGCTGCTGATATGGCAGGCCTTGATGTTGAAGCATTACAAGCATTAAACCCAGGTTTCAACCGATGGGCAACAGACCCTGACGGGCCTCATCGCTTATTACTTCCGATTGCAAATATTGAACAGTTTTCACAGACTATTGCAGGCACCGACACAAAAGACAGATTAAATTGGGTTAGGCACAAAATTAAATCCGGTGATAGCTTACTTAAGCTTGCAAAGCAATATCACACAACGCCTGAGATAATAAAACAAGTCAATGAGTTAAGGTCTAATAGAATTATTGCCGGCGAACATTTAATGGTGCCTGTTGCGCTTAAGTCTCTTTCTAGTTATTCCTTATCTAACGAAGAGCGCTTAGCAAAAACCCAAAACAAAAAACGCGGTGCCCATAAATTTATCCATACGGTAAAACCCGGTGATAACTTTTGGGATCTTAGCCGAGAGTACAAAGTAGAAATCAGTTCTTTAGCGAAATGGAACGGCATGTCTCCCAAAGATACCTTACACTTGGGCCAAGAATTAGTGGTGTGGGTAAACACAGTTAGCGACTCACAAAGCCAAGACGCTATTATAAGAAAAGTGTCCTACCAAGTTCGCCAAGGAGACTCTTTATCTCGCATTGCGTCCAAGTTTAATGTAAAAACAAAGGATATTGTTAAATGGAACGATTTAAACCCTAAGCGCTATTTGCAGCCAGGGCAAAAATTAGTACTCCATGTCGACGTTACCCGTTCAACGAGTTAATACACCATGTTGGGATTTAGCAGGGAAAATTTAAGAAAGAGCCAAGAGGCTCCATGGTTGGTGTTAGATTTGGTTATGCTTGGCATAGTCATGTTTAACTTACTTTGGCTAGCATTCGACGCGCTTTTTGAAACCAAGCTAATTCACAGTTTAATTGAAAATTATATCCTCAAATTAGTAACCTTATACACCCCAGTTCACGAAAACTTTTTGTTTGTTGACTTAGTTTTTGTCGCCATTTTTTTAAGTGAATTTATTTTTCGCTGGGTGGTTGCTGTTGTACGCAAAGATCATGTTCGTTGGTATTTCTTCCCCTTTATTCACTGGTATGATTTATTGGGCTGTATTCCAGTTACCACAACCCGTCTGTTCCGTTTATTACGAGTGTTTTCAATTCTATATCGGTTGCACAAATTTAAGATTATCGATTTAAACCGCACTGGTATTTACCGCTTTGTTGCATTTTATCTTGATGTTTTTATTGAAGAACTTAGCGACCGTATCGTCATAAAAGTAATTTCTGATGCTCAAAAAGACATTGCCTCTGGTTCGCCACTAATTGAAGACGTACAAAAGAACGTTCTCTCCCCTCGCCTACCTATAGTAAGCCGTTATATTGCAGGCATTTTAAATCATTTAGGCGACTCCATATTAGACAGTGATCACGGAGAAGTTATTCGTACTCACGTACAACAAAGCGTAGGCAAAGCGGTTAAAAACAACTCGCAAGTATCCGCCTTTTCAATGTTACCTGTTGTGGGTAGTACTATTGAAAACACACTAGAATCTGCGGTCACAGACATTGTTACCGCATCAATCATTAATTTACTCAGCGATATCGATGCTCAAAGAGTAGACCTATTTCTAAGAAACGGCATGACGGATTTCACACCAGAAGACGACGCCATTGACGACGAAATGATGATGGTGATCAACGAATGCTTAGAGCTAGTAAAAACCCATATATCTAGCCAACGCTGGAAAGTAGAGCTGGAAAACAGAAGTAAAAAATAAGCCCTATACAATAGTCATGAATAGCCTAAAATACGCCTATTAATTCTATTTTATGATATTCGCTATGAGAGCCAGTGCCTGCCACATTTTGGTAAAAACCAAAGAACAAGCTGAAAAACTAAAAGCCCAATTAGACAAGGGTGGTAATTTCCAGCAGCTCGCTAAAAAACACTCTTTATGCCCTTCAGCCAAAAAAGGCGGCGACTTAGGCGAATTTGGCCCCGGTCAAATGGTAAAAGCCTTTGATAACGTCGTATTCAAAAAGCCTATACTAAAAGTACATGGGCCAGTGAAAACCAAGTTTGGTTTTCACCTGATCAAAACCCTTTATCGCAGCTAGGATCTGTTTAAAAAGAGTTTTGACGCTTATTCCGCCAGCTGAATAGTCGTTAAGCTCACTTCAATGTTGTCGTCGCCCAAATTAAACCAAGCTTGACCATCTTGAATGGTGCATTGTATATGCATTTGTCTGTTTACAGCTTGTGCCAAGGTTTCAATAACCGATTCTGCAATAGTGTAAATACTGAGGTTTTTTCGCGCTTTTAACGCCGACTGTTCTTTTTGCCACCAAGTATCAAACATACCATTTTGGTAGCTGTAAACCGCCATGTGCTGCGACTGATTACAGCCTTTTTTAATCCGCTGCTCTGAAGGTTGTCCTAATTCAATCCATTGTTCGATAACATCGCTGTAGTCTTTTTGCCACAAATCTGGCTCATCTACGTCGCTTAACCCTTTAGTAAAGCTCAAAGAATCACTGGCATTCATGGCAAACGCCAATATACGAAGCATCATGCGTTTGTCGGATTCTGAGGGGTGACGGGCTATGGTTAAATTGTGGTCGGCGTAATAGTGTCTGTCCATATCGGTAATAGACAAGTCAACTTTGAAAATCGTCGCTTTCAATGACATTAGAGAAGCTTTTATTATGTATAGTTAACAATAATTTTATCATTAACCTCGCCTTAGATTTACCTTTTATCTGTTTTTAAAAGCGTCTGTCGCTTTGCGCCCTTGGTAAGCATTAAAACCAGAATAAGTTGAGCAAATAAAGACATCAAAAATAGCGCCCAGTGTTGATAAAAACCTGCAATCAAAAAGCTCACTAAAGCCACACTGCCATTTAACAATGCATAGGGAAGTTGAGTTTGAAAATGGTCAAATTGGTTACAATTTGCCCCTGTCGCAGACAATATAGTGGTTTCTGAAATAGGCGAACAATGATCGCCAAATAACCCTCCCGACAACACAGCACCTATGCTCACAAACAAGGCTGCTTCAATGGAAATGGCAGTAGGAATAACCAAAGGCAGCATGATGGCAAAGGTCCCCCATGACGACCCAGTTGCAAAGGAAATAACACCAGAAAGCACAAAGGCCACTGCGGGTAATAGCCAATAAGGGAACCCTCGCTGTGCCTGTTCAGCAATATATTGCGCCGTGCCCAACTCTTTGCCAAGTGAACTTAAGGTCCAAGCAAGCACTAACACAACAATCACGCTCATCATGCTATTCATACCACTTAAATATAAGCTGATACTCGTTTGTAAGTCCCTCACTTTATACCAGGTCATTAAACCAATTAACGCCACTGCGGCCAAAAAATAAGCACTGCTTAATCCCGCTCGAAAATCAGAGCCTGGAATACTGTTAAATGGAAATCCTAGCGGCACTAACATAATCGCCAGTACACAAGCCATAATAACTAGGGGAATAAACACAAATGAGGCCCGCGCGTTTTTATGGGTAAAGGGCTGAATTGCCGGTACTTCATTGCTCTCGGACGTCGAAGAAGATGTAACACAGGCTTTTTCCGCTAACGCCATGGCACCAAAATCAGCTTTTCTCCAAATTAACAAAGGCACAATCACAATGGCTAAAATGGCGTAAAACTGAAAAGGAATAACCCGAATAAACCCATCCCATGCCGACAAGTTGTCTTGATAACTGTCAAACTCCTTTTGCATCAAGCCCATTATGTATATTCCCCAACCAATAAAAGGCACCAAAATGGCCACGGGAGAGGCAGTAGAGTCAATGATGAACGCCAGTTTTTGGCGAGACACTTTCAATTTATCAAACAAAGGTCGAAAAACCGGACCGACAATGAGAGGCGTGCCCAAGTCAGAGTAAAAAATTAAAATCCCGCCACACCAAGACGCGATTTGTGCTCGTGCTCGGCTATTAATCCATTGCATTATTTGCAGTGCAAATGCGGGTCCACCGCCCGACTTTTCCATAAGCGCGACAAAACCACCAATAAAGACCATCAGCACAATAACACCGGCGTTGTAACTGTCTGTGACTGTGCCGACAAGGTGGGATTTAACTAACTCCGATAATACGGAAAAAGGGTTAAAACCAGTGAGCATAACTGTTGCTGTGACGACCCCAGTAAATAGCCCTATGACAACATTACGCGTGTATAGCGAAAACACTAAGGTCAATACAATGGGTAAAATTGAGGTGATATCAGGGGATGTCAAAGTTAAAAATCCTTTTAAAAGAAAACAGCACCCATAGTGAGTGCTGTTAGATGGATATGATTTTTATTGCTTACGCCAAATAGTCCCTTCAGGCCCGTCTTCCAGTACAACGCCCATAGCGGTAAGGGCGTCTCTGGCTTCATCAGCACCTGCCCAATCTTTTTCGGCGCGCGCGGTATTTCGCTTTAAAATAAGCGCTTCAATTTTTGCGACATCTTCGTTGGACCCGTCATTAACGCCTTGTAAATAGTCTTCAGGCTTAAGTTGTAATACACCTAAAATACCGCCTAATTTAACCAAAACAGACGCGAGTTTATCCGCTTCTGCGGGGTTGCTCTCAGCTTTATTCACCGCTTTTGCGACTTCAAATAGCACAGCAAAGGCTTCAGGTACGTTCAGGTCGTCGTTCATTGCTTTTACAAATTTAGCAGTAAATTCGCAATCAGCTTCAGCGCTGTCAGCAGTAATGGTTCTTCCTCGCAGCGCTGTGTATAGACGAGATAATCCAGCTTTCGCTTGAGTAATATTCTCTTCAGAATAACTCAGTTGGCTACGATAATGGGCTGACATTAAGAAGAAACGCAGGGTTTCTGCGTCGTATTTTTCAAGTACATCCCGCAATGTAAAGAAATTGCCTAATGACTTCGACATTTTTTCGTCATTGACCTGCACCATACCCGCATGCATCCAGGTATTTACATAAGGCGTGTCATAAGCGCAGCAACTCTGCGCAATTTCATTTTCGTGATGAGGAAACGTTAAATCTGAACCTCCCCCATGAATATCGAAATGCGCCCCAAGGTGCTTATGATTCATTGCTGAACACTCAATATGCCAACCTGGACGACCTTCACCCCAAGGCGAAGACCACGAAGGCTCACCGGGTTTCGCCCCTTTCCACAGAATAAAGTCCAGTGGGTCGGATTTCTCTGAGTTAACATCCACTCGCGCACCGGCGTTAAGCTGAGACAAGTCTTGCTTGCTCAACTTACCGTAATTTTTATCAGCGCTGACATCAAACAAAACATCACCACTGGGTGTGGGGTAAGCAAAGCCTTTTGCAATCAAGGTTTCAATAAGGCTAATTACTTCTGGAATGTGCTCAGTAACTTTTGGCTCTACATCCACAGGTAACAAATTAATTGCCTTAAAATCTTCGTGCATCATAGCGATAGTACGAGTAGTTAATTCGCTTGCCGTTTCTCCATTTTCAATGGCGCGAGCAATAATTTTATCGTCTATATCAGTTATGTTTCGCACATAGGTCACGTCAAAGTTTTGCGAGCGAAGAAAACGCACCAATACGTCAAAACTCAAATAGGTTCTAGCGTGCCCCATATGACACAAGTCATATACCGTAATGCCGCAGACGTACAACCCCACTTTTCCTGCTTCAATAGGCACAAACGGTCGTTTAGTTTGCGAAAGGGTGTCGTACAAATGCAACATTTTTAAATATCCTTTGGTGTTGTAAAAATTTTTCGCGCTTAGTGTACCACTGCGATACTGGATCCGCATGGCCTAATTCGATACTATGCGCGGCATTATGAATGCTAAAGCCTAGGTAGAGAGAATGAATATGGTTGTTTTACACACAAATTTTGGCGAAATCACATTAGAGTTGTTTGAAGATAAAGCACCGAAGACCGTTGCTAACTTTTTGTCGTACGTTAAAGAAGGCTTTTACGATGGTGTGATTTTTCACCGCGTCATTCCTAACTTTATGATCCAAGGCGGTGGCATGAACCCAGATATGTCTGAAAAGTCGTCAAATGCCCCTATTGAAAACGAAGCAAACAACGGCGTTAGCAATGAAGTAGGTACGATTGCTATGGCTCGCACTAACGACCCACATTCAGCATCATCACAGTTTTTTATTAACGTTCAAGACAACACCTTTCTAGACTTTAAAAGCGAAAGCATGTCTGGTTGGGGCTACTGTGCATTTGGTAAAGTAGTAGACGGTATGGACGTAGTGAACAAAATAAAAGCCGTAGCCACTGGCAACCACGGTATGCATCAGGACGTTCCACTTGAATCTGTTGTGATAGAAAAAGCCGTAGTTAGCGAATAATTTAACGCTCAGTAGTACGCATAATCATGGCGTTTACGTATTTTATATCTGATATTCACTTAAGTGAAAGCAGGCAGGATATTACTGATTGCCTGCTTGATTTTTTAGCCAATGAAGCAGACAAAGCAGACGCTTTATATGTGCTGGGTGACTTATTTGAATATTGGATTGGCGACGATAACGTAACGCCATTAAGTGAAAGTGTAGCCAGTGCATTTCACGCACTGAGCAAAAAAATTCCCCTTTACTTTATTCACGGCAATCGCGATTTTGGAATACGGCAAGGATGGGCCAAAAGTGCGGGGATGACTTTGTTGCCAGAACAATATGTCATTGATCTTTATGGTACTAAAACGCTCATTAGCCATGGCGATGAGCTATGTACATTAGATGTTGATTATCAAAAATTCCGTAAAAAAGCCCGCAGTTGGTGGTGGCCTAGAATGATGCTCGCCCTGCCTCTTTCATTGCGTAAACGCATTGCAGAAAACGGCCGCAAAAAAAGCCAGTCCAAACAAAAAAATCTTGCCGCGGATATATTAGATGTCACGCCCGAAGAAGTGGTTAAAGCCATGGAGCACCACAAGGTGACGCAATTTATTCATGGCCATACTCACAGACCCAATATTCATTGCGTAAAGCTTAGCCAAGGCAAAGGAACCCGAATAGTACTGGGCGACTGGTACAGCCAAGGAAGTATAGGTAAATTCAGTCAAGATAGCGTTACCTTGGAAAATCGCAGCCTTTAAATACCGTTTGCGCTAACTTAATCTTATTGAATAGCGCAATTGTCTTATTTGCTCTATCCAAACATTGCAAACTAAATTAGTCTAACTCGATTATCATTCTATGAGGCTATTTTTCTCCGAAGAATACGGCGCTCAGAAGGTTATTTAGAGAACTTGCGATGACAATTAACAAATATCTTATTTCTTTACTGTGTATTGGCATTTTTGCGGCGTGCAGTTCTCCAGAATCTGTTGATTCATCGGGTACATCCAATTCAAACCTGAAAAACAGTGAACTGGTCCCCTATCAAGAATTCCAACTTGAAAATGGCCTTAATGTATTGTTTCATATTGACCATTCCGACCCTGTGGTTGCCGTTGCATTAACAAGCCACGTAGGCAGTGCTAGGGAAAAAGTGGGTCGCACAGGGTTTGCCCACTTGTTTGAGCATCTTCTATTTTTGGAATCTGAAAACTTGGGCAAAGGCGGGTTAGATAAACTCAGTGCCAAAATTGGTGGTTCTGGGGCAAACGGCTCAACTAACCGCGACCGCACTAACTATTTTCAAACAGTGCCAAACGACGCCTTAGAAAAAATGATTTGGGCAGAAGCTGATAAACTTGGCTATTTCATCAACACCGTTACCGACTCAGTATTAGCCAAAGAAAAACAAGTAGTTAAAAATGAAAAGCGGCAATCCTACGACAACCGACCCTACGGGCACCTTAGTTATGTTGTTGGCAAAGCCCTGTACCCTGAAGAACACCCTTATAACTGGCAAGTTATAGGCTCATTAGAAGACTTACAAAACGCAACACTTGCTGACGTAAAAGAGTTTTTTAATCAGTGGTATGTGCCAAATAATGTGACCTTGACCATTGCTGGTGATTTTAATCCAGAACAAGCAAAAATCTGGGTTGAAAAGTACTTTAACGAAATACCTAAAGGCCCGGCTATTACGCCATTAGAAAAACAACCTGCAGCCCTCAGCAGTATTAAAAATTTATACTACGAAGACAATTTTGCCACCTTGCCTTTACTGCAAATAACTTGGCCCGCAGCGCCACTCTACTCAGAAGACAGCTATGCATTAAAGATTTTAGCCGAACTGATGAGTAACGGTAAAAAATCGCCGTTAGATATTTCCTTAATTCAACAAGATAAAGTTGCGCCTTTTGTACAAACCTATCATTTTGGTTCTGAGTTATCCGGTGAATTTACAATTATCACTCAAGCTTTTAATGGCACTGATTTAGATGCAGTAAAAGAATCTATTGATAACGGGTTTTCCTTAATTGAGTTGAACGGGTTTAACCAAGAAGCATTAGATCGCATTAAAACAGCGCAAGAAGTCGAGTTTTACGATGGGATCACTAGTGTACTCGGTAAAGCATTCAAACTGGCCCAATACAACATTTTCGCCAATGACGCTGCATATATTGATACTGACCTAAAACGTATTCAATCCGTTACTTTAGAAGACGTAGAGCGAGTATATGAAACCTATATTAAAGATAAGCCTTATGTTATCGCTAGCTTTGTTCCGAAAGGAAACCCCGATCTGGCACTAAAAGGTGCTGAACTTGCTCATGTTGTTGAAGAAAAAGTCATTCAAGGAGCCGAAGACAGTATTAACCCCAGCATCATTGCAACATACACCCCTACGCCCTCAAGCTTTGATAGAAGTGTTGAGCCTCCTTACGGGCAATCTCCAGTCATTCCTACTCCACAAATATGGAGTCATGATTTTGCCAATGGCATGAAAGTTATGGGGATAGAAGATAAAGAACTTCCTTTAGTTCGCTTTGAACTTGCCATTGAAGGTGGACACTTGCTAGACACGTTAGATAAATCTGGTGTGGCAAGTCTTTTAGCCAGATTAATGAACAAGGGAACGGCATCAAAATCAGTAGTAGAATTTGAGCAAGCCTTAGAAGCTTTGGGTACGACTATTGTGGTAATTACAGCTAACGAGCGTATAACAATTGAAGTCAGCACTTTAGCTAAAAATTTCGACGCATCTGTAGCATTGCTAGAAGAAATGATGTTAGAGCCAAGGTGGGATGAAGCTGAATTTGCACTGATAAAAGCAGATGTGCTCAATCAAATCAATGGTCAACAGGCAAATCCCAATGCCATAGCAAATAACGTCTATGGGTATGTGAAATATGGTCAAAATCATATTCTATCCACCCCAACACTTGGTACAAAAAACGGTGTTGAACAAAGCACTATTGATGACTTAAAACGTTTTTATCAAAAAAATATACTTCCTAATATCGCCTCCTTAAACGTAGTGGGGTCGGTAAATAAAAATGATGTTGTTAAGAGCTTTAGTCATTTGGCGAAAAAATGGCAAGCCCACGACATTCAACTTCCTTCTGTTATTGATGTGAACACACCAACACAATCGGCAGTGTATTTTTATGATGTACCCGGTGCAAAACAATCTATATTTAGAATTGGTAATCCCGCGCTACTAAGCACATCAAATGATTACTACCCTGCTACTGTGATGAATTACATTTTAGGTGGCGGCAGTTTTGCGTCTCGGTTGACTCAAGAGTTACGAGAAGGTAAAGGTTACACTTACGGTATTTTCTCTCGTTTCAATGGCAGTAAACGCACAGGTGATTTTTTGATATCCAGTGCAGTAAGGTCGAATGTAACTTTAGAAGCTGCTTCTTTGGTTAAAGATATAATGGGTAACTACGGGACGACATTTTCGCAACAGGATTTAAATGTCACCCAAGGCTTTATGATAAAAAGTAAAGCTCGTTCATTTGAAACACTCAATGCAAAACTCACCATGCTAGAGAATATTAGCCTGTTTGATTACCCCGTTAACTACGCACAACTAGAAAACGAATACATTAAACAGGTTGATGTGGATGCCATACGCACATTGGCTGAGCAATACATTCATCCAGATAAAATGTTTTATGTCATTGTAGGCGATGCCGAAACACAGCTTGAACGATTAGAGGCACTAGGTTTTGGTAAACCTATTTTAATGAACGAAAAAATCAACGTTGGGAATCGTTAACAAGCGCTATTCCAATTCAAGCATGGGCAAATACACTCTATTAATTTGCCCACCTCTTACTTTACGATCTTAATAATCATAACCCCTTAATCCCCCTTTTTGGGGTAGCACTTCATTAAAACACCTGTTATCTCCCATAGCTTTGCTACTCATTACCCATAGGTAGTCAAGGAATTCTAGGTAAATCCAAGCAAGATAATCTAACTTGAGCCGAACCTTACTGTTGGACCGTTTGATACACTAATTTAACTGGGTCCTTACTGAAAAAATTGCCGTTTTATATAAAGATACTTTTGTAGCTGTCGATAATATTTTTTAACGGCAACTGAGAAACAAATATGAAAAAGGATTTATTGACGGAAAATTCGTCCTTGGGCCAGAAGTTGGCAGCAAGATAGATACAAGTATGTAGAAAGAAATATTCAGTAAAACGCCTTGCATAAATGAAAAATTGAGTTTCATAAATACTCTGCTATTTTTTCAGAAAACAACTATAAATATTAACATGATATAAGTTCAGAAGGTTGAGGCGCATGGGTTTAAGCACATCAGGCACAGAGCAGTTCTTTGACGAGTCAGAAATTTTACTTTCAATTACTGACTTAGATAGCAGAATAAAATATGCAAACACTGAATTCTGTGACATCGCTGGATATACAAATGATGAACTAAAAACTCAACCTCATAATATAGTTAGGCATCCAGATATGCCTAAAGCTGCATTTAAAGACTTATGGTCTTTTATTCAGCAAGGAAAATCTTGGATGGGCCCTGTAAAAAACAGATGTAAAAATGGAGACTATTACTGGGTAAATGCATTTGTCACCCCGATTAAAGACGCTTCAGGCAACAATGTTGAATTTCAATCGGTTCGGACTAAATTAGATGCCAATGTACAAAAAAGAGCGGACGATTTATACGATAAATTAAACAAAGAACAAATACCGTTAAAGCTTAAGTATCAAATTGATCAAACATTATGGCTACAAGCAACCTTGTTTTTATTCACCTTGGCAAGTATTGCTCTCACTTTCTTTTCTGACGTTAGTTTATTGATTACATTGCCTTTTATAATCATTGGCCTTGCATCTTCACTTGTTTCAATACAATGGCGCTCAAAGTACAAAAAGGTATTAGACGAATCTAAAACTATTTTTACCAATCCTTTGATGAGTTATTTATATTCGGGAAGCAATGATGCTGTAGGAAGCATACAACTAGCATTAGCAATGCAAAAAGCAGAAATTAATGCTGTTGTTGGAAGAGTGAGTGATGTATCACTTCATGTAAATAAAAATGCTATAGATACATCGAAGCAAAATGAACAAGTATCTCAAGATTTAAGTAACCAAAGAGTAGAATCTGAGCAAGTTGCAACTGCAATAAACCAAATGTCGACCACAATTCAAGATCTCGCGGTTACTATTTCCGATACGGCCAAATCGGCTAATCAAGGCCAACAAATTACCGAGTCTGGCCAAGAAACCATTATTTCTTCTATCAAGGCGATTAACGAATTATCGGTACAATTAACCGAGGTTGATTCAATGGTAGGCAAACTATCCAATGGTAGTAAAACAATAAGCTCTGTACTTTCAGAAATAAGCGGTATCGCTGATCAAACAAATTTATTAGCGTTAAATGCGGCTATTGAAGCGGCAAGAGCTGGTGAACAAGGAAGAGGCTTTGCCGTTGTTGCTGAAGAAGTAAGGGCACTTGCTTTAAGAACACAACAATCAACAGAAGAAATTAGAAACTTGCTAGCACAATTACAAGCTGACTCAGGCAACGCTGTTGAAGCAATGAATAAAGGTAATGAACTATCAACAAATTGTGTAGATTTGTCTAACCAAGCGGGTGAGGCATTAAAAAACATTCACAGTGAAGTAACGTTAATATCAGATAAAACAACACAAGTAGTTACCGCAATAGATGAGCAATCAGCCGCTGCCGAGCAAATTAACAACAATGTAGTGCGTATAAACGAAATTATCGTGTCATGTGAAAATAGCAGCCAAATAGCAAACTCATTGTCTTTTGAGCTCATTGAGAAGTTATCAAACCAAGAAGCTTTGGTAACGCAATTTAGGCGTTAATCGTTTATTTATTTGTAATTTCAACAGAATCTACCACTAGTTGAAAATACACATATTTATCATCCTAAGTTAAGGCTACTATTAGATATAGTAGCCTTATACTTTGTTCTAGGTACTAAGTACTAGGTACTAGTTATCAATGAAAATAGACAAATTGTGACTTTATCGTTAACAATTTAACTTCGTATCTAGCTGAGACTTAGTTATTCTGTAAGTTGAACTAAAAGCTGAATCAACTCGTATCAGCAATAGCCCTTCCTTTAATAAAATGGAGTTAGTAATGAACCGTCAATTTAAACCTATCCTTGGTATGCTTATTTTTGCTACTGGATTGAATTTTTCAATTTCGTCTACCGCAAACGCACATTGCCAAATTCCATGTGGTATTTACGACGACCATCTTCGCGTAGAGTTAATGATGGAAGACGTAACAACGATTTATAAAGCGCTAAGTGAAATTGATGAATTATCAAATAAGAAAGATGCGCAATCACAAAACCAGATGGTTCGCTGGGTTGTAAACAAAGAAAACCATGCTCAAAAAATTATTGAAACCATCAGTAATTACTTTTTGACGCAACGAGTGAAGCCAAGCCAGAAAGATTATTCTGAGCGTTTAGAAAAACATCACCTAGTAATCATGCTAGCCATGAAAGCTAAGCAAAATACGGATATAAGCCATGCAGAGGCCTTACGTAAAGCCGTTGCAGATTTATCTCCATACTATCCTGCACATGAGCACGAAAGAAAATAGCCCCGCAGTGACGAAGAAACCATGAATCAATTTCTTTTTATCGGTTCATGGCTTCTTATTCCAATAAATACGCTTTTGACCAGTAAATGCTGCGCATTTAATAAAAACAGGCTACACTCAAACAAGTTGTCAGACCAGTTTAAAGGCGCACGTTTCCAATGAACCAGATTTCTTCTTATCCGCACATGCTTGCGCCTTTAGATTTAGGCTTTACCACCTTGCGTAATCGTACCTTAATGGGCTCGATGCACGTGGGTTTAGAAGAAGAAAAAAACGGATTCGAGAAACTAGCAACCTTTTACGCTGAACGAGCCAAAGGCGGCGTTGGCCTGATTGTAACCGGAGGCATTAGTCCAAATATCTCCGGTTGGGTTGCGCCATTTGGTGGCAGAATGAGCAGTCGCCGTCATGGAAAAAAGCACAGAGTTATCACCGATGCCGTACACAAAGAAGGCGGGAAAATATGTATGCAAATATTGCATACGGGCCGCTATGGTTATCACCCTTTTACTGTTTCCGCATCTGCTATCAAATCTCCGATTACGCCTTTTAAACCCAAAGCACTTTCTGTTCGAGGTATTAAAAAAAACATCAAAGATTATGTTTCTTCTGCCAAACTCGCTCAAGAAGCAGGGTATGACGGCGTTGAGATAATGGGGTCTGAAGGCTACCTAATTAATCAATTTTTCTGTGAGCGTACCAACAAACGCAGTGATGAATGGGGCGGAAGCTTAGAAAACCGAGCGCGCTTTGCAGTAGAAATTGTCAAGCAAACCCGGCAAAAAGTGGGTTCCAACTTCATTCTTATTTATCGCCTTTCAATGTTAGATTTAGTTGACGGTGGTGCACCTTGGGATGAAGTCGTTTACTTAGCAAAAGCTATAGAAAAAGCCGGAGCAACCCTAATTAACACAGGTATTGGCTGGCATGAAGCTCGTGTACCCACAATAGCCACATCGGTACCAAGAGCCGCATTTACGTGGATTACACAACGGATGAAGTCCCAGGTAAATATCCCCCTCATCACGACGAACCGAATCAATACACCCGATGTTGCAGAGCAAGTACTCAAAGACGGCCATGCTGATATGGTTTCCATGGCACGCCCTTTTTTGGCAGACCCAGAATTTGTCAAAAAAGCCTCTGAAGATAGTGCCGACAGTATTAATACCTGTATTGCCTGTAATCAAGCTTGTTTAGACCATGTCTTTAAGCAGCAAAGAGCCAGTTGTTTAGTGAACCCTGTTGCCTGCTACGAAACAGAATTGGTCTTTCCCGCTGCAAAACAAAGCAAAAAAATCGCTGTGGTAGGTGCAGGGCCAGCAGGGTTAGCTTTCGCCACATACGCAGCTGAACGAGGGCACCAAGTTCATTTGTACGATAAAGCCAGTGAAATTGGTGGTCAATTTAATTACGCAAAACAAATACCGGGCAAAGAAGAATTCTACGAAACCTTACGGTATTTCACTAAACGTATCGAAACTACAGGGGTAAACCTACATTTAAACACCCGTGTTTCAGCAAAAACACTGGAAAATCAAAACTACGATCATGTAGTTATGGCAACGGGAATTAAACCTCGTGAACTAAATTTAACAGGCTCAGATAACCCTAACGTTTTAAGTTATCTTGATGTCCTAAGGGATCATAAACCTGTAGGTAACCGCGTAGCTATCATAGGTGCAGGCGGTATTGGTTTTGATATTGCCGAATACTTAGTGGAATCCAAAAACTTATCGACACAAGCCGATAAGTGGTTAGCCCACTGGGGGATCGATAAAAGCTACCAGCAAGGTGGAGCACTGACTAAGCCTCGTATCACCCCATCGCAGAGAAAGGTTTATTTATTACAGCGAAAAACCACAAAAGTGGGCGCAGGTTTAGGAAAAACCACGGGTTGGATACACCGCAGTAGCCTGAAATATCACAATGTTACAATGATGAATGGTGTGTCTTATGAATATATCGACAACAAAGGCCTTCATATTTCCATTGATGAACAAAAACAGTGCCTAGAAGTCGATACCATTATTGTCTGCGCTGGCCAAGAGCCATTGCGAGAAATTCAATCTGAATTAGAAACCTTAAATATCCCTATTCACCAAATAGGAGGCGCTTTTGTCGCCAATGAGCTTGATGCCAAAGCTGCAATTCGGCAAGGCGCGGAGCTTGCCGCGTCAATTTAGTGAATACACACGAATAATAAGATAAACATCCTCTGTTATGCGCCAGTCTTCTATCAATAGGCTGGTATCCCCCCCCCTCATTGCGTTATAGTTTTATTAGAATAATCAAAACTAATAAATAACATAGACAGGAAATACAACATGCAAGCTTTTGGTATCCGAGCGATTCGGCTCCTTATTGTTTCATCGCTTGTTGCGTTGCCGTGTGCAAATGCGGCTATACAGCAAACGAAAGGGAACTTCGAAGATAAATTTAGGCAACTGGATGAGGTTTTGCCTACTCCTAACGTTTATCGAAATGCAGCTGGTGAGCCAGGGCATCAATATTGGCAACAAGAAGTTGACTATAAAATAGATGCAACGTTAGACGAAGAAAAACGTCGTCTGGAAGCCACTGAAACCATCGTTTATAAAAACAATTCTCCTGACACGCTAAAATACCTTTGGGTTCAATTAGACCAAAATAAATTTAAAGATGACTCATTATCTGCGTTAACAACAACCTTTGGCGGCATTGGTAACCGCGGTCCGGCGACACAATCGGCAAGTGGTGGTAAACCCGCTCAATTGAGTTTAGCTGCGCTAAGACGTATGCAGTTTGTCGAAGACACTGAATTAGGTTATCAGATTTCTCGCGTTGAAAATAAAGCAGGCGAGACACTAAAAATCACCACAGTTGGCACTTTGATGCGTGTTGACTTAGTTAAGCCTCTAAAACCAGGGGAAAGCGTTACTTTCGATATCGATTTTGCCTTTAACATAGTTGAAGAAGATGCCGTATCAGCACGTTCTGGTTACGAACATTTTCCTGATGATGAACGTGAAGGCGGCAACGATATATTCTTGGTTGCACAATGGTTCCCGCGTTTAGCTGCATACACTGACTATGAAGCTTGGACGAACAAGGAGTTCATTGGTCGCGGCGAATTCACTCTTGAATTTGGTGACTACGATGTATCGTTAACTGTGCCTGCGGATCACATTGTTTCTGCTACCGGAGCACTTCAAAATCCAAAAGATGTACTTACCCGTAAGCAAAGAAGTCGCCTGAAAGAAGCTGAAACATCAGATCGCATAGTATTTATTGTGACTGAAGAAGAAGCGCTAGAAAATGAAAAAGAAGGCACTGACAAAACCAAAACATGGAACTTTAAAGCCGATAACGTAAGAGATTTTGCGTGGGCATCTTCACGTAAGTTCATGTGGGACGCGAAAGGTCATCAACAAGGTGGCGATGTTCAACCTTTAGTTATGGCGATGTCGTTTTATCCAAAAGAAGGTGGCGACTTATGGAAGAAGTATTCAACTGAAGCCATTGTTCACACTATGGATGTCTACAGCGAATTTTCATTTGATTACCCTTATCCAGTTGCTCAGTCTGTAAACGGGCCTGTTGGCGGTATGGAATACCCGATGATCACGTTCAACGGTCCTCGTACTGAATTACAAGACGACGGCAGTAGAACCTACACTTTGGCTGAAAAACGTTTCCTAATTGGTGTTGTTATTCACGAAGTGGGTCACATTTATTTCCCTATGGTTGTGAATTCAGACGAGCGCCAATGGACTTGGATGGATGAAGGTTTAAATAGCTTCTTAGACGGTGTTGCTGGTCGCGAATGGGACCCAACTATTCCTTGGGGTGTTGAACCAAGAGATGTAACAGGTTACATGAAGTCTAATACCCAAGTACCCATCATGACTCAGTCTGATTCAGTACTTCGTTTAGGTCCGAATGCATACACCAAACCAGCAGCGGCATTGAATATCTTACGCGAAACCATTTTAGGTCGTGAACTGTTTGATTTTGCCTTTAAAGAATATGCTCAGCGCTGGATGTTTAAACGCCCTACTCCTTCAGATTTCTTCCGTACTATGGAAGAAGCATCAGGCGTAGATTTAGACTGGTTCTGGCGTGGTTGGTTCTACAGCACAGATCACGTTGATATTTCTTTAGACAGTGTTTACAAGCTTCGTTTAGATACCAAAAATCCTGATATCGATTTTGACCGTGAACGTCAATTTGAGTTAGACAAGCCTCTTTCACTCACTGATGAGCGCAACAAAAAAGAAGGTATCGAGCTTTGGGTTGACCGTTTTGAAGATCTTGACGATTTTTATGACGCAAACGACCGCTTCACTGTTACCAACAAAGAAAGAAATGCCTACAACAAATTCCTTAAAGGCCTTAAGCCTTGGGAAAAAACAGCCTTTGAACGCGCTATTGATGAAGACAAAAACTATTATGTTTTAGATTTTTCAAACAAAGGTGGCTTGGTAATGCCTATTATCTTGGAACTGAGCTTTGCTGACGGTACCACTGACAGCATGCGTATTCCTGCTGAAATCTGGCGTCGTACTCCAAATGCAGTATCTAAGCTTATTGTAACGGATAAAGACAAAGAGCTCGTCAGTGTAACGGTAGACCCAAGATGGGAAACAGCTGATGTTGATGTTGAAAACAACCATTACCCGCGCAGAATTATTCCTTCGCGCATCGAGGCATTCAAAGCAAAACCTCGTAGCGGTAATGTTAACCGCGACATCATGCAAGACATCAAAACTGAGCTAAAAACAGAAGACAAAGAAGAAAATGACGACACAGATAATTAAATCTGTGTTGGCAATGGTACTGCTAGCCTCGCTAGCAGTACCTGTTTCTGCCCACCAAATTAAATCTGCGATAACCACAGTTTTGTTCAACCCTAGAACAGAAAATATAGAAGTATCACACCGATTTAATTTGCACGACGCAGAACACGCTGTAAAAGCACTCTTCAACAAAAACTCCGACATACTGGACGACATTCTTACGCAAGCTGAATTTGCCGCTTACGTTAACGAACGTTTTGCACTTTTGAATCAAGATGACAGTGCTATTGCACTTAACGATGTAGGTTTTGAAGTAGAAGGTAAACACTTTTGGGTGTATCAAGAAACAGCTCAGCCCCCTGAATTAAAAGGGCTGAAAGTACGTCATGATAGCCTAAGAGACATTTGGCCCGACCAAGTCAACACACTGAATGTAGAAGGCAAAGGCGATATTCAAACCCTTACCTTTAATGACAATGTAACTCTACTTAGCGTAGAGTTTGGTCACTAAGCTCTATTCAATACGGCTGTTATTGTTGTTATCTCTAGCTGCACTGATTGCCGTATTACTTCTATCGTAATTTTCTTTCGACAGCCTGTCGTACAATACAATGTTAGCTGCCCCACCTAAATTCAAATTATGAGAGCAAGGAATATAAACCACTTCATCTGCTGCCTCTATTAGGTCTGGGGGGACTGTGCCATCTTCTGGGCCAAATATATAGAATGCACTTTGTGGGTGTTCAAATTCTGGCAGTGGCGTTGCATTTTCGACTAATTCAATCACCACTACTTTGGCACCTCGTGGTTTAATAGAAAGTAAGTCCTCTACTCCAATAGTAGGAATTTTATACCGCATATTTTGTGTATCGGCGTTAAAGTCTTTTGCGTAACCAAAACGATTTCCCGAATAAAACACAGAGCTGGCGCCAAAGCCACCGCAAGCTCTTAAAATCGATGCAACATTCGATGCTGACTTAGGATTAACTAATCCAATACTTACCATATTATTGTGCCTTATACAGATTTACTACGACGAGCAAAACTTAATTAAAGCACTATTATGCAGTTGTTTTTTAAAAAGACGTAATTTTTTATCGGTCATCGATGATGAGTTGCAACGTAAAGTAGGACTCATTAATACTCTAAAAGAAATTGCTCGATATGGTATGTTTGAAAATAACCAAGTGCACTTTTTTAAGTGCACTACTATAGCCATTCGTTATTGCGCTTCAATAGTGCCGATCCGCTTATTGGCATAGTCCAGTATAAGAATATATTTATCTTCCAATATGGCATTGCCCATTAAACCCGCAAGTCCTGCATTAGCAAAGTCTAATTGGGGATCATCTGAGTAATAAACATTACCTTCTACACAAATAGTGCCAAGGCAAATGGGTGAACGTGATTTAGCGCCATACAATATAACTTTGCGATCCCAAGCGGGTACTTCCATTGTATGCTCTGGTGCAGTTGCATGTTCTTTAGACACAAGTTGAAGCCACTGCTCTTTGTTTAACACCAACTTAAATATAGAACTACCTGTATCAAATACGACAGGAGATAAGGTTACATCGCCCACATTTACCGATGTGACAATATGCAAACTATCAGTGACTTGCCCGTCAATGTAATTAATCTGCGATGTTGCAAGCTCCTCTGGAATAGCGTTAGCTTTCATGAATCGATTACGGGGAAAATCGATAATCAACATGCTGTCTTTAAAAAAACTGGCACCTAAGGTACCCACTGCGTGTTCGTCAGATTTTTTTGTGTCGTGAATCTTAAAGGTATCATTTATTGATTGCCCTGAGGTCGTATCAAATGTCATGATTTTATTACCATCAAATTGATAAGCAGGGGCATACAGATAAGAAGACGGCGCACCGGTATCCAGTTGCAGTCTGGTGCCATCATTTAGTTTAACTAACATTGCAGCACGCTTTAACTCCACCCCATCTATGGTTTGTTGGCCCCATTCAAAATTCATCCATTCATTTGCTGATAAATTGAAACTTAATAGAAACACAAAATACATTGCTTTCATTGTTGATCCTTAAACGTTAAAATTACTGTAATAAACTCATTAATTATCGTTATACAATAATTTTTACATGTAGGAAAGAAAAATAATGAAGACTAGTATGATCTTTGTATTGTGCCGCTGGGTTATTTTAGGTTTAGCTGCAGGACTATGTTTTTACGTTATATGGTCTGTCTTAGTTAATGGACAAATGCCCATTGTAGGGGGAGGAAAGGCTGAAATTGAGTATGCAAAATTACCGAATACTAGCGCCTATATCGTGAATTTACTGCTAATGCCTAGGGTTATTGGTGCTGTTATTTTGTTTTTTTGGCTACAAAAGCTATTTCAACTCTACGAGAAATCTTGTTATTTTTCTCCCAAGAGTATGCAATGCTTTATTTGGATCGTTGTCACTAATGCTGCGTTATACGCGTACACTGTGGTGTTAAACATTGGCTTTACGCTGTATATGCGTAAACTTGATACCGGTGATGAATACCCCATAGTTATAGACTTGCTTTATGTATTTACTTTGTTTGTTTCACTCGCATTGGTCCATGCACTGAAACACGCAAATAAAATTGAAAATGAGAATAAAGAATTCATATGAAAATTGTTGTGAATCTTGATGTTATGCTAGCTAAACGAAAAATGAAGTCGAAGGAGCTAGCTGAAAAAGTGGATATTACTCCTGCTAATATGTCTTTACTGAAACAAGGCAAAGTAAAGGGCATAAGGTTTGAAACTTTATCGCTCATATGCCATTTCTTAGACTGTCAGCCTGGTGACATCCTAGAATTTGTTGATGAACCTTAAGCTCCCCAAAAAATCATGATCATGGTCTTCTACTCCATGGCCATTAAGTGCGTGCAATGCTTCAATTTATCTCACCCTTCTTCGCCTCTTAAAGCGACATAATAAAATTTACGAAAAACGTTAGCTGCTAATAGAGGCAAAAATGAAACGGTGTTTTTAGTGATAACCTGCAGCTGCGCTTTTCAATTTAGCGCGATTTTCATCAGATGCTTCAGGCTCTGAGTCACCAAAAATACTCGCCATCCAATGTCCATCGGTTGGGTTTGGAAACAACACATAGGTTTTACCAAACAAGGCGCGATCTTCTTTCATCTTTTGCTTACGTCCTTCTACATCATTTTTGACATAATATTTACGACGAAAATCATTTAAATTGTCACCAAGAAAAACCACAAGATTGTAATCTTCCATAATTTCATTTTGACGTATTTCCTTATTTGATGACTCTCGTAATACGGTAAGGTGCGACTCATCTTTTAATGGAAACCCTAAATGGCGAATGTTACCCAAAGCATACTCAAAGGTATTTTGGCCCTGCTCTCTGCTGGTAACATAGAATATTTCGACGCCATTTTTGTGACAGAAATCTAAAAATGCTTTTGCACCAGGTGAAGCAACCATTTCATTTTTAGGAATCCATTTGTCCCAAATGTCATCGTCAAAGAAATCGAGATTTTTATCTACTATGGCAGACCAATAAATAAGGGGCAACGCTAACGTATCATCAAAATCAGAGACGATAGCCAATGGCTTATCTCCTTTTTTACGTTTTGCTAAAGCTCGCTCCACATGCATTTGTGCAATATTAAATCCTTGATAGTAAAGTGCCTCATATTCAGCTGATGTTTGTTTCCAAGCGAGGGAATACAACAGCGGGTTATTGGTTGGTTGCTCTGCAGCAATAAGTAAAGAAGGGCCAGATAGCACGCTGTGAATAAACAATATTTTTAATATGTCGCGAAACAACCTAGTCATAAATGGGTTTACCTAATAAAGAATTTAAATGTTAAGTTGGAACAAGCATTAGACAAATTGCCACACAATGCAGTGTGACTACCTCAATTCACATTGTATGTGAACAATAAATGTAAACAACTTCAGCTGTGGCCTCAATAAATTAATACAATAAGGGAACTTACAGTTAAAAAGAATGCCTATACCTACTATATATAAGTCATTAGAAATAAATAGTAATGAGACAAGCACTTTTATTTTCGTTAGCGATATTATTGGGATTAAGTAATGCCCAATCTTATGCTGCGCTCGACGAATTAAATGATACTGCCACTTGTTACTTAGATAACCTGAGTGCGACAGAGTTAGACGTCGAGGACGACAACGACGACCTTGGGCTAGTAGCATTCCCTTCAAGGTTTTCTAAACGCTACCTGTATACCCCTCTCTCTTTTATTATTTTCGTTTCCTCTGAAGAGTTTTTACAACCTCATAGCAGAGCCCCTCCTGTTTCCCTGTTTAGTTAGTTATTCAATTGATTTTGACGGAAAGAGCACAGCGTTACTTGTCTTTCCGTTACCCCTATCTAAAAGCAGGAAAACGTATTATGAAACCATTAAACATTCATTCTATTGGCAATATTCGCAAATTTGCCACTACAACAGAAACTGAGGAAATTACTTTACTGAGCCCTGCTCTTTCATTTTTCACTGATTTCACAGTCACTCGCCCTCTGGTTATTGAATCAAATATATCTGCCGTTGATACAGAACGGCTAATGAAAAAGGCTCACGTGCGTTTAAAATTAGTTTTAGACGAGAAAGGTGAGTTACTTGGTATTGTGAGCGCAGACGATTTACTAGAACGAAAAATTGTTCAAAAACTCGATATCGGCATTGATAGAAAAGACCTTTCCATTACTGACTTTATGACGCCACGAGAAAAGTTAAACGTTCTAGATTTTAATGATGTAGAAAAAAGTAATATTGGGAAAGTCATACATACGCTGAAAAACTCAGGTCAACAGCACTGCCTTGTTGTGGATTCTGATAAACAGCTGATACGAGGCTTATTTTCGGTGAACGATATTTCCCGTAAACTAAAAATTGAAATTGATGTACAAGACCAACCCAGTTTTTCTAAGTTAGCGATAAAGCTAGATTAATATAACCCAAAGTAGTGTAATGGCAGCACAAACTACTGCCATTACACGCCCTTCTATTTACCTTTCCGCGTTTGTAATTGAAACATCTCTATTTTCTTTACGAAAAATCGTGAAAATGTTTGCACTGTTGGACCAAAGCCAAACGAAATGATTGCCGCAGCGGGCCAAGCTAGCATGAAAGCCTGCCCCCACGCAGTGATAAATTCAGGACGCAAACCAAGGTTAATAAAGGTTACCCACCCACTCATCAAAAACGACAACAACAAGGACATAAATAAGGCAAAGACAGTCCGTTCAAGCAGCATTGCATTCATAAGTTTATGCGACTTAATTTTTCAATATACACCACTTCTGTGAGCTCCATTGCAAGGTAATCTAACGTATGCTTGTGTTTAAAGTGTGCGGTTAGCGCATCTTCATTCACCCATTCTTCCCATAGGGTAAACAAATGAGGATTAGCTTTATTTTGCAGCACATCAAAGCGAATACAACCTGACTCTGTTACCGTTTTAGATTGCAAAGTTTCAAGCGCTCCGCGAACTTCTTCATGTGTGTTATTAGAGCAGTTTTTTAAACCTGCACTTACCCATAATGTAGACATATAACCTTCAAATTTAAACTCATAATAAACATTAAGAACCTAGAATATACAATTCCTATTTTGAGATATACAATCAAAAAACCAATCATACAATTCAAAAATGAAATCATGATTAATGATGTTTTTATCTTTATCAATATTGTTCAGCAACAGAGTTTGTCGAAAGCCGCAAAAAAAATGGGTATCCCTAGCGCAACAATATCTAGGCGCTTAAAACATCTAGAAGAAAGCGTGGGAAATAAACTCGTTCATCGTTCCGCTCGGCAATTAACATTAACATCTCAAGGCACTTTGTTTTATAACGCCTATGCGCATTTGGTTGAGCAATTTGAAACAACCCAACAGCAAATTTCATCTCAAATAAATTCACTTGAAGGTCATTTAAACGTCCTCGCTCCCGCGTCAATATCAACAGGAATATTGCAGCCCATGTGGTCAAACTTCATTAAAACTTACCCTGCAATCAAATTAGAGCTTAATTTAAGTAATCAAATTGAAAACTTACTATCTTCCCAAGCAGATCTTGCATTGCGCATAGGGCCCCAAGCCTCGTCGTCTTTACATCAAAAAAGGCTGGGAACGATTAAAACCCAACTTGTCGCATCACCTAAATATTTAGCTAGCCACAAAGAACCCGACACCATTGACCAATTAACGGAACATAAACTTATTGGTAATCACATTATTTCTGATTGGAAGATGCAAAATGTTATCTCGGGTAAGAGACAAGAACTGAGACCCCGATTCAACACACTAATAAATGATATAAGACTTGTTACTCAACTTGTTAACGACGGTCTAGGCATTGCGCTTTTGCCTTTTTCAGAGACACAGCAATACATTGAAGGAGGTAGTTTGAAAGTAGTACTTCCCAACTGGCAAGGCCCTAATAGAGATATTTATGCAGTTTGGCCAAGTGGCAAACTATTAAGCAAACGAGCAATCTGCTTAAAAGACTATATGCATCAATACTTAGTTGGTTTACTAGGAGAATAAATGTCTACACAAGGGAGGTATCAATTAAAAAACACCGTATTGAGTCATTTTATAAACGTTTATTCTCAACTTATTTGTCGGCCCCCATACAAAACCATGTCAGTTACTTGATCTAAATCAAATCAACCAACTCCCCCACAAGTTATAATTGAGAGTCGACTAAATATTTAGTCAATAAACACTTCTATAAAGCAAGGCAAATGAGGCTAGATCCATGGGTATTAATGCAGTTACACAAAAAGAAGCCCTCTTTCCTAATGATTATATTCTTATCTCAAGCACTACTACAGATGGTACCATTACCTATGTAAACGATGAATTTTGCAAAGTAGCAGGTTATCACCGAGAAGAACTGGTGGGTAAACCCCATAATTTAATTCGTCACCCCGACGTTCCCGCTGCCGCATTTGCTGATCTTTGGGATAATTTAAAACGCGGTAATAATTGGCTGGGAATAGTTAAAAATCGTTGCAAAAATGGTGACCATTACTGGGTAAGTGCTCATGTTAGTCCATTATTTGATGACAATAAGCTTGTTGGCTACGAGTCAGTAAGACGAAAAGCAACACCAAATGAAATTAAGCATGCTGAAACCCTTTATAAAAGGGTTAATTCAAACAAATCTCCCTTACTTAAATCTAGCTTGTTGAAGTCATATTTCTCGAATAACATCACACCCATCATGGCGATTTTTCCAGTCTTAATGCTGCTTGGCATGAGTTCTGATATTTGGGCTATAAAGGTTTTGAGCCCGCTTTTGGGGTTATTGGGTATGTATATTGTTTATCAGCAGCATACTAGCCTATTAGATATAGTAAAAAGCTTGCCAGAAGAAGCTTTCAATACACTAGGTCAAATCCTTTATTGTCATTCTGTTGGCGCAAAAGCAGCAATTCGTTTCGCTCAGCTGCACCGTGAAGCTGCTAGTCATACTTTTCGTATTCGTTTAACGGAGAGTTCAAAAAACCTCAATGAAAGAACCCATGTTGTAAAAAATGGCTTAGAAACAAACTTGAAAGGTTTTGCTATACAGAACCAAAAGTTTGAATCTTTTTCTTCGGGATCCAATCAGCTATTAGCCAGCGTCAACGATATTGCAAAAGATATGGGTGAGATTAATCTTGCCACTGAGAACGTCTATTCCGATGCAAAAGACAGTCAAAATTTAGCCAAAAAAACGGGCCTCACAATACGCCAAGCTTACAATGAAATGCACGAAGCGAAAAATGTAGTCGACGTACTTGTTAAAGGAACAGAGGCAATTAATGAGTTAATAGACTCAATAAGTGATATCGCAGATCAAACCAACCTCCTTGCATTAAATGCCGCTATCGAAGCCGCCAGAGCAAGTGAAGCAGGTAGAGGTTTTGCTGTTGTCGCCGATGAAGTCAGAACCTTGGCAATTCGCACTCAGAAAGTAACTCAACGTGTGAATAAAATGACAGACGAACTGAAGCACAATACCGATGCTGTGCTAAAAACTATTGATCAAGGTGTGGCTATAGCTAAAGATGGTGTAGAGCGCGTCGACCAAGTTTCATCAAATATGGTTTCAATAGAAAAGGCTATTATGAATATGTTTGACATGACATCACACGTAAATACTATAGCTCTGGAACATGAGCAAGTTTCTAAGGAATTACAACTGCAATTAAACGAAGTCCGTGAATTAAACATTAATTGCGTAGAGCGTGCTCAAAACTCAACGAAAGCGATCAACAAAATTGAAAACGAAATTCAAGATCAGCTAAATCTAACTCACCGTTTTAAACAGTAATGATTAGACTTGTACACTTAGACACCGAATTGATGTATTCAAGACCAAAGTTCTAGTAGTTTTTAGAAGGTAACACCAATCATTCGGTGTTGGAAAACAAGTACACCATATGATGAATCAAAGTATCTAGAAGCCTTGAAAGCAAGAGTTCACCACTACTGAAATATGCGGTGGAAAGTAAGTTCTAATACTTGCTGTCCACCTCAGGGCGTGTTGTTAAGTGACATCACCAATTAAAATAACACCTAGTGCTAGGTTCTCACTGCCTTCTAAATTTACAGGCCCAGGGAATGCGTAAGACATTATTGTAGGTGAATGTTCAGATTTTATAGTTTCAATGATTTGAGACAGCTTGTTTGATAATTCATCTGTAGAAAGCTTCTCAAGGAGAACTTTCTTGATAACAGGAACAATATAAGTAATAGCAATCTTCTTTTCTGATCGGTAACCTGAGTGAGTTGATCTAGATGAGTCTTCAAGTGCTTTTTTATGTGCCTTATCAATTCTCGTATTTGTTCTAGCGTTGATTGATATTCTAGCAAATTTGGCCTCTATTTCATGATGTCGATTATCTCTCCAAAGTACCAAATCGCACCGTCCACTATAAGTGCAATTATCTAGGTATTTATCGACTTTTTCTGTCCTACATTCTTCTAAAGCTACCCACCCATTGCGGGTCGCGGCAGCTGCCAACAAACCAGTATTTGCTCTTTCTTTTTCAGCATGAACGGATGTTTTTTTATTAGATACTCGATAAACCCGATGTACCATAAATACCCACTCTTGAAGCAGCTCATTCCAATAGCCAAGTTGCTTCTTTGCTTTTACGTAATCATCTAAATACAAGTAATGCTCCCTGTCACTGGTGATGTCCATTTAAATTTGGTAAGTCCTACTCATAACGCCGCGCTCATCCGAAAATTGGGAGCGTAGCGAGTAATTTTTCCATATGCTGCGCCTTGTTAAATGGCTACTCTTGAATAAAGAACTTTTTATAAGTATCTCTCGTGGCTTCATATTCTTCTTTTTTTAGAATGAAGAAAGTGTCTAAGTCATTTGATTTAATTACTTTAGCGCCCATTCTTTTGTGAAATTCGATTACTTTTACATTTTCGTTCCTAACATCGAAATGAGATTGAGAAAATCCTAATACGTAGAATGCAAACTCGTAAACATTTAGAGCTGACTCAATAGCTGCTTTTCTTGGCGAACCAGGGTTTACCACCCAACTTCCCCAACAGAACGAACCAGTTTGAAAGTCATACAAGCGAACCGTTCCAAGACTTTCATTGCCCATACCTTTGATAATAAAATAGAATTCAGCTCTTACTCGCTCTCTATTTTTATAGTTAGACAACCATTGGGTTTGTTTCTCAATGTCAGAGTCAACATATGATATGAATTTGTTTAGATTTGTGTTTTCGCGAAGAGATAAAATAAATTTTGCATCTTCAGTTTTTGCTAGAACTAATTTTGATAATTTAGTTCTAGCAAATTCATATGAGCTACAATCAAATTTATTTTGTGTTTCCATCAGATTTTCAATCACATGAGAGCTGGAGTCCCCGACAAGAGATAGAAGTGTTTCCTGGTTAGTTGATGGGTTGGAGGCGACAGCTGCCCTTACAACTTCATCTGGAGATTTTGATAGTTCTTGTAAATAATTCACATTTGTATCTGGATTTGATGCTGCTCTAAATAAATCATGATTTGTCATAAATTTTTATTCCTTATTGCTCAAACTTATTTTATTGTCTCGGCTGGACATTTAACGCCTCATTCAGAGGCTTAAAATTGTTGGCTAAAATAGTGAACACAGCGAAATAGCCAACTGTTTTAAGTCCACTGCAATGGCTTATGTGGACTCCCCGATTACAACAATAATTTTTAAGTAGATATTCGCATGCTTATGTACGAGCTCTAGTTGAGGCGCTACCTCGGCTCTAAGATAATTTCGCGTATTAGAGTACTAATCTTGTTAACGAGCTCTCTCGCTCAAATGACTATTCAGTATCTTCTAATCTTGATATACCTTCCGCTAAATTATTGTTGGAATTACATAAGCTCTAACTTATATTCCGTCTTGTTCGTCATTAAAGCAAAGGCCGTACGGACATTTTTATTTGCCAACGCAACAGCTGCGCATTTCTTTCCTCGCCTTTCTATAAGTGCTTTTAACCATGCTTCTTTTTTTGTTCTAGCTTCTCGTTTTACCACTTGCTGTACGACCGACATTGCACCAGTAATAAGTAAACTTCGTAGTGATGTACTTTTACGCTTCCCTATAGCACCTAGTCTTACTTTTCCTCCTGTACTATATTGAACTGGCATTAATCCTATACAAGCAGATGCATCTTTTCCTTGTTTGAAATGCCCTAATTCTCCACTTAACAAATTTATATAAAGGTGTAACGCATTTAATATTCCAATGCCTTCAATCTTCATAAGCTTGGCGCAATCAGGTGTATCATTTACCCACTTTTCTAAGGCATGGTCGTATGACTCTATCGTTTCATGCAAACATAAATACAGTGCTAGTGAGCTTTGTAACATCTTTCTGAATTCAAAACTAAAACCGTTTTCTGCATCTTCTAAAACAAACTCAATTGTAGATATCAAACATTCCTTACTACGTCCTGGTCGAATATTGAATTCGCGACAAAGGCTTGTTAATTGATTCTTAATTGCTGTTTTTTGTTTGATACATTGCTCTCTCAATTTCAACATAGATTGTATCTGTTGTTGCTGGTGATTTTTACCTGCAACGAACTTAACATCGGGTAATAACGCTGCTTGAATAATGGCTAGAGCATCATTCTTGTCTGTTTTTTGGTTTTGCCTTACAGCCATCACCAAACGAGGAGAAATAAGCAACGCTTCATGACCAAGAGATTTTGCCAACTGGCACCAATAATGTGCGCCACTGCATGATTCAAAAATAATCGTCGATGCTGTTAAATTGGCTAAAAAATCGGTGAATTTCGACGGTGTCATTTCTGAATTAGAATGCACTTTATTGTTTGTATATTTACAAACTTGAATCGAATTTAATGCGAGATCAACGCCAATTATACGCTTTTTCATCTTCGGACTCCTATTCATCATACGTGACACACGTGTTACGTAATGGTGGTGGGGAGTCCAATTATCTTGTTAGCCACTTTCGACGTTGTATATTTCATCAATTCTAACTCCCAAGAGCCCGACATACACTTTGAGTTTTACATTATCATTTACATTAAATTTAGAAATGTAATTTGCGTCTACACATATTCCTGATTTTAAAAAATTAGACACCCCATGAAATTGTAGTTGGTTTTTGCATGTTTTACTGGATTCTAAGGTGCGGACACCTATTACTTTTGTAGTAATAGTCTGATTGGCTGCATGAGGTAATGAGGCAACAGCGGTTAAACCGATCCCTAAAGGAATGTAAAGGATAATAGGAAGAAAAACGAATATACCTGTTAGCAAAACTGATTTTCTTACTTTTTTATAAGAAGTAGTTAGCGACGAACTGTTCTTAATTTTTAAAATTGCAAATAGAGCTAAGGCATATAAGGTAAGTAAAATGATACTTCCAATAGTTTCTTGCACAAAAAACCAAGAATAAATACCGTAATAAGCTAGTGGTATTAAAGATAGCAACAGGAGAAATATAAAAAGGGCTATTAGCTTCATTGGTGGCTAACAGTCTGTTAATGAGGTCTTCGACCTCATAATAATAATTAGAAGGTTTACCTTTTTAACTAGTAAGGCATTTCTAGTTGCTTGCAAGTAATTGATAACCAACATATTAAAACAATCCTTTAGTTTAGTTTTCAATTGAAAAGGTAAATTACCTTTTCTACTTTATTATGATGCCGTATGAGCTATCACTTCATGGATGAAGAAAATAATAGAAAAATCTCAACTACTGCAAGATATTTCAGACTATATGATGGTACGTGGGTGCAGCAAGCGAACCATAACCTCTTATATATACTGGATTAAATATTTCATACTTTATTGTGATAAACAACATCCAGAAGCACTTAACAGTGAACATATCGAAAAGTTTTTAACTTTCTTATCGGTAACTCGTAACGCCTCCCCTTTAACCCATTTTAAAAAGGCGCTAACACAAACAAAACTCCTCGTAGTGTTAACTTAATCTGAAGTAAAAAGCTTATTGCTAATCAATATTTAATACGTGCTATTTTAATGGTTCTGGCTTAAGGCGAATTGAACTGGCTTGTTTGCACGTAAAAACCTAAATTGGCAGTATTTGTTCCCGTCGGCTAAATTAAGCGTTCAACGAGAAACAGGTACCCCTGAATGGAATTTAAAATCAGTATCTGGTGATAAAATGAGATCCGCTTCTACCTCTGCGAAATAGGTAATGCGGTTGGTTATATCTTTACCCGCAATCTCCTCCGCCAATGTCAGATAATCTTGGTAATGACGAGCTTCAGAGCGCAGCAGTGAAATATAAAAATCACCTAGTGGTTTGTCTAAAAATGGAGCAATTTTAGCGAACCTCTCACAGGAGCGAGCTTCGATATACGCTCCGCATATTAACTTGTCGATAAGCGCATCAGGTTCATGATTTTTCACATGTTTAAGAAGCCCTTTGGCGTAGCGGCTAGAATGAATAGTGTCGTATTGAATGTGGTAGGTATCCATGATTTCTAACACTTGATAGAAATGGTGTAACTCTTCTTTAATCAACAACACCATTTTGTCGATTAAACTTTGGCTATAAGGCTTGCCCGATTTAGCAATAATGGATTTATTCAATTTGAATTTCTCCAACTCTCGCCAATCCCCTTCCTTGCGATAAGTAAAGGCTTCGTAAGGTTTTAACCATTCAAGCAGTGCTTCTGAGCTTTCAGCATCAACGGCATACCTGCGAATTAAAAACATTGCGCTTTGTGCGGCTTTCAACTCACACACCAAATGGTCTGTGAGAAGCACAGTAAGACTTTCAGGCTTTTTAGCTTGTGTTAACCACCCATCGGGTGTTTCACAGCGTAAAAAGCCTTTAATGGGTTCGAGTAAAACCTCTGTATTCACTATTTATACTCATTCGCTATCAAAATTGTGAACGTCTAAATTCGTCAGTTCTGTTTGTAATACCGGCGCTTTACGGGCCTGTTCGCAGCGGGCAATATCAATATTTTCCAAATAAGCTTGATCGATATCAGCAGTAACGTAATCACCATCAAATACAGAGGTTTCAAAACACGGTATTGCGGTGTTTTCTTCTTTAACTGATTCAATCAAATCGCCTAAATCTTGGAAAATAAGGCCATCAGCTTGAATTAAGTCAGATATTTGGTCTATTTCTCTGCCATAAGCAATGAGTTCATTGGCAGACGGCATATCGATACCGTAAACATTAGGGAAACGAATTTCAGGCGCCGCTGACGCAAAATATACTTTTTTTGCACCTGACTCTCTGGCCATTTCGATGATTTGCTCAGACGTGGTACCCCGCACAATAGAGTCGTCCACTAAAAGAACGCTCTTACCTTTAAACTCAGACGGTATTGCATTGAGCTTTCTACGTACTGACTTTTTACGCATAGTCTGACCCGGCATAATAAAGGTACGGCCAATGTAGCGGTTTTTTACAAAACCCTGGCGGTAAGGTAGCTCTAATGTATTGGCTATTTGCAATGCAACGTCCATAGACGTTTCAGGAATTGGAATAACAACATCAATGTCTAAATCTGACCATTCTTTCTTAATTTTTTCGCCAAGTTTACGCCCCATATTCACTCGTGATGCATAAACAGATACCCCATCGATAAACGAATCAGGTCGTGCGAAATAAACAAACTCAAAGATACAAGGAGAATGAGACGGAGACTCAAAACACTGCTGTGTATGTAGTTCACCTTGTTCAGTAACAAATACCGCTTCTCCCGGTGCGACATCGCGGATAAACTGAAAACCTACGGCATCAAGAGCAACGCTTTCAGATGCCACCATATATTCGTCACCAAATGGAGTCACTCGTTTGCCCAAGGCTAATGGACGAATACCATTAGGGTCGCGAAAGGCAACGAGTCCTTGACCAATAATGGTCGCCACTACGGCATAAGCACCGCGAATTTGTTTGTGTACTTTTGACACCACATCAAACATGTCTTCCGGCGTTAAAGTGAGTTCTTCTTTTTGATATAACTCATGGGCAAAAACATTCAGCAATACTTCAGAATCAGATGTGGTATTAATATGGCGACGGGCTTTTTTAAACAATTCGTCTCTTACTTCCGCCGCATTGGTTAAATTACCGTTATGGGCAAAAGCGATACCGTAAGGGGAATTTACATAAAAGGGTTGAGCTTCTGCCGAAGACGACGAACCGGCCGTTGGATAACGACAGTGGCCAATCCCCATATTACCGGTAAGGCGCTTCATATGACGTGTATGAAAAACATCTCGAACTAAACCATTGGCTTTGCGAAGGTTCAATGAGCCTTCGTCGACAGTCATAATCCCCGCCGCGTCTTGACCACGGTGTTGCAATACCGTTAAGCCATCATACAAAGACTGAGCAACAGTTGATTTACCAACGATACCTACAATACCACACATCTGAAATACCTATTTAAGCCGGTTTAATAAAACTTGAGCTGCCTTTCACATACTCAAAGAACCATTCAATAATCACCGCAAATTCGGGGATTAAAAGAGAGTCTTGCCACCACTGAGAGTTAGAGGCAGATGTAAACGTGTCACCAAAAAACAATATTGCACTGACAATAAGGACACCGCGCAACGCGCCAAAAATAGCGCCGAGCATTCTATCTGTGCCGGAAATACCACTAATTTTAACTAATTGCCCTATAGCATGATTAAGTAGGCCGCCTATGATTAATGTCGCAACAAATAGCAACGCAATAGCAGCACCATTTCTGAGTAATTGGTCTTTTATGCCCGTAAAATAAAGGGCTACATCAGGATAAAATTGACTGGAAATAAATAACGCAGCAAACCAAACGACCAAAGAAATCGCTTCTTTAACAAACCCACGCATGATGCTAATTATGACAGATAGGCCAATAACGCCTAGTAACGCAAAATCAATCCAGTTCAACACAACGAAAGCCTGTTAGAATGAGGAAGTACAAACAGGCGCGCATTCTATATGATCACGGCTGCACGGTAAAGGGAGTCACCTTACCATTCAGTCCTGTTATCTCTTTTAAATGGGGTAACGCGCCTTCTAGTTTACTTTTTTGAAGGTCTGGTCCGACAAACACTTTAGTTAATAAACCTGATTGAGTTTGAATAGGCCGACTAAAGGCAATGTAACCAGACGCTTCTAATTTATCTAACAACAAACGTACATTTTTTTCGTGTCTGAAACTACCGAGTTGAACAACCCAACCAGCGCTTTGTTGGTCTCGCTGAGGGGCTTCAATAACCGTTTGCTCTGCTAAGGTTTTATTGCGTTTAGCTGTTTGCTTGTCGGTTTCTTCATTATCTATTTGTTGGCTTTGGGCAACGGCAATATCAATTTCTTCGTCTTTTGCATTTTCACTGACAATTTCAATTGGACGCTGTACATTTTCTTCTACCCTTTCACTTGGAAAGGGCTCAGGATTAATAATCGGTTTTTTGTCGGGAATACTTGGAACAGGCTCAAAATTAAGCGCATTCTTTTCCTTTTTTCCATCGAGGAAATTTGGAAGAAAAATAACAACTAGTGCAACTACAATTACCGTTCCAACTAATCTATTTTTTAAAGCACTGGTCAATCTCGACTCCAAAATCCTAAGGGTTAATTTCTAAATATGCTAATACGTCTGCCACGGTTAAAAAAGACCCAAAAACGAAAACACCGTCGTTTTTTTGTGCCTTTAGTATGGCATCTTGATATGCACCTTTTACACTAGAATAAGTATAGACACTATTTTGACTGTTAGCTGAACTAGGCAATGCATTCTTCAAAACATCAGCATTACACCCTCTTGCGCCTTTTGTATCGGCAAGGAGCCAATCTACGTCAATATTTTCAAAACAAGCCAATGTCGCCGCAATATCTTTATCTTTAAGCATAGCCACAACACAATAAACTTGACCTATTTGGCTTCGTTCTCGAACTAATTCTAACAAGCTAATCGCCGCTTGAGGGTTATGTGCAACGTCTAACATAACAAATGGAGACGATTGAACAAGGTGTCGCCTACCAGGCAATTTTGCTTGACGGCAAGTAACTGATATAAGCTCATTGTCTAATGCGTAGCCCAAGGTATTGAGCACTGCTAGTGCGGTACTTGCGTTTTGTACAGGAATACAGGGCATAGGAAAAGGCCCTAGCTGCTTATCTGCACAGTTCCACGTCCAGCTTTTTTGTTCTACTGTTTGGTAAATAAAATCTCGACTGGCAATGCTGCTATGAGGGCCGTTTTCATCAGCGGCCTTTACTAGGTTATCTGGCGCGTCTGATTCGCCAATAACCACGGGCTTGCCCTCGCGAAAAATTCCTGCTTTTTCTGCGGCAATCGCTTCTCTGGTGTCGCCTAAGTAATCTTGATGGTCTAGCCCAATAGAAGTAATCACTGCACAATCGCTGTCGACAATATTGGTTGCATCTAAACGCCCCCCTAACCCGACTTCCAATAAAATGACATCGGGTTGCTGCGTTTTCATCATGACTAAGGCTGCAAGAGTGCCAAATTCAAAATACGTCAACGTAATGCCATCTCTAGCTGCTTCAACTTGCTTAAATGCATCTACATAGTATTTTTCTTCAAGCATAGCGCCGTTGAAGGTGACACGCTCTCTGTAATCAATCAGGTGCGGTGAACGAAAGGTTGCCACTGATTTTCCCAACTGCATTAGGTAATGTTCGAGAAAACGGCATGTAGTGCCTTTACCATTGGTTCCACCAACGGTAATGATTTGGGTTTTGTTCCAGTTGAAATGCAAAGATTGGGCTACTCGCAATGTGCGATCTAGCCCCATATCAATGGTAGTAGGATGTATTGACTCTAGATAAGTTAGCCATTGTGCAAGGTTATCCATGCAGTTTTTTCAGCACACCGTGTAACTTATCACGCATTTCACGTCGGTCGACGATCATATCGATAGCGCCCTTTTCCAATAAAAATTCACTGCGCTGAAAACCTTCAGGCAATGTTTCTCTCACGGTTTGTTCAATTACACGAGGTCCAGCAAATCCGATAAGCGCTTTAGGTTCAGCGACATTGATATCGCCTAGCATTGCCAAACTAGCAGATACACCACCCATAGTTGGGTCGGTTAATACACTGATGTAGGGCAAGCCTTTTTCACTTAATTTAGCCAATGCTGCACTGGTTTTCGCCATCTGCATTAGCGACATCAAGGCTTCTTGCATTCGCGCACCGCCACTAGCAGAAAAACACACTAAAGGCGCATTATTCGCAATAGCCGCATTCACTGCAGCAACAAATCGCGCACCGACGACCGACGCCATTGAACCACCTAAAAATGCAAACTCAAAGGATGCGACAACAATAGGCATGCCCTTTAATTCACCTTTCATCACAATAAGCGCATCTTTTTCTTTAGTGATTTTTTGCGCGCTGCTAATTCTGTCTTTATATTTTTTCGAGTCTTTGAATTTTAAGATATCTTGCGGCTCAAGCTCTGTCGCAAGTTCTTCTCGATTAGCCTGATCTAAAAACCCGTCAAGTCGACGACGAGCGTTAATACGCATGTGGTGGCCGCACTTAGGGCAAACTTCGAGTAACTTTTCTAGCTCTGATTTGTAAAGCACAGCTTGGCATGACGAGCACTTAGACCACACACCCTCTGGCACATTGCCTTTCGTAGACGTTTGTGTTTTGGGGAGTATTTTTTCGATCCAGCTCATTGAGTTTATCCTATGCTGACTGACTTAATTAATTAGTGTTGTTATTCACAACATTGTTCGGCGGGTATTAGACCACATTTATATAACTCATAAAAAGTAAAACTGGTCTAATCTTCACAGTTAATCATCTGACAAGAAAAGTGGCCCTATGGGTTGTGAGGGTAATTTGAATGTTTCAGGGTAATCCACATCCACTAAATATAGGCCATTTGGCTTTGCGGTAGCAGCAGCTAATGTGCGATCTTGCTTGGCTAACAGCCACCCCATCCAATCCACATTTTGCTCTTTCAAGCCAATTTCAATTAACGAGCCTGCTATATTTCTAACCATATGGTGTAAAAATGCATTGGCTTTAATGTCGATAACAAAATACCGACCATGCTGAGTCACTTTCACGTGAGATACAGTGCGAGTTGCGGTATGAGCCTGACAAGATACCGCCCTAAATGCGCTAAAATCATGCTTACCAACAAGAGCTTGGGCAGCGGTGTGCATCAAATCACAATCTAACTCATGGTAAACATGGGTGACGCCTTTATTTAAAATAGCTGGGCGCTGTCTGTGGTTGTAAATAACATAGCGATAACGCCTAGCCGTCGCAGAAAATCGAGCATGAAAATCATCATTAACTTCACATGCCCAGCGAACGGCAATGCTATCGGGTAAATTGGTATTTACTCCCATAGTCCAGGCGCGTTCTGGTCTTGGGTTATCACAATCGAAATGAACTACTTGTTTTGTTGCGTGCACACCTGCGTCGGTTCTACCTGCGCATTTCACTATGACAGAGGTATTTGCAACCTTGCTTAGTGCTTCTTCTAAATGTTGTTGTACACTTTTGACGCTGTCTTGTCTTTGCCAGCCATGATACTGGCTTCCATCGTACTCTATACCTAATGCTGTTCGCATATGTCTAATTTTGCTCTCTTTAACGTCAGTTTAGGCATTACCCAGTTCATCGAGGAGGCTTTTCGCTTCACTCTTTTGGTCATCAGACCCTTTTTCCATCACTTCTAACAGCAATGCCTTTGCTGAAGAGACATCTTCCATGTCAATATAGGCGCGAATAAGGTCTAAATTTACCGCCTGTGCCGAATCAATATCCACATCTATAATATCATCATCGTCGGCTTTACCGGTAAATTCTTCTAAGCTAACGTCTAAATTAAATTCTTCATCGGTTACTGTACTTTCTGCAACATCGGCTTCTTCGAGTAAATCATCCACACTAATCAAATCTTCCTCTGACTCTACACTCGCTTCCTCTTCGGAAAACAGTGCATTTAAATCTAAGTCAGGATTGTCGAGCTGAGGTATTTCTTCCTCTTTTGGATTAGTTTCTGGCTCAGGTTGAGACTCTACATTTTCTGTTTCTTCGATATTACTCGGCTCAGAATCAGCCTTTTCAACAGTCGTCTCTTCAACACTGCCGTCGTCACTATCGATATTAATAGAACTGAGTAGCTCGTCAAAATCTGTGTTTTCAAGGTCGTTTAAAATGGTTGAATCTGAATCATCAATGCCTTCAGAAAACAACTCATCCAAACTAGGTACGTCAGCTAATTCGTCGTCACTTGTATCCCTTGACGCTGAGTTGGTAGGTTCAACTACTTCTTCAAAATCGGGTGCACTTGCAAGTTCACTAGGCCCACTGTCTAAATCAAAGTCACCTAGTTCATCTAATTCTTCGATCAGAGTATCTGAGCGCGTATCTATTGCATCAATACTTTTTTCATCATCACTTTCAGCTGTAGCGTTTTGCTCGTCAGAGTCACCGGGTAACTCATCCATTGCAGATTCGAATTCAGTGGAAGGCTCCACTTCTTCGACAACCTCATCATCTGCAATATCGTCTTCTTGTTCGGCAGATTCTTGAACTACCGGCTCAACAGTCTCATCAGCGGCAATATCATATTGTTCTTCTTTTTCTGATTCGCTTACTAGTTCATCAATTAAGTCATCAGAAATTGAGTCGATACCTATGTGATCTTCAGGCTCAGGCTCTTCTAGCAGCTCATCTATAGCGGTTTCTGTTGGCTCTGATGGTAATATATCATGAGGTGTATCTGCATCGTCATTGCTATCTTGAGCAACGTTAGTTTCTGCATTATCCGTCTCTGATTCATCTACTAGATCATGTGTGAGATCGTCTACATCTTCTGCTAAAACTTCGTCGCTTACTTCACTTTCTGCCGCTACTGGCTCATCCAGCGGTGCATCAATAACATCGTCAGCCAAAGTGCCAGTATTGTCCTGATCTTCTGATTCAAGATCTCCCGACAAATCATCGGTCGGCTCCTCAACACTATCGCTGTCATCTTCGGATATGCTAGTTTCTGGATTTTCAGCTTCTAATTCATCTAACAGGTCATCAGTAAGGTCATCTGATGGTTCTGGAGACATCGCCTCTAAAAGCGCATCAACATCATCAACGCTATCTTTGTCATCTTCGGAAATGCTGCTTTCTGGATTTTCAGCTTCCAATTC
>NZ_JAFNJE010000110.1 GCF_017368475.1 Alteromonas sp. 5E99-2
TTCATCCCCTGCTTACGGGCCCTAGCAACCACTTGTAACGCCAGTATTGAATCGCCACCCAACTCAAAGAAGTTATCATGACGACCCACACGCTCAACATTCAATAACGTTTGCCAAATCTCTGCCAATAACTGCTCTTGTGGCCCTTTCGCTGCCTCGTCTTGCGCTGATGAGGCCTCGTCACTGTGTACTAACAACGCCGTTAAGGCTTTTTTATCCAATTTACCATTCGCATTTAACGGCAAGTCAGCCAAGATAATAAAGCGACTCGGTATCATGTAATCGGGTAAGCGGGCTGATA
>NZ_JAFNJE010000111.1 GCF_017368475.1 Alteromonas sp. 5E99-2
ACGTTAGCGGCGATGGTAGTGTGGGGTTTCCCCATGTGAGAGTAGCACATCGCCAGACTTCTATTCAGCTCATTTGAGCTACGAGAAAGCCATCCGAAAGGGTGGCTTTTTTTATGCCTGAAATAAACTCACAAAGCCCATAGCATTATTAAAAATCACCATCACCATCACCATCACCATCACCATCACCATCGCCTAACGGCGCACGGTGACCGGTAACCGGCACTGGGATAGTGTGAGGTTACCCAGGGTAGAATAGATACCTCAAGACTCTTATTCTCTCGAAAGAGAAGCCTAAAAG
>NZ_JAFNJE010000011.1 GCF_017368475.1 Alteromonas sp. 5E99-2
GTGTGGGGTTTCCCCATGTGAGAGTAGCACATCGCCAGACTTCTATTCAGCTCATGAGAGCTACGAGAAAGCCATCCGAAAGGGTGGCTTTTTTTATGCCTGAAATAAACTCACAAAGCCCATAGCATTATTAAAAATAACCATCGCCTAACGGCGCACGGTGACCGGTGACCGGTAACCGGCACTTGGATAGTGTGAGGTTACCCAGGGTAGAATAGAGCCTCTAGATTCCTATTTAGCTCTTGAAAGCGAAGAGAAAGCTATCCTAAGGGGCGGCTTATTTTGCCTAAAATAAACTCACAGAGCCAATGAGAGAGCAGAACAGCTTCCTGTTCTGTTCCTGATCCCCACATTTTTAAAAGGCAACCCTAGACGCCTCAGTTAACGTTTAGACCATTATTGTGTTAAAAAAAATCCGATATTTGAAGAGCTGTTGACAGTATTAATTTGTGTCGTCTTCCTTGTAATGGAGTAACTTTCATCTAATGGACTCAATGTAAAAGAGCAAAGAACATAGAAGCGTGTTAATGAATATTTTTTGTTAAATGGGGATGTGTGAAACTACTTATGCTAGAAGGTGTATTAGCTTGCGTGATTAGTGCCGGCTATCTCTATTCTTGGTGTGAATGGGCTATACGGAAGGTAATGCATTATTTACCGGAAACTATGGTTTAATACCTATAGTGAGTTGTGAGCGTCTTGTTACTCTGTTAACGCAGCATAGGCTATCGTAGTCATAATGTTTTTAGAAGCGTTAAGATCTTGAAGGCGACGCTCTGCTATTTTGTCAAACGCCGCTTTTTCGTTTTTAGCAATGGGCTGAGCTTTCGGTAAGGTTACGGTTCTAGGGTTGCGGTGAACACCGTCTACAAGAAATTCATAATGTAGGTGTGCGCCAGTTACCATACCCGTTGAACCGAGGTAACCTACGGTTTGACCTTGTTTTACCCAGTCGCCTTTTTTCACTGCACGTTTTTTAAAGTGAAGGTATTTCGTGGTGTATTTTTCGCCGTGTTGAATAAAAACGTGATGACCGTTGAATTTGTCATACCCTGCACGAATAACTTTGCCATCTCCTGCAGCCATTACTGGAGTGCCGACAGCTGCTACGTAATCGGTTCCTCTATGGGCTTTCCAGCGTTTCTGTACAGGGTGAAAGCGTGCTTTTTTGAAGTTTGAACTTACGTACCTAAAATCAACGGGAGCGCGTAAAAAACTTTTACGCATACTACGGCCTTCAGGCGTGTAGTAATTGCCATCTGTGTGCATCACCGCCTGAAAGGTATCACCTTGGTTTATGAACTCTGCTGCGATAATGTCACCATAACCTACGAAGTCACCGTCGATATAATGTTCCTCAAAGACAACATTAAACATATCACCTTTTCTTAGCTCTATCGCAAAGTCGATATCCCACCCGAAAATACCTGCTAAGCGCATAATTAAGTTGTCAGTTAGGCCCGCTTTGATGCCCGCATTCCAAAAACTACTTTCAATTTGTCCGAACGCGAAATTACTTCTAATCTCTATCGGATTTTCAGTTACTAGTGTTGAATAGGACTTGAAATCGTCTGAGGCGTCGACGAATAATACTTTTGTGTTTGATAGTTCGTATCGAAGACGCTGTAGCTTACCTTCGCTAGATTTAATGTAGTCTAGCTGCTCTCCTGGGCGAATAGTTGTTAAGGATTTAGCTAGTTCGCCAGCTTGGGTTACCAAGTAAGTTTCTTTCGGAGTTAAGCCTACTCGTTTAAAAATTTTAGCCAATGTGTCACCAGGTTTAACCGTAACACTTTTCCAAGTATCGTATTGGAGTTCGGTATTCTCCGTAAACTCTTCAAATCGAGTGGTATCGAGGGCAATTGGATAGCGAATACCTGAATCTAAAACCAGAGATGTAGAATGAGCAGAAACACTATCTGAATGGTTTGACGATAAAATAGATAAAAACATGACTACGCATAAACCAGCTAGCAAAACTCTATGGGGCTTAGGTAAATTTAAAAACAACTCAACAATGCGCATAATTTTCTCTTATTATTCTACGCCTAAAGAATAAAGCGTTTTCATCGTAGTTTTCAAGTAAAATGAGGTGGATAGGGTAGATTTAATAGAGAGACTTTAGCTGTATCTTATATAAATTGGTGCGGAACGAAGAGAAAGCAAAACAATTTATCTTTTTGCACGCATCATATTGAAATGGAAAAGCATAAATTTGCTTGAGTTAAATTAGTTTAGGTTTTCCAGTTTCTCTTCAAGTTTTAAACTTAAGGCCCGAATTGACTCATTGTCAGTCTCTGAAATAGTTTGTATTTCTGCGTATGACTCTTTATACAAGGCTAGCTTGTATAAAGTTTCTGCTGTGTAATAACGGGTTAATTCATTGCTATTATCTAAACTAGACGCTTGACGGAGTATTTTTAAACCTTCTTTTGCGTCATCAAAGCGCACCAAACTCCAGCCAAATTGGGTCATTATTGCAGGGTTGTTGTTATTTAAATCGTAGGCCTCTTGGGCGAAACGGAGCGTTGATTCTGGATCATTTAACCCATCAGCAATAATGGATAGCCTGTTGAGTATTCCAGCTCTGTTTTCCTGTTGATCAAACTCAAGTAAGGTTTCGTATTCATTGCGAGCTTTGACAAGTTCACCGTCATAAAAGTAGATTTGGGCTAACAGGTTATGAGCAAAATAGTCGTTATTGTTCTCGCTTAGTCTACGTTGTAATGCATCAAGCATAATGGACTTTATTTGCTTGTCCGTTGAATATTGATACAGCTTACCCATCAAAACGTTGGAATAGGGGTCTGTTTTAGCTAGTTGGGTATAGAGCGCTTTTGCATTGTCTACGTTGCCGTTTTGTTCCGCTCGTCTTGCGAGTAAAAACACGACTTTTGGGTGCGCTTTTTCAGCTTTCGTCATTTTTGCAAAAATCGTATCTACTTTATCGGTGTCGTTTGCGTTAAGTAAAATTTCCGCTGCACGAACGGTAAAGCTGGCTTCGTTAAATAATTCTGCACCAATTAGAAGTAATTCTGCAGCTTCGTCTACATGGTTGATTTGTAAGTACAAGTTACTCAATAACTCATAGTGCTGAATTGTGAGAGGTTGCATTGCCAAAATTCGTTGAATTTCAATTTTAACGCTGCTTACATCCTCCATCTTTCTATAAATATCTGCTCGAATTATCAGGTTATCTATGTTGAATGGCGATACTTCAACAAGTTTGTTGGCATAGTCGAGGGATGCATTGAATTTACCTTGTCTATTTTCTAGAGATATTAGAGACTTTAAAATATAAGGCGCGTTCTTACTGGCAAATGCTGCTTTTTGCAAAAGTGAACGCCCTTCTTGGGTGTGATGTTGATCTAATTCAACCAAGCCAAGCATATATAGGCTCGGTGCATGTCCGGGTTGCGCTTTTATTATTTTTTTCAATTTAGCGATGCCATCATCATTATTTTTCTGTGCTAAATCGATTAATGCCAAATTGTAATTTATGGTGGTGGAGTTTGGTGCAATCTTTTGTAGCTCTGAAAACAGTGATTTGGCTGTTTTTACGTTCCCTTGTTTTAATGCTAAAACTGCTGATAGCTCTTTTACGGTGTAACTGGGTCTAATATTTTTAAGAGCTGAAAGTGATTTTTCGGCTAGAGTATAGTTTTGAATTTGAATGGCATATATGGTGGCAATGCGATTGACATCGACACTTTTGGGGTATTGATCTACTAATGTTTCAAGTAGGACTAAGGCGTCATCTATTTGACCTTGATATACCAGGTATTTTACTTGAATAAGTAACACATTAGGGGAATTAGGGTATTGCGTTGTTAACTTCTCTATGAGAGGAGAGGCTTTAAAGGTTTGATTACGCTCCATGTATTGTTCTGTCAACAACAGAAGTATATCGGGTGTGTCAAGTAACGAGTCTTGATGGTTTTCTAACAGTTGTATTGCCTCTTTGTTTTTGCCTAAAGAGAATCGAGTTTTGGCGAGGAAAATAACAGACTGCAAATCTGTCTTGTCTTGCTTGTAAAGGAGATTAAAATCTCTCAAAGCCGACTCATATTGCTTTGCAATAAAGGCTAGCAATCCTCTTAGGTAAAGCAATTGAGAGTTGCTTTGCACTGCGCCATTAGGGAGTTCTGCGACCTTGTTTCGCATTCTCTCAAACGAGGGATCTGGTGCTCTAATTTCGTCGAGTTCTGACAGTACAATTTCTCTTGTCGTTAAGGCGAATGGGTCACCTGGCTGAAGAGCTAAAATATTTTCAATGACCTCGGCAGCTTCAACTTGAAGTTCGTCCATAAGGTAGGCGTCGGTTAGGCCTCTTAAAACAAGAACATTTGTGGGGTCGTTTTCAAGTAGCTTTAAAAAAATGCTAATGGCTTCTTTTGCATTTTTTTCGTCTAAAGCAAGTCTTCCATATAGATAATTCACAGATGGATTATCTGGAGATAAAGCCAATGCTTCGTTAAGTGATTCGCGAGCTTCTACATAATTTTTTTCATGTATTTTAATCTGGGCAATTCCAAGCATTAAATCGAATTGGTTTTTAGATGTTTTTTCAATTAACTGAACAGACTCTTCAGCACAAGGTACATCATTAGTAGCAATACATGCTTTAGAGCGAAGAAGTAACCAATTGACTTGTTGTTTAGCAGGTAAAGTGTTGAATTCAGAAAATTGAATTATGGTATTGAACTGCTCTTGTTGCCATAAGACCTGCCCCCAAGTATCTGAAAACAGTGCATAGTCGACGTTATTATCAATTAAGGATTGATACATGTTTAATGCAGCGGAGAATTGCTTTTTTTGAGCAAAGATATTCGCACGTAACAGTAAGCCAGGAGCATATTCGGGGTTAGTAGATAAACAGTTTTTCAGCCTTATGAGAGCTTCGTCTAATTTGCCTTCCTTCTCTGCTGTGCTCGCGAGTTCACATTCTATGATTGATGTAGATTGAGCTAAACTGAATAAGGAGTACAGCCATAAGAATAAGATGAAAAAGGGGGAGAAGAGTTTTTTTTTCATGAATAAGGCAAGCTTAGTCTAATTATTATGGAATAAAGACACACTGTGGTTTCAGTGTGTCTTCACAACGTTAAATCGAGCTTATCGTTTTGCGTCGTCTACTAATATAAATCAATGCTAATACAGTCAATAATAGCGAAGCAGGGGTTGGTACTTCTGAAGGTGGAACAGGGACATCAGGGTCTTCGAACTCTTCATCGAAAAACTCTGCATGCAGTTCAGCCATAGAGTCAAGAGATAGTGCAACTAGCCCACCGTCAAATGCCCCATTTGTTATCGTAACATCAGCTTGGGGAGCTAAAACAGAACCTTCAAACCCGTCGCGGGAAAATGTAATGTCGTTGTAGTTATTAAAATTGAAAATGAGCGAGTTTCTGATACCTTCACGGTTACCTATGAAGCCTGCTGACACGGTTAATGTGTCATCAAGCGCATCTGATGCTCCAGTAACATTAATTATGATTGGTACATTTAGGCCAATGAGAGCATCGAAATCTAAACTTATGTTTCTTGATAGGAGTTCACCAGAAACATCAAATACTATAGCTTCACCATCGATAACTGAGTCTGGAGTAAAAGTAACTCTATTAGGGTCGCTGTCGTCTACGCTACCGTTTGATGCGAGCGCCGAAAAGTTTTCACTGTCTTCTACTGCACCTTGATAAAGTGACTCTAGCGCTTCCTCTAACATAGAAAGCTCATCAGCATCTGCCTGCCTAATCTCTCCGTTGGCATTATTGTTAACGTTTCCACTTATGGTTCCACCGTAAACAACATTACGAGTTCCATCGCTGTTGTTACCCACAAGATTGAAATTGGAATTAATATCTCCAATAACAGTTACTGCGTCAACACCATTAGTACAACCAGCATTACAGTTATTTCCGAATGTAGAGGCATTGGTGATATCCCCTCCTACAAATATGGCACCTTCAATATCTGAAGATGTGCTCAAGTCATTCTTCAAAATAAGATTGTATGTACCAACGTTGTCCGCAGAATTAAATGTAGCTGCAGATGCTAATCCACAGCAGAGAAACACAGAAAAATAAAAGGTGCATATTTTTATAAATTTCACTTTTAATCCTTGTTAAAATATTTAAAGGAAAGAAGTTCAGAGAACGATTTGCCTTATTGAAATACATGAGGCTTACATTATACGTAATAAGCAAAAAACATTCCAATTTATTTAGTGTTTGATCTGGTGGGTATTTTTTGCTTTTTCATGTGTTTTTTTTCTATTGTGTAAAAAAAATCAACACAATATTAAGGTGAAAGCAATATAAGTGAGAATTCTTAAACGTATTTTTCATCATTTTCCGTGACAATCTATTGTTTTAAGAATTGAATTCTTTCAACTGACATTTTCTTGCCTCTACCGAAACTTACTATGTAATCTGCTGTATCTTCTTTATAATCACTTTGAGTTTTATCCATTTGGAAATTTTCTATGTCCATCCGTTTTACGTTTTTTGTTTCATTCTTTCTTTTTTTAGTGGCTTGTAGTTCGGAAGAACAAACAGTGCCGCAAACGTTTCATGCTCCATCGGTGGATGTTGCTAATCCTATAGAAACGACAGTAACATCTTGGGACGAATATTCGGGCCGTTTTGAAGCTGTTGAAGAAGTGGAAATTAGGGCTCGGGTTACAGGTTATATTGAGTCAGTTAACTTTGAAGACGGCCAGTTCGTTAATAAAAACGATATACTCTTTGTTATCGACCAACGTCCATTTAAAATTGCACTGGATAGTGCCAGTGCAACATTCGATTTAGCTCAAAAAGAACTCGTAAGAGCAAAAGAGTTAAGAGAAAAGAAATCTATCTCTCAAGAAGAGGTCGATGAGCGTATAAATGCGGTTAGACAAGCTGAAGCAGATCTCGCATCGGCTGAACTCAATATGGCGTTCACTGAAGTGAGAACACCTATTTCTGGCTTAGTGAGCAGAGATTTAGTTAACGCTGGAAATTTGATTTCTGATTCTAATGGAACGCTGTTAACAACAGTTGTCAGCATCAATCCTATTCATTTTTACTTTCAAGCAGGTGAAACTGAATTTCTAAAATACATGAGAGCTTCTTTGTCAGGCGATCGTGAAAGTTCTCGTACCGCCTCTAATCCTGTAAGAGTGAAACTACAAGATGAAAGCGAATATGTACATTCAGGGGTGATGGATTTCGTTGATAACCGCGTCGACAGAAGCACCGGCACTATTGAAGGCAGAGCTATCTTTAATAATGATGATGGCTTCTTATTACCTGGGGTATTCGGCCGCCTTAAAGTTTTATCTAGTAACAAACAAAATGTGTTACTTATTCCTGATATAGCTTTAAGCACAGATCAAAATCGAAAATACGTTTATATCGTAAATAAAGATAGCAAGATTGAACGGAAATATGTTGAATTGGGCAAACTGCACAATCAAGATTTACGTATTATTACCTCCGGCTTACAAGGAAATGAAAATATTGTTGTGAACGGACTTATGCGTATTCGCGACGGTGTTCCGGTAAAACCAGAGACTGTTGATTTATCCAAACAGTATTCATTTTAGGGTAATTCATGTCACTTTCTCATTTTTTTATTGAACGTCCTAAATTTGCTACTGTACTGGCTGTTATTGCCATTATTGTAGGTGGTTTGTCTTACTTTTCTTTACCCATAGAACAATACCCCCAGGTTGCGCCGCCTACAATCCAAGTATTGGCTAGTTATCCGGGCGCAAACGCAGAAATAGCGTCAAAAACCGTTGCTACCCCCATAGAACAGGAAATCAATGGGGTAGAAAACATGTTGTATCTATCGTCTCAATCCACGGCAGATGGAACGGTTACTATTACGGTGACTTTTGAACTTGGTACCGATTTAGACACAGCTCAGGTTCAAGTCCAAAACCGGGTAGCGATTGCTGCGCCAAGGCTACCTACTTCTGTGCAGGCATTGGGAATTACGACAAAAAAGAATTCGCCTGATTTGATGATGGTTGTGCATATGCTGTCACCGGATGATACTTACGATCAAACCTATATTGCGAATTACGCTACATTGCATATTCAAGATAAATTATCTCGTATTAATGGTGTAGGGGAGCTAAGGGTGTTTGGCGCGAGCCAATACTCTATGAGGATCTGGTTAGATCCAGACTTAATTGCATCAGTGGAATTAACAGCCGCTGAGATCATTGCCTCTTTGCGAGGGCAAAACATTCAGGTATCCAGTGGTACATTGAATCAGTCACCTGTAGTTAATGGACAAACGGCATTTGAGCTTGCAATACAAACTCAAGGGCGTTTGATTGAACCTGAACAGTTTGAAAATATTATAGTGAAAAATGACGGAGGAAGAATTGTTCGCCTTCGCGATGTGGCAAGAGTTGAATTAGGGGCTGAATCGTATACCACAAAAGGGTATTTAAGTGGTGATAAAGCTATCGCGATGCCTATTTTCCAACGTCCGGGAACCAATGCGCTAGAGACAGCTGATGCAGTTAAAGCTGTGATGTCTGAGGCTGAAAAATCGTTTCCACCTGGGCTGGAATATAAAATAGTTTATAACCCCACTGAGTTCATTGCTCAGTCTATCGATGCTGTGGAATATACGATTTACGAAGCGATCGCTTTAGTGGTTTTAGTAATAGTGGTATTTTTACAAAATTGGCGAGCGTCAATAATACCCGTTCTTGCTATTCCTATTTCCCTTGTGGGGACGTTCGCTGTAATGAGTGGGTTAGGTTTTTCTATTAATAATTTGACGCTATTCGGTTTGGTGCTAGCCATAGGTATTGTGGTGGATGATGCCATTGTCGTAGTAGAAAATATGGAAAGGCTACTATCTGAAGGCATGAGCCCGTTAAAAGCCGCTAAAGAAACCATGAACGAAGTCGGCGGCGCTTTAGTTGCAATGGGGTTGGTGTTGGTAGCGGTTTTTGTTCCTACGGCATTTGTTCCAGGAATTACAGGCGTATTTTACCTTCAATTTGCCATAACTATTGCAACCGCAACTATGATTTCGGTGGTTGTTTCACTGGTGTTAAGTCCGGCATTGTCTGCTGTTTTCTTTAAGTCGCATAGTGAAAAAACGACAAAAGGATTTTTTCAGCGAATTTTCGATAAGTTTAACAACGGTATTGAAAGGCTATCGTCATTTTATGGAAGAGTTGTCGCTAAGTTGATCCGTTGGGCTCCTTTGATGGTGGTGGTGTACATCGGTTTTATGTTTTTGACTGTGTTTCAATTTGAACGGGTTCCAAAAGGCTTTATTCCTGCCCAAGACCAAGGATATATCATCATTGCTGCGCAGCTTCCGCCCGGGGCATCTTTGAGCCGAACGGATAAAGTTGTACAAAATGTTTCCGATGAGGTTTTAAGTGTCGAAGGTGTGGAAAACGTGGTGGCCTTTAGTGGTTTCTCAGGGGCAACATTTACCAATGCGTCCAATTCAGCGGCAATGTTTACCATATTGGAATCTTTTGAAGAGCGTCAGAGAAAAGGCATTAGCTTTCAAGACGTGCTAAATGGTATTCGAGCTAAAGCTGGGGCAATTAAGGAAGCGTATGTTGTCGTTATTCCTCCTCCTTCTATTCGCGGAGTCGGAAACGGTGGTGGATTTAAAATGATGCTGCAAGACACTCAAGGTAGAGGTCTTGAGGTACTCGAAACGGCGATGTTTCAGTTAGCTGGTGCCGCAAACCAAGAACCTGCTACGTCAGCTGTATTTAGTTTGTTTGAAACTAAAACACCACAAATCTACGCTGATATCGACAGGGCTAGAGCAGAAAAGTTAGGGGTTCCTGTGTCTGATGTATTTAGTGCGTTAGAAGTGTATTTGGGGAGCGCGTTTGTTAATGACTTTAACTACTTAGGACGCACGTTTAGGGTGACGGCTCAAGCCGACGCACCTTACAGAATGACAGAAGATGATATCGGACGTATTCGAGTCAGAAATAGTAATGGTGATATGGTTCCTCTTAGTTCTATTACGCGTTTTGAACAACGTTCCGGGCCGTCTCGAGTACCGCGTTACAACCTTTACCCTGCGGCTGCGTTACAAGGTAATACCTCACCCGGATTTAGTTCTGGAGAGTCACTAGCCACTATGGAGCGCTTAGCCGATCAATTGCTGCATGATGGCATTAGCTTTGAGTGGACAGAACTTGCGTTTCAACAGAAACAAGCGGGGAATAGTGGTATTTTCGCTTTCATATTTGCGGTGGTTTTCGTGTACCTATTATTAGTCGCCTTATATGAAAGCTGGACTACGCCTTTAGCCGTTGTACTAATTGTTCCTATGTGTCTACTCAGTGCAATTACAGGTGTGGGGCTAATGGGCATGGACAACAATATTTTGACTCAAGTAGGTTTAATTGTTTTGGTTGGTTTAGCCAGTAAAAATGCCATTCTTATTGTGGAGTTTGCTCGTCAAAATGAATTGGAGGGAATGCCTTTAATTGATGCTGCTGTCTATGCTGCGAAAATTCGGTTGCGCCCTATTTTGATGACATCTTTCGCCTTTATTTTAGGGGTTGTGCCTCTAGTTCTTGCCACCGGTGCGGGTGCCGAAATGCGACAAGCTCTTGGTGTTGCAGTGTTTAGCGGCATGTTAGGCGTGACCTTTTTCGGGCTTCTTTTTACCCCTGTGTTTTATGTGCTAATGCGTCGTCTTTCGCTCTGGATAAAGGGAGCCGCCAAAGAGCAAGAAAAAACCGCATAGAATAAAAGTAGAAAGGCCGTATTTGCGGCCTTTCGTTTTATTAAGCTACTATCAATACCGTCGTCAAGATTAAAAGAAATCCTGAAACCACTAAGGTTATGGTATTAAGAGTGTAAACAGTAACTAGCATATCACTCATTTTTACTTGTGTTGGGCTTCCATATCTAGGTAGTTTTTTACGTATCCCAGAATATTGTACGGGGCCGCCTAAGGTAAAACCTAAGCGTTTTCCTACAGTATGAAAAAGCAAAGGGGAAAGTGTTTTCAACGTTAACTTTGGTTTGCTAGTAGTTACATTTTCTCTACTCACTTTTGTTCTTTTTACTATAAATAAGAAACAAAGCAGCAATGTAATCAACATGGGAATAAACTGAAAAATACGACAGACTAGAGCCATTGGCTTTGAAAAACTGTCGTCTGGATTTCTAGGTTGTTTCCATTGCCAATAACATTCTAGTGCAATCCTGTAAGCTAAGGCCATAACAACGCCAAATGCCAAATACACTAATATGGGGGTGAGTATTTGATAAACATACCTCAAAATAAGAGCTTCAATTGCCGCTTTACCTATCCCAATGGGGCTTAAAACCTCAGTATCTCGTTTTACTATTGAGGAAAGCCATTGTCTTGCCAGTAATTTTTTTTCGTTATTTAATGCCTGTTGTACTTTTATGAACGTTCTTTTTTGCGGTTGAAAAGAGGCTGCGAAAAAAAGAATAACACACTCAAAAAATACTCCGTATTCCACAAGTGATAGTGCGATATATAATATGACTAACAGAGGCACAAAAATAACAACATAACTTAACGAGCCAGATATTAGGTGTTGCTGTATGGAAGACTTGGGGGTTGGACGTACTTTGTTGTCTATTCTTTTTGCAAGTAAAGTAATAACCGCTATAGGATTAAAGCGTTCGGGTAATGTGAGAAAATTATTGATGATTAGAACGATTAAAGCAACACAGCAGCTTATTGCTGCTGTGGGTATAGAGTCAAAATCTAAAAGCGGATTCACTTGGATATTACTTGCTTAGCTCTTTTATCATGCTAATGACCAGCTGAGCTGAGTTTTCAGAGGCAGTCTCGATGTACTTGTTAAACGACACCGTTGAGGTGACACCAGCTATGTCGGATAAAGAACGGATCACTAAAAAGGGCACATCTAGCATGAAGCATGTTTGTCCAATAGCTGCACCTTCCATTTCGGCTGCAGCAACATTAGGAAACTGAGTACGTAGTAGTTCTGCTGCTTCATCGGAGCCTATAAATGAGTCGCCCGTGCAAATTAATCCTCGAGTCGACTTTACTCCGTTAATATCACTAAGTGCGCTTTCGGCGGCTTCTATGAGACGACTATTGCAAGAATAAGTTTCGGGCATTCCAGCCATTTGTCCAAGTGCATAACCAAAATGAGTTACATCAACGTCGTGGTGAACAACGTCTGTAGCAATGACAATATCGCCAATTTGAAGAGAGCTATCAAATCCTCCAGCGGAGCCTGTGTTAACGACAAAGTCTGGTGAAAACTGATGAATTAAAGCGGTTGTAGCGACCGCGGAGGCGACCTTACCTATACCACATTTGACCAATACAATATCGAGATCGTGAATTTTACCTTCGTAGAAGGTGAGGTGAGCCCATTTAGTTTCAGTCATTCCAACTAGGCTATCTTTTAGGAGTGCGACTTCTTGATCCATTGCACCTAATATTCCGATCTTCATTTTATGCTCTCATATTGTTGAATTGTTTGCAGTGTAGTGTTTTAGGGACAGACTTTAAACCTAAAATGGTATTATATAGACAATTCTCTTATGAAATAAAAGTCGGGGAGTTTCTGTCCCTACTTTCTATATTTACTTTGGTAGTTATGGGTAGTTGAAAGGTGAAATATATAATCACAATTTTATTGAAGTTAATTTTATTAGTAGTAGCGACATCTATTTCGCAGTTAAATTATGCAAATGAAACTGGCTTTTTTACTGTGTCAGTGGGGCATGCTGGGGTTTTTGATAGAGATTTAGATGACCCAGAGGTTGTTAAATTAGAGTATCGATTTAAGCCAACTAAATTTTTGCAGCTAGCTCCAGGTTTAGGCGTATCAAGAGCCGGAAACAATGCGAATTTTGTTTTTGGATTTGTTGAGCGAGATTTTTACGTAAAAAAACATTGGGTAGTCTCACCCAATTTTGGAGCAGGATTTTTTAATGACAGCGAAAGTTTAAATTTAGGCTACGATATTCAATTCCGTTCTGGAGTAAGAATTGCTTATGAATTTGAGAACAAAATGCGTTTGGGTGTAGAACTATTTCACCTGTCGAATGGAGGATTAGGGGACAGCAATCCGGGAACGGAACCGGCGTTTTTGTCTTTGTCTGTCCCTTTCGGTAACTAATATTCAATACTAAGTATGCAAGCAGCTCTGCCAGTTACGCAGCAGCTCTGCTAGAGCGCAAAGGACGAGTGGGGCGGCTGGGCTTTTCTAATGTCATTTTGCTCTCTGCCAATTTTTGCTGTTTTCTGCGAAGGGGAATGAGTTTAGTTTCTACGCAATCTTTGACTTCCTCTAAAGAATAGCCAGATTTAACCTTAATCCTTGCAAGCGGGATATTTGCATTATCGAGAGCGTTTGTAACAAAGAGGTCTTTCTGTGCTTTGTAGCTTTCATTGCCTTGCCGGTAAACCAAATCTACCGCCATTACTGGGTCCATAGTTTTTCTATCACAAAGTACAAAATCAAGATGTTTAGTTGATGTTTTAGCTAGTGCGTCGGACATTTGTTTTTTGCGAAGAGGGTTTCTTACTGTTACTAAGTCACTTAATTTAACACGACACATAATTTTAAATTCGTGACCAACAGCCTGTTCCAACAACTGTAAAAAGGAACGTTCTACTGGAGTAAAAAGCTGCCCTTTAGGCTTAAACACATAGTTGGTATTCGGTGTCGAAACAATTATTGCCCCAGCAGACACTGCGATCAACAGCATCATTAGTATAATTGCAAGTTCCATATTCATTCCTCAAACTGTCTTGGCAATTAACCCTCTTGTCAAAACATTGACTAAAAGAAAAGATTAATTACTGTGTTTATTCACTAAATGAATAAGAGCAAGAGTAATGCCACATAATTTTGTGTATAAAAAATATAATTCGTTTTTAAGATTTTGTTAGCTACTAGGATTGATAACTAGGATATCAATTTGGCTTCCATTACCGTCTGGAGAGACAACAACCCGATGAGTTTTAGAATCATTCATAATGAGCGTTCGGTTGTTTTCTCTGGATGCCATGGAGAGATTTTTATTCCGCAGGAAAAATGCAATGACGTCATCTGGCATTTCTTTTACGTGATACACCATAGAAAAGGGGGGAGTAGAGTCAAAAATTTGACAAAGCTTAGCTTCTTCGTGAACGGTTAATGAGTGGAATTTATTTGGGCAAGTAGAAACCTCAGGCCCTTCAGCGTGAGTATTAGAAGTGCTTAGTAGCCCCAATAGTAAAAATCCTAACACCCGCATAGTCTAATTCCCATCTATTTTTTAATGAGTATACGGTGGTCAGCACGGCGCTGGCAAGAACCAGCACCGACATTTAGACTTTTTAAACGTTTAAGTAGTCCATAATTCCATCTGCGGCTTTTCGGCCTTCGTCTATTGCAGTTACGACAAGGTCACTTCCTCTCACCATGTCACCACCGCTAAATACACTTGGATTAGAGGTTTGGAACGCAAATTTACCATTTGATGGGGCTCTAACACGGCCTTTTTCGTCAAGGATAATACCGTGATCAGCAAACCAACTTGATGGGCTAGGTTGGAAACCGAATGCAATAATGACTGCATCTGCTTCCATTACAAATTCAGAATCTTTAATTTGTACGGGTCTTCTACGTCCTTCGGCATCAGGTTCACCCATTTGGGTACGAACAAATCTTACACCTATGGTTTTACCACTGCCGTCAACTTCGATGTCTAAAGGTTGTAAATTAAATTGAAAATCTACGCCTTCTTCTTTTGCATTAATCACTTCGCGGCGTGACCCTGGCATACTTTCTTCATCTCGACGGTATGCACAAGTTACCTTAGTCGCATTTTGGCGAATAGAGGTTCTTACGCAATCCATTGTGGTATCACCGCCACCTAATACAACCACCTTTTTATCTTGCATATCGATATAATCGGTAGGGGATTTTTCTATACCCATGACTCGGTTGGTATTGGCAATTAAGAAAGGTAATGCGTCGTAAACACCTGGGCTTTCTTCATGTTCAAAACCGCCTTTCATTGCTCGATATGTACCCATACCAAGGAATACTGCGTCATAATCTTCTAACAGAGTTTCAAAGTCGATGTCTTTTCCGATTTCTGTATTGAGTACAAACTCAACGCCCATGTCCTCAAAAATTTCACGACGCAGTTTAATGACATCTTTTTCGAGTTTAAACGAAGGAATACCAAATGTAAGTAAGCCTCCAATTTCTTCATAACGGTCAAATACAACAGGCTTAACCCCATTTCTGACGAGTATGTCTGCACAACCTAAACCTGCTGGTCCAGCACCAACAATGGCGACTTTTTTGTCTGTCCATACTACATTTGACATATCTGGGCGCCAGCCCATTTTAAATGCAGTGTCAGTGATGTATTTTTCGATCGAGCCAATGGTGACTGCACCGAAATCTTCATTTAATGTGCATGAACCTTCACACAGTCTATCTTGTGGGCATACGCGACCACAGACTTCGGGCAAGCTATTGGTTTTCGATGAAAGCTCTGCAGCTTCCATGATTTTGCCTTCGTTCACTAATGCTAGCCATTGAGGAATATAGTTGTGCACAGGGCACTTCCATTCGCAGTACGGGTTACCACAATCAAGGCAGCGATCCGCTTGGCCTTGAGCTTGAGAATCTGTCATTTCATGATAGATTTCATCAAACCCTTCTTGGCGCACAACAATCGGCTTTTTAGGAGGGTCAATTCTTTCTACATCAACAAATTGATATACATTTTTAGCCATAACTTAATACTCTCCCAATTATTGTGCTTGAACGCGAAGTTCAGCGCTGGAGCGGCTGATGTGACCTAATAGGTTTTTCACATCACTGGTTTTAGGTTTAACAAGCCTGAAATTACTCAGCTCTTGTTGGAAGTGAGTTAATAAATGCAATGCTCTTTCACTGCCACTCTCTTCATAATGCTGGTTGATTAGTCCACGTAAATGCTCAGACAATATACCTTTGTCTTGAATCGACATAATATCGACCAATTCAGGATTAACGCGGTTTTCAATATCATTGTGTTCATTGTAAAGATAAGCAAAACCACCAGTCATACCTGCGCCAAAGTTCAAGCCTACTTGGCCTAAAACAGCAACAATACCGCCTGTCATGTATTCACAGCCGTTATCCCCAAGGCCCTCAACTACTGCAATAGCTCCTGAGTTTCTTACCCCGAAACGCTCACCGGCTCGGCCGGCGGCATAGAGCTTACCTCCAGTAGCGCCGTACAAGCATGTGTTACCCACAATTGCGCTGTCACTTGCTTTATAAGATACATTTTCTGGTGGATAAATGACTAATTTCCCACCAGTCATACCTTTACCCACGTAATCGTTTGCATCGCCTTCAATGTACATATTTAAGCCGCCAGCATTCCATACACCAAAGCTTTGGCCCGCAGTACCTTTGAATCTAACTACAACAGGAGAATCCTCCATGCCGTGATTACCGTATTTCTGAGCGATAGCTCCAGAAACCAATGCGCCGACTGAGCGGTCTGTATTGCATATGGGGAAAGTTAGATTAATACCAGAAGCACTATCTATAGCTTTTTCTGATGCCGCTAGTATATCGGCGTTCAACTCACCTTTATCTAATGGGCTGTTGGTTGTTTCTGAGCAAAATAGCTTGGTGTGATTTCCCGCAGTTGGTTTCTCTAACAGTGGTGATAAATCCAATTTAGATTGCTTCGCTGTTACGCCATCTAAAAGAGAAAGTAATTCAGTTCTACCAATTAAATCTTCAAATTTTCTTACGCCCATAGAGGCCATGATTTCACGAACTTCTTGTGCAACAAATTTGAAATAGTTCATCACCATATCAGGCAAACCGATAAAGTGGTTCTCTCTTAACTTTTTATCTTGAGTTGCAACACCTGTGGCACAGTTATTTAGATGACATATACGTAAATATTTACATCCTAAGGCAACCATGGGACCGGTACCAAAGCCAAAGCTTTCGGCGCCTAAAATACCTGCTTTCACTACATCTAAGCCTGTTTTCAATCCGCCATCGGTTTGCAATCTAACTTTATGGCGTAAGCCATTTTCCACTAGGGCTTGTTGAGTTTCCGCTAAACCTAGCTCGAACGGACAACCAGCATATTTTACTGATGTAAGTGGACTTGCACCTGTACCGCCGTCGTAACCAGATACGGTAATTAAATCTGCGTAGGCTTTTGCTACACCAGTAGCTATGGTGCCTACTCCTGGTTCTGAAACCAGTTTTACAGAAATAAGCGCTTTAGGATTGACTTGTTTCAAGTCAAAAATGAGCTGCGCCAAATCTTCAATGGAATAAATATCATGATGTGGCGGAGGTGAAATTAGGGTTACACCTGGCACTGAAAAGCGAAGTTCAGCGATATATTTATTTACCTTGTCGCCAGGTAGTTGACCACCTTCTCCCGGTTTAGCACCTTGAGCAACTTTAATTTGAATGACGCTAGCATTAGATAAGTAATGAGGCGTTACACCAAACCGGCCTGATGCGACTTGCTTTATTTTAGAATTCTTTTCTGTGTTAAAACGAGCTGGGTCTTCGCCACCTTCACCAGAATTAGATTGACCACCTAAGCGGTTCATTGCTATCGCAAGTGCCTCATGAGCTTCTGGGCTAAGTGCCCCTACTGACATTGCTGCAGTGTCAAAACGAGGGTAAAGCGATTCTGCACTTTCTACGTCATCGATAGATATTGCATCGCTATCTGGTGACAGGGCAAGTAAATCTCTTAAATGAGAAGGTGAACGGTCGTTTACTAAGCTGGCATATTCTTGATAGTGCTTGTATTCACCTGTCATCACCGCTTGTTGTAGTGTGTTGACTACATCTGGGTTGTAGGCATGGTACTCACCATCGTGAACGTATTTGAGTAAGCCACCATGGCTAATACTCTTACGTTTTATCCACGCAACTCGGCTTAAGTTGACTAAGTCTTGTTCAAAGTCTTCAAACCCTGCACCTTGAATGCGTGAAGTAACACCTTCAAAACACTGATTCATGACATCGTCATTGATACCAACGGCTTCAAATAACTTCGAACTACGGTAGCTCGCGATAGTGCTTATGCCCATCTTAGACATAATTTTATATAGACCTTTGTTGATACCTTTACGGTAGTTCAACATGGCGTCCATTACAGGAATATCGATATCACCACTTGATGACAGCTGCTCAATTGTTTCGTATGCAAGGAACGGATAAATTGCCGTCGCACCCAAACCGATAAGTACTGCAAAATGGTGTGGGTCTCTTGCTGATGCCGTTTCTACAACAATATTTGCGTCGCATCGCAATGATTTTTCAACTAAACGACGCTGTACAGCACCTACCGCCATGGCAGCAGGAATGGGCAGGCGGTTAGGTTTAATGTTTCTTTCCGACAAAATAACAAAAGCAGCGCGCTTTTGTTTTACTAAATACTCTACTTCGTTACAGATCCGGTCAATTGCGCGCTTTAGACTTTCTTCTTGAGGGTATTGTAGCTCTACAACTTCAGAGTAATAGTTGTCAGGGTTGAACTCTCTAAGCTGTTTTAAATCTGTGTACATTAAAATTGGGCTATCGAACAATACACGATCAGCATGGCCGCTGGCTTCACTGAATACATTTTGTTCGCGGCCAATACAGGTTGCTAATGACATCACGTGGTTTTCACGCAATGGGTCGATTGGAGGGTTGGTCACTTGAGCAAATTGTTGACGAAAATAGTCATACAAAGTACGTTGACGAGAAGACATTACAGCCATTGGGGTATCATCCCCCATAGAGCCAACCGCTTCTTGGCCATCTTTTGCTAGCACTTTAACCACTTGCTGAATTTCTTCATAGCTGTAATTAAACAGCTTATGATAAGTGGCCATTGTGTCGTCATCAAACTCACGTTTACCAATTTGATCGGCATCGAGTTTTTCAATCGGTGTTAAGCGGCGGATACTTTTATCTAACCACTCACGGTATTGATGACGACCTTTTAAATCTTCGTCGATTTCGTTAGAGCGCCAGATTTTTCCCGTGTAGGTATCAACCGCTAGCATTTCGCCTGGGCCGACGCGGCCTTTTTCTAGAACGTCAGCTTCTTTGTAGTCCCAAATTCCAACTTCTGAGGCTAGCGTAATAAAGCCGTCTTTTGTTAGTACATAGCGCGCTGGACGTAAGCCGTTTCTGTCTAAGTTGCAGGCTACGTGACGACCATTGGTCATTACAATACCCGCTGGACCATCCCATGGCTCCATGTGCATTGAGTTAAATTCATAAAACGCACGTAATTCTGGGTCCATAGTCGCATCGTTTTGATACGCAGGTGGAACAAGCAAACGCATCGCTCTAAATAAATCCATGCCGCCAGCAAGAAACAGCTCTAGCATGTTATCTAGTGATGAGGAGTCAGAACCTTCGGTGTTTACAAATGGTGCTGCGTCTTTTAAATCAGGCAATAAAGGAGTAGCAAACTTTGATGTTCTGGCTTTAGCCCAATCTCTGTTGCCTTTTATCGTATTAATTTCACCATTGTGGGCCAAGAAACGAAATGGTTGAGCTAATGGCCATTTAGGCAAGGTATTGGTTGAAAAGCGCTGGTGGAATACACAAATAGCACTTTCCATTCTAGTGTCTGCTAAATCTTTGTAAAATGCCGGCAAATCTTTAGGCATCACTAGACCTTTGTAAACGGTGACAAGGCCAGACAAGCAAGCTATATAAAAATCAGGATCTTCCGCTAAGCGTTTTTCTGCTCTGCGACGTAGCATAAATAAACGGCGTTCTACATCTCGTTCACGCCAACCAGGAGGAGCATTTACAAATACTTGAGCAATATTTGGTACGCCAGTTAAAGCCAGTTCTCCGAGTATTTCGGTATTAACTGGTACATCGCGCCAGCCCACTACATCGAGTGTTTCTTTCGCGATTTCTTCGTTTAAAATGGCTTTTGCAGCGTTCGCTTTGTCTTCATCTTGGCTTAAGAAGATCATGCCAACGCCGTACTTCTTACCTAACTTCCAGCCATTTTCATCGGCTACAGCTCGAAAGAAACTATCAGGTTTTTGCAACAACAAACCACAACCATCGCCAGTTACTCCATCAGCGGCGATACCACCACGGTGCTGCATACGGTCTAAGCCAGTAATGGCAGTGGTAACTAGCTTGTGGCTTGGTTCTCCATTTGTATGGGCAATTAAGCCAAAACCACAGTTGTCTTTCGAGTCGTTCGGATTATATAAACTCATGTTACTCTCCACGCACCTTGGGCTGGGCAAGGTGATTCAGTATGATGTCCCCAGCCATCTAAATGCTTAGATGTGGGGGGCCAAGATTATTTTTATTATTATGTTGGAGCTGACATCTTTAAGATATCAGCGAGGAGGAGCCAGCCCTCAAATTTATTCGCCAAATAGCATGAATATTCACTTGCTTCAGCGGGCCGTACAAAATACAGATAGTCGGGAATAAAATCAAACAGTATTAATATATATAGTATATATAATTTGACAAAAGCCATGAAAAATAAACCCTGTGGCAGTTTTTTTAAGTTTCAAATGTTCTTTCTGAGAACGATTATCATTACGGTTTTTTTTTCGTTGTAGGGTCTTTGTTTAGTTTTGTAAGTGGACTTTTTTTTCAGAAAATATGAATAAATATTCTGTTTGGTTATTTTTTAACCTGGTTCGTGTTTGATAACCAGCCGTTGCGTCAACGAAAAGAGCTGGTAGGATGCTAGCATCAGAAATTACAGTGTGACTGTTTATGCACTCCGATCCTTCTCAAGACGCTTGGGCCATTAGATTAGCACAGTTTCTAAAATACTTTGGCAAACTGAAACTTTATATAATTGTAGTGGCAATTATGTTGTTGTTTGTTGTGGGCGCTTCTTTTGGGATCCGCGCAGCTTTGGGTACAGAGTTTTATTATGATGATTTTGTTAGCGCAGTTCTGCTTACTCTATTTTCAGCGCCTTGGATAATGTACTTTTTTGGAGAGCTGGTACTACATCTTGAAAACTCTCGCACAAACTTGAAAGAGGTTGTAGCTCAATTAGAGCACCTACGTGAAGAAGATGTGTTCTTGAATAGAGAGCTTCAATCAAATATCAGAAAGCTCAACCATGAAATTGAAAAAAGGCGCGCTGCGCAAGAAGAGCGAGAAACGGTTCTCAAAGAGTTGGAAATTGAGATCCGCGATAAAACCGAGCAAGAAGAGCAGGCTCGGAGGCTATCAACGCTGCTACGATCTATTATTGATGCCTCACCGGATTTAATTTACTACCGAAATGAAGAGGGACGTTTTGCTGGGTGTAACCGTGTAGCCGAGCAAATGGCAGGAATGACTCAAGATGAGATGTTAGGTTTAACACCTCATGATGTCTATGAAGAAGATTTAGCCAGACAAGTTGTGCTGAGTGATCATGAAGTCTTGGAAGGAAATGCCAGTATAACCGAAGAGTTATGGCTGCGATTTGCAGACGGCAAACGACGGTACTTTGAAATGAGAAAAGTACCTTTTTATGATTCAGAAAAAAATAGGCTTGGTTTATTGGCTTTTGGTCGAGATATGACCGAACGTAAACAGGCTGAAAGTGCAGCGGCAAAAGCGAGTCAAGATAAGACTCGATTCATAGCAACTATAAGTCATGAGCTAAGAACGCCATTAAACGGTATTGTTGGTTTGAGTCGAATGCTTCGAGATACAGATTTAAGTAAAGAACAATTTAACTGGGTTAGCACTATTTATGCAAGCGCCATTACTCTAGGTAATATTTTTAATGACATTATTGATTTAGACAAACTGGATAGAGATAGACTTGAGCTGTCACTAAAAACCATCTCTCCACGAGAGTTTGCTGAGGAACTCAGCAGTATTATCCGTTTGCTTGCAGAAGACAAATCCCTAGAATTTATTTGCGAAGTGCAAGAGCCTCTTCCTAATTTAGTCGAGGTTGACGGGACTCGTTTACGTCAGATTTTATGGAATATACTTTATAATGCGGTGAAGTTTACTCAAAAAGGCCATGTATCACTTGCCATTTCTGCAAGTACACCTCGCGATGATGTGTGCGAGGTTAGTTTTATTATTAATGATACGGGGGTTGGCATCCCTGAGTCGGAATTAGAAAACATTTTTGCTATGTACTATCAAGTTGATCACCCTGATCACCAATCTGCGACCGGGACTGGAATTGGTTTGGCTATTTGTAAACAAATGGTCGACCTCATGAAAGGCAGTATTGAGGTTTCAAGTATTGTTGGCCAAGGAACTCAATTTATTATTAAGTTGCCTTTGGAATTGTCCAAGCAGCCTATGCAAGTTGAGGAGCTCAAAGTACATGATCTCAATATTTTACTTGTCGAAGATATTGAACTTAATGTCATGGTTGCAAAGGCGCTTCTGGAAAAATTAGGTCAGCACGTGGATGTTGCAATGACAGGGACGGAAGCTATCGATAAAGCCCGAAAACAGCAATATGATCTTGTTTTACTCGATATACAATTGCCAGATATGACTGGGTTTGATGTTGCTGAAGTGTTGCATGAAGAAGAATTGTGCACGGGAACACCGATTGTTGCTTTAACCGCAAATGTGATTAAAAAACGAGAAGAATATTTGCAGAATGGTATGGATGACATTATCGCTAAACCCATTAAAAAAAGCCGCATTGTCGAGGTTTTTAATGAGCTTTTCTGTGAACCCATTGCAACACCGGAGTTTATTCAAAATACGAAACAAGAAGAGCCTCATAAGATGTTAAGCACCATTCTTGATTTGGAGTTGTTGCAAATGCTCATTGAAACCATTGGTGTTGATATGGTTCGCGAGAGCGTAGGTGTTTTCCATGAAAAAATGCCCGAATATATGGAAATTCTACAGCTGAGTTTAAGTGCAGATGAAAAATCAGAAGTGTGTGCTCAAGCCCATAAAATAAAAGGTGCCGCGGGGTCAGTTGGTTTAGGAAGAGTGCAGCGTATCGCAAATCAAATTCAACAAGGCGACCACCCAGCATGGTGGGAGAATGTTCACGATTGGGTTGAAGAATTACAAATGGCGGTATTAAACGATACCAGTGCTTTAAATGATTGGCTACAGGGGCAACGAATAGATGACTAATCTGGATTATCCAGATTAGTCGCATTCTATTAAATAAGTTCTAAAGCGCGTACTACGCGCTTTACGCCTTGAATATTTCGAGTCAGCTCAATGGCCCGTGTCGCTTCAAGGCTTGATAATTTCCCCATTAAAAACACCTCACTGTTTTCGACAACAACTTTCACTTGAGTGGTAGGTACTGTTTTATCGGTAAGTAACTTGGCTTTGACTTTCGAGTCAATCCATAGATCGTTCGCTTGCGCTGACGCATTAATAGGACTACCTAATCGGACTTGGTTGTGTACCTTTGTAATATGGGGAACTGATTTTGCTATTTCTTCTGCTTTATCAATTAATGTTTGTGTTGGCGCTTGGCCTGTAATTAACAGCACTCCATTATATACATTTGCCTGCAGATTTGCTGATTCACTCAAACTCTCATCTTGTCCCCAGCGGAGTGAAACGGAACTACTCGATGTAGTGTCATCGATTTGTGTGCCTACGGTACGCCTGTCTGTTGCGGTTTTTGCGGCTACTGCGCCAGCAGTCCCTAAAACCAATACAGTGCAGCCCTGTAGGCACAAAATACTAGTGACAACTAAACAAAGTAATCTCGTTTGCATTAGTCTTCTCTCTCGCTTTCGTCAGTGGGGAATAAACTATCATCTATGGATTCGCACAAGTTGTGAATGACTAACAAATGCACTTCTTGAATACGTGCAGTACGGTTTGATGGAACCCGTATTTCAACATCGTTTTCACTGAGAAAACCGGCCATTTCTCCGCCGTCTTTTCCCGTGAGGGCAACAATTGTCATATCTCTAGATAAGGCTGCTTCCATAGCATTGATCACATTGCGAGAATTCCCGCTAGTTGAAATAGCCAACAGTACGTCACCTGCCTGACCAAGGGCGCGTATTTGTTTGGAAAACACTTCATCGTAACTGTAATCGTTGGCAATACTGGTAATGGTAGAGGTATCAGTTGTCAGCGCTATTGCTGGTAAGCTAGGTCTGTCTCTCTCATATCGGTTAAGGAGTTCAGATGAAAAATGCTGAGAATCGCCAGCAGAGCCGCCATTTCCACAACAAAGTATTTTATTTCCGCGAATTAATGCTTCTACCATCATAAGTGCAGCGCTTTCTATATAAGGAGGAAGCACTTCGGCCGCAGCAATTTTTGTTTGGATACTTTCAGTAAAATTTGTTTTTATATTTTCAATCATGGCAATACCGAGATTTGGTTATTAGACTGTGACATTTTTAAGCCATATGAGTTCATCATTATTTATCGCTACAATATCAAATCGAATGGGTGTATGAGCTGGATTCATTCCATTATCCATCAAAAAAAGATTGAAAGCAGCAATCATTCTATTTAATTTCTTCCGGTCGACAATTTCTAGTGGGTGACCATGGTCAGAGTGGCGGCGAAACTTCACTTCAACGCAGACCCAGACATCATTCTCTTTGCAAATAATGTCTAGCTCACCTACTTTTCGCCTAAAGTTTCGCTCAACAATACGCAGGCCTTTCGAAAGTAAAAAATCGACGGCTTGGTTTTCTGCCTGTTGACCTTGCTTATAGGAAAAGGCCAGAGCTTAATCCTTAATTAAATTAACTGTATCGTTATCTATTTTTGCCATGGGTAAGGTTCGTATTAACTCATTGTTATCCGACATCTGTAGTGAACCCGACATACCGGAATACTGATAAGCGGGAAGTTTCATTAAAATAGGTAATTTAGGCAATAATGAATAGGCATCGAAACCGAAAGCAAATAAGCGATTAAAGCTAGCAGTTTGATCTGGCCACAATTGTTTTAGGGTATTGTTAGTGGTTACCCATTTGTCTTTTTCTATGAGTAAGGGGGCGTCTACAAAGCGGACATTTTCTAGATCTCGTCGGGTATTTTTACCTTGATTTAGTCCAATTGAACGAGACGCTGCATAGACTGGCACAACTTGCTGTCTAAAAGGGCTTATGCTGGCTTCAACCATGGGGTTAATTAGGGCCATTTCTTCTGGACTAGCAAATACCACTATGGCGTCAATATCTTGTCTACTCCTAGTTTGGTCATATAATATTCTGTTTGTCATTCTATCTATTTGCTTAGCATTTGCTTCGCTTTGTGCAACGCCGAGAGCCGAGGAAAGTGAAGCGTCTAAGCTGTCAATATCGTCAAACGAAACTACATCCACAGGTGTTTTTTCTTCTCTACCCTGCTGAGTTTGTTGCCAGCTAGCGTTGAATGCGTCCAACATTCTCTTGGTTGTACCAGCAGAAGATGCCACAACAATTGGGTGCTTATATCCGCTCTGATGTACATGATGCGCCAGTTGTATTGCTTCGTCCTCTGGCGCTAAACCGAAAAATGATGTTTGCTTGGTTGGTAATTGAGCTGCTGCTTTTTGGTACTCAAGTTGATTCGAACGGTTAAGTGCAAGGTGACTGGTGTTAGGTGGGAAAAACGGGAGTAGTGCATCTACATTTTCTTTTAGCAGCGGACCTAAAACAGCAGTAGCCTTATTAACATGCTCTAAGATTTCTTCTTTTGAGCTTGAAGCAGTATCGATAAAATTGAGTTCAGGGGATAGATCAGAATTTTCGTCATAGTACGCCGCTAAAATACCTTGCTTTATCGCACTTCCTGTAGATTCAAAACGGCCGGATAAAGGCAATAAAATCAATACATCGGATAGTTTTTTCGGTATCGTTTCCATCGCTTCGGTTAATTCATTTGGCAGTGGTGTCACTAATGGATGACCATTGTAAACCTGCTTGAATTGAACAACTGCATTCGTTAACTTTTGGTTGTCTTCAGCCCAATTCCTAGTCAGTTTTACTAGCGTAATGTGAGGGCGTAGGGAGGAATATTTATTATGGAGCTCATTCAGAGATTTATCTGATAAAGGAGATAGTTGATTAAAAATTTGGTGATGTACCTGAGCACTTTGCTCTTTCAAAGAGGCTGAAAGTGCAAGTGATTGCCAAATTTTACCGTGGTTATTCAGAGACTGTATTAATTTCTCAATTCTACGGATGTTTAGCTCATTTGATTCGAGTTCTACATCTAGCCAATCATCAGGTATACCGGTTTGCTGACTAGATGATAGCGCGAGTAGTGTTTTTGCTTGACTGTGATATTCAATAGGAAGATTAGGAGCTATGGCATATAAGAGTGCATTTGCGTTAGCGTAATCTTCAGCGATTACAAATTGGCGGGTAAACGCGAGTAACTGTTCATTGTCTAAAGGTGTTTCTTCTAATAACTGCTTAACTTGCGCGACTGAAGGCAAGCGAGAAACTGGCTTTTGTTCGATTCGTTTAGGCTTTACTTGGTTTGTATTCGTTTGTGGCTGGGTAGGTTGATTACTACAACCTGAAACCAATAATGTTGCAACAACAGATAAAGCGAACAAATAGATGAAGTAATTGAGGCGCATTAACGTGATAATCCCTACGTAGATCTTAATAAAATCAATCAAGTCTTTAAGATAAGCGTGTTAAACTTACTCTCAAAATCAGTATTACAATACATGGAGCATCCATGAGTTTACCAGCAGATGCTACAACTGGCACCCTGTACATTGTGCCAACTCCTATCGGGAATCTCAAAGACATTACATTAAGAGCTGTCGATACACTTAAAAGTGTTGATTTAATTGCAGCAGAAGATACGCGCCATAGTGGTGTGTTAATGCAGCATTTAGGGGTATCGACCCCGCTATTATCTGTTCATGAACACAACGAAGCCAGTAGAGCTTCAATGTTAATTGGAAAGTTACAAGAAGGACAAAACATCGCGTTAGTGAGTGATGCAGGTACGCCATTGATCAGCGATCCTGGTTATACTCTTGTTAATGCGTGTCGTGAAGCAGGTGTTTTGGTGTCGGCATTACCTGGACCAAGTGCGCTAATAACTGCCTTAAGCGGTGCGGGTCTTCCTACAGATAGTTTTTCTTTTCGCGGTTTTTTACCTGTCAAAGAACAAGCAAAAAAAGCGGCAATTACTGCGCTATTAGATGCATTTGAAACCCAAGTTTTTTATGAAGCGCCAAGACGAATATTAAATACTTTGGCGGTAATACAAGAAACCTTAGGTGATGATCGAAAAATCGCGATTGTAAAAGAGCTAACTAAAACCTTTGAGCATTATCAGCTAGGTAGTGCTGCGTCTTGTATTGAGTGGTTAAATGCAGACCCGTTACGTCAGAAAGGCGAATTTGTGATTTTAATTTCTCCTGCGGATAAACAAGATAATGCGCTACCAGCAGAAGCGTTGCAGTTGCTTAACGTGTTACAGACAGAGTTGCCATTAAAAAAAGCAGCGGGGATTGTTGCTGCCCATTATGGGTTGAAAAAAAATCAGTTATATCAAATTGGACTAGAGTCAAAGTAGCCAATTAACGACTTCCTTGTATTCCACCGGTATGTAATAGCACCAGTCTATCGGTGGAGCTAAATTCCTTGTTCATAATCATTTCATTTACGGCAAAGAAGAGTTTGCCACTGTAAACAGGCTCTATAGGAATAGTACTGTGCTGGTTAAATTGAATGATAAAATCAGATAACGCATCTGATTTTTTTGCATAGCCTCCGTGTACGTAACCATGTTGTATTTGCCAGTTTTCTTGAGCCTTTGGTAAAAAACGCTGCACTTGCTGCTCTAGGTACCCTTTACCTTTTAGTACGGCAATACCTATTGCCCTTTGCGTTGTACTGGCCATCCCTGTGACTAAACCTGCTAGCGTTGCGCCACTGGCAACGGGAGTAATAAAATGAGTGGGTAAAGCAGAAAGTTGTGTATGAACTTCATCACAAAGTTCGCTAACGCCTTTAACGGCCTGCGCGGTACTGCCACCTTCAGGAATAAAGTGACTTCCGATATGATGTTCATCTAACCAGGTTTTGAATTGCTCTGTGTCTCGTGTTGCGTAGAGTTTTTTATCTATGTACTCAATGTGGCAACCCCAGTTTTGTAAATCATTTAACATCGGCGTTGGAGTCGCGCCATAATGTCCCCGTACCAGTGCGGTAAAAGGTAGCTGTAATTGTGAGCACAAATAACCCAGTGCATGCAGGTGGTTAGAATAACCGCCGCCAATACTGACTATTTTTTTATGGTGATGAAGATTGGCGTATTTTAGTTTTCGCCATTTGTTACCCGATACGAAGGGGTGAATAAGATCATCGCGCTTAACCCACACCTTTGGAGCACATTGAGGCCAGTGAGGTAAACTAAAAGACTCAATGGGAGACGTAATCTGACTAAAAATAGGTGGGATAGGGGTCATAATAAAACAATATACAAGTTGTCTTTAAGCATAGCGAATACACAAAGAATGAGTATATCTAAAACCCATAGTCTTTAATAGGTTATGAAAATTAGAATATTTTTAGTTAAAAACTGTACTTTATTAGGATAAATTCACTTACAAAGCAGATCTAGGTTGACATATAGACGTCTATACGGCAAATTGGCGACATGAAAACTATTACAAGCACTATCGACACAATGATTATTACCATCCGTATGCTGATGGTCGTCGGGTAGTGTGAGTAGAAAAAGATTCACAAAAGCCCGCCCTAAACAAGCGGGCTTTTTTTTGGACTTCTCTAAAGTGAGAAGCAACGGGAGTAAAACATGAAGGTGATGAAATTTGGTGGCAGTTCTCTTGCCGATGCAACGCGTTATTTACGCGTCACTGATATTGCGTTGGATTGCCATCAAGCTGAAGGGGCGGCAGTTGTTTTATCTGCACCGAAAGGTGTGACCAATGCCTTATCTTTACTTTGCGAACAAGCTGCGAGTCAAAGTGACTATGGCGAATTGTTGGCTAAGTTGCGGATGACACTACAAGGTATTAACGATGAGCTAAACGAAAAGCTTACAGGTTACCCTCATGCAACATTAGAAACCTTTATTACTGAACGGTTACTATGGTTAAGTCGTCAATTAGAAGGCTTTACTTTGCTGGGCTGTTCGCCGGATGCTATTTCTGCTGCGATTTTAAGCGTAGGTGAATATGTCAGTGTTAACTTTTTACAAGGCATAATGCAAAGTAAAGGAGTTTCGTGTGCCATTGTTGACCCTGTTAATTACGTTATCGCTGAAGGGGATTACCTTGACAGCATCGCGGACGTGAGTTTAAGTAAAGCGCAGTTTGGCGATGTAGATAAATCAGGCAAAACCCTGTTGATCATGCCCGGATTTGTTGCAGCTAATGAAAGCGGCGAAAAAGTGACCTTAGGACGCAACGGTTCTGATTATTCAGCGGCTATTCTTGCGGCGTGTATCGATGCATCTTGTTGTGAAATTTGGACAGACGTTGATGGTGTATATAACGCCGACCCCAATCAAGTTGAAGGGGCGGTATTGATGGATAAGTTAACTTATCAAGAAGCCATGGAATTGTCTTACTTTGGTGCCAAAGTGCTTCACCCGAAAACCATTGGGCCGATCGCCCAGCATCATATCCCATGCTTAATTAGAAATACTTTGAATCCCGCTGCTCCAGGTACACTTATTAGCCAAGAAGCCAGCACCGTTTGGACAAGTGTGAAAGGAATTTCACAGCTAGATGACGTGGTTATGTTTAATGTTGCGGGACCTGGAATGAAAGGTATGGTTGGCATGGCGAGCCGTGTATTCGAGGTTATTTCGAATGCAAACATTTCGATTACTTTAATTACTCAATCTTCGTCGGAATACAGCATTTCATTTTGTATTCACAGCAAAGATGCTGAAAAAGCGCAGTCTTTGTTAGAAGATGCCTTCGTACTCGAACTCACCAACAAGTTGCTCGACCCAATAGAAATACGTAAAGGTTTAGCTATAGTGACCTTGGTAGGCGACGGAATGAAGCACACTAATGGTCTTGCTGCTCGTTTCTTTAACGCATTGTCTCAAGCGAGAGTGAATAACGTTGCTATAGCTCAAGGCTCTAGTGAGCGTTCAATCTCAACTGTGGTTGAAGCTGATAAAGCGAAAAAAGCAGTTCGTGCAATTCATCAAAACTTCTTTTCAGACCGTCATACTATTGATGTGTTTTTGGTGGGCTGTGGAACAGTGGGCGACGAATTGTTATCACAGTTTCATCGCCAGCAATCGTCGTTATTAGCAAAAAACATTCAACTTAGAGTGTACGGTATCGCTAATAGCAAGCAGCTCCTATTAAACAATTCAGGTATTGATTTAAGTAGCGATTGGAAAGCAGAATTAACCCAATCTGAAGATGGGTTAAGCCTGGCAGCACTGCAGCAATTTGTTAACGACAATAGTTTGGTGAATCCAGTACTGATTGATTGCACTAGTAGCGGTAAAGTGGCAAGTCAGTATGTGGATATGATGAATGCAGGTTTTCATGTTGTGACTCCAAACAAAAAAGCCAGCACTGATACCATAGAGTACTACCGTGCACTTCAACAAACTGCATTGAAAACCAATAGACAATATTTGTATGAGACAACTGTTGGTGCTGGTTTACCCGTCATTGATAACTTCCAAAAGCTATTATCTGCAGGTGATGTTTTGCATAAGTTTGACGGTATTTTATCAGGTAGTCTTTCTTACGTATTTGGAAAGCTAGAAGATGGTATGACGTTATCAGAAGCCACATCTACAGCTAAATCTAACGGCTATACAGAACCAGATCCTAGGGACGATTTGAGTGGAACTGATGTTGCGAGAAAGCTCCTTATCTTAGCGAGAGAATCAGGCTTAGAGTTAGAGCTTGACGATATTGAAGTTGAGCCTATTTTGCCTCAAGGCTTTGGTGGCGATGATGATATAGAAAGCTTTATGGCCCGTTTACACGAATGTGATGAGGCGTTTGCAAAACGAGTTGCTCAAGCGAAAAGCGAAGGCAAGGTACTGCGTTATATTGGTCAAATAGAAGGCAGTCGTTGTAGTGTAAGTATTGAAGCTGTTGAGCCAGAGCATCCATTAGCAGCCATCAGAGATGGTGAAAATGCATTGGCAATTCACAGTGAATATTACCAACCCAAACCTTATGTTATTCGAGGCTATGGTGCGGGAGCAGCAGTAACTGCAGCTGGCGTGTTCTCTGATGTATTGCGCACGAAACCATGGAAGCAGGTGTAAGTTATGTCTAAACAAGCTTCATCAACCACAGCATTTGCGCCAGCGAGCATTGGTAACGTTAGTTTGGGTTTTGATTTATTAGGCGCCGCACTGAAACCTGTTGATGGTACGCAGTTAGGCGATACGGTTACTGTATCTGATGCGAGTGAGGATTCGCTGAGTGTAACGGGGCGTTTTGCTGACAAGTTACCACCAGAGCCAGAAAAAAATATTGTTTTACAGTGTTTACATTTTTTTAGAGAAAAAATGCAAGCCCAAGGTAAAACTGTACCTAAACTTGCATTGGCACTTTCCAAAAATTTACCCATTGGAAGTGGCCTAGGTTCAAGTGCTAGTTCTATTGTTGCAGCGTTTGCTGCGTTAAATTCTCATTTTGACTCCCCTTTTGACCAAGATACGTTATTGTTAATGATGGGCGAATGCGAAGGCAGAATCAGTGGCAGTATTCACTACGATAACGTAGCGCCAAGTTACTTAGGCGGCATGACATTTATGACTGGGGTTGAGTCTCCAGTTTCTTTGTCATTACCTCTGATGAAAAATTGGTACTGGACTGTGTGTTATTCAGGACTGTCGGTGTCTACATCGGCGGCGCGAGAAATTTTGCCAAAAGAAGTAGCGCTTAAAGATGCCTTGGTTTTTGGTAAGCAGTTAGGTGTGTTTGTACACGCCTTACATCAACAAGACGCAAGTTTGGCTGCTCAAATGATGCATGATGTTATCGCAGAGCCCCATAGACAAAAATTACTTCCTGGCTTTGCGGAAGCTAGAGATGCGGCAAAAGAAAGTGGCGCCTTGGCCTTTGGTATTTCAGGGTCAGGTCCAACGGTTTTTGCAGTAACAGACAACGAACAAAACGCCAATGAGATAGCACAGTGGTTGCGTACTCATTATGTAAAAAATGAAACTGGATTTAGTCATGTGTGTCGTATTCCCGAGCATGGCATAGAAATCCATCAATCGTAGTAGGAAGGCACAGTGGAATTAGTCAATTTAAAAGACCCACAAGAAATTGTAAGTTTTAAACAAGCCGTTAAAAAAGGGCTAGGAAAAAATCAGGGACTATTTTTCCCTGAAGGATTTACTCCTCTTAGTGATATTGATGCTTGCTTAGCGTTATCTTTGCAAGAGCGAAGTGCATTGATTCTCAAGCACATCATCGGAGACGAATTAACGTCAACTGAGATTGAAAATATAGTTAATCAGGCTTTTAACTTCCCAGCACCTGTAGAGCAAGTGACTGAGAATATAAAAACCTTAGAGCTTTTTCATGGACCAACCTTAGCGTTTAAAGATTTTGGTGGCCGTTTTATGGCGCAAACGTTATCGCATATTAGCGATGGCGCACCTATCACTATTTTAACGGCAACATCGGGCGATACCGGTGCGGCAGTGGCTCATGCTTTCCACGGAATTGATAACATTAATGTTGTGATCTTGTTCCCTGAAGGAAAAATTAGCCCGCTACAAGAGAAGTTATTTACTACTCTTGGTGGCAACATTCATACCTTTGCGATTGATGGTGATTTCGATGCATGTCAGGCTATGGTTAAAACCGCATTTGACGATGCAGAAGTGCGAGATGGATTACATTTAAACAGTGCGAACTCTATCAATATAAGTCGTTTACTTGCGCAAGTGTGTTATTACTTTGAAGCATTCTCACAAATCGACAAAAATGACCGTGATAAGGTTGTGTTATCCGTGCCTAGCGGTAATTTTGGTAACTTAACCGCAGGTATGATAGCAAAAGCACTGGGTTTACCCATTAAACGCTTTGTTGCTGCAACTAATGCTAATGACACTGTGCCCCGCTATCTTAAAACTGGTGAGTGGGAGCCAAATGACACAGTGGCTACTATGTCAAACGCGATGGACGTTAGTCGTCCAAACAACTGGCCTCGTATCGAAGCCATGATTGAGCGCGGTATTATTGATGGAGCTTTGTTAAATGGCGTGGCTATTGACGAAGAATCAACAATGATTGCGATGAAAGAGCTGGCGAACAAAGGCTATATCAGTGAACCTCATGCTGCAATTGCTTACAAAGCCCTTGAGCATACTCTTGAAGACGGCGAAGTGGGGCTGTTTTTAGGCACGGCTCATCCAGCTAAGTTCAGAGAAACAGTTGAGAATGTATTGGGCAACCCTATTGCGCTGCCTGAGCCATTGGTTAAGTGTTCTGTGGAAAAGAGCCTTGATGAGAGTTTACCGAACGATTATCAAGCGTTGAAAGCCGCTATGTTTGAAAGATTGGCAAAATAATAATGCCAAATTGGCAGGACGCACTTAAGCAAGAAAAGTCAAAAGCCTATTATCACAGTTTAATGGCTTTTGTTGCTTCGGAGCGCTCTGCTGGTAAAAAAATATACCCTCCAGATGACGATGTATTTAATGCGTTAACACTCACTCCCCTTGATAAGGTGAAGGTTGTTATCTTGGGTCAAGATCCCTACCACGGCCCAAACCAAGCCCAAGGGTTAAGCTTTTCTGTGGGTAAGGGCATTCCTCATCCTCCTTCTTTAAAAAATATGTTTAAAGAACTCGAACAGGATGATGTTGATTTTCAAACACCCGTTCACGGCGATTTAACCCCGTGGGCTAAACAAGGTGTTTTATTGTTAAACACTGTGCTTACAGTAGAAGACAGCCAACCAAACTCTCACGCCAATAAAGGGTGGGAGGAATTCACCAACAGTATACTTGACGCAGTAAATGACCATACTAAGGGAACGGTCTTTTTACTTTGGGGTGCTCATGCTCAGAAGAAAGCCAAGCGTATTTCTAACAATACGCATTGTATTCTCAAAGGGCCACACCCGTCACCTTTATCGGCATACAGAGGCTTTTTTGGCTGTAAACATTTTAGCCAAACCAACGCACTATTAGCTGACCAAGGTAAGTCACCAGTAAATTGGAACTGCCTAAACTAAAAAAGGCCGCCTATAACAAAGCGACCTTTCTTTTATCGTTCAGAGACTTCGAGTTCGTACTCGTAGTCCATATCGAATTCGGCTAATTCTTTTTTTAGCTCGAAGCGATCTTTTATCGCTTCGATTTCACGCCATTTGCGTTTTTTACTTTTTGTTTTGACTGGGCGAGCTTCAATATCTAATGTTGAAAAAAGATCGGAATTATCCACGTAGATCTCCTTGTTGATACCGCTTACTTCGTTGAAGTAAATTGAGAATTTTCAATTTACTTATTACTTTTTAACACAACAAAATGAAAATAACACGAATTGGTTTACTTTTTATTAACAAATAGTGACAAGTAAATGACAATTCTAAGACTAAGGTACAGCGAGGAGAGTGGAGGTTGAGCAATTTTTGAGACGCTAAGTAACTTAATTTAACGAAACTTAGCGCCTAACACAGCCCTTAAAGTGGGTTTGCGTCTTGAAATTGCTTTATTAACGAGGAAGTTGATGTATCGAATGTTGAAAGTGGCGTATCGCCATTCAAACCATCTAATACTCGACTGCCTAGTACTTTACCTAACTCAACGCCCCATTGGTCGAAAGAGTTAAGCCCCCAAACAACACCTTGAACAAATACCTTATGCTCATACATTGCAATTAGTGCGCCCAAAATTTTAGGAGTGAGTGCATTGAAGGTAATTGTTGTGCTGGGTTTGTTGCCCGGCATGGTTTTATGTTGCGCTAATTCTTTTTGTTCAGATGCAGAAAGTCCTTTATTTTCAAGGTCTTTATAACATTCTTCGAATGACTTACCTTGCATTAATGCTTGGGCTTGACCGAAACAATTTGATGCCAACATAGCGTGGTGTTGGTGGTTAGTATTCTGCGCAGTTAACGGAAATATAAAGTCGATAGGCATGCAACCTGCACCTTGGTGGATCAATTGGTGAAAGCTGTGCTGCCCATTTGTGCCTTCACTTCCCCAAATTATTGGCCCCGTTGGATAGTCTACTCTTTGCCCTGTAATATCGACTTGCTTGCCGTTACTTTCCATGTCCAATTGTTGAACATAGGCTGGCAGGCCGCGTAAATAATGGTAATAAGGCAGTAACACCTGAGATTGCGCATCAAAAAAGTGTCTGTACCATATTCCTAGGCCGGCCAAAATCATGGGGAGGTTTTGGTCTGCCGGAGCATTTAAGAAATGGGTGTCCATTTCAAATGCACCTTCTAATAGGGCGTCGAAATGCTCAAAGCCCAGCGCAAGTGCTATGGGTAGGCCGATAGCCGACCATAGTGAGTAACGCCCGCCAACCCAATCCCACATAGGGAAAATGTTGTCAGCATCGATACCAAATTCTACTGCGGCCTCAACGTTGGAAGATATGGCGATAAAATGCAAAGAAACATCATTTTGATTTCCTCCACTTTTAATAAACCAGTCTTTTGCAGTTAAAGTGTTTTGCAGTGTTTCTTGAGTAGAAAACGATTTTGATGACATCACGACAAGGGTTTCTTCGTGATCTAAGGTATCGAGTACATCGTGAATATGACAGCCATCGACATTGGCAACGAAATGCACTTTTACGGCATCAGTTTGATAGGGCTTAAGTGCTTCAGTCATAATTTTGGGCCCTAAAAAAGAGCCGCCAATGCCAATTGCAACAATATGCTTAATGGGTTTTCCTGTGTAACCTTTATGACTGCCAGTATGTATACTTTCAACAAAGTCTTTCATTTTTGCTAACGTATCACGAACGTCTGGCATAATATCTTTGCCATCTACATAAATGGGATCTGCACCTTTGTTACGCAATGCTGTATGCAGCACAGCTCGGCCTTCGGTAGTGTTAATCACCTCGCCTTGAAACATTGCATTGCGCTTTTCTTCTACGTTTGACTGTTGAAACAAAGACGTTAGTGCGCCAAACACTTCATCATCGATAATGTTTTTAGAAAAATCGATGTTCAAGCCAGATGCAGACACCTTATAGCGCTGAGCTCTTTCGGGATCAGCTACAAACATGTCGCGCATGTGAGATGATTTAATTGCGTTTGCTTTTGCGGTTAACGTTTCCCAAATAGGTAAATCGGTAAGCATTATAATAAGTCCTTTAGTTGAACTTCTAATTTGCCTTGGTCGATAGCAAAGTTGCGTATGCCTTCTGCTAATTTCTCTGTGGCCATAGCGTCTTCATTCATATCCCAACGAAATTCCGTCTCAGTGAGTGGGGCTGGAGCGGCTTCTTGTGCTCCATTGTCCACCAATTGCGTGGTTAAAGGCTCATTGAGGTTGGCTAACTCTTCTAGCAATTGCGGACTGATTGTAAGTCTATCGCACCCAGCTAACGCTTGAATTTCGCCTACATTTCTAAAACTTGCACCCATAACAACTGTGCTATACCCGTGAGTTTTGTAGTAATCGTAAATTTTAGTGACTGAAATAACACCAGGATCTTCCAAGGAAGCGTAGCTTTCAGTACCCGTTTTCGCCTTGTACCAATCTAGAATACGTCCAACGAAAGGAGAAATAAGATACACACCTGCTTCAGCGCAGGCCCTTGCTTGAGCAAAACTAAACAACAAAGTGAGGTTACAATTAATGCCTTCTTGTTCTAATTTTTCAGCGGCTTTAATTCCTTCCCAAGTAGAGGCTATTTTGATTAGGATACGAGACTTTTCGATACCCGCATCGGCGTATAACTGTATTAGTCTATGAGCTTTGTCTATTGTCGCTTGAGTGTTATAAGAAAGCCTTGCGTCAACTTCTGTTGATATACGTCCAGGAATAAGTGCACTGATTTCTTTACCAATCAATACGGCTAACATGTCACTGGCATCTTCAATTTGCGTTGCAGTGTCGTTTGATTGTTGCTTCGCCCAAACAATAGACTGCTCGATAAGATTTTTGTATTGAGGTAACGCTGCTGCTTTTAATAGTAATGAAGGGTTTGTTGTGGCATCTACGGGTTCATATTTTTTAATCGCTTCAATATCGCCAGTATCGGCAACGACTGTGGTAACTTGTTTTAGTGCGTCTAATTGGTGCGCCATAAAATACTCTCTAACTCAATTCAAAAAAAAATACAGCCAAACCATTTGGTCTAAACTGTTTTGATACTGTGATGGTATACTCTCTTACTAATAAAAACCACTGGAAGCCTTTATGATCATTGTAGTATCGCCAGCAAAAAACTTGGATGTAGAGACCCAAATTCCTACAGATAACTTTTCTCAGCCCGTTTTGCTCGACAAAGCCAGTCGCTTAGCAGAGCGTTGCAAGGATTTGTCTCCTGCTGATTTGAGCTCTTTGATGTCGATTAGTGACAAGCTTGCCATATTAAATGCTGAACGCTTTAACAGTTTTACGACCCCTTTTAATAAAGATAATGCCCGTCAAGCCATGTATATTTTTAATGGCGATGTTTACACAGGGCTTGACGCTTATACGTTAACGGAACAAGACGTTGAGTTTGCACAAGGGCATTTGCGCATTTTATCTGGGCTGTATGGTGTATTACGTCCTCTGGATCTCATGCAGGCTTATCGATTAGAAATGGGCACTAAACTCGATACGGATAGCGGCAAGAATCTGTACGAATATTGGGGGGACACAGTTGCTGAAACATTGAATGTGTCTGCTGAAGAAAGTGGTTCAACAACACTGATCAATTTAGCTTCTAATGAATATTTTAAAGCGGTTAAAAAACAGGTTTATAAAGGGAATATCATCACGCCAGTTTTTAAAGACTGTAAAAATGGCACTTATAAAGTGATTAGCTTTTATGCCAAAAAAGCTCGAGGCTTGATGGCGCGTTACATTATTCAAAATAGGCTAACCCAAGCTGAAGACATTAAAGGGTTTACCGAAGCGGGTTACTATTACGATGAACAATCTAGTACGGCTGCTGCGCCGGTTTTTTTAAGAGATGAAAACGGGCAGTAAAGAGTAATTAGAAAGGAAGTACATTGGCTGGATAAACTTAGACTTAACGTACTATTTCATACTCTTTAAAGTAGATGTAGCTGTATTGCTTTTACTGCGGCTGCAGCCTTGTTTGTGACATCTAACTTTGTGATTAAATTTGCGATGTGAAAATTTACGGTGCGCTTGCTGATACTAAGTATTAATGCTGTTTCGTCGGAGGTTTTGCCGTCACAGCACCATTTCAGTATTTCAGTTTCTCTGGGAGTTAGTTTTATTACACAGTGTTTATCGATTTTTGGAAGCTGTATTTCGGTATAGGCAGCCTGAAAGGTGCTACTTAAGAGCAATAGGTGACAAGAGTGAAAAGGTGAAATTGCTGATTTGTCATTGCGAGATATGGTTAGCATACCTGTTGTATTGGGCTTAAGGTTAGCTGATTGAGCCCAGCCAGATTGTAGGCCAAAAGATTGGGCGTCTTCCCAAAATGCTTTTTGTTTTCCAGTTTGTTTAGGAGTCCAAGCAAAAGGGAGCGATGTATTTAAGCCATGCTTTACAGTTGGATCAATATTTATATAGTTACTATCAATGTATTTTGATTGCCAAGCTTTTGGATAGTTGTTTTTCAAAATAAATGTCGGTTTGCTTACAGGGTGAGCTAATTGAACTCCATACGCCCAGTAATTAAATTCTAAGTATTCTGTGGCTGAACGTAAATGTTTGAATAAATCAATGTCATTTGATGAATGGGATAGCTCTTGAATGATTTGAAAAAATAAAGCCGAGATATGTACATCCATAATACTTCCGTTCTTTATAATGTTAATTTGAATTTTTTAGTCAAATTTAATGAGAGAATTACGGGCCATGTAGCTAAGAAATCCAGTTTAAATTTCGAGAATTAAAAGTTTTATATCAATTAGGGGGGATGTTGATAAGTGTGAGTAAGACCAAAGAATCTATTTATGGGATAGTCTACTATTTGCAAATTTATACATACTCGATGAGCTAAAATAAACGTTATCATCCATCCAATATACCGCTAAACGAGAAAGTTATAATTTAGTGTTAACAACAAACACTTTTTTAAACCTGTTATTTTTAGCAGGAGCAATATTTCACCTTAAACCTTTACAACTAATCCTCATTATTAGATGGTTTTGACGCTCCGAAGTCAGAAGATGTCTGGGAACTTTCTCGGTTTACAAGTATGAACCTTCAAGACGAGTATTGCGATGGAAGTGGGCAGTTAACTGGGCAAGTTACTGAGGAATTGCTTAGAGAATCATTTTGTATAGCGCAGAAATATGGAGCCAAAGCCATTGTAAGTGTTTCTTCAGTAGGAATTGAACGTTTGTTAAGGTCTATGGGTATACAGAGTAATCGGTTAGGGACTCCGATGCGGCTTAATGGGTATGTTCTCGTCGCGTGTTATGTTGACCTTAATGTCTTAGGCGTTGTCTTACCACTACATCCGATTTTTTATTGTAGTTATATGAATTATTAGCCTGTTATTTGTGTCAGGTTTTTTCGTTTTGCGTTTGTTATAAACTAACTTTACGCTGGAAACCCTAGTCTCAACATTTGTGTCCATTTAATTCGGTACGAGGCAAACTGTAATAATGGTCTGAATTTTCGGCATGCTGTTTGCTCGATTTAAGTATCAGTAAAAATAAGCGGCTATATAAGGAAGTAATAATGACTATTAATGGTTTTAGTACAGCTAATGTATCAATCTATTGTAAACAAAAAATTTTAGCGCCTTATTTTGAGAGTGCGTTATGATTACATTTGCGAAAATTCCAATAGGTACGTTGTATAATTCGCTGCCGAATAAGTCTAATCAGGATTTAGATCGCTCCGATAATAATATCGAAACTCAGGATCAAAGTGCGGGCGAAGTTTTATCTGATAAATCTATTGATACCGTTTCTATTTCTAGTGCAGGACAAGCTTCGTCAAACAGTGCTCTTGTCAGCAGTTCTACACAATATTATGAGCAATTTATGCCTACGTACGATGGTTTTTCGGCAAAAAATATTGCTAGCGGTGTATCTGAACCGGGAATAGAAAGTTTCTCTGCAGGTAAAAATTTCGAACAAGTCGCTATTGATGCTCGGGCCAGTTTAGATAAAAATTATGACCGACTTGAAGAAATTGGCAAGCCGTATAGCGTTAATTCATCGAAAACCATAGACAGGAATTCTTTGATTGGTGAACTTGACCGAAGGGCTTTATACGCTGTCGCTAGTAATGAGGGCGGTTTATTCACAAAAAATGAGCAGGATGTTGCGCTTAGTAAGATGCGACAACAGCAGAGTTTGGCAATGGGGTTATATAGTGGGCCAACAAGTGAAAAAGATAAGTTCATTACCACGTTTGGAAATTTTTCCCAAAAGTTTAAATTAGGGATCGAATTTCTTGATGGGGTTAGCAAAGAAGAGCAAGCTGGCTCTATTGAATTTGCGTTTCAACGAGCGAGTTTACAACGTTCGTATGAGAACTCAGTTAGAGAAAATGGAGAAATTCCAGAGGATTTCAGTACAGACAACTCTTTAGTTAGGTTACTTTTCGATGCGTTGAAATTAGCTGAAACAGAGCTTGAAAGTAGTCAAACATTTGGCAACATCACTGATGCCGATGATTTGTTAAGGCAACCTTGGTTTGAAATTTATGCTGAAAGTCTTGAGAAGACAAGAGGACAGTATTTAGGCGATAGTTGATTTAATTAAGTCAACCTTAATCCTGTTTAAGAAAGGACGCTCAATAGTGCTAGAATTGCGAATTACTGCGTTGTAAAAACCAACAATAGAATAGCTATTACATGACTTTTATGCCTTGAACTTCACAATTCTAACAGCGTCGAGTGTTAAGATTAAAATTAGTCCTTTCACACAAACACTTGCACCAACTAAATAGTAATGGTCTTGAATATTAATACATACTGTCTTTAATATCTTTAATCACGTTTTTATCAATGGCTTCCACTTCTTTTTTCTGTAAATCTAAGTGACTAGACATCAATGAAGCTAATGTGGGAGCGTCTTGTGTATCTACTTTGTAGTCGTCTTGCCATACTTTGCCCCTCAAAATTGCTTTTGCACAGTGGCCGTAAGCCTCTTGTACAGTTATGACTAACGCCATTTGTGGCAATCTACCTTGTACTGAAAAACGGGCAAGAATATCTGGGTCGAAAGTAACTTGAGCGTGTCCGTTTACACGTAAAGTAATGGCTATATCAGGGATCATGAAAAGTAACGACACATGACGGGTTTCCATTATATTTCTTATGGTGTCATAGCGCCTATTTCCCGGTCTATCGGGAATAAGCAACTCACCTGAGTCCGCTACGGTAACAAAACCCGGAGCATCGCCACGAGGGGATATGTCTGTGCGCCCAGTGTTGTCGTAAGAAGAAATACAACAAAACGGAGATAAAGCAATAAACTCTTTCATGGGTTCGCTAATAAAGCTTGCTGCTTTTGCCCAAATGCTTTCTGTGGTCTCACCAAATTGCTCTCTTAACTGAGCTTCATTTTTTAATATATATTTATCGTCTATGTTCAGCCCTTGCATGCCGTGACCACCATTGTTAGGATTTAGAAATGTTAACTAATTAACATAAAACCCTAGCACAAAATGAATTTTTTTGTTTCATTCTCGCCTTGTCTAATTTCCGACCAGAGTGAAATAAAGAGTTTTCTATTAACCCAAGGGTTATTCTAGATGAAACGCCCAAACGGAGACTAAGATGAACCGTAAAGATGCACTTATAGGGGCGTTAGTGGCCGACGCCGCAGCCATGGGCCTTCATTGGATGTACGACCAAGATCAAGTCGCGGCAGTAGCGAAAACCGGCGACGTTCTTTTTCGCCAACCTGATGCCCAGACATATAAAGATAAGCGTGGATACTTTGCTCATGGCGTAAAGCGCTCTGGTGAACTGTCTCACTATGGCGAGTCCGCTCGGGTAGTTGGGCAATTGACGGCACAAAATGATTACTCTACTGAACAACATAGAATTGATTTTTTTGAGTCATTTGGTCCTTGTGGGAATTACTGTGGTTATGCTGACAAACCTACAAAAGTATTGTTAGCTAAAATGCTTGTTGAAGAAGGGGATATATCGGAGCCTTCTGGCATGGACGACAATCAAATGCCTGCGCTATGTGTTGTTCCAGGTATCTTCGCGTCTTCACAAGGCGTGGATGTTGCAGAAATGGCAGCGAAAGTAATATCAATTAACGCTGATGTGATTGAGTCGGTTAAAGCCGTATATCAGTGTCTTGAAGATATTAATGACGGCTTAAGCTTATCTAAAGCATTAGCTACGGCGGCTGAAAGCACTGAAGGCCCTGTGGGGAAACTGATGCAAGATGCACTTGTAGCTGATTTCAATGATATGCGTGAAACAGCGAAGAGCTTTGGTTTGGCGTGCTATATCGAGCATGCCATGCCGGTAGTGTGGTACATACTGAATAACTCAACTGATTTTGAATCGGCTATTCGCAACAATATTTTATGTGGTGGTGATAGCTGTGGACGCTCTATGGCATTAGGGGCAATTGCCGGTTTAGTCTTTGGGGTTCCTGAGCACCTTATTGAACGTATGGAAGATAAACGAGTACCCATTAATTTTTAATTTGGATCATTGATGTATAAAGAAAGCGGAAGAGGGGTAATACTTTCTTTCGCTTAATAAAGATAAAACTATCCAATACGACTAAATCACAGTATTATTAATGATAATAAGTCGTATTATATTTTGTCGCGTATGTTAATTTCAAGTGTTGTTCTATGGATTGGCTGCTTGCTGGTTTATCTTTCAAGTCCAAACCAGAAGTTACTCAAACATAGTTTACGCAAAAACCTCACCTATTTTTTTTCTGTAGGGTGTTTCTGTGTAAGTTGGTACGTACTGTTACCTAGTTATTCTGGTGTGATTGCTTTTATTATTATCGTTATTCAAGCGATGGTTATGCTACCTAGTACCGTTTTTATATTAAGCCATACAAAGCCTAGCCTGGCCTTATACTTACTTAGCGGTTGTGTTTTCTTTTCTTCAATTCACATTCTCGGTTTTACTTTATGATTTCTAAAACTATTGCCAGTGTTTTTGGTGGCTGTTTAGTGTCTATTTCAATTATGCTAAATGTAAACTACCTTGCGCCGGTTCCTTTTGATGTAAAGCTTTTAATTGGTGTGCTTATTTCTTTTCCATTATGGGTGGCAGCTATGGTGTGGGGGTATAGTAGTACTTCAGGTAAGCAAGCATGGAAAAAGTATGGATTTACTTTACTTATTTCAGTGAGCATTAATGCCTTTTTTCTTTTGGAGGCAAAATGAGTAAAGGGTTTATAAGACGTTTAACAGAAGCTCATAGCTGGCTTGGCCTGTGTATATCAGGTGTGCTTTTTGTGGTGTTTTTTGCCGGTTCAATTTCGTTGTTTAGAGATGAAGTAAAGCAATGGGCGCAGCAACCTCATTATCCTTTATCTGAAGTAGTAACGGTAAATAAAAAAATACTACCAATAAGTAAGGTTATTGATATCGCCAAAGATGGTGTGGAGCACATTGATCCCGAAGGGCGTATTACTCTTGATTCGCCTAAGAAACATTTACCTTATTTTGATGTAAGTTTTGAGCTTTTGGATGTTGAAGGCAAGGCGCAGCGGGTGAATTTTTTAGTTGATCCTTACAGCGGAGCCAAATTTGAAACTCATGATAATTTTGAGTTATCTGATTTTATATACGATTTGCACACAGAATTAAATATCCCTACTGGGACTTACATTGTGGGCTTCGTTACTTTGTTCCTCTTTTTCGCCGTGATTTCAGGTATTTTTATTCACGCTCGTAAATTGGTTACTAATTTCTTCAAATACCGCCACGACAATCAAACTCGAAGTAAATTGTTAGACATGCATAATGTTATTGGTGTTATGAGTATTCCTTTTACTCTTATGTACGCGATGAGCGGGCTCATTTTTAACCTTGTCATTATTTATCAAATCGCATTTGCTGTCGTGTTATACAAAGGCGATCAAGAAGCATTATTACACGATGCTGGCGTTCAAGTTGTTAATCCTGAGTGGCAAGGCAAGCCGCTAGGTACACATGAACTAGATACACTATTTGCTAAAACTTCAGAGCAATACGGTCAGGATCCTTACCTTACACAATTATTTAATTACTCAGATGATAGTGCTGTTGCTCGTTTCTTTGTGAGAGAAAAAAACAGCTTAACTAATATTAATGATATCAGCTACAACCTTAAAGATAGCACTGTTTATACACAATATGACGCTGAACATGGCAACGCACTAAGAGAAGGTTTAGGTGTGTTTTCAAGGCTACATTTTGCAGACTTTGCAGGTGTTGATATTCGTATTTTGTATTTCATCTTGGGGATGGGGGTGTGTGGTCTTATTGTGACAGGTAACTTATTGTGGATAAAAAAACGAGAGAAGCAACGTGGTCAATCTGCAAGAACATTAGACTTCGTAAAACGTTTTACGGTTTGGTCTGCGGGAGGCGTTGTGTTGGCTACTTCCGTTGCATTTTTCGTCGAAAGAGTTTTGCCTATTAGCTTGCTAAATCGCGCTGATTACATGGCAAGTAGTTTTGTGATAACTCTTGTCTTAAGTGCTGTAATGCTGTGCTTTAAATTTCGTAAGATCACACTACTAAGTTGGTTTTTGCGCGCTTCAGGGTGCTTATGTGTTGTAACTGTTGCATGTGGTTGGGTAATGTTTAGTGATGAAAACCTTATACTTTGGTCACAAGGAATAACGGATATTTTCGCCGTTGATATAGGTTTACTACTTTCGGCTACATTACTAGTATTCATCGGAAACAAACTGATTGATAAGACCTCTGAAACGAATAATTCAAACGTCGCAAAGGTAGCGGTGTCATAATTTAATTCTAAAAAAGGCTGGAAGATGGCTTCATTTCCAGCCTTTGAATACGCACTGAATCAAACTTGGTTAAAGTTATCAACCTGAATCCTGTTTAAGAAACGGCGCTCAATTCTAACAAACACTTGCACCATTCCTTCAACAAGATACAGGTTTATTAGTAAACAAGCTTCAATTTTAAGTTATCGACAACTTTGATTTCACCAGACTGTGTGATGGTGTTATTGTCTGGTTTTTGTCCTTTAGCACCCCATAACACGGCAATCAATTTCACAGGGTTGTCGGTGAACGTATTGTTTTTTAGGGAAACATTAACAATACCTCTGTTTTTTATCAGTATTTTCTCTTTTTGGTCTCCACCTGAATGAGTGACTGTATTGTTTTCAAATACTAAATTGCCACCAATGGTTGATTCATCATACCCACCTCGGTGGTAGTCCAAAATGACACCGTCTATATGGTCAAATTCAGTATTTTTTACAGTTAGAAACTCTACATTATAGTCACCCTTGTCTTTGGTCTCTTTGTTTAAAATAAAACCATTTTTAGTGTTTTCAATTATAGAATCAATAACAAGGATAGAGTCTGAAAAAGAGCCTTTAGAAACTTCAAGTACATTAATGAAGTTATAAATCTCACTATTTCGAATAGATAAATTGTAGGCTTTTGACATGTTTTTATCTAAAGTTGTAAAGGCGTTCTGTTTGTTGTTTCCTTTTAGAATTACATTATCTAAATACAAATACCCTTTGGGCTGCAGAGAAAATCCGGTGTGCTTGCTGTTAAAGTGTATTGTCGATTTATCATTTTTATCCGCAGAGCGAATATGAACTTCTTTGTTGATGGCAAGAGGTTGTTTTACAACGTATGTTGCTGATGCAAGGATGATTTCGTCACCAGATTTTGCGTCTTTAATCGCGTTTGCTAAGTCTTTTGATGTGTTAACTTTAAATGAAGTGGCTTGTTTTTCTGCTTTTTCAGTAATAAACCAACGTGTTCCGTATTTTGTTTTGTCAATGAGTGGGACATCATTACTACCTGCGCCAACAATAGCGCCAACATTATTGTTTTCTAATCGGGAATTGCCGAATAGGTCAGTAGTAATTTTATCAAAATCAAAGCCGTGATAAAGATCACTATTGCTTGTAGCTGGATAACTTAAATAGTGTGAGTGATTTATCATAGTCACGGCTTGAGTCGTGATCCCATCTTTTGCTATATCTGTTTTGTTGCTGTGATTTGAGATATTGTTCTTAAATGTTACACCGTCTACTTTGTCATAGTGGTAAATCGGGTACTCTGCGGGCTCTGTATTATAAATAAGGTTATTGGCAAAAATGGTTCTAATGGGTCTTGCGGAACGAATTTCTGATTTTGGTAACACGCCGCTTTGGTCAATATTCGATCCCACACTAAAGTGCCATGGTGTGGGTGAATCAATCCAAGAGTTATATGCAATAACAGCATCAGTGACTTGGTTGTAGCGATTAAGAGACGATTTTGGAATACCGTTCATCACAGCAATGGGGGCTCTGAACTTCTTACCAGTTAGTTTGTAAAAATAGTTATTGGTGATCCAATGACCTGTATTGATAACCCTGATACCACCAAAAAACTCCGACTCGCCATCGCCAATAAATACATTGCCGTCAATGGTTGCATAATTACCGTGGCGCAACACCAACGAACCTTCGCTTTTAAAGAAGATATTGTTTTTAAACTGATTGTAATTTGATTTACTTGAAATGATTTCTACTTCGCCGTTACAGCGGTCGAAAAAGTTATTTTCAACATTGGTAAAAGAAGGCGTGATAGACGTGCTGCTGTCACCAATTTGCATGGTTTCTCCATGAGGCCCTCCTTTTCTTGGTCTTGGGCCGAAGTGATTGTTTACTATTTGATGATAGTTGTTGACGTGTTGATTGCCCTTCAATTGCACCATAATTGTAGGTCCAAAATTAGATTTTCCGGCAATATAACTGTGGCTTAATTCATTGTGTTGACCCCAAAATTCTACCCAATGGTCAGTGACCTCACGGTCGAGCTGGGTGAATTCTTCAATTACGCTGTTGGTGACTTTCGAATGAAAAGCAATGCGCTCGTCGTCAATTTTGAACCGTATTACTTGTCTTGTAGGCGTGTAACCATTACGGAAGTGCAGTCCGTCAACAATAAGGTAAGTACCGCCGATTTGTAAATTCGACTTTCCTTCAATAAACACGCTGCCAGGCGTTTCGGCTTTTAGTGTAATCGGTTTGTCTTTGGTACCTTGTCCGTAAAATTTAATTTGGATGTCTTTATAGGTTCCATTTTTCAGAATGATATTGTCGCCTGCGTTTGCGTCTTTTATGGCGATTTTGAGTTCGTTAGTACCACCAACAAACCTATCTTTTGCTAGTGATAATTGACTCACTATCAGCAACGAAAATGTACTTATGACTAACAGTAGTTTATACATTTCTTTGTATTCCTTATGGCGATTATCAAAAGCTCGAAATCAGTGCTGTGTGTTATTAGAAGGTTAATTTCAAACATTATTATAACCTTGTTTTTTCTTAAATGAGTGAAAATAAAAATTGACTAAAATAGGTACAGATAGTTTGAAAAAGCGTTTTATTATTGTAGCTAATGTGTGAATTTTATTTTTGCAATATCTATTGTTATTGCCTATACCTTAAAGTGATTGGTTAATAGATAAACTAATATCGGATTTTTAATTCAGATTTTTGAAAAACCGTTTCCATTTTGATTAAGGCGTACTGATGTTTAATTTCTCAAAGACAAGTAACGATAATGCCGCGATAACAGAGGCTTTAGACCGCTCCCAAGCGGTTATCGAGTTCACTCCTCAAGGGAAAATACTCACAGCTAACGATAATTTCTTAAACACTGTTGGTTACTCTTTAGAAGAAATTAAAGGTAAGCATCACAGTATGTTTGTCGATTCCATAGATGCAAAAACTAGCGAATATGCGTCTTTTTGGTCAGGACTGGAGTCAGGGCGATTTAATCAAGGAGAATTTCGCCGAGTAACCAAAGAAGGGAAACGAATTTGGTTACAAGCAACGTATAATCCTATCTTGGGCTCTAATGGAAAAGTAGCTAAAGTCATCAAATTTGCCTCTGACATCACCGCTCAAAAAGTTAGCTCTGCTGATATGTTAGGTCAGATTCAGGCGATACATAAATCCCAAGCGGTAATTGAATTTGATACAAAAGGTAACATCTTAAATGCAAACAACAATTTCCTTGGCGCTATGGGTTATGCGTTACACGAAATTCAAAGTAAGCACCATTCGATGTTTGTAGAAAGCCATCATGCTCAGTCGGCTGAATATAAACAATTTTGGCAAGATTTAGCTGGGGGAAGTTTTAAAAGTGGTCGTTTTAAGCGTGTAGGAAATGGTGGGAAAGAAATTTGGATAGAAGCTACCTATAACCCAATTTTGGACAGTGATGGTAACGTATTCAAAGTGGTGAAATTTGCCTCAGATGTAACGTCGAACGTAGAGCAGGAGCGTCGGTTTAATCTATTGTCTCTGGTAGCGAATGAAACCGATAACTCCGTTATTATTACCTGTCCTAAAGGACTAATCGAATATGTAAATTCAGGATTTAGAAAGCTAACGGGTTTCACCGATAATGAAGTTCTTGGTAAAAAACCAAGTTCAATTTTGCAAGGTGAACGTACCAGTCAAGAGACAATTTCAGAGATTAGAGAAGCTCTGAAGGCAAGAATACCTTACACAGGTGAAATTTTAAATTATGACTGCCATGGTAATGCTTATTGGATTAGTTTAGCGATTAACCCAGTTTTTGATGAGCAAGGTACATTAAAGCGTTTCATATCTATTCAGGCTAATATTGATGAAACTAAAGGAAAAGCATTAGAAAATGCCATTAGGTTAGATGCCATCGGTCAAACTAATATAGTGATGGAATTTGATGCCGCAGGTACACTGCTGACATCAAACTCGTTAGCGTTAGAAGCGATAAAAGTAGGTGATGTAGAGCATTTAAGTAGACTTATCGGTAGTTTGAAGAGTAATGTTCAAACGGAAAGTTGGAATCAGGTTGTATCTGGCGAAATAGTGAATGCTGATATCAATTTACAGGACAAAGACGAAAAAACGGTCAGGTTATCTGTATCGATTTCGCCAGTAATGGATGTTGAAGGGCGATTAGAGAAAATATTGATGTACGGTTCTGACGTGTCTGAACGAAATGCAGTGATTTCCAATACCCATACGGCAATGAGCCAAGTAATGGAGAGAATAGGAAACATCATCAAAACTATCGATAGCATATCGAGTCAAACTAACCTACTTGCGTTAAATGCAGCTATTGAATCTGCACGAGCAGGTGAAGCAGGGCGAGGTTTTGCCGTTGTTGCTGATGAAGTAAGGAATTTGGCACAAAGTACCACAGAATCAGCAAAAGAAATTGGCGCTTTGATTGATGAGACTAAACAACACGTTGATCAGCTTTCTACCTATATGAACGGCTCTGAAGGTTAACCTTGAGCCAATTAATAGGGTGTTCGGTAACAATACTTAGCACCCGATTAATTTGAGTTACATTTTATCTAAAAGCAATTGAAATCTAGTTTGCAGATGTGTGCTGTATATGCATTTTGAAGTGTAATTTTTTTAATCCTAAATGCATAAAATAGAAACAAATTGAAAACAACAATACCCACTCTATCGCTATCCAGCCAAACAAATCTGGCGCAGCCATTAACGTAGACATCAGTGAATCTTGGTAATAGAAAAACCACTTGTGATTGTCTGGAAAAATAACGTCATGTAACCAGTAAAACGCCTTGGTCGGCCCCACGAAAATAACGCTTAAACCAATGACTCCAATAAAGCCTCCTACAGATTTTGTTTGACCTAAGAGGCTTGGAAATTGGTTGTAAGATTTGATGTGTTTAGCTAACAAGTAAGCCCATAACAGCACCATAACGACCATGAAGTAATATAAAATACGAATAAGATTAGCCACATCTTCAAGATGAAGAATTTCATCTTGGGTTAACAGTGTCTTTTCCGTATCGTCTTTTGTAATGAATGTAATTGTAGATAAAATTGTTTTATCTATATGAACGGCATAATTAATACGCTTAAATACACGAGTTCTTTCTATTTTTGAGGTGTTCTCGAACCCTTTTATATTTCGGTTTTGTGGGGCATAGCGCTCTATTTTTTGCTGAATTCCACCATGATCATGCCAAAAACCATATAAAAAATTACTCTGATAAAGTAAAAACCACGATATGGCGACTAAAACAAACATATTTGAAATGCTAAATAGCAGTGTAATTATTGTTTTTATTTGCATTAAAATAGTGTCACTAACTCATTCCGCTATGCAGTATAATATACATTAAATACTCAGTTTATAGTACGCCGTTGGAGTCATTTCACATTAACAGTCTCGTTACCTTTCGATTTTTGAACCTAGATAAATTACAAGCTATTACCTTAACCCATGAAATTAAAGGCTCAAGTTATCAACTAAACCTTAAAGGGGATAGGTATATTGGCGAGGTGATATTGGATGAACAGTTAAGCTGTTTAGACGACTTAAATATTTTTTATGTGCGCCAGCAAATCGCTATTGAAGATTGTGAAATACTCGTCCGTGTTGAAAGTTATGACATTTCGGGAGCAATCAGCGCCCCGAGTTATGTGAATAAATTACTCAAGCATATCGATTGTAAATTGAGTTTCGCTTATACCGTTTTAACGCCACAATAAAAGGAAGGTTTATGACCATTTCTACGTTACTCACTCAGCTGAATGAAGATGCGAATCTTATCCAATTTTCAGATGTCATTCAGGTAATTGAAGACACCTACAAGTATACGCCTACCAGTTTTCATAACGGTGATACTTTTAATCAAGCGGGTACGAATGAGGGGTCGTGCAAATTGTTTTATTTTGCAAAGCTAAACAATTTACCTGAAGCGCAAACTGTTGCGCTATTTGGTGATTATTACCGTAAAGATGTATTGCAGAATCCAGATGGGAGTGATCACGCGAATATCCGTAATTTTATGCGTAGTGGTTGGGCTGGAGTGAAATTTGAAGGAGAAGCCCTTAGTGCACTTTAGCCCTTAGGCATCTCTTTATTAATGTGCGCCAAATTAAGCGGCGTACGTATTTCTTTCGGCCATTAGGTCACTGTGATATTCCACAAACTCAACTTCGAAACCTGCTGGGTCTATATAATATAAATTTGTCCTGTAGGGTTCATCAGCGCCGTCTTTATCGGGCACAAAGCCAGCTTCTAATAGTCGAGTCTGCATCGCTTTAATATTGCTGACGACGAACGCAAAATGAGCTAGCCCTACTTGATGCCCGGTTAAGTCTCGATTACTTCCTTCGCCGTTATCACATAACACTATATAGTAATGTTCGTTGCCAAAATGTAGCCAACGACGAGGTTTTCCAAACCATACTTGTTCGCCTTCTCCCCGTATGACCCAATCGGGAAATGCTGCTCGGTAAAATGTTAATGCTTCGTCAATATTACTGACGGTTAAATTGATATGTTCTAAGTACATGTGAACCCTTATCGACATTGTGTGAGTAGATACTGTAAAACCTCATGTTAACTTGAGGTCAAGGCTTTATAGAGATAAAGTAAAAAGAACATGTGGCAATGCAACTGAATGAATATGGAAAATGTGAGAAATAGGTTAGGTGCAAATGAAGCGTTAACGGTAGGGGATGTCGCAAAGCGTTGTGGTGTTAAGGTATCTACTCTTCATTTTTATGAGAGCAAAGGGCTCATTCAAAGTACTCGTAATACAGGAAATCAGCGTCGTTACCACAAACAAGTATTACGTCGTGTTTCATTGATTAAAGCGGCTCAGAAAATGGGGATTACCTTAGCTGAAATTAAAATTCAGCTTGATACGCTAAAGGGGAAAACGGCGCCAAACCAAAAAGATTGGCAGAGGTTATCTAGTCATTGGAAAGAGAGCCTAAATCAACGTATCCAAAGTATGGAAAAATTACGAGATTATTTAACTGGGTGTATCGGCTGCGGCTGCTTATCGATGGAAGCATGTCCACTGTATAACGAAGATGACAAGCTTGCAGACAAAGGAACTGGGGCGGTTCTGATTGACCTTAAAGGTGATTAGTTTTTGTAGTGTCTAGCTAAATATTTAAATAAAGGCATCGTACAAAAAGAGTACGTAAAGAGCACAATGCCTTTGCGGGTTTTTACGCACTCAAAAGAGTTCGAAGTACATCATTCAACAATATTTGAAAAAACTGAAGCGCGACGATCGCAATCAAAATAGAAAAATCGAACCCACCTGTAGATGGAAGTATTTTTCTAATCGGGGCCAATAATGGCTCAGTCAATTGGTGTAATAAATACTCCACCGGTGAACTGCCTTGGCTAACCCAGCTTAATATCGCGCGTAAAAGAAGTACCCAAAAAATCAGTTGTAAGCCTTCTTTAATCACATCTATCACGGCTCCAACGGCTAGCGCTGAAATCGCGGGAAATCCACTCGAAAATAATGCATTTATAACGATTATTTTGACACTAGAGACGATTAACGCTAACACGACAATAGCCGTGTCTATGGGCCCAATAGAGGGGAGTACTCTGCGCATGGGCGCAAGAATTGGATGAGTAGCTTTTACTATTCCTTGGCTCAACGGGTTGTAAAAATCTGCTCTTGCGGCTTGTAGCCACAACCTAAGCAGCACTATCATTAAATATAAACCGAAGATGAAATCAATTAAAAAATACACCGCATTCATTAAGATAAGTCTCCAAAAATAGTATTCATATTAAAACGTTTTTTCCATCTCTTGTGCCCGTGTTACAGCCGCTTGCATTGATTTACTGACGAGCTCTTTTAAGCCATTGTCGATAAATGTATTAACAGCTTGTGCTGTTGTTCCACCTTTAGACGTAACTTGGGCCCTTAGCTCACTTAATTCAAGTGTAGGATTGTGACAAACCATTTCAGCGGCACCTAGCATTGCCTGTTGAACCATAGCTCGCGCGGTTTCTTTGTCAAACCCCATGGCAATACTTTCTTCTTGCATAGCTTGTAAAAACAAAAAGAAATAAGCGGGGCTACTTCCTGCGGCTGCAATAACGCCGTTAATATCGGATTCATTGTTTACCCACACTGTTGTGCCTACCGCATTCATCATATGCTCTACAAATGCTTTATCGTCATTGGAAATAGAGTCATCTGCGTATAATCCAGACATGCCCTTTCCTAGCAAACTAGGCGTATTAGGCATAACCCGTACTACCGGTACTGAATTTCCCAACATTTGTTGCAATCGCGGGATGCTGATACCTGCAGCAATGGAAATAAATAAGGTATCTGCATGCCTGCCGTGTTGGTTTAACGCCTCACACATGTCTGCCATCATTTGAGGTTTTACCGCTAAAACGACCACGTCGGCAAAGTCTATTCCTTCATCATTGTTAGTACTTACATTCACGCCAAAGTCTGATTTTATTGAATCTAGAGCACCTGATGACCTATTGCAGGCCATTATTTTGGATGCCGGATAGCCAGAATTTACCAACCCAGAAATAATACTTCTACTCATATTTCCAGCACCGATAAACGTCAGTGATTTAGTTTGCATCTATACTCCGCTTTTAATTATTAGAATAGGAACGAGCACCAAAAATAGCGGTGCCCAAACGGACCATGGTTGAACCATGTTGTATTGCCAAATTCATGTCATTACTCATTCCCAGTGAAAGGGTATCAAATTCAGCGTGCAATTTACTGTAATCAGTAAATAAACCCTGCATTTTTTTAAAAGAAGCGATTTGTGTTTGAAGTTCGGCGTCGGCTTTGGGTATAGCCATAAACCCTCTTAAAGATAAGCGAGGCATTGTTTTTATTTCATTTATCAATGTATCAACCTCATTAACGCTCACACCTGACTTAGTGGGTTCGTCGTCAATATTCACCTGTATGCACACATTTAAATTCGGTAAACTTTCGGGGCGTTGATCGTTGAGTCGTTTTGCAATTTTTACACGGTCGATACTTTGTACCCAATCAAAATAGGTGGCAACATCTTTGGTTTTATTAGATTGTATTGGACCGATCATATGCCATTCAATATCAGCCATAGCACTCATTTCTTTGACTTTACTGACACCTTCTTGAATATAGTTTTCGCCAAACATTCGATGTCCATGTTTATACGCTTGAGTAATTTCCGATACCAATTTTGTTTTACTTACTGCTAATAATTGAACAGAATCAACATTACGTTGTGCATTTATCGTAGCATCCTTTATTGATTTTCGAGCGTTATCCAATCGTTCTGCTATGGTTTGCATACTAGCCTTGTTATTTTGGAGAAGACAGTCTGTGGATATTACCGAACTTTTAGCTTTCAGTGTTAAAAACAATGCATCAGATTTACATTTGTCAGCCGGATTACCTCCTGTAATTCGTGTAGACGGTGAAATGAGACGACTAAACGTTCCAGCATTAGACCATAAAGATGTACACGCACTAATTTATGAAATAATGAATGACTCACAACGTAAAGAATACGAAGAAAACTTAGAAACAGACTTTTCTTTTGAAGTAAAAGATCTTGCACGTTTTCGTGTCAATGCCTTTGTTCAAAATCGCGGTGCTGCGGCTGTCTTAAGAACCATTCCTAGTAAAGTACTCACTTTAGATGAACTAGGTGCACCTGAAATTTTTAAAGAAATTATTAACCAACCTACGGGGATCGTTTTAGTAACAGGAGCTACGGGGTCTGGTAAAAGTACTACCTTAGCGGCCATGGTCGACCATATTAATGCCCACAAAAGAGAACATATTCTGACTATCGAAGATCCCATCGAATTTGTTCACAACAATAAACTATGTGTGATCAACCAGCGTGAAGTTCACAGAGACACATTGAGCTTTAACAATGCACTTCGTTCGGCATTACGTGAAGATCCCGATGTGGTTTTAGTGGGTGAATTACGTGATTTAGAAACCATTCGATTAGCAATTTCTGCGGCGGAAACAGGGCATTTAGTGTTTGGGACCCTGCATACTAACTCTGCGCCAAAAACCATTGACCGTATTATTGATGTATTCCCCGCTGCAGAAAAAAGCATGATCCGCTCTATGTTATCGGAATCTCTTCGCGCTGTGATTTCTCAGACTTTGCTGAAAAAGCAGGGAGGAGGACGAGTGGCTGCACATGAGATAATGGTAGGGATCCCTGCTATTCGCAACCTAATTCGTGAAGACAAAGTACCGCAAATGTACTCGGTTATTCAAACTGGACAATCTCATGGTATGCAGACGATGGACCAATGTTTACAGCGGTTGGTTGGAATGGGGGTTATCTCTAGGCAAGATGCATTAGAAAAATGTATTAACAAACAAAGCTTTGGTATGTAGGAGTAATACATGAACCTAAATGAATGCCTAGAATATATGGTGAGCCAAGGAGCATCCGATTTATTCGTAACGGCAAACTACCCTGTAAGTGCAAAAGTTGATGGCACAATTACGCCATTTAATGATGCGGTATTGTCTGATGAACAAGCCTTGGCTCTAGTGCATGAAGCGATGACAGAAAGCCAAAAAGAAGAATTTAAAACCAGCCGAGAGTGCAATTTTGCCATTGCAAGAGACGGTGTTGGTCGTTTTCGTTGCAGTGCATTTTGGCAGCGTGATTTGGCGGGCATGGTTGTAAGGCGCATTGTCTCGCAAATCCCCAAAGCAGAAGATTTGGGTCTTCCACCTGTGTTGAAAGACATCATTATGGCTAAACGAGGCTTGGTGTTGTTTGTAGGGGGAACAGGGACAGGTAAATCGACGTCTCTTGCGGCACTCATTGGACACAGAAATGAGCATTCAAAAGGGCATATCCTAACTATCGAAGATCCTATTGAATTTGTTCACGAACATAATAATTGTGTTATTACACAACGAGAAGTGGGATTGGACACACAAACATTTGATGACGCTCTAAAAAGCTCTTTGCGTCAAGCACCAGACGTTATTTTAATTGGTGAAATCCGATCTATGGAAACGATGGAATATGCAATGTCTTTTGCCGATACGGGGCATTTGTGTGTTGCTACGCTTCATGCGAATAACGCAAACCAGGCCATTGAACGTATTATGCATTTGGCGCCGAAAGATTTGCACGACAAATTGAGGTTTGATTTAAGTCTAAATATTCGTGCGATTGTTGCGCAGCAGCTTGTTCCTACCGTCGATGGAAAAGGTCGCGTTGCGGCAATTGAAATCCTGCTTAATTCTCCACTGATTGGCGATATGATCCGTCGAAATGACATGGGTGAATTAAAAGAAGCCATGAAAAAAGGCAAAGAAATGGGGATGCAGACCTTTGATATGGCGCTATACGAGCTATACAAAGAAGGGCGTATCGATTTAGAGCAAGCTCTGCATCATGCTGATTCGCCTAACGACTTGCGCCTGATGATCAAACTGGATTCAAGGGAAGGCGATAGCCTTGGCACCCTGTCTAATGTTTCTATTGATATGGACTAGTCTGTAGTGAAAAAACTGTACGTCAGTAATGATTGGTTTTCAATTCAGCAGGTGGCACAGTTACTTGAAGCTCATCGTATTCCTTTTATGGTTAAAAATGAATTTTCATCCGGTGCAATGGGCGAGTTGTCGCCCTTTGACGTTCAGCCTGAAGTTTGGTTAATTGACGATGACTGGTTTGCCCGAGCTAACGCACTTGTGGAAGATTTAAAACAGGTTGCAGCGAATAGTCGAGATTGGACGTGTTATCGATGCACAGAGGATAATGATGCTGCCTTCGAAGTGTGTTGGCAGTGTGGAGAAGCCAGCCCTGACACAGAATGAATCGAGGCTGGTTTATTGATGTTAATGATTTTCGCACAGTTAGCTGGCTTCAGGCACGTAAGCTCTTATGCTCTGAGGTAACTTTTGTGTTATTGACCTGCGTACAGAGTGCCAAAACGCCGATAGTAATAATAACGCAGAGCCCATTATGACCCCCGTCAACGCAAAGCCATAACCAACGCTTCCAAAGCTATTAAATATAGTGCTAAGAGCGTATACAACGTAAATTAATGACGAAACCATAAATGCCCTGCGGTCGATAATAAGAGACGCAATGGTCATTAATAGGTACAAGACTACAACTAAGCTCATGCTTAATACACTTTCGTTTCCGCCGAGAACGTCTAGCATGGAAAAGACAGGGTGAATAATTAAGGGAGCCGATATAAGGTGTAACCAAAAGGCAACGTCAGACTTTGAGGTCGTGCGGGACGTATCTGAAGAATCCCAATACATAGCGAAGGCAAAGGTAATGACTCCACTCATAAATATCAGTATAAAGAGTATGTGTTTTAACAGTGGGAAAATGTAGATTAAGCTGGAAACCGTTAAGGCTAAAGCGGCAAAGGTGCCTGTAGCAACAGTGATAGGTACGTGAAATCTGCGCCAATGTGCGTAGGCTGCAATGGCCGCAAAACCTGAAGCAAATACTAATTTGAAAGACTCAAGCTGAATTGATTGAGGCATGAGTAATGCAAACACACCGCCAACAAATGCTATCATCAGTACAATTGCCGGCAACGCCATTCTTTTTCGCAGTACAAAAAATTCAGCTAATCCCCAAGAAATTGCAATAAAGCTCACGTAACCTAATGTTTCGTTAATAGGCTTCAAAACGAATAGTGATGAAAATAATAACAGGCAACAAGCAATGACGACAAAAATGTCGTTAAAGCTTGCTACAAGCCGAATATTTTCTTCATCAACAGCGGGTGAGTGATTGTGTGAAGCCATAGAGTCTCTAAATTCAATGACAGCATCTTGACTGAAAATACCTTGTTCGACGGCTAAATTTAAATCTTCATCGGTATACATAAATAATGTGCCTCCTGTGAACTCTCGACTGAGAATAAATAATAAACGTTTTCTAAAAGAAGAGGTCAATTTAATTGTAAATTATCGTGAATATTGGGCTGCTGATACGTTTTATTACAAACATAAACGTCAACTTTAATAAACAGTGTATTCTTTATCTTTTATCGCTGTCTTGTTTCTAACTGTAACAAGCAGAATCCGCTTTCCTAAAAAAGAGTAAATAGTATGAGTCGTCATTTTGATAAAGCCGAAGGCCTTTGCGAAGACAAAGATTCGGCGACCCAAGGGTATGTTTTTAATCAAACCATGCTGCGCATTGCAGATCCTAAACGTTCACTGGATTTTTATACTCGAATCATGGGTATGACTCTGTTAAAGCGTTTAGATTTTAGCGAAATGAAATTCAGCCTGTATTTTTTAAGCACCGGGGAAGATTTTTCAGATATAAGTAAAGATGATGCAGCTCGGGTGGAACAAACCTTTGGTCGTCCCGCTATGCTGGAGTTAACTCATAATTGGGGTGATACAGCAGAAACAATGCAGTACCACAATGGTAATAGCGAGCCCAAAGGGTTTGGTCATATTGGTTTTCACGTACCCGATATTGATAGTGCGTGCGAGCGTTTTGAATCTTTCAATGTTCCGTTTCACAAACGGGCTAATGATGGCGGTATGAAAGGCATTGCGTTTATTAAAGACCCTGATGGGTATTGGGTTGAAATTTATAATGCAGCACAAGTAAACGACATTTGCGGACCGCATTTAAAGTAGAGCAGGGCAAGAACAAGAGAGCTCAAGTTGCTCGTCTTGTTCTTGTGAACCTTGTTTAACCTAGAGGGCCATGAATGATGGTTTGGCGTAAGCCTTCTATGATGTTTTCACCTTTTTCTGTGCGAAGTTCATCGTACCAAGCTTGGGTGGCTTTCGGGTCTTTAGCATGGGTCACATCACAGCGTTTTCTTGCTTTTAATACAAGATCTTTAGCGCGAAGATGACGCTTTTCTTCATAGCTTTTCAGGGCTCGTCTCATGTCATCATGAGTTGCGTGACCTTGCTCTGCAAAACATTTACCTAACACCACAGAATCTTCCATGGCCGAGCAGCCACCTTGCCCAATATCTGGAGTTGTGCTGTGAGCGGCATCACCTAATAGTGCAATATTGCCTTTAACAAAGGTATCGAAAGGCTCTATGTCATGAATTTCTACGCGGTTGGTTGTTTGCGGGTCTATCGCATCAATCAGGGTTTGTACGGGTTCTGCCCAACCTTCAAAATAAGATTTTAAATTAGAGACCACAGTGCTTCTGTCTTCAGTCAAACCTTTGTCTAATGGTACGTCAAAAAAGAAATAAAACTGTCCGTCAGCAATGGGCATGACTGATACTCGCTTGCCGTCCCCTACATAGGTTGTCCATTGCTCGGCTGGGGCAATGGCTTCGTCGATATCCACTAAACCATTCCAATTCACGTAGCCAGCATAGCGTCGCTCAACGCTATGACCAAGAACATGTTCTCTGGCAACAGAGTGGGTGCCATCCGCGGCAATCATAAAATCGCCTGTTGCTGATGTGCCATCAACAAAATGAGCAGTAACCGAAGTTTCAGTTTGTTCTACTCGCGAGATTCGTTTATCGAATTGGACTTTATCTTTGCCCCAATGGTCGATCATTTTACTTTGTAATTTCGCTCTAGATACTGGGCAAGGGCGTTCTTTTACCGCTTCGACCAAAGGCGCAAGGCTGAACTGAGTCATTACTTGACCGTTAAAGCCGTCGCAATAGGCTAAATTATTCATTGGCCCACCTAGTTCATCCATAATATGGCCCATTCCAAGGTGGTTCATACATTTTACGCCGTTTGGCCAAATTGATAGCGCAGCGCCGACTGGCTTTATTTCTTTTACGGCTTCGAATATTTCACAGCTAATACCTTGCTTTTTTAACGCAACGGCTGCTGACAGGCCACCAATACCTGCACCAATTATAAGTGCCTTCATCTTTCCTTCTCGCTGTTCTAGTTTTTAAATTCGGTTATTAAATCGTTCTTTTCAGTTTCAATATACCACAAAAAATTAAATACCTAAGTGCTGTTATTTTTGTCGATGTACCTGTTTTGTGTAGAGGGTTAAAAATCCCATTAATTGGTGACAAATACATTGTGTTTCCGCCACATCTGCACTAATTCTGCACACTTACTCGCTATGCTTCGTGTTACTCAACGACGTTAATGTAAACAAGGCAAGTTAAGCAGGAGCTGAAAATGAATAAAGGTAACAAATTCGGTTGGAACAAAACGAATGTAGCGGTTTCTCTCGCTGCTTTTACATTGTTATCAGCCTGCGGTGGAAGTGATAGTAATAGCGATAGTGATGTGGCGACGGAAGTTAATCAAGCTCCTACTGTGGATGCGGGAACCGATCAAACGGTAGATGAAAATACCAGTGTTACTTTAACCGCCAGTGCTAGCGATTCAGACGGTTCAATAGCCAGTTATGCATGGGTACAGACCAGTGGTACCAGTGTTGCGTTAGACAATACTGAATCGGAAACTGTTTCTTTTATAGCACCTGAAGTGGATACTGATGAAACCTTAGTTTTTAGTTTGACAGTGACAGACGACGACGGCGATAGCACAAGTGATTCAGTCAGTGTCACAGTAACTAATCTAGATTCAGATGTGTCTTTGCCTACGGCAAACGCGGGTACAGACCAAGTTGTTATTGTTAACAGCACAGTGACCTTGAATGGTGAGCAAAGTACTAGTGGCAGTGAAGATGTATTAACTTATTTGTGGAGCTTCATTGACATACCTACTGGCAGCAGCGCGAGTTTATCTGACACTACCGCGATAATGCCTGATTTTGTCGCTGACGTAGTGGGTACGTACACAATAGAATTGGTGGTTGATAATGGTGTTATATCAAGTGAATCGGATAGCGTGCAAGTCACAGTGCAGGAACTGGCAACGGGTACCGCTACAACCGATGGCGTTTTGTGTGACTACGATTACAACGAATTTAACGACTCAGAATCAGTTCAATTAACCAGTTCTGCTCAGTGGAGCTGTGTTGACGGTGAGCGTTTGCTAGTTGCCAACGGTATCCCTGATCACGAAGTTGGTGAATTTCCTAACAGTGGTAATCCCAATACCATTTCAGAGCAAAGTGTTTCTGCTAATTACACACTCACACCAGAAGAAACTGGAACGGCCAGTGAATTAGGTGGCCCAAGAGGTCCAACTGGTTATGTATTGAATGGCGTAAAAATAGATGCAAGCACAGCGGGAAGCTGTGAAGATTTAGGTGAAAATTGCAGCCTAATTGATAACAGTGGAAGCTGGAATATTGAAGCCTTGGGCCATTCCAGTTTTGATTTTGGTACCGATGACAACAATGCCCATGTTCAACCTGAAGGTACGTATCATTATCATGGAATGCCTGAAGGCTTTATAACGTTGCAAGGGGGGAATAGCGAGACTATTACCTTAATTGGCTGGGCTGCTGATGGTTTCCCAATTTATGCTCGTTATGGTTACAGCGAAGCAAACAATCCTGATTCAGACATTGTCGCACTTACCGGCAGTTATCAACTTGTGGGTGAAGTTTCAGATTTACGTCCATCGGTGGATGTCTATTCACTAGGTACCTTTGCTCAAGATTGGGAATATGTAGAAGGGTCTGGTGATTTAGACGAATGTAATGGGCGATTTGGTGTTACACCTGAATTCCCAGATGGCATTTATCATTATTACGCTACAGATACTTACCCGTACTTCCAGCGGTGTGTAACCGGTGATGTAGGTGATGTTGCTGGTGGCCCTCCACAATAATAAAACAGGGTTAGGGGCGATTTACTCTTCGTCCCTAACCGATTTTGGTTTGTTTTCATGACATAGATCTGCAGGAGATAGATATGAAAATTTCTATAACAAAGATGGCAATCACGTTTTTTACAATTGGCTTAAGCGGAGTTCTGCCTCTTGCACAAGCTCACATTATGGTTGCTCAAAAAGGCACGTTGAATATTGTTGATGATGGCATATATATGGTTTTGTCTGTTCCTGTCAGCGCGTTTGAGGGTATAGATACAGATAATGATGGCAAACTGTCGAAGACTGAATTTAGAGATAAGCGCACAGACATTGCAGAAACGGTAAAAAGCAATATAAGTTTGAAAAACGGAAAACAGGAAATCAGTTTGCAAGGGTTATTGTTATCTCCTGTGTTATCTCATCATCACATTGATGAACCCGCAACGCAGCTCATTGTAACGGGGAAGTATACAGTTCACGAACCGGACGCAAATTTAAACTATTCACTTGGCCTTTTTGGTCAAACCAATTCCGAGCAATCTATTGAAATTACAGTGAAAAACAAAGCACACAAGTTTGAAGAAAAAAGCGTGTTAACACCAACAGCATCGACGCTGAATTTTAGTGTTTTTTCTGAATAATGACGCACCCTTAACTAAACCGTCACATTTCCCCCAACGTGGTTCGCTGGGGGATTTTCTATTGAATAAAATTTACCTATTCTTTTGGCGCTGATTTCATGCTTTCAAATCGCGTTAAATCGTTGGCAATTATTTTGTTTTCAGGCCTAAGGGTCTTCGCCTTTTTCATAAGCGCTATAGCTTCATCAATATTTTGATGTCGAGCATCTAATGCAAACTGCCGTATAAGAGGAACATTTTTAGGGCGACGCCTTACTTTCTCTTCTCGGTATTGACTAAATTTTTCAATGACTTGAGGGCTATGCACGCCACTAAAAATTTTCATCATATCTTCGTAATTCGATTGCAAACCAGATTTTATATTGTTTATAGATTTAACATATCTCGTTTTTACATAGTCTATAGCTTCTGGCAGTAAATCTTCCACTTGTACTTTTTGCAAAAAGGATTGGAGGCTTGTTTGATAAAGTGCATAAGCACTATCTGGAAATAAGACTGTATCAACAGGCTTATCTTTATTTGGTAAGCCTGCGCGATTATTTTTATATTTGAACTCGTTTCCAGGTCTTCCTCTGAATACTAAGGAAATGTATTCTAATTGCGAACGGTGAGCGCGATGATAAATAAAAGCATCTTTTAGGCCAGACAACTCTTTTAGTAAGGCTTGTTGCATTTTTGGTCGCCCTTGAAATAGAGTGCCATTTGCCAATCTCACTTTAGATTTGTCTTTGAGTAATGAAACGTGATTGCGTATTTCGACAATATCTGCGTTGGCAGGTAATAACGTTTTTCCTAGGGGGGAAGGGTTTCCCTTCAAGTTTTTTGGTATTGAACTAAATTCAGGTAAGTCTCCTAGGTCATTTAGCCATTCAAAAAACAGCGCGTGATCTGATGGGAAAGTTAACAGGTAATCTTGAATTTTCAGCGTTAGGTCAGAAGGACACCAAAACTCATCGATATCAAGGAAAAATACATGACTAAACTCTCCGTTTTTTCTTAACTCAGCGAGTGCAGATGCATAGACAATAAACTGCATATGCTTACGTGCGTCACTAGAACACATATCAACCCAATCTGCAGACTGCCAGCTAACTTCTGGATACACATTAGAAATAGTGTTAATTATATCAATAGAGTTATCGGATGTGCGGTTGATGTGTATTTCAATTGCATCAAAACCGAAGTACAAGTGATGATGAATCCACTCCGAAATGTAAGCTCCTTCATCTTTAGCAATAGCGATGATTTTTATTTTTGGTTTATCAAATTGGCTTTGACGTTCGTCCATTAATTTTTTTCTTCCTCAAAAAGTAGACCTTGCAATGATAAAGGTTACAACAATAACTGGTGAGAGTGAAATACCTGCAACAGTTACTAACTCTAACCCAAACCCGCTTCAGCCCAGCTTTGAAAAATAACGCAGGCAGAAACACTGTCGACTTTGCCTTTCGACAGTTTTTTGTATCCACCAAGTTCGAACAACATGGATTTTGCATCAACAGTGGATAGCCGTTCATCATAGAGCTCTACAGGTATTTTGAAGCGACCAAGTAGCCGGTTGGAGAATTTTTTAGCGCGCTGAGTAATCTCTTGTTCGCTGCCGTCCATATTTAAAGGTAAGCCGACTACCACTTTATCGGGCTGCCACTCGTCATATATGCGTTGAATCTCATCCCAGTTGGGGATGCCATCATTGGCTTTTAACGCCTGCAAAGGAAAAGCCGTATAGGTGACCATTTGGCCTATGGCAACGCCAATACTTTTAGTGCCGTAATCGAAGGCTAATACGGTTTGCGTCATAAGGTGCGGTTACAAGCTATGGTGTTATAACCAAGGCTGTTATAACCAACCGTGATATAAGCAACGATAAATTTATGCATTGCCATTACTCGGTGCCAGTTGCCATACATCAACACCTAGCTTGTTCACTGCGGCCTGCCAGCGTTTGTGTATAGGCGTTTCGAATAAAATATCTGTATCGGCTTCTACGGCTAACCAAGCATTGTCTTGAATTTCTTGTTCTAGTTGACCGGCTGTCCAGCCTGCGTAGCCTAAGGTTATAACTGATTTCAGCGGTCCATCCTCATTACCTAAAGCGCTAAGAATGTCTTTTGATGTGGTAACCATAACGTCGTCATTCAAAGACACGCTTGATGACCAGCCCGATTGTGGCGTGTGCAAAATAAACCCACGCTCTTGATTGACCGGGCCTCCGGCAAGAATGATTTGATCTGCTTTTTCATCATCGACAACGGCGTCTTTATCAGTTTGTTGCAGTAATTCTTTTAATGTCATTTCAGTGGGGCTATTAATCACTAGCCCCATAGCGCCTTCTTCACTGTGCTCACAAATGTACATAAGTGAACGCTCAAAATAGCTATCACTTAGTGTTGGCATTGCAATCAAAAAGTAATTTTGAAGGCTACTGATATCAGTCATTTAACGTCTCGTTTAATTTATCTTCAATCCCGTCAAACAACTTACTTAATACGCCGCTATTGTATTTGGCTTCTATTTCTCTTACGCAAGTTGGGCTAGTAATATTAATTTCAGTGACTTTGTCACCAATGACATCTAATCCGCAAAAGAAAATTCCTTTTTCAACTAAAGTTGGAGCAATTTGCTTGGCTATTGCAAAGTCTGATTCGGTTAATGGCTGAGGTCGGCCAGTACCGCCTGCGGCTAAATTGCCTCGAGTTTCACCTGCAGTAGGTAGACGAGCTAATGCATAGGGCATAACTTCACCGTTAACAATGTGAATTCGCTTATCGCCTTCACTAATTTCGGGCATAAATTTTTGTACCATCATTTGTACCGAGCCCTGAGCTGTTAAAGTTTCAATAACGACACCTAGGTTACTGCCACTTTCGTCTATTTTGAAAATAGACGCACCACCCATACCATCCAAAGGCTTACAAATAACCGTGCCGTGCTGCTTGTGAAAATCTTTCACTAATGCCGCTGAGCGAGTTACTAAGGTTGGTGGAATTAGGGTTGGGAAATACGAGGTAAACAATTTTTCGTTGAAATCCCGAAGAGCTTGAGGACTATTTACAATTAAAGAGCCTTCGTGTTCAGCCAGTGATAACATGTGTGTGGCGTAAATAAACTCACTATCTACGGGAGGATCTTTGCGCATGAATAACACATTAATGTCACTTAGAGGAATGGACGATTTTTCAGACGTGAAAGTATAATAATCGTGAGTCTCATCAGCAGCTCTATCGGTAACTGAAATGGTTTGAGTTATCACCATGGCCTTACCTTGATCAATATACATATCGGCCATTTCGATGTAATAAATGGTGGCGCCTCTGGCTTGTGCTTCTAACATGATAGCGAAAGAGGTGTCTTTGTATGGGGTAATGGAGTCGATAGGATCCATTATTACGCCGATTGAATAGGTCATTGGAGTCATTCTCAGTTAGCTTAGTCTTAGTACTATGGGGCATAGTAACCACAAATCAAGTTGAATATTTATCACAATTTCAACTTGAACGGAGGGTTAATATAAATCACCCACTCGGTGCTGTAACACAGCAAGTGCCGCGAGTGCGGCCGTTTCGGTTCTTAATATTCTAGGGCCGAAACGAGATTCTTGATAGCCAGATTCTTTTAACTGATGAATTTCGCTGTCTGTTAAGCCGCCTTCTGGACCAATGACTAACCGGTACCCATGGGTACTCGGTTGCGCTACATCGTGAAAATGTGAGTCTGCTGTTGGCGCCAAAATAATACGGCTTTGATTTGTGGATTCTGCATAGAATTTAGCTAGTGGAATGGCTTTATGTAAAGTCGGTAAGGTGTTTCTGCCTGATTGCTCACATGCTCCGATAATGACTTTTTGCCATTGGCCATGTTTCTTCAGCCAACGGTCTTCATCAAGTTTAACATTACAGCGTTCGGTGATAATTGGGGTGATGTCTGTTACACCTAGTTCAGTGGCTTTTTGTAATATCCACTCCATGCGGTCACCTTTTGACACACCTTGTGCTAGATGAATGGAAATAGGCGATTGAGGGTCTATGTGTAATTCAGTCATTACTTCAACAGACGCTTTACGCCTTTGTACATCAACTAATTCGCAGGCAAATTCTTTACCAGTACCGTCAAATAGAACAACGGATACGCCGGCTTTCAAACGTAAAACGTTTACGCAATGATGAGCTGCATCTGCACTGAGCTCTATTTGTGTATCTACTTGCAATGGTTCGGGGTGAAAAAATCGGGTTATTCTCATAGTAATTGAATTTTGAATATTAAGGCTGTAAGCAAGGGAATAGTTTACTTTGGTTTTATATGTTTTTGGGTAAAATGTAACAAAAAGTAAAATTAAAAAGAGCATTTAGCGTGTAATCAGACTAAAATCTCCGCGAAAGTCTAAAAAAAGACTAATAATACCCTAAATAAAAACACAATCTTAGAGGAGGTTCATCGTGGATTTATCACCTGAACGCATACAAGAGCTAATTGATACATACGCAATACCTTGGGCAATTAATATTGGTTTTGCACTTTTAATATTCATTGTCGGACGTATTGTTGTCGGCGTGATTGTTTCTACTTTTATAAAGTTAATGGGTAAGTCGAAATACGACCCTATGCTAGTTAACTTTTTAGGCTCTATTTTAAGAGCGGTATTAATGCTGGTTGTGATCATTGCATCACTTAACCAATTGAGTGTAGATACCACATCTCTTGTCGCTATTATCGGTGCTGCAGGCTTGGCGATAGGTTTATCGTTACAAGACTCACTGAAGAACTTTGCTGCAGGTGTCATGTTGTTGGTGTTTAAACCTATTCGTTCTGGTGACTTTGTGGACGCAGGTGGTACATCGGGTACGGTTCAAAATATCGGTATTTTTACTACAACATTGAATACGCCAGATAACAAAGAAGTTATCGTTCCTAATGGCCGCATATACGGTGACAACATTACTAACTACTCGGCTAAAGAAACTCGCCGTGTAGATATGGTATTTGGTATTGGTTACGACGACGACATACTTAAAGCTAAGAACATCTTACTTGAGTTGACTGAACAAGATGATCGCATTTTAAAAGATCCAGCACCAGTAGTTGTAGTTGCTGAGCTAGGCGATAGCAGCGTGAATTTTGCAGTTAGACCTTGGGCAAAAACAGCGGATTTCTGGGGTGTTAAATTCGATTTCACTGAAAAAGTTAAATTGAGATTTGACGAAGAAGGCATTTCAATTCCTTTCCCTCAAATGGATGTGCACGTTCATAAAAATGAATCAGAATAATAGGCTGATTTAATTATTTATGAAAAAAGGGCTCAATAGAGCCCTTTTTTATTGTTCAATGTAAATCAACAAGTGGTCACTATAGCGAAACTACTAACCGCATTGAGGACGAGATGTGGTGTTGTTAAAGTCAACCAAAGCCGATGGCATATTGTTTTGTAAATTATTGATTCGTGTTGCCTCAGAAGGGTGTGTAGATAGCAGTTCAACAGGTTTATCACCACTGACTGCTGCCATGTTTTCCCACAAAGTAACAGATTCTCTAGGGTCAAAGCCCGCTTGAGCCATCAAAATTAAACCAATGGTGTCAGATTCCGATTCGTGGGCTCGGCTAAAGGGAAGTTGTACTCCTACTTGGACACCCAAGCCAATAGCGGACATTATCATATTATTTTGAGGGACCTCATTGGCCGCTAATACCGCATTTAACGCTTGATTTCCCATGTCAATAAGCTGTGATTGCGACATTCTTTCGTTACTGTGCTGAGCAATAACATGACCGATTTCATGACCAATAACTGCGGCAAGTTGATCATCTGTCTCAGCTACTTTTAACAATCCGGTGTAAACCCCTATTTTGCCACCAGGTAAAGCAAAAGCGTTAATTTGCTCATCAGCAAATACAACCACTTCCCATTGTCCGTCAAACGCACTTTTAGGCACGTGAGGAATAAGTGCATTGGCAACGCATTGAACGTAGGCATTCTCTACAGCTTGAGTAGATATGGTTAAATCAGTTTTCATTGCGCTAAATGCTTGGGTGCCCATGGTGTCGAGTTGATCAGTGCTAAATAACAAAAACTGACTCCGACCTGTGGGGGAAGTTGCACACCCTGCAATGAAAATTAAACAACACACGGCGAGCATGGCTTTATTGATGTAGTGCGGATCCTTTATATTCATAACGCTGTCTCTTTTGTTCTGGTGAAATCAAAATGGAACGGTAAAAGTTATTTTTATATTAACAATAATTTTGGGTCTTTTCTTCAGTGTGAGCATGTCAGTAAGGTACACTGTGTTTTTCTATTTTTAAGATGTTGTCGTTAGTTAAGCGTTTTATTTGGTGCATTTGCGTTATTTTTATGACTTTAGTGCTTCATATCGTTAAGCTATAGACGTAATTATTTTTGAACGTGAGAGTTATGTCTGAATTAAGTGTAATCAGTGGCGTAGGTTTGTGGACACCGCCTGAAAGTATAAGCAATGAAGAGTTAGTGGCGAGTTATAATGCATGGGCAGAACGTTACAACCTAGACCACGAGTCTGAAATTGAGGCGGGAACGTTAGACGCAAAACCAATGAGCAGTGCTGCTTTTATTGAAAAGGCTTCGGGAATAAAAAGCCGATACATTTATAAAAAAGAGGGTGTACTGGATATTGACCGTATGTGCCCTGTTATACCCGAGCGCAAAGACGATGAACTCTCTCATCAAGCAGAAATTGCAGTAAATGCTGCAAGAAAAGCAATGGCAGCGGCGAACAAACAAGCATCAGACATTGATGCAGTCATTGTATCTTGCGCCTACACTCAACGGGCTTATCCTTCGATGGCAATCGAAGTACAAGGCGCTTTAGGTATTGAAGGGTTTGGTTTTGACATGTTAGTTGCGTGTTCGGCCGCTACTTTTGGTATTCACCGTGCCCACGAAATGGTGGTAGCGGGAAGTGCCAAATGTGTTTTGGTTATCAATCCTGAGCTTGTGTCTCCTCAAGCAAATTATAAAGACCGAGATAGTCACTTCATTTTTGGTGATGTTGCCACTGCCATTGTTATTGAGCGCAGTGATACAGCCAATTCAGATCATGTGTATTCAATATTGGGCACAAAAGCCAAAACCCAATTTTCAAACAATATTCGCTCTAACTTTGGTTATATAAATCGAGCACACGATAATGACCCTTACGGAGCGGATAAGTTGTTCCAACAGCAGGGACGAAAAGTATTTAAAGAAGTCTGCCCTATGGCTGCTGAACATATACAAAGTCATTTGAGCGACTATGAATTGACGCCTGAAAATGTAAAGAGATGGTTTCTACATCAGGCGAACATCAATATGAATCAGCTTATATCTAGAAAGCTGTTAGGTCGAGATCCTTCAGCAGAAGAGGCGCCAATTGTGTTAGATAAGTATGCCAATACTGCCTCTGCAGGGTCGATTATCGCGTTAGCCTTAAATCATGAAGATTTGGTGAAGGATGATCTTGCCGTTATTTGTTCTTTTGGCGCGGGATACTCTATTGGTAGTTTAGTTATTAAAAAGCGCGGATGATAACGAACTGGGTGGTTAACAACTATGCTTACTGATATCGGATACAGCATTAATGCCATAGGTTATCTGTTACTCTTACTGCTATTGTTTACTTCTAGGCAGTCAGGCGTAGCAAAGCAGCTTTTGGTTGTCGCAGTGTTGTCTACTGTGCTGTGGTCAATTAGTTTTATTAGTTTTGTTCAAAGCCCTATTACAGGACAATCGCTTTTTATAGCGGACACCTTAAAGCAAGCAGCATGGTTGTTGTTTTTATCTTCGTGTATTCGAGCGCAATTTAATTCGGTTTTGGGGGTGTTGAAGCGCCCTGAAACCTTGATTATTCTCAGCGTACCCACAGCTGTTTTTATTGTTCCTTTCATCGTTAAGTTAGATGCGACTTGGTTTTCTTTGTTACAGACCCTTCTTGCTCTTGAAGTCCTTATTATTTTGGAATTGGTTTATCGTCAATCCGGTGAACAGCAATGGGAATTTAAACCCTTAGTTTTATTTTTGGGAGCAACTCAACTTTATGAATTTGTGTTGTATGCCAATACCATAATGATCGGTAATTTTGACGGTAGATTTATATCGGTTAGAGGGTATGTTTATTTTATACTCGTGCCTTTTTTGGTCTTGGCTATTCGGCGTATCAAGCACTGGGGTATCAATATTTTTGTTTCCCGAGATGTAGTTCTTCATAGTTCATTGCTACTGGTGACCGGAGGGTATCTGCTGATAATGTCTTTAGCTGGTTACGCAGTGAATTACTTTGGTGGTAGGTGGACGACGACCATTGAAATCATTATGTTTATTAGCTCTGCAGTGGTACTTGCTTCGGTGTTTTTATCGAACCAAATCCGCAGCAAAATAAAGATATTTATCACTAAACACTTTTTTGCTAACCAGTATGACTACCGGGTAGAGTGGGTTAAATTAACTAAAACGCTTTCTGATCCAATTAAAGATATTCACGATGTTCATCATCGTGCATTGCATGCATTTATGTCTTCAATTGACTATGACCAAGGCATTCTGCTTAAAATGAATGGAGAACATTTTGATACAATGGCAAAAAGTAATGTCAATGAACTTTCTAAAGCTCAAATAAAGTTACTTCATGTTCTTGTTTCATACTGTGAAAAAACCCAATGGGTACTGGATTTAAACCAATTCAAGTTTCGACCTTATGATTATCCAGGTTTGTCGATTAGCAAAGATGAGGTCTACACATTTCGTTTTCAGATAGTGATCCCGATTATTCATGACCATAAAATACAAAGTGTGGTTTTGCTCAATTCAGTAGAAACGGAAACGATATCGTTAGATTGGGAAGTGAAAGATTATCTATCAGCCGTTACAGAGCAAGTGAATACTTACTTGTCTCATCACGAAGCGGCTAAAATATTGGCTGAGAATGCGCAGTTTGCTGCGTTTAATCGCATGTCTGCTTTTGTGTTACACGACTTGAAAAATGTTTTGGCGCAAATTGATCTTATTTTAGCCAATGCTGAACAACATAAGCATAACCCTGAGTTTATAGATGATACATTTGAAACCTTAGAGCATACCAAGTCCCGAATGGATAACATGTTGAGGCAGTTAACTGATAAAAATATTGAACAAAATAAGCATCGAACACCTATACTCATGTCTGAGTTAGTATCAAAAGTTATTAATGAACGCTGTCAAAGTTTGCTCCCCATTCCCTCGTTAACATTAAATGCCGAAACAGAGCTTTTAATTGAACACGAAAAGGTAATGAATGTATTTTACCATTTAATTAGTAACGCACAGCAAGCAACAAAAGATGATGGTTTTGTTAGTGTAAGTATTGACTGTGATAAAAATAGAAATTCCCTTTTAGTTAAAGTGAGTGATTCTGGAGAAGGGATGTCAGAGAGCTTTATTCAACATCGCTTATTTACTCCTTTTGATACAACCAAGGGGAATGCTGGAATGGGTATTGGAGTGTATGATGCTCGAAGCTATTTAGACAGTATTGACGGTAAACTAGACGTAGAAAGTGAAGTCGGTAAAGGTACGACATTCACTCTCATGTTCCCGATTTCTTAAAAGGAAACACTATGAAGGAAGCAATATTAGTTGTTGATGATGACTTAGGTATTCAAAAGCAACTAAAATGGAGTTTTACAGATTATGATGTTGCATATGCGGAAGATCGCACAAGTGCTATAGCACAATTACGACGTCATGAACCCAAAGTAGTGACGCTTGATTTAGGGCTACCGCCTGACCCTGCTAATGCCTCTGAAGGCTTAAGGACATTGGAAGAAATTTTGGCGCTTTCTCCTACAACTAAAGTGATAGTGGTGACAGGAAATAGCGATAAAGAAAATGCACTTAAAGCAATAGAGTTAGGCGCATACGATTTTTATCAGAAGCCAATCGATTCAGACACCATCAAGCTATTAGTTGCAAGAGCTCTTAATCTATCTAATTTGGAACGAGAGAATCGTATTCTTTCCCAATCAAGTAAAGGTATGGGAAGAATTATCGGGAATAGCGAGGCTATTCAAACCGTAATGCGCAAAGCTGAAAAAATTGCGAATACGGATATTAGCACATTGTTGCAAGGCGAAAGCGGCACGGGTAAGGAAGTGTTCGCTCGCTCAATTCACGAAAATAGTCCTAGAAAAGACGAAGCGTTTGTTGCGATAAATTGTGCGTCTATCCCTGAAAACCTATTAGAAAGTGAACTTTTTGGTTATGAAAAAGGGGCATTTACCGGAGCAAATAAAACCACGCCAGGTAAAATCGAATCGGCTCAAAACGGTACTTTGTTTTTAGATGAAATTGGTGATATGCCTATTGGTCTTCAAGCGAAAATGCTGCGTTTTTTGCAAGAACGGGTGATTGAGAGAGTGGGAGGGCGCAGTGAAATTCCCGTCAATATTCGAGTGGTGTGTGCTACTCACAGAGATTTACAGGGAATGGTTGCAGAGCAAACATTTCGAGAGGACTTGTATTATAGAGTCAGCGAAATCCCTATTTATATTCCGCCATTGAGAGACAGAGAGCAAGACATTGTTCTACTCGCAAGAACGTTTTTAGCGCAATACAAAGAAGAATTTAACTCAAAAATAAAAAGTTTCAGTGAAGGAGCTATTAACGCCATGCTTGCTCACAAGTGGCCAGGTAACATTAGAGAGCTGCAAAATAAATTGAAGTCAGCAGTCATTATGGCTGAAGGTACAGTTGTTCAAGCTGATGACTTGGGGTTAATGGAACGCAGCGACAGTATCGAAGTCTTTAACTTAAGAGAAGTACGAGAAAAGGCAGAAAGCAAAGCTATTCGAAGAGCCTACCAGCTGTCAGACTGTAATATGTCGAAAACAGCCGAAATGCTTGGAGTGACTCGCCCTACGTTGTATTCGTTAATTGATAAATATGAAATGGGCGAACTTAAAACAGGTAATTAATTACCTGTGCTAAGTTCGCAATGTGGTTTATTATTTTGTTTTACTTTCCAGTAATATTGGGTCCTTCTCGTTACCTAAGTGCTGCTTAGATAAAATTCGAATGATACGAGATTTGGAAATACCGGTTCTCTTTGCCACTTCAGATAAATTGTCTATGGTTTCACTACTTAATGTAAAGGTTGCGCGCCTCATTTTAGTTTCCACATTCACCATATGTGGAACAACCATTAACCGCTCTTTTTGGCTTAGGCCGGATCTTACACCGTTGGCATAAGAAACAGCATCGTCGATAAACTGATCAGCGGTTACGAGTCGAGGTCTATCCAACTGCGTGGATTTTTTCAGGCTCGAAAAGCTCATTAGTTTGTCCCCGTGCAATTAATTCTTCAATGATACTGCGGATTTCAACAGCGGCTTTACCATCGGGCTCACTTTCCATTACCGACATACCCGATTCTTCTGAATCATCGTACATATTTCGACTGTAGGTTACTGAATTTAAAACAGGAACTTCGAAAGAGCGACAAACTTCTTTTGCATCTAATATTCTACTCGCTAAGGAGGGTAATGATGGGCATTGGGTAATCACGAAAGCCGCATTCATATTAGGATTGACCATTTTACAGGTGGATAAAACATCTTCCATATGAGGAACAGTTTTTAAGTCTCTACGCTTGGGTCGTAGAGGTATTAGAATATGATCGGCTACTGCCATTGATGATCTCAACGCTAAGTTATCTTGACCTCCACAGTCAATGATGACGTAATCGTAGTGGTTTCTTAAACTCATTAATTCATTGCGTATTTTTCCGTATAACTGAACACAGTTGATATCAGGAAGGTCGTCGTTGCTGGTTCTCTCTTGGATCCAGTCAGAGGTTGTACGCTGAGGGTCGCAGTCAACCATCAATACAGACGCATCTTTCTCTGTTCTCAAATATACCGCAATATTTTGCGCTAGGCAGCTTTTACCACTTCCGCCTTTTTCACCGCCAATCAACACTATCATAATTTGTTCCTCAACATGGTCTTAGTACAAAGTTAGGACAAGCTTCAATAAGAAGACGGATGAAAAATTATCTATAGGGATGGATATTTATACTTTTTTATAAAAAGTTCAGAATACTCTGTAGCGCTATTAGGTGGAGCTGCTACAGAGTATGAAAAGTCATCGGTTACTGGGCGTTGAAGTAAGCTTCTAGGTCATCGCTTCCGCCAATGTGCTGTCCATCTATAAATACTTGAGGAACAGTACTTCTTCCTGTTACGGCGCGTAAAGAAAGGCTGCTTGCATCTTTGCCCATAGCGATTTCTTCATAAGGCATTTTATGCTGGCTCAGCAAAGCTTTTGCTTTTGTACAGAAAGGACAATTGGGTTTTGTGAAAATACTCACCGCAGCACTACACACTGCGTCTGGAGCAACATGTTTTAGCATAGTATCAGCATCAGACACTTCAAACGGGTCGCCTGGAAGGTCTGGCTCAATAAACATTTTATCGATAACCTTGTCTTTAACTAACATAGAATAACGCCAGCTACGCTTACCAAAACCTAAATCATTTTTGTCTACAAGAAGACCCATTCCATCGGTAAATTCACCATTACCGTCAGGCAATACTTCAATATTGCTAGCTTCTTGATCTTGCGCCCATGCATTCATTACAAACGTATCGTTAACAGAGATACATACAATGCCGTCGATACCGTTTGATTTGAAAACGTCGGCAAGTTCATTGTAACGAGGTAAGTGGGTAGACGAACAGGTAGGTGTGAATGCACCAGGTAAAGAAAACACAACGATATTTTTTCCTGCGAAGATATCGTCAGTGGTTTTACTTATCCAATCTTCGCCATCGCGGATCGCAAAGGTAACATTTGGAACTGTCTGTCCTTCTCGATTAGGAAATTTTGCATTAGTTTCGCTCATAGTGATTAACTCCGTCAGTGATTTTGGTAAAGTGTAGCGTATGTCATCCTATTTAGGGCAAGTGAATTGTACAAATTAATTGTTATCACTTTTATTTTTTTCTCTTTCCAATTATGTGCTAGTCCCCTTGATAGCGCATTTGGTCGTTTTCAGCAGTTGTATGAACAAAGGTTTAAAGCAGTAGAATCATGTGGTACCCAATCTGAATTTGTTGTTTGTTCAGATAAACTCCGAAATACGGGGGTGGCGCCTTATATATTGCACCACGGCGATAAAACCGCAAAAACCGTTGTACTGTTTCATGGTTTGAGTGACTCGCCTTACTATATGCGCCCTATTGCAGATTATTTATTTGATTTAGGGATGAACGTCGTTGTGCCATTGTTGCCTGCTCATGGCGTGAAAGATGAAGCTGACGCAAAAGCAGCAATGTTAGACTATGACTTGTCCGAGCATTGGCAAAAACACGTATCTGATGTCATGGCAATAGCACCTGAATTTGGTGACACAGTGATTATTGGTGGATTTTCTACCGGCGGTGCCTTGTCTGTCGATTACTCATTGCGAAACCCCGACAATATTAGTGGAATTTTGCTGTTTTCTGGGGCGTTAGCACTATCTGGAAATGCGGAGAACCTCTCTAAGATATGGGGAATACCTCGCTTGGCTCGCTGGTTAGACAGAAAGTATGTTTCGACTCATCAAAACCCTTATAAATACTCAGGCGTGCCAAATTCTTCAGGCATCGAGCTGATGGAAATTATTAAGTCTATAAGAGATAAGTTAGATGAAGGTGAGCGTATTCGTCAACCTGTATTTGTTGCGCATTCTGAAGCTGATTTAACTGTGCCTATTGACGGCGTAAAGAACTTATTGAATTACAGTGATGGACAAAACACGGTGTTTTATATTCATGACAGTAACCAATTATGCCATGCAGATTTGGTGTTAGATAAAGCACATGCTTCAAACATCAAAATAGATAAAGACAGTGTAGACCCAAGAAATGCTTGTGCAATTCCTAAGGCAAACCCACTATTTTCAAAAATGACTAACTTACTGGATATTTATTTTCTTGGTTTGTAAAACGTAAAAAGCTGGGCATTTGAGCCCAGCTTTTTAAAATAGAAACAACTAGCTTTTTTGGGCGGCAACCCGCTCGACTTCTTTCCATACGCGAAGTACGTTACCGCTTAAAATCATTTTAATTTCCTTTTCACTATAACCACGGTTTATCAATCCTTGGACCAGATTTGGGAAAGTTGATACGTCTTTTAATCCAATGGGAAGCGTATCACCTACACCGTCAAAATCTGAACCAATGCCGATGTGTTCCACACCCACTAATTTTGCAACGTGATCAATATGGTCCAAGACATCGTTTAATGTACTAAAAGGGTAAGGATTCTGTTTTTTATAACTTTCCTCGAAGTTTTTCGCTTGTTCACTGTCTGCACCATTGGCATCAATAACCGCTTTTTCGGCAAAATTGTATTTAATTCGCCATGCTCGGGCTTCTTTAGTAACGAAGCTAGAGCCAAAGTTAATCATGATCACACCTTCTTTTGACGCTAAGGCTTTGATCATATCGTCGGTCATATTGCGTTCAAATTCAGGTGTAAACGTTCTCAATGACGAATGTGAGGCAATAACAGGGGCATGTGTACGTTCAATGACTTGAAAAAAGGCATCGTCTGACACATGGGAAATATCAATAATGATACCGATGTCATTCATGTGGCCTACAAGCTCTTTGCCAAAGGGGCTGAGTCCTTTCCATTGTCTACGTAAATCATAGGAAGAGTCACTAATATGGTTACTCTGTGAGTGTGCTAGCGTAATGTAGCGTATTCCTCTTTCGTAAAAGGCTTTAAGGTTCTCTATGCTACCTTGTATTGGCGATCCGTTTTCCATTCCCATGGGCAAAGAAATTAAGCCCTTTGAAAATTGCTCTTCTACATCGGCAACAGATTTGGCTATGGCAAATTTATCAGGTGCGCGATGAACAATGGATTCCACTGAATCAATAAGTTGGTGAGCTAGTTGGGTTGATTGGTCGGAATTGTCCAAACTCGCAGGTACGTAAATTGACATAAAGGGCGCGTTTAACCCACCAGATACTGCTCTGGGGTAATCAAAGTCACCCCCTTGGGTAGCTTTAGTGACGTCGACCCACTTTTTATGTACACGGTAAGGCACGTCTATGTGGCCATCCACAATAATGGTGTCTTGTGCAATGGCGTGTGCTTTATCTGAAATTTGTAGGGTTTGCGCACTGCTTGAAATTGATAATGTGAGTGCCGCTGCAAGTAAAGATTGAGTAAATATTCTATTCATAGTTATTGGTATTAAATTTTTTGTTGATTTTTCTCACCCTATCACCATATCAATATGAATTGAATGACATCACTAAAAATTTGCGTAATACTGAATGCCAAATTTTTAGAGTTAGACTTCTAATTTTTACAGTGGTGAACGATGTCATCTAAGCTCAGAACCACATAATATTAATAAAAAAGAGTATTCGATTTATGGCTATGAATTTCGTGCCGCTAGACAAAAAGAAACACAAAGACTTAAAAGTAACTTTAGACCGTAGTCTTCCTCACGCAAAAAGTTCGCACCTTTCTGCTGCGGGTATCAGAGAATACGCACAACTTAGTGCCTCTATGCCTATTATCTTTATAAAAGACCCACAAGACAATTACCGTTCTGTAGGTGTTTTGGGTATCGAACAAGACGTGAACTTATTCTTAGCCACCGAAAAATGGAAAGGCCCTTATGTGCCAATGAACGTACTGCGCTACCCATTTGATGTACGTCAAGACGGCGACAAACTAGGTGTATACATTGACGAAAACAGCGACTTGATCAAGAAAGATGAAGGCGAGCCTTTGTTTGATGGCGATAACGCGTCTGAATATTTGATGGAAAGACAAAAGTTTCTAACTGATTTAGCGAATAGCGAATTACAAACTAAAGCTTTTATTGATGTAATTACGGAATTAGATTTAGTTGAAGAAATTCAACTTTTAGTAGCTTACACCAATGGCGACAAGCGCAATGTAACGGGCATGTTCTCTATCAATGAAAAGAAACTACTAGATCTTGATGATGCTAAAGTCATTGAGCTTCATAAGAAAGGCTATTTAGGCGCTTGTTATTCCCTTATGCTTTCTTTGGGTCAGTTGTCTCGTTTGGTTGAATTATCAAATGATACTGAAAACCCAATTCAAGCGTTACAAATTCAACGTCCTTCAGAAGAACAAAAAACGGCATAGTCGTTAGTTTCTTTTAAAAGCCAGCTTTTACAGCTGGCTTTTTTTGTATAGAAAACTCGAAAACACAGTAAAACACTAATAAATTGGCGTTACAGGCGACTAATTTCAAACTAGTTATACAATTCTCAAACACTTAAAGTCATACAATTTTCTAATAAAGCCTCATCAAATCAGCCACTTCACTAGCTTGCATTTTAATTTGTTCGAAATCCTGTCATTAAGGTGGCAATTTTATCCCATATTTGCCTTGACGTGGCACATAGGGGTAACTAAACTGACAAAAGTGGGTAAAAGTGGTGAATAGTGGATAATAATAGTCTTCTATTACAGAACAGAACTCAAAAATAAGAAAAACAGCATTATACAAAAAAGGCTAGGGGAATGTTCCGCGGCGCTAACGCAATCAACTTAGACAGCAAAGGGCGGCTGGCAATACCTACAAAGTATCGCCGGGCGCTTGTCGATGATTGCGCAGGACAACTGGTCTGTACGATAGACACAAAACAAAGCTGTTTACTGCTTTACCCACTACATGAATGGGAAGAAATTGAGATGAAGTTACTCAAGCTCTCTACCATGATTGAACAAGAAAACCGACTACAACGTTTGCTTTTAGGTAACGCGACTGAAGGCGAAATGGATAAAACAGGTCGTATTAACCTTTCTCAACACCTTCTTCAATACGCTGGATTAGATAAACAAATTATGTTGGTTGGTAAACTCAATCGTTTTGAAATTTGGGATGCCAATACATGGTCTGCGCAAATCTCCGCGGATGTTGAAACAGAACGAGCTGGTGGGTTCGAACTCACTGAACGTCTACAGGATTTCTCATTATGAGTTTACCTGCCGATGCGCCAAACCCTCATACCTCTGTTCTTTTAAATGAATGTTTAGAAGGCTTAAACATTAAGCCTGATGGTATTTATGTCGATGCCACATTTGGTCGTGGTGGTCATAGCAAGCAAATATTGTCTCAGTTGGATTTAAATGGGCGCCTTATCGCTTTCGATCGAGACCCGCAAGCTATTGCTGTGGGTGAACAACTCATGTCGGAAGATGAGCGATTTACCATTATTCACAGTGCATTTGGTGACATGGACAGCGTACTCGATGAAATGGAGTTAACGGGCAAAATAGACGGTGTGTTAATGGATTTAGGTGTGTCTTCGCCCCAGTTGGATCAAGCTGAGCGAGGGTTTAGTTTTAACAAAGATGGTCCATTAGATATGCGTATGGACACTTCGAAAGGACTAAGTGCAGCCGAATGGTTAAACTCTGCTGATGAGCAAGATATCGCACAAGTTTTGAAAGAATTTGGTGAAGAAAAATTTGGTAAACGTATTGCACATCACATAGTGAATACGCGAGTGGAGAATCCGGTTTTACGTACGCTTCAGTTAGTCACGTTAATTGATGAAGCTCTTCCTGTAAAAGATAAGTTTAAACACCCAGCTACTCGTTCGTTTCAAGGTATTCGTATTTATATTAATGCAGAACTAGAGCAGCTTCGGGTAGGTTTAAAAGCGGCGACTCATGTACTGGCCACTTCAGGACGTATGGCGATTATTAGTTTTCATTCGCTAGAAGATCGAATGGTTAAGCGTTTTATGAAAGAACAAAGTAAAGGAAAGGTTTTCCCTCCAGGCTTTCCTGTTACGCAAGAAGAAATTGATAAAGACCGAATTTTGAATCTGGTTGGTAAAGCCATTAAGCCAACAAAAGACGAAATTGAAGTGAATACCCGCTCCCGAAGTGCAGTGCTGAGGGTGGCTGAGAAACGATGAGGCCAGCAGCGACAAACTTCAACCTCCTGCTCATTTTAGTGAGTGATTTATCCCGTCTAAAGCTACGGGTTTTGTTGTTTATAGCGGTAGTAACAAGCGCTATGGGGGTTATCCTGTCCACTCATCACAATCGCCAACAAATTATTGCCTTAGAACAACTCATGCGTGAAAAAGACGATCTTGACGTTGAGTGGCGTAATCTTGTACTCGAACAACGTGCACTGACTGAGCACAATCGCATTGAAACGCGAGTGCAAAAGCAATTGAATATGCATCGACCTTCTGTTGACGACGAAGTCGTCGTGAGGGTGAAATAATGGCCGGCGCAAAGCAGTTAGTAAAACCCATGCAGTTTCCTTGGCGATTCTGGGTGGTGTTGTCGGCAGTGAGTTTAGTTTTTGTGACTTTGGCTGTTCGTGCCGCTTATATTCAGGTCATTGCACCTGACCTGTTAGTTCAAGAAGGCGATAGCCGGACCATGCGAACCCGTAATATGCCCAGCTACAGAGGGCTTATTAAAGATCGAAATGGGGTAGAGCTAGCAGTCAGTGTTCCGGTTAGAGCCGTATGGGCAGATCCTAAAGTTATCCATGACCAAGGTGGATTACAGTATCACAGACGCTGGTTAGCCTTGGCTGATGTATTGGGTCGAGAAACCACTGACTTAATGGAGCGAGTTCAAGATCCCAATCGGCGTTTTGTCTATTTGCAGCGCCAAGTGTCCCCAACTATGGCGAACTATGTGGAACAGCTCGATATTCCCGGTATCCATTTGCGCAGTGAATCTAGACGATATTACCCAACAGGCGAAGTATCAGCGCAATTGATTGGTATTACTGATGTTGATGATAAAGGCATTGAAGGATTAGAAAGCTTATACAACGAATGGTTAACTGGCACGCCAGGCGTCAGAAAAATTCGCCGAGATGGCAAAGGTCGTCAAGTTGAAATCTTAGAAGTGAAAGAAGGCGAACAAGCCGGTGTATTAACCCTTACCATTGACCAGCGAGTGCAAGCATTAGCTTATAAAGCGGTTAAGGAAGCCACTGCCTATTACAAGGCCGATTCTGTGTCAGCCATTGTCGTTGACGTAGAAAGCGGTGACATTCTAGCCATGGCAAATAGCCCGTCATTTAATCCAAATGATCGACGCAATATCACTGCAAAATCGGCTCACCGCATGAGAAACAGAGTTATTACCGATGCCTTTGAACCGGGCTCTTCAATGAAGCCTATTGCGATTTTAGCAGCCCTTGAATTTGGTAACGTAGAGCCAAACGACACTATTGATACCTCTCCCGGCTGGATGCGGGTGAATGGAAGTTTGGTTCAAGACCCTCGAAATTACGGTGAACTGACTCTAGAACAAGTGATTCAGAAGTCTAGTAACATGGGCACATCTAGATTGGCCCTAGGGGTACCTAAAGACTTCCTACTGGATATTTACCACAATATGGGATTAATGGACGATACTGGCACCAACTTAACGGGTGAAAGTGCGGGTATTTTTAACGAACGTTCTCGTTGGTCCAAACTAGAGCTAGCAACACTTTCGTTTGGTTATGGTATTTCGGTTACGCCAGCTCAAATTGCTCGCATGTATACCACTTTGGCATCTGGTGGAATTAAGAAACCGTTGAATATCGTGAAAAACCAACAAGATGATTGGCAATCAGAACCAGAACGGGTGGTGAGTGAAAAAAACGCTAATGCCATTGTTGAAATGATGGAAAGCGTTACTCAAGAAGACGCTTCGGCTAGAGCTGCAGGCATTCCAGGATACCGTGTAGCAGGTAAAACAGGTACAAGCCGTAAAGCGATTGCTGGAGGTTATGGCGAAGAATACGTGAATATATTTGCTGGAATTGCGCCTGTTAGTGACCCTAAATTGGTCACTGTCGTCTTGATTAACGAACCCGGTGGTGATTTATATCACGCAAGTGAAACAGCAGCCCCTGTGTTTTCTGAAATTATGGGCGGCGCACTGCAGTTATTGAACATTGCACCTGATGATAGACGGGTTTCATCAACTTACGCCAAGCAAGGAGCGCAAAATGGTGGTGAGTGAGTTTGTTCAAAGTATTCGCCCCTTGATGGCAAAGTTTGCGATTGACGTGCCAGACATACGTATTCACGGTTTAACACTAGACAGCCGAAATGCGTCTAAACATATGGCTTTTGTTGCTGTGAAAGGACATAGCCAAGATGGCAGAGATTACATTCCTCAAGCTATAGAACTCGGTACGCCCGTTGTGTTTTCTCAAACTGAAGACAAAATTACCCATGGCAAAGTGGTGACTCAAGGCAATACACTGGTTGTGTCACTATTCGAATTGCCGGCTATTTTGTCTTCTATCGCAGGGGCATTTTATGATTATCCTGCGAATAAATTAATCACTATAGGTGTCACCGGAACTAACGGAAAAACCTCCACAGTCAACTTACTTTCTCAAAGTAAGTTGCTTTTAGGCTGTCGTCCTGCAGCAATTGGCACTTTGGGTAGCGGTGTGTATGAAGGGCTTGAAACCAGTTGGATAGCAACGGATAACGCCAATACCACGCCTGACGCAATTAATATGCAATATAGAGTTGCAGAGTTTGTTCAACAAGGTGTTACCCACTTAGCTTATGAAGCTTCTTCCCATGCGTTAGTGCAAAATAGAATTGCACAAATTAATACTAATGTTGCGGTTTTTACCAACTTATCTAGAGATCATCTCGATTACCATAGCGATATGGAAGATTACGCAGCGGCAAAACGCAGTTTACTTAATCAACCAGGGTTACAAGCCGCGGTTATCAACATTGATGACCCATACTCGGCTGATTGGGTAAGGGACGTTACTGAAAAACAATTGAAAGGTGTTGTGATTGGTGTTGGTACTGACATTGCCACAATTTCGCCAGAATTCAGCCATTGCATAGCCTCAAACGCCACGTACCATTGTGATGGATGTGAATTTACACTGCAATCGAGTTGGGGAAATGCTGTGATCCGTAGTGGATTAATGGGCGAATTTAATCTTTACAATTTGTTGTCGACCCTTGGTGTGCTCTTAGTGCAAGGCGAACGGTTTGACGACGTAGTGGCAATGATCCCAAAACTCAAACCTGTGCCAGGTAGAATGGAAGTGTTTGAATTTCGTAATCGCGCCAATATTGTTATTGATTATGCCCACACACCAGATGCATTAGACAAAGCGTTATTAGCATTGTCTCAACACGGGCAAACAAAGCCTTGGTGTATTTTTGGCTGCGGTGGCGATAGAGACAAGGGTAAACGGCCTGAAATGGCAAAAGTGGCGCAAGCTCATAGTAGTAATATCGTGGTCACCACTGATAATTCTCGAACTGAAGCACCAGAAGAAATAGAACAACATATTCGACAAGGATTTACTCACCCAGATATCGGTGTATCAAAACCAAGTAGAAAAGAAGCGATCCAATACTGCCTAGATAAGGCGAGTGAGGGCGATTTAATTCTATTGGCGGGTAAAGGCCATGAAACTTATCAAATTATCGACAATAACTACATCAATTATGACGAACGCGCTTACGTGATGCAGTTGCAAAAGGAGCTAGCACAATGATTGCTCAATCACTTAGTTGGGTTGCACAACAAGTTAACGGTGTTTTAACAGGGGAAGACCTGCAAATAAAACAAGTGAGCATAGATACACGAACGTTGGGCGATGGCGATTTGTATATTGCCATTACAGGCGACAACTTTAATGGTCATGATTTTGTTTTAAGCGCACAAAAAGCTGGAGCCGCTGCAGCCATTGTAAGTGAAGATCTTGATGTGGATTTCCCAACGATTAAGGTGGAAGACACTAAAGTCGCACTGGGATTATTGGGTAAAGCAGTAAAACAAGACGTCGCACCCAAAACTATTGCTATTACAGGTTCAAGTGGCAAAACCACAGTAAAAGAGATGTGCGCTTCAATATTAAAACGCAGAGGTGAAGTGCTTGCCACTGAAGGCAACTTTAACAACGATATCGGTGTGCCGCTAACCTTGTTGAATTTAGAGCCTAAACACGAATACGCCATTTTAGAATTAGGCGCGAATCACTTAGGCGAAATTGCTTACACAGTTGATCTTGTTAAGCCTAATGTCGCAACAATCGTTAACGCAGCGGCGTCTCACCTAGAAGGGTTTGGCAGTTTATTTGGTGTTGCTCGTGCTAAGAGTGAAATATTCAAAGGTTTAGGTAAAAATGACATCGCTATAGTGAATGCAGATAGTCAATTTGCAGACTTTTGGTTGGGTAAACTAAAGCGTCAAAAAGTAAAACAATTTTCTTCGACGGGTAAAAACGGTACGACGGATTTTTACGCCAAAGATGCCATCATTAACTTAGATGGCTGTGCTGAGTTTATTCTGTGTACGCCCATTGGCGAAATTGATGTGAACTTATGTTTACCAGGTACTCATAACGTAGGGAATGCATTGTTAGCAGCCGCCTTAGCTATTGAAGTCGGAGCGTCTTTAGAGGACGTTCGCGATGGATTAGCGAGTATGGAACAGGTGCACGGAAGGTTAAATGTAAAGCAACTGGGGCCGAACGTACGGCTACTCGATGACAGTTACAACGCCAATGTTGCATCAGTAAATGCGGCAATTGATTTGCTCGCGAGTTTTTCTGGCCGTCGAGTTTTAGTCCTTGGTGATATGGCTGAGCTAGGCGAAAAGTCGAAACATTACCATGAACAAGTGGGCCGTTACGCTTATGAAAACGGTGTAGATACCTTATATACCATGGGTAAATTGAGTCAGCATGCTTCAGAGGGGTTTGGAGAAGGAGCGATCCACCATTCTCAATTAGACGACTTAATGCAGTCTTTGCAGGCGGGGCTTGCCGCAGAATATCGCGATGTCACCATACTTGTAAAAGGGTCTCGAAGTTCAAAAATGGAAGTGGTTGTAAAAGCCATCGAGGAGTCGAGCCTGGGAAAGCGTGATCGCCGTCGGGAGCGCTTAGCATGTTAATGTTGTTGGCCGATTGGCTAGCTCAATATGAGCCAGGGTTTAACGTATTTAGTTATCTTACTCTAAGATCAATACTGAGCACCTTGACGGCGTTACTCATCGCAATTTTAGTGGGCCCTGTAATGATTCGTTTTTTACAGCGTTTGCAGATAGGCCAAACCATAAGAGACGATGGTCCAGAAAGTCATCTAGCTAAATCAGGCACACCAACTATGGGTGGTGTACTCATTTTAATTGCTATCGTTTTTAGCACCTTGCTTTGGGCCGACCTAACCAACCATTATGTGTGGGTAACATTGTTTGTTACCGTGAGTTATGGGGTGATTGGTTTCGTTGACGATTACCGAAAGGTCATCCGCAAAGATTCAAAAGGCCTTATTGCTAGATGGAAGTATTTTTGGTTGTCTGTAGTCGCTATTGCGGTGTCTTTCTATCTTTATCAATCAGCTAGTTTAGAAGCGGAAACCGCTTTATTGGTGCCGTTTTTTAAAGAAGTTATGCCACAACTCGGGCTTTTCTACATGGTGGTGGTGTACTTTGCCTTAGTGGGAACCAGTAACGCGGTTAACTTAACCGATGGCCTTGATGGCTTAGCTATTGTCCCAACCATTTTGGTTGCGGGAGCCTTTGCCATTTTTGCTTATGTAACCGGTAACCTAAATTTTTCTGAATACCTCAATATTCCACATATCGAATTTACTAGTGAGTTAACGGTTGTTTGCACTGCCATGGTGGGTGCAGGCTTGGGCTTTCTATGGTTCAACACATACCCAGCGCAAGTATTTATGGGCGATGTAGGCTCATTAGCATTAGGTGGTGCCTTAGGTACACTGGCTGTACTAGTACGCCAAGAAATCGTGTTGATTATTATGGGCGGAGTGTTTGTTATGGAAACGCTTTCGGTAATTTTACAAGTGGGTTCGTTTAAATTACGAGGCAAGCGTATTTTTAAAATGGCACCCATTCATCATCATTTTGAGCTTATGGGCTGGCCAGAACCTCGTGTTATTGTACGGTTTTGGATAATCTCTCTTATTTTGGTTCTTGTGGGTTTAGCTACCCTGAAATTGCGATAGTGAATGACTATTATGACGTCGCAATCGCCTTCTCATTCTTCTATATGGAATTCGCTCAATAAAAAGCGAATTGTAGTTGTGGGCGGCGGTAAAACTGGACTTTCGGCAGTGCACTATCTTTATCAACAAGGAAGCCTAGTCTCACTTGTGGATGGGGACGAAACAAAACAACTAAATCCAGAGATTCAAGATTGCTTAGAAGATAGCTATTTTGGTAAAAACTGTGAAATCCCTTGGTCTCACATAGACGGTGTGGTGTTAAGCCCGGGTATTGCGCCAACAAACTTTTTGTTATCAGGTGCCCGGGAATTCAATATTCCTATCATTGGCGATATCGAATTGTTTGCATATGGAATGGTTGCGCGAAAAAAGAGCAAAAAAACACAAGTTCCTCTTGTTGGTATTACTGGCTCAAATGGTAAAACCACCGTTACCTTACTGGTTGAACATATCCTCAATAGTCAAGGAAAACGGGCTATTGCAGTAGGCAATGTAGGCGCGCCTGCATTGGATTTATTACTTTTACCGGATTGTGATTTCCCAGATTACATTGTTTTAGAGCTATCTAGTTTTCAATTGGAGATGACGGCATCTTTGAGTTTGGAAGTCGCTTGTTACTTAAACTTAAGTGAGGACCACTTAGATAGGCACAGTACACTTAAGCATTACAATAACGCCAAACAGCGTATATACAACAATGCAAAAAGCGCAGTCTACTGGCAAGACCAAACCTATACTCATCCTGAAAAACAATTTTCGATTAATAGCCGTATCAGTTTTTCTGTTAACGATAATACAGAGCACAGCAGCTGGAATCTAAACGCTAATAATGATGTATGTTATCAGAGTAATATTTTGTTAGCAGCATCAGACGTTCCTTTGTCAGGGTTACACAATATTCTAAATGTGCAGGCAGCCGCGGCAATTACACATGAATTGGGTGTGTCATTGAATGTCATCGCTGAAAGAGTGCAAACGTTTTTAGCACCGCCACATCGCTGTATTACCGTTGCTCGAAACAACAATATTCAATGGATAGATGATTCTAAAGCGACGAACCCCGGAGCGACTCTTGCAGCGTTAGAAGGCATTGGTCCGCTCGTAAAAGGTAAGCTGATTCTTATTGCTGGCGGCGATGCAAAAGGTGCTGATTTGTCTCTTTTAGCCCCAGCTATGAACCGTTATGTATCTATGGTGATCACTATAGGTAAAGACGCCGAGCTTTTCCAAGGTTTGGCTCCTGCACGGTTACAAGTTGATTCTTTGGATATCGCGGTCAAAATGGCCTTCGATATGGCGAAAAGTGGCGATATCGTGCTGTTGTCTCCAGCGTGTGCAAGCATTGATATGTTTGATAACTACGTTCACCGAGCGCAGGTATTTGTGGAAGCCATTCAACGGTGGGCTGCGTAATGGAGCAAACTATCCAACATAAAGTCTATGATAACGGACTCATTTACGCGTCTTTAGCGTTAATGGCTATTGGTTTAATTATGGTGACATCTGCGTCTATGCCAGTTGCTGACCGACTTTTCGATAACCCATTTCACTTTGCTATTCGCCATGGCGTATACCTTATTGCAGCAATAATTGCGGGTATGGTGTTTGTGCAAGTGCCAATGCACTTATGGCAACGACTGAACCCTTGGTTATTGTTGGTAGCTATATTGTCACTGCTGGCAGTGTTAGTTATTGGACACACTGTAAATGGCGCCAAGCGTTGGATATTGATTGCAGGTTTTACTGTGCAACCTGCTGAGATAGCTAAACTGTTTTTCTTTGCGTATTTAGCAGGTTATTTAGTACGTCGTTATGAAGAAGTCACCGAAAACTTAAAAGGCTTTATCAAGCCGCTCGTCGTCTTTTTCTTGTTAGCGTTACTACTGCTTTTACAACCGGATTTCGGTACTGTGGTGGTGATGTTTACCACCACTATCGGCTTACTGTTTTTAGCGGGTGCTAGACTTTGGCAGTTCTTTGCCTTGGTGTTTGTAGGTTTAATGGCCGTTGTTGCCCTTATCGTATTTGAAGAATATCGCCTACGACGAGTTACATCATTTTTAGACCCTTGGGCGGACCCCTTTGGTAGTGGGTATCAATTGACCCAATCACTAATGGCTTATGGTCGTGGTAGTGTGTTTGGTCAAGGGCTGGGGAATAGCTTGCAAAAATTGGAATTTTTACCTGAAGCACACACAGATTTCATCATGGCAATACTCGCAGAAGAACTAGGGTTTGTGGGTGTGATGGTTGTGTTACTGTTATTACTCTTTTTAGTTATTAAAGCGCTTCTTATCGGACAGCAGGCCATGGAGCAATCTCGTCCTTTCGAAAGTTATTTTGCTTACGCAATTGGCATTTGGTTTAGTTTTCAAACGGCAGTAAACGTAGGCGCAAGCGCAGGTATATTACCCACAAAAGGCTTAACCTTACCTCTTGTGAGTTCTGGCGGCTCTAGTTTGATTATTATGACCATAGCAGTTGCGGTGCTAATGCGCATAGATTTTGAATGTAAAGTAGAAGGTATTCAGGCCATTAGTAAAGGTTCGAACAAAGCCAAAAAGAACAAGCATAAAGCCAACTCTGAAAGCCAAGAAATACCACCAGAAGGAGTCGCTAATGCCTAGTGCAGTAATTATGGCGGGTGGTACCGGTGGACACATTTTTCCGGCTTTGGCCGTGGCTAAACAGTTAAAACAGCAGGGCTGGGACATTGTTTGGCTAGGTACGGCTGATAGAATGGAAGCCGAACTGGTTCCCAAACACGGTTTTCCAATTCACTTTTTACCGGTAAAAGGGCTTAGAGCAAAAGGTCTTATACATAAAATATCGGCTCTATTGGGCTTAGTGAAAAGTGTTTTCTCCGCTTTTAAACCTATCCGTCAATACAAGGCAGATGTTGTTATTGGTTTTGGTGGTTATCCGAGTTTTCCAGGCGCTGTGGCAGCAAAATTTCTGGGTAAGCCAGTTATTATTCATGAACAAAATGCAGTGGCTGGGCTGACTAATAAGTTGTTGGGGAAAGTTGCTTCACAGGTATTTTTGGGTTTCCCAAGTGCAGCCAGTGCTTTTAATAAAAAGGCTGGGCAACTCCATGTCGTAGGTAACCCAGTTCGTGAAGATATCGTTGAAAAGCACTATTTTGTTAACGAAAGCCAATCTGTGAATAATAGCCCAACAGAAGCGCAACCTCGTCCGTTTCGTTTATTGGTTATTGGTGGTAGTTTAGGGGCGAAAGTGCTCAATGAAACGCTTCCAGAATGTATTCAAAAATTGTCAACGGTTCATACTATTGATATTTGTCATCAGTGTGGAAAAGATAATGAGAGCGCAGTAAGTGCTTATTATCAAAATTGTACTGGGAATATCAATGTTGTTTCTTTCATTGAAGATATGGCCGGTGCCTATCAGTGGGCTGATGCGGTAGTATGCAGAGCCGGCGCACTAACCGTATCTGAAGTGGCGAAAGCCGGTATTACAGCGTGTTTTGTACCTTTACCTCATGCCGTTGATGATCACCAAACAAAAAATGCACAGTTTTTAGAACAAAAAGGCGCTGCTGTGGTCGTTCGACAATCTGAATTGGCATTGAAATTACCCGATTTGTTATCCTCATGGATTACACAACCCAGCCTTTGTGCCGAGATGGGAAAAGTAGCAAACCAGTGTTTACCTAGTGATGCGACCGAACAATTAGTCGCAGCATGCACGCAGTATATTAAGGAATAACCATGCCCGCAGATTTGAACTTTCAAAGTCCACAAATGCGCAAAGTCACTCGTATCTTTTTCATTGGTATCGGCGGTGCAGGTATGGGTGGAATAGCTGAAGTACTTTTAAATGAAGGCTATCAAATTGCAGGTTCTGATCTTGCCAAAAATGCGATGACAGAGCGTTTAGAGAATTTAGGCGCTGACATTATGGTTGGACATGCATTCGATAATCCTAAAAACGCTAACGTAGTGGTAGTGTCTAGTGCTATTGACGAAAGTAACCCTGAAATTTTATATGCCAAAGAGCATCGTATTCCCATTATTCGCAGGGCAGAAATGTTAGCTGAGTTGATGCGTTTTCGCTATGGCATTGCTGTTGCGGGGACTCATGGGAAAACCACGACTACCAGCTTAATTGCGACTATATTTGCTGAAGCAAACACCGATCCCACATTTGTTATTGGCGGTCTTTTAAATAGTGCGGGTACCAATGCAAAGCTGGGTAGTAGTCGTTATTTAATTGCTGAAGCTGATGAAAGCGATGCGTCGTTTTTACACCTTCAGCCTATGGTGTCAGTGGTGACCAATATTGAAGCTGATCACATGGATACCTATGACGGTGACTTTTCAAAAATGGAAGATACCTTCATTGAGTTTTTGCACAACTTACCATTTTATGGTCATGCAGTGGTATGCGGTGACGACCCGGTTATTCAATCATTACGTAGTCGAATTGGCCGCAGTGTGACGACTTATGGGATCCATGCGGATAACGATTATCGTGCAGAAGCAGTGACTAGTCATTTTAATCAAACCCAGTTTATTGCTAAAAGGCAAGGTTATGATGACCTTTCTATTAGGTTGAATATGGTCGGTCATCACAATGTCTTAAATGCGCTTGCTGCGATAGCAGTGGCCACAGAAGAAGGGCTTGCAGACTCTGCCATTTTATCTGCCCTTCAAGGGTTTGGTGGAATTGGGCGTCGTTTCGATGTGACGTCTGGTGTTCCATGTAAACAAGGTGAATTTACCCTAGTTGATGATTATGGGCATCACCCTACAGAAGTAAAAGCAACGTTAAGCGCGGCGCGGACAAATTGGCCAGACAATAAAATCGTCATGATTTATCAACCTCATCGCTATACTCGTACTCGAGATTTGTACGAAGATTTTGTCGATGTGTTGTCAGGTGTTGACGCGCTGCTAATGCTCGACGTTTACGCTGCCAGTGAGCACCCGATTGATGGCGCAGACAGTAAATCTCTGTGCCGTTCTATTCGTCAACGAGGAGACGTAGAGCCTGTGTATGTAGGAAGTATTTCAAAGTTAGATGGAATTTTAGACAATATTGTTGGTAACGGTGATATTGTAATGGCGCAAGGGGCTGGAAACGTCAGTCAAATTGCAAAATTACTGGTTAATAGAAAGTTAGATATGCAAAGAGATAGTCAATGAACTTGGGTAAAGTAGCCGTATTAATGGGCGGTGCATCGGCAGAACGTGAAGTTTCGCTAAAGTCTGGCGAAGCTGTTTTAAAGGCATTGCTTTCCCGTGGAGTAGATGCATTTAAATTCGATCCGATAGATTCGCCATTACACACCTTGTCAGAACTCAACGTTGATCGAGTCGTGATCATGTTACATGGCCGTGGTGGTGAGGATGGAACGATTCAAGGCGCGTTAGAGTTTATGAATATCCCGTACACAGGCAGTGGTGTTTTAGGGTCAGCATTGGCTATGGATAAAATTCATACTAAACAAATTTGGCAAACCTGTGGTTTACCCACTGCAAACTATCGTGTAGCAGACAAATCATCCTTTGACCCTACTAGCTGTAAGGCTATAATGGACGAAATGAGTGGCACGGTAATGGTTAAGCCTGCTCGAGAAGGCTCGAGTATTGGTATGGCCAAAGTGAGCAGTGCAAATGCACTTGCCCAAGCCGTGAAAACTGCTTTTGAGTATGACAACCAAGTGTTAATTGAACAATATATCGAGGGTGATGAATTTACCATTGGTATCTTGCAGGATAACGCGTTACCGTCAATTCGTATGTCTACGCCTAATATATTTTATGACTACGCTGCAAAATACCAAGATAGAACTACAGAGTACTTTTGTCCTGCAGGGTTGAGTGAACAAGAAGAGCGAGATTTACGAGCTTTAGCAGAGCGTGCATTTAGTGTGTTGTCCGCATCGGGCTGGGGGCGTATTGATGCAATGCGAGGTGCCAACGGGCAGTTTTATTTGCTAGAGCTCAATACGATACCTGGCATGACTGCAACGAGTTTAGTACCCAAAGCTGCTAAAGTCGCAGGAATGTCATTTGAACAGCTCGTTATGGATATAGCAGCGACTAGCTTTGATAAGAACTTTGCTGTGCCCAAAGAGGTGCGCTAGTGAAACTAATTAAACGACCAGAAAGCCTTAGTGGTTTTATTTTTTTTGTTCTGGTTGTTGCTGGGTTGTCTTATTTCGGTTTCGTAATTCGAGACTATTTGAAAGATGAACAACAGTCCCCGGTACAGGTGATCGAGTTTAGTGGCCAGTTTGAATATTTAAATTTAGGTAAGTTGGAAAGGGTAATCCGCACTGAGCAACCGGGAAGCTTTTTTGAACTAGATGTAAATCAAGTGCATCAACTAATAGAACAGCAACCTTGGGTGTATCGGGCGTCCATTAGAAAGCAATGGCCCCATACCTTACAGATTTATTTAGTTGAACAAACACCCGTGGCCACCTGGAATGGTGATATGGTACTTAATCAGTATGGCGAGACATTTAACGTGGATTCGTCATTATTAGAGTTACCAACCTTGTTTGGCCCTGGAGGAAGTGAAATTACGGCGCTTGAAGGGTTCCATGCGATGGAGTTATTGCTTAGCTCAAGTGGCTTAACAATTAAAGAGTTATCGCTAAGTGAACGTTTTGCTTGGCGCATACAATTGAATAACGGCATTGACCTGAATTTAGGAAGACAAGAATTCATGGACAGGCTACAACGATTTGTCGATGTTTACCCTTTATTGATAACCGAGGGAAAGCCAATCGATTATGTAGATTTGCGCTACGATACCGGTTTAGCAGTCGGGTGGCGAGACAATAATAAAGAGAACAATGAGAACCGAACGGATGTCTAAAACCCCAGAGCGCAATTTAATTGTTGGGCTTGATATTGGTACTACTTGCGTCAAAGCAGTAGTAGGAGAATTATTAGCCGACGATACCCTCAGTGTAGTGGGTGTTGGTACTCATCCATCTAAAGGCATGGATAAAGGGGGCGTTAACGACTTAAATCTGGTTGTAAAATCAGTACAAAGAGCCATTAATGAAATGGAATTGATGGCTGATTGTCGAGTTTCTTCGGTTTTTATGTCAGTCAGTGGTCGCCATGTTAAATGCCAAAATGAAAATGGCATGGTGCCTATTAATAATCAAGAAGTAACCCAAGACGACGTAGACAGCGTGGTACATGCCGCTCGTTCTGTGCCTATTGCTGCTGAAAGAAGATTGCTTCATGTATTGCCACAAGAGTTCACCATAGATGTGCAAGAAGGAATTAAAAATCCAATTGGTATGTCTGGAGTGCGGATGGAAGCCGATGCGCATATTATTACTTGCGCAGATGATATGGCAAAAAACCTAGTTAAATGTGTTGAGCGGTGTGAATTAAACGCTGATCACCTAATCTTTTCTGCGTTAGCGTCGTCATATGCTGTTTTAACCGATGATGAACGAGAATTAGGTGTGTGTGTTGTTGATATCGGTGGTGGCACTATTGATATGGTAATATATACTGATGGAGCAATTCGCCACACAGCGGTTATTCCCGTTGCAGGTAATCAAATTACCAGTGACATTGCAAAAATATTCCGTACGCCTATTAGTAACGCAGAAGATATAAAAGTGAATTATGCATGCGCACTAAAAGATATGGTCAGCATGGAAGAAAATATTGAGGTACCCAGTGTAGGAGGCCGTCCGGCAAGGGCTATGTCTCGTCATACATTGGCTGAGGTCATTGAACCTCGTTACCAAGAACTGTTCGAACTCGTTCACGATGAAATACGCGGAAGTGGGTTTGAAGAGCAAATTGCTGCCGGATTAGTGCTAACCGGTGGCTCAGCGAAAATGGAAGGAGCGGTGGAATTTGCCGAAGAACTCTTTCAAATGCCCGTCAGAGTCGGTCAACCGTTAGAAATTAAAGGTTTATCGGAATATGTTGACGATGCAGGTTTCGCTACGGCCATAGGCTTGTTACAGTATGGCAAACAACAAAATATAAATAACAAGACTGGTTCAACAAAAACCAGCGACTCACTTTTAAGCCGGATACAAAGCTGGTTTAAAGGCGAATTTTAATTTATAGGGGCGTTAAACGAACAAATAATGGTCGGTAGGGAAGCATAAAGGCCAAGGCTTATTTGAACGTAGCGCGAAATGAAAGACGTACAGTTCCGGAGAGTTAGTATGTTTGAGTTAATGGAAAGTCACGGCGAAGAAGCCGTAATTAAAGTTATTGGTGTTGGTGGCGGTGGTGGTAATGCCGTTGAACACATGGTTTCTCAAAGTATTGAAGGTGTAGAGTTTATTACCGTTAATACTGATGCACAGGCGCTTAGGCGTTCAAGTGCAAACGTCACCTTGCAAATTGGGTCTAACGTAACCAAAGGGCTTGGTGCAGGTGCCGATCCCAACCGCGGTCGAGAAGCTGCGCAAGAAGACAGAGAAACTATCCGTCAATCTCTTGAAGGGGCAGACATGGTCTTTATCACAGCCGGCATGGGCGGTGGTACAGGTACAGGTGCAGCACCCGAAGTCGCTAAAATTGCAAGAGAGATGGGTGTACTAACGGTTGCAGTAGTTACAAAACCGTTTCCTTTCGAAGGAAAAAAGCGCACTGAATTTGCGAATCAAGGCATAGAAGAACTGTCTAACCATGTAGATTCTCTTATTACGATACCAAACGAAAAATTACTAAAAGTAATGGGCCCAGGTACGCCTTTATTGCAAGCGTTTAGCTCTGCAAACGACGTACTACGCGGTGCGGTGCAAGGTATTGCTGAACTTATTACTCGCCCAGGTTTAATTAACGTGGATTTCGCCGATGTGAAAACCGTTATGTCTGAAATGGGTACAGCCATGATGGGAAGTGGCTCAGCAACAGGCGAAGACCGTGCAGAAGAAGCATCAGAAGCGGCTATTGCATGTCCACTTCTTGAAGATATCGATTTATCTGGTGCGCGAGGTATTCTAGTGAATATTACTGCGGGTCCAGACTTCGCAATTGATGAGTTTGAAACTGTTGGTAATGCAGTAAAAGCATTCGCATCTGAAAATGCCACTGTTGTTGTGGGAACTGTTATCGATATGGAGATGTCTGAAGAGTTACGTGTCACTGTTGTAGCAACAGGAATTGGCGCAGAACGCAAACCAGATATTTCTTTAGTAAGCTCTGAAGGTGCTCGCTTATCGGCAACAGCAAGAGAATTCCAGCCAGCTGGAGAGGCTCGACCTATGACCGAAGGTAACCAAGCATTAAAAGCTGAAGAGCTAGAGCAACCTAAAGACGATTTGGATTATTTAGATATTCCGGCATTTTTACGAAAGCAAGCTGACTAATTTCCGTTCTTATAAGAATAGGAAAGGTTAATTAAGGGTTTTATTACACTTTTTTGACATGTTAGTGAATGTTCACTATAATGCGCGCCCAGTTTTAAGGTAAGGCTGCTTTAGACGTTATGATCAGACAACGCACAATTAAACATTCGGTACAAGAAACAGGTATCGGACTGCATAAAGGTGAAAAGGTCACTATGACTCTCCGGCCAGCCCCTGCGAATACAGGAATTGTATTTCGTCGGGTTGATCTTGAACCTTATGCCGACATTCCTGCCCGCGCTAATGCCGTGGGCGACACTATGTTGTGTACTTGCATAAGCAACGAAGACGGTGCCACTATCAATACGGTAGAGCATCTCGCTTCAGCTATGGCGGGGTTAGGAATTGATAACCTTATTGTGGAAGTAAATAGCAATGAACTGCCTATTATGGATGGCAGTGCCAGTCCATTTATTTTCTTGCTTCAAAGTGCGGGAATTGAAGAACTCAGCGCACCTAAGCGTTTTATTCGACTGAACAAAACAGTGCGAGTTGAAGAGGGTGATAAATGGGCAGAACTTCGTCCTTTCGAAGGATTTAGGGTTAACTTTGCTATCGATTTTGATCACCCAGCTATCAAGCAAACTCGTCAACATATGGTTATAGACTTCAGTACCGCGTCGTATATTGAAGAAATTAGCCGTGCTAGAACCTTCGGTTTTATGCGAGATTTAGAATACATGAACGCTAACAACTTAGCGTTAGGTGGTTCTATGGAAAATGCGGTTGCACTAGACGAATACCGAGTTTTGAATCCTGAAGGGCTTCGTTACGATGATGAATTCCTTAAACACAAAATTCTTGATGCTGTGGGCGACTTGTTTTTGGGTGGACACAGTATTATTGGTGAATTGTGTGCTTATAAAACAGGACACGGGCTCAACAATAAATTATTGAACGCGGTGTTAGCGAAAACAGATGCATGGGAATATGTGCAGTTTGATGACTCGCAAAATTCCCCAATACAATACGCAGACCCAGTGTTTGCTTAAAAAACCACCGAAAGGTGGTTTTTTTATGCTTCCTTTATAGGTATTAAGATTGAGTCGGATATCAGTCGCAGGTACACTAGAGCTGATATCAATTTTTAAAGGAAGGCAATGAAACTTACGTTGACATTGCAAGGCAAACACAGCAACTATTCTGGGCATTTTTCGCTCCGGCAGTTGATCAGTGCGCTTGTACTTTTGTCACTCATCTTTCTAGTTTCTAGCCGTTCAACTACCTCTACCCAAGAACAAATCGCACGAATTCAATTAGCTCAACAGGCAGTAACTGAAGAAAGTCAGGACGTGGCGAACTTACAAGCAAAAGTTGATAGCCAACTTGCTGTTTATGCGACGGAAATTAGCCAGTTGAAATTTACCTTGGCGCAATTAGAGAATACGAGTAATCAGCTTTCTAGCAAACTAGAAGTGGACTTTTCAAGCTCAGAAGAACACACCCATACCGTTAGCACTGCTGCGGTTATACCTATCCAAAATGAAATAGACGCACTGAAAGAACAAACAGTAAATAAACAAAGACAACTATCAATACTTGAAAAAGTATATCTTGGTCACCATTTAGAAGAACAGGTTCAGTTATCTGGCCGACCTGTTGAGTGGGGGTGGCTGACATCATCTTATGGTTTAAGAAAAGATCCCTTTACTGGTAAAGAAGCCATGCACAAAGGTGTGGATTTTGCGGGTAAAGACGAAGGAAACGTAATCTCTACCGGGGCAGGTATCGTGTCTTGGGCAGGTGAAAGACATGGTTATGGTCTGCTAGTGGAAGTGGATCATGGCAACGGATTAGTAACAAGATACGGACATAATAGTGAGTTAAATGTTCGGGTTGGTGACGTAGTTACCAAAGGTGATACTCTCGCGGCAATGGGGAACACAGGACGCTCAACTGGAGTGCATGTTCATTACGAAGTATTAAAGAACGGTAAGCAGGTCGATCCTCTTGCCTATATTAAATAAACGTTGAACCCATCAAACATCAATATGCAATAAAGTAGTGGATTAAATTAGCAATGTTCTCAAGCATACTTAATAAAATATTTGGCAGTCGTAACGACCGTTTACTAAAAACTCTAAGAAAAGACGTAGTCGCGATTAATGCTCTAGAAGAGGACTTCGAAAAGCTTGATGACGAACAACTTAAAGCTAAAACCGCAGAATTTAAAGCTGCGCTGAGTGAAGGTAAAACCTTAGACGATATTTTGATACCTGCATTTGCTACTGTGCGTGAAGCCAGTAAGCGAGTGTTTGGTATGCGCCACTTTGACGTGCAAATGCTAGGTGGACAAGTATTACACCAAGGCAAAATTTCTGAGATGCGAACTGGTGAAGGTAAAACTCTTACCTCGACTTTACCTACTTACCTTAATGCAATTTCAGGTAAAGGTGTGCATGTTATAACGGTAAACGATTACCTAGCGAAACGGGATGCTGATTGGAGTCGCCCGTTATTCGAATTTTTAGGATTAACCGTTGGTTGTAACATTCCAGGGCTTATGCCTGATCAGAAGAAAGCTGCCTATGAAGCTGATATCACCTACGGCACAAACAACGAATTTGGTTTTGATTACCTGCGCGATAATATGGCATTTAGCCCTGAGCAGCGGGTACAAAGAGCACTGAACTATGCGGTAATTGATGAGGTAGATTCCATTCTTATCGATGAAGCTAGAACACCGCTTATTATTTCTGGTGCTGCTGAAGACAACGCTCAGTTATATGTTGCTATTAATACCATTATCCCTGAATTGGAGCAGCAAGAACAAGAAGACGAAGAAGACAACTTTGGCGATGGTGATTTCACCATTGATGAGAAAGGCAAGCAAGTTCACCTTACCGAAAAAGGTCAAATACACGTAGAAGAAGTGTTAAAGAAAAACGGTGTATTACCCGAAGAAGAATCCTTATTTGCTGCTGCAAATATTTCTCTTTTACATCACGTTAATGCTGCTTTAAGAGCACACAAGCTATATCAAAAAGACGTGGATTACATTGTTAAAGGCAGTGAAGTCATTATTGTTGATGAGCACACCGGTAGAACAATGGAAGGGCGCCGTTGGTCAGAAGGTTTACACCAAGCCGTAGAAGCCAAAGAAGGCGTGAAAATTCAAAATGAAAACCAAACATTAGCGTCGATTACCTTTCAAAATTACTTCCGTTTATATGAAAAACTAGGCGGCATGACAGGTACAGCTGATACCGAAGCCTTTGAATTCAACCATATCTATAGCTTGGAAACCGTAGTTATTCCTACGAATAAGCCTATGGTTCGTAAAGATATGGCAGATTTGATTTATTTAACAGCGGAAGAAAAATACGACGCCATTGTTGAAGATATTAAAGAATGTTCTGGCCGAGGCCAGCCTATCTTAGTAGGTACGGTATCAATAGAAAACTCAGAGTTGCTTTCAAGTGTGCTTAAGAAAGCGAAAATTCCTCATAAAGTATTGAATGCTAAGTTCCATGAACAAGAAGCCGACATTGTTGCTCAAGCTGGCCGTCCAGGTGCGGTAACAATTGCCACTAACATGGCGGGTCGTGGAACTGATATTGTTTTAGGCGGGAATTGGCAAGCAGAAGTAGAAGCAATTAACGACCCTAAACCTGAAACAGTTGAACGCATTAAAAACGAATGGAAAGAGCGTCATGCACAAGTACTAGATGCGGGCGGTTTACATATTATTGGTACGGAAAGACACGAATCACGTCGAATTGATAACCAATTACGAGGTCGTTCTGGCCGTCAAGGAGATAAAGGCTCATCTCGTTTCTATTTGTCTTTAGACGATGCTCTGATGCGCATTTTTGCTTCTGAAAAAATGGGTAATATGATGAAGCGCTTAGGCATGGAAAAAGGCGAAGCTATTGAGCACCCTTGGGTCACTCGTGCAATTGAAAATGCCCAGCGTAAAGTGGAAGGCCGAAACTTCGACATACGTAAACAGCTACTTGAATACGATGATGTAGCCAATGACCAACGTAAAGTTATTTACGAGCAACGCAACGAATTGCTTGATGAAGGTGATATTGGCGAAACCATTGATATCATCAGAGAAGATGTCTTAAACGGTGTGGTAGACGAATATATTCCTCCACAATCTTTAGAAGAAATGTGGGATATACCGGGCTTAGAAGATCGCTTAAAAGCCGACTTCGATGTTGCACTACCCGTTAAGCAATGGCTAGACGATGAAGACAAACTGTACGAAGAAAAAGTACGTGAGCGTATTTTAGAAAAAGTGATTGGCGCGTACAAAGAAAAAGAAGAGTTTGTCGGACCAGAAGTGCTAAGGCAGTTTGAAAAATCGGTCATGTTACAAAACCTAGATTCTCATTGGAAAGAGCATTTAGCGGCAATGGACCATTTGCGCCAAGGTATTCATTTACGTGGCTATGCACAGAAAAACCCTCAGCAAGAATACAAGCGCGAAAGCTTTGAGCTGTTTTCCGGCATGCTTGAAGGCTTAAAGGCTGAAGTTGTACGTATTTTAAGTAAGGTACAAGTGCGAGCTGAATCTGATGTGGCTGCGGTTGATGAACAAAGACGACAAGCTGACGATGTACCTAAAAACTACGAACACGAAGACGCACAACAAGCTGTGGCCACCAGTGCGCCAGCTGCACCAGCGGAAGCTCAAGGGGCTAAGCCAATGGTTAGAGAAGGTGCCAAAGTTGGCCGTAATGAGCTTTGTCCTTGTGGTTCTGGTAAGAAATACAAGCATTGCCACGGTAAACTGAGCTAGAACCCTTAATGTCTCATGTTAACGTTGCGGTAGGCGTTGTAGTAAAAGATCAGGCTGTATTCGTGTGTAAGCGTGCAGCCGACGCACACCAAGGTAATTTGTGGGAGTTTCCCGGTGGAAAAATTGAAGCTGGGGAAAGTCCTGAACAGGGACTCGCTCGTGAGTTGTTCGAAGAAATAGATATTCGAATTCAAGATGCTCAAGAGCTGATCACGTTAACCCATGATTACGGTGACAAACAGGTTCGTTTACACGTTTATAAAGTAGAGTCATTTACTGGCGAAGCCAAAGGAAAAGAAGGCCAGCCCAGTGAGTGGCGAGCCATTTCCCTTTTACAATACAACGACTTCCCAGCAGCCAATAAGCCGATTATCGACGGGCTCAAAAATTCCTAAGCCTTAAACCTCAAATTTATCAGAAGTGGCAAAAGCCACATTGTATTTATGGTAGGCCGCTTCATTTATAAAATGGGGATAAGTGGTTTCGCCTTCCCATAGTGAAACACCTCCACTTAGGGATACAAAAATGGGGTCGCCCTTATTCAACTGGGTAAAATCACTGTCTTGTAAATCAGAATGAATTGCCCAATCACGTAATTGATGTAAATCACTCACGTTTTCTGTGTTGTCAGGGTAGTAAACTGTACCAGTAAGGCGAAAGGCTTCTGTTTTAGCTAGAGTGTCAGCGCAATTGGGTTGTGCGTTGTATAATGCGCAATAGGCAAGAATATGGGTAGTAAGCTCAATAGTTTGGGCTGATATCTCTGCACGACACACACCTTGAGGTTGTGCGCCCACTTCAACCATGACCCCTCGTTTGCCTATAGTGCAAAGATAAGGGTGAGATGCAGGTGGTTGTTCATCTTCAACTAAAATAACCGCGCTGGGCATAGCTTGCTTTACATAACGGGCTAAACCAATATGGAAGTCATCAAGTTCCAATATAATTAAACATGGTCCCATGGCAGAGGTGGTATTGTGAATATCAATGACGAAGTCTGTTGTTGGTTCCTGCTTTGGACCCCATTTTTTATCGAATTCTCGTGCTCGTTTTGCTTCATAACAGGTGTTTGCTTCTGAATTCAAATTATCTAACGTAAATTGCCTGTTTAAATCTTCTTCAGTAAAACGGGTATTTTGAGTTACCGCGTTAGGGTTACCAATATCAAATTGTAAATTAATAGAGGGAAATTTATCCACAAGGCCTTGGCGTACTGTGTCGGTTAATACTGCCAAACCGCTCATTTCATTTCCGTGGGTACCGCCAACAATTAAACACTGATTAATTTTACTCACGTTATGTATGCTCTTTATTGTTTGTCGAATGTCTTAATGAACGCAGCTAATTCGTCATCTGACATCTCATTTGGGTCTATTGCTGGTTTACCCGCTATGGTGTGTTGCTCTTCTGCCCAGTCGCCTAAATCAATCATTTGACAACGTTTACTACAGAAAGGACGAAATTCAGAGCGGCTAGACCACTCAACTTTTTGTGAACAGGTAGGACAAGAAACATTCATTTACTTACATGCTGCCATGCTAAAAGTGACTTCTGAACCGGACGCAATACTTTGCCCCGCTTCCATTTCCATAAAACGCAGCGCATAGCGATACTTATTCCCACTTAAGGTTGGGTATACAGTTGCTTTGGGCGGCATTTTTATTCGAATCAATACATTTTTATCGTCTGCATTACCTTGGTAAAACCCAGTTTTTGCTACTACATCTACAAATTGACTGCGCTGGCGTAAAAGGCCCAACAGCATGCTAATGGCGTCGCTGACTAATATCACAGAGCTTAACCAAGTATTTATATCCTTACTTCGCGCTTCGTCAGATTTCCCCAACCAAAAATGAAGTTGAGGCAAATCAAAACTACAGGTCGCGCCAGGTATGGCAAAACGCTGGCGAATGGATTGCAAAAAGCCATCGGACTTTAGTTCACTACCGGGTTTACCCGCTGTTTTTAATCCGTCTCGACATTGAATAACGGCTTTAAGGGTTGTAGAAAGCGCAGTGTTGTCGATATTCGGATGTTGTGACCAAATCACCAAGTTGCGTTCTTGGGCATCAAGGTCTTTAATGACATCACCGCGAATATCAATTCGCTCTAATAAGTCGAGAAGGGTAAACAAGTGCTCAAAAAACTGAATGTGAAGACGAGAAGACGACGATGAACTTGTCAGTGTAATGTTTGCCATTAAGTCTTCAATACGCAAATAATTGCGCATTTTTTCATTTAATGGAAATTCGTACACTGGCATAGTTATGTCTATCTAATTGATTTATGACAAGCTTACCGCTAACCGCGGTTTTCACCAAGTGTTTTAGTATTGCTAAGGGTCTAAATTAACGTGTGACGAGTGTATAAGTTAACCTGAAACAGAAGCCGCCATTTTTATATACAAATGGTGAAGCTCTATTACCTGCTTTTCGAGCGCCTGCAATGTACTTTCATTGGTAATAACGTCGTTGGCAATGGCCCGTCGCTGTTCTCGAGTAGCTTGTGCCTCTATAATGTGTTGAATACCTTCTTCAGTGGCATTATCTCTTGCCATAGCTCTGTGCATTTGTGTTGCTACTGCACAATCAACCACAAGCACCCGATGAAACAATTCGCTCATTTTATTTTCAGTTAATAAAGGCACATCAACAATACAATAAGATGATTTAGCCTTGTTCATTTGCGAGAGCATTTCGCTGCGAATTAGCGGGTGCAAGGTTTGGTTTAACCATTGTTTTTTGCTGGGGTCTGAAAATACACATTGGCGCAAATGATTGCGGTTGAGGTTGCCATCACTTAATAGTGCCTCTTTGCCAAAGGTATGAACAATGTCGTTGAGTACAGGTTGACCGGCAGCTACTACATCTCGGGCAATTTGGTCTGCGTCTACTAGAGTTATTCCATTATTTACAAACAGTTTCGACACAGTGGATTTTCCACTGCCTATCCCGCCTGTTAAACCAATGCTAAAACACGATGACACTCACTACACCCCAAAAACGTAGCTAAAATACAAGTCGGTAATGGGCTGCGCATACATTAAGGTAAGCCAACCTGCTGCCGCAAGGTAAGGGCCATAGGGAATTTGTAAATTTTTGTCTTTGTTTTGGGTCACTATGATGGTAATACCTACCACTGCGCCAACCAAAGACGATAGTAATATGATAATGGGTAGCCCTTGCCAACCAGTAAAGGCGCCTAAGGCGGCGAGTAGTTTAAAATCGCCATAGCCCATGCCTTCTTTACCTGTAATCAATTTAAACAGCCAATAAATCGACCATAGGCTTAAATAACCAAAAATCGCGCCTAAAATCGCGTCGCTAGGTGAAATAAATAGTCCATTATCACCGGCTAAACTCAGTGCTAAACCAAACCATAGCAGAGGTAAGGTAAGCTGGTCGGGTAAATACATGGTATCTAAATCAATACCGCTCATAGCAATTAAAAACCAGGTTACCAGTACCGCGGCTAACGCGGCGTATCCTGGGCCAAAAAAGTAGGCAACCCACAAACTAAGTAAAGCCGTGGTTAATTCGACTAAAGGATAACGAACAGATATCGGGCTTTTACATTGACTGCATTTGCCTTTTAAAAACAGGTAACTGACAACAGGAATATTTTCCCAAGCCCGAATAGCATGTTTGCAATGAGGGCAGGTGCTATCGGGCTTGGCTAAATTAAAGGTGTCTTGTGGCGCAGCTACATTTTTTGCATTAGCTGCTTCATTTTCATCTGCATTAAAATAGGCATTACATTCATATTTAAAGCTGCGTTCCATCATAATAGGCAAGCGGTAAATAACCACGTTTAAAAAACTGCCTACCATTAAACTCACTACAATAATAACGGAATAAAAAAACCAAGGAACTGAAAAAAATGTGTCGAAAAACACATCAAATGATGTCATGAAAAAATAACCTTATTTTAAACTACATTACCTAATTGGAATATAGGTAAGTACATAGCAACGATGAGGCCGCCAATTACTACACCTAATACGGCCATGATCATGGGCTCAAGTAAACTAGTTAAGCCATCTACCATGTCATCTACTTGAGCTTCATAGATGCTGGCTACTTTACTGAGCATATCATCTACAGAGCCTGACTCTTCCCCTATGGCTACCATTTGGCTCACCATATCAGGGAATACATCAGTAGTACGCATAGCAGAATTCATAGGCATACCACTAGACACCTCAGAGCGAACAAACATAATGGCATCTCGATACACTGCGTTACCAGACGCTCCTGCAGCCGATTCAAGGCCCTGAATTAAAGGAACGCCAGAGGCAAAAGTAGTAGACAGGGTTCTAGCATAACGGGCAATAGCGCCCTTTTGTAGTATTTCACCAATAACAGGTATTTTTAATATTTTAACATCCAGTGAGTCTCGTAATTTTCGTGATTTTTTGTAAGCGCGACCAAACAGATAACCTCCAACAATTAATGCTACGGCAAAATACAAACCATAAGCCTGCAAGAATCGTGAAATGCCAATCACAAGCTGTGTGAAAGCAGGTAATTCAGCGCCGAAACCGGCGAAAATTTCTTCAAACTGAGGGACTACGAAAACTAATAATATAGTGGTTACAATAAAAGCGACGACTAGTACGCCAATGGGATAAAACATGGCTTTTTTGATTTTCGACTTTAGCGCTTCAGATTTTTCTTTGTAGGTTGCAATGCGGTCATATATTATTTCTAACGAGCCTGCTTGTTCACCAGTTTTCACCAAGTCACAGTACAAGTCATCGAAGTAATTAGGGTGTTTTCTCAAGGCGACGGATAACATACCTCCTGCTTTTACTTCACTTGCTATTTCCAGTATCAACACTCGCATTGTTTCGTTAGCCATACCAGAAGCAATCATTTCAAGTGACTGAAGGAGACTAACACCGGCCCCAAGCATGGTTGCCATTTGACGGGTAAAAATAGAAATATCGGCTGATTTGATTTTTTTGGGGCGATTAAATAGGGATTTTTGCTGTTTTCTTACACTTTTCGCTGATACACCTTGTCGGCGTAGTAAGTTTTTGGCTTCTATCGCACTTGCAGCAACTATCTTGCCTTTCCGGGATTTTCCTGAACGGTCAGAACCCACCCAGTTAAATGTATAATTTGATTTCGCCATAATATCTCTATATTAAAAATGCCCACTAAAATGTGGGCACTTGTTTTAATATTGCAAATTTCTATTAACTTTTCTTAACAAAGTTGACCATCGCTACATAAATCATCCCAACTAGTTATAGCTCCACCATTTATTTGAGGTGTTAGTCTAAATGTATCACCGTCAACAGGAGAGTTTGTTCTACCTGTTGTTGTAATAACGCCATCAAGAGTTGTAAGGCCTACCAAATCGTCAGTAGCATTTACGTCACTAGGAATACCTTCGACACCACCGTCACATGCTGTAATATCATTAGTTACTTGAAAGCATACTTCTACTGCAGTTTTTGCTGCAGAAGAGGCATTAACCACTTCAGAGAATGTCGCTTTATTGGTATAAGTCTGATAAGCAGGCAAAGCTACTGCAGCCAAAATACCAATAATCGCAACAACAATCATCAATTCGATTAGGGTAAAACCTTTTTGGTTTTGGTTGGTTTTTACTTTTGACATAGTCATAAACATCTCTCCAGGTGCACCGTTAAGTTGTGCGTATATAAGTTCACATTAGGTTGTTGAAAAATACCTTGTAGCAGTGCTTATGCACGCCTCGGCATGTATCAAGTATTAGAAACAAATAACCATCTGACAAGTATTTATATTAATACCTTTGTTTAAATACACTTAATAAATCGAAAATGAGTATTAGCGTATGCAATTTACTTTAGTTGTGTTTTTGCAAAAATGGCAAATATAAAACGAATAAATTTACGATTTAGTTATATTTAAACGCATTGATAAATCAATGGCTTGTACTGTTTTTGTGAGTGCGCCAGATGAAATATAATCAACACCTGTGTTACACAGCTCTGTTAGCCTGTGATGAGTAATATTGCCAGACACTTCCAGTTTACAACGGCCGTTTACAAAGGCTACTGCGCTTTTGACCTGTTCTGTGGAAAAATTGTCCAGCATAATAATGTCTGCGCCTGCTAATGTGGCTTCTTCAAGCTCGGTAAAGGTTTCTACTTCTACTTCAAGGGGTTTGTTGGGCGCTAGTATTTTTGCTTGGTTAACGGCAGCTGTAATACCACCACAAGCGGCAATGTGGTTTTCTTTAATTAAAAACGCGTCATATACACCCACTCTGTGGTTAATGCCTCCACCACAGGCAACCGCGTATTTTTGCGCTAATCGAAAACCCGGTATGGTTTTGCGGGTGTCTAGTAACCGAGTTTGGCTGTGTTTTATGTATTGTACGTAATTATAGGTTGTGGTGGCTGTAGCACTTAAAAACTGTACAAAGTTTAATACTGTGCGCTCTGCAGTTAATAATGCTCTGGCATTACCTATGAGTGTGAACAATACTGCGTTAGCCGACACTCGTTGGCCGTCTTTAACATGGGCAGTAATTTTAATTGTGCTGTCGACTTGTTGACAAGTTGCATACACCCAATCTAGCCCACACATCACCATGTCTTCGCGGGTAATAATGGTGGCTTTGGCAGTTTGCTGTGCTGGTATTAGCGAAGCAGTAATGTCGTCATGGTTATTTACGCGCCCACCTAAATCTTCTCGCAGCGCGTCTCTAACGTGTTTTTGGATGTCGCTATGAGTGGGTTTGTGTTGTATTGCTGCCATGACTGCGCCTTGCCTTATTAATGAAGAATGAATTAAAACGTGCGCAGAATAAGCCAGTCTTGCTTTTGAGTAAACTCTAACTGGCTCAGTACACTCATTCCAAGCAGTATTTTGTCGTCTTGCATTCCTGGATTAATAGACGCTGAAACCTGATTCAGTTGAATGTCGCCTAATTGAAGGGTATTTATGGTGGTAAATGCAATTTCTACATCGCCATTGGCCGTACTTGATATGCCATAGCCTTGGGGGCTAACGCTGAGTTTATTGGCAAGGTGCGCAGGAATGGAAACATTGGTCGCACCTGTGTCTACCAAGAAAGTGACTGTTTCGCCGTTTATCTTGCCTTTTGCAACATAGTGTCCTTGCCTGTTTCTTTTTAAACGCACTTCGACTTGCTGCCCTGATACACTGGATTGTACGTATTGATTGGGGTTGGTTTGTTTTTCAAGCAAACCTGAAAACGCCCACACACACAAGCCTAATGCACTTATCCATGCGCACAGCGCCATCCATTTTGCGGCTGGTTGTGGACGAGTGTTTGAGGTAGTATCGGCATTCGAATTGGGGTCGTCTTCATAAGACATAACAATGTTCCTAAGGTTAACGTGTGGCAATCGCGAAGCGCATAAAAACAAAAAGCCTGTGGCGAACGAATATAATAAAACATGAGCAATACAACAAGTACACAAATACCAATAGAGTGGATACCGTCGTCCCATTTTGACGAACGTCCAGATGAAAACGATGTGTCTTTATTGGTGATCCATAATATCTCACTCCCTCCGGGACAATTTGGTAGTGGTGATATTGTGCGTTTTTTTCAAGGTGATTTAGATTCCCGTGTTCACCCTTTTTATAAAGAAATTGAAGGGGTGCGCGTGTCGGCTCATTGTTTAATCGAACGCACAGGCAAGGTTTTGCAATTTGTGCAGTTTAAACACCGCGCATGGCATGCCGGAAAATCAAGCTTTCAAGGACGTAATTGCTGTAACGATTTTTCTATTGGCATTGAAATGGAAGGCACTGATGACCATATATTTACCGACGCGCAATATGCGTCTTTAATTAACATCACAAAACAGATTATGAAAGACTATCCGGCTGTTACGTTAGGGCGCATAGTAGGTCACAGCGATATAGCGCCGGGGCGAAAGACCGACCCAGGTCGTCATTTTGATTGGTGCCGTTTTAGAACTGGGTTGGTTGAAAAGTAGACAGTAAGTCTGCGAATGCGTATTGTGACAATGTTGAACAAAAGTTTGGAGTTTTATGACTATTCTTGCACTACTGAGTGCGCTAGCGTTAGAGCGTGTAACAGTAAAATTAAACCACTTTCAAGGCGAGCGATACGCAGAGCGTTATTATTCTTGGCTAAATGCAAAAGAATGGTTGTCTAATGATAGCGGCAGTGTGTATTGGTTATTAGTAGCACTCATTCCCGCTTTTACTACATCGTTAATCTTGAACCTCTTACCGGGTAACCTTATTGCTTTCGTGGTTGAAATCGTTGTTTTATTTGTTTGTTTAGGTAGCCAAACGCTGCGAAACACTTATAAGTGTTTTATACAGTCGGCCAGTCGAGGGGATTTGGACGGGTGTTATTTACATAGTCAGGCTATGGGTCATTGTGACACTCAACCGGATCAAGCACCTTCGTTTGGTTTGCGCCTAGTGTGGTTAAACTACCAATACTATGGCGGTGTGGTGATAGCCTTTGTTCTATTCGGTGCACCCGGAGCGGTTTTTTACACTTTAGTGCGAGAAGGTTTTGAGTTTTGCTGTAAAGATAACGATTTTTCGGTAAAGGCAATCAGAACAGTAAGGCATTGGGTTGATTGGGTACCTGTGCGTATTTGTTCTTTGGGTATGTTGTTAGTGGGTAATTTTGCCAATGGCATTACAGTGTGGACAAGCACCTTATTTTCTTTTGCCGAAAGTGCGGTGTCGGTTATTACAAGAGTTTCTGCTGCATCTGAAATATTGCCCACTAAAGAAGACGCTGAATCTGATCCATTACTAGAGCCCGGCATTTTAGTAAAACTTGCGAAACGAAATATGACGTTTATTCTTGTTGTTGTATCTTTATTAACCGTTTTTGGTGTTTTGTAGTCATCGTACCAATTTGTCTCGGTTTATTCTCTATCCCGCTAAATTAGCGGGATTTAAAATTTTATGTACATTTAACGTTAAGAAAATCACATTCAAATTTGAGCGTGTTAACAAAATCTTTTAAACTAGTTAAAAGGTAAATTGGTAATACCATTTGTTGGAAGGCAATGATGTCATCAACAAATATAAAGAAGGGCTTCTATTTTTATGCGTCAAGAACGTCAACGTTTATCTGATGTGATTACTGACAAACTAGAAGCAATGATCTTGGATGGGTCATTTATTGCTGGCTGTAAATTACCGTCCGAACGTGAGCTTGCTTTGCGTTTTGATGTGTCTAGGCCTTCTTTAAGGGAAGCAATGGGTAATCTTCAGGCAAAGGGATTAGTCGAGCGCAAACAAGGTGGTGGGACTTTCGTTAGTAAGCAATTAAATGCTGCAATGACCGACCCGCTGATGGCGCTAGTGACGAGTAAACCTGAAGCACAATTTGACCTTTTGGAATTTAGACATGCGTTAGAAGGCATGGCTGCCTATTATGCGGCTCTGCGAGGGCAACCAGACGATTACCGTAGGTTGTCAGTCGCATTAGATACATTGAACGAACCTTGTAAAGCAGCAAGCACGAGGCAACAAGCCGAAGCGCTAGGCGAGTTTTACATGACCATGGCGAAAGCAGCGCACAATGCAGTATTGCTTCATGTGATGCGTACCATGCGAGCCATGTTAGTAGATAACATTGAACGGAACTTGAATCTACTAAGTGAGTCTGTTGATGTGGGAGCAACACTTTCCACACAACGAAAAGAGATTGTTGATGCCATAGTAACAGGGAATCCTGATACGGCTCGACAGGCTAGTAATAGTCACTTGGCGTTTATTGAAGAAACGCTGTTACAAATTAATCAACGCGACACCCGTGTACAACGAGCGTTGCGGCGTATAGAGACGACTAAAATAGGACAGTAATATGAGTGAAAAGATGCACCACGATGTGGATCCGCAAGAAACACAGGAATGGCTTGACTCGCTTGAATCAGTGCTTGAAACCGAAGGTGTTGAGCGCGCACACTTTTTATTAGAATCGCTGATCGAAAAAGCCCGCCGTAATGGTGCTCACCTTCCTTACGACGCAACAACTGCGTACATTAATACTATTCCTGTAGGCCAAGAGCCAACAATGCCTGGCGACCAAACGCTAGAAAGGAAAATCAGAAATGTGATCCGTTGGAACGCATTAATGATTGTATTACGCGCGTCTAAGAAAGATTTAGAGCTTGGTGGTCACATTGGTTCATTTGCTTCTTCAGCAATGTTATACGATGTGGGTTTCAACCACTTCTTTAAAGCGCCAACTGCTGAAAGCGGCGGCGATTTTATTTTTTCTCAAGGCCATATTTCTCCAGGTATTTATGCCCGTTCTTTCGTTGAAGGAAACTTAACTGAAGAGCAGTTGAATAATTTCCGTCAAGAGTGTGATGGCGAAGGTCTATCTTCTTATCCTCACCCTCACTTGATGAAAGATTACTGGCAGTTCCCTACGGTTTCTATGGGCTTAGGTCCATTGCAGGCAATATACACTGCGCGTTTCTTAAAGTATTTAACAGACCGTGGTATTAAAGATTGTTCAGGTCAACGTGTTTACTGTTACCTAGGTGACGGTGAAACAGATGAGCCAGAATCATTAGGTGCTATTGGTTTAGCGTCTCGTGAAGGTTTAGATAACTTAACATTCGTTATTAACTGTAACCTACAACGTCTTGATGGCCCGGTACGTGGTAACGGCAAAATCATTCAAGAGCTTGAAGGTACATTCCGCGGCGCAGGCTGGGAAGTGGTTAAAGTTATTTGGGGCTCATACTGGGATGCATTAATTGCCCGTGATACGTCAGGTAAACTTTTACAGCTAATGAGCGAAACAGTAGACGGTGAATACCAAAACTGTAAAGCGAAAGGCGGCAAGTACACTCGTGAAAACTTCTTTAACAAGTACCCTGAAACAGCGGCACTTGTTGCAAATATGTCTGACGAAGACATCTACCGCTTAAACCGCGGTGGTCACGATCCAGTTAAAGTATTCGCGGCATATCAAAAAGCCATGGACACTAAAGGTCGTCCAACGGTTATCCTCGCGAAAACAGTAAAAGGTTTCGGTTTAGGTTCATCTGGCGAAGCGTTAAACATTGCGCACAACGTTAAGAAAATGGACGTTGATTCAATTAAAGAATTCCGCGATCGTTTTGATATTCCTGTTGCCGATGCGGATATTGCTGACTTACCTTACTTCAAGTTTGCTGAAGACAGCGAAGAGTACAAGTACATGAAAGCTCGTCGCGAAGCCTTAGGTGGTAACTTACCTCAACGTCGTGAGCAAGCTGAAGAGCAATTAGAAGTTCCAGAGCTAAAAGCATTTGATGCAATTCTTAAAGGTTCTGGTGACCGTGAAGTGTCATCAACTATGACATTTGTTCGCGTACTAAACGCCGTACTTAAAGACAAGAAAATTGGTAAGCGTGTAGTGCCTATCATTCCTGATGAAGCACGTACTTTTGGTATGGAAGGCTTATTCCGCCAAGTGGGTATTTACGCAAATGAAGGACAAAAATACGTTCCTCAAGATGCTGACCAAGTTGCTTACTATCGCGAAGACAAAAAAGGCCAAGTATTACAAGAAGGGATTAACGAATTAGGTGCAATGGCATCTTGGGTTGCTTCTGGTACGTCTTACTCTACGTGTAACGCAACAACAATTCCTTTCTACATTTACTACTCAATGTTTGGTTTCCAACGTGTTGGTGACTTAGCATGGGCAGCGGGCGATAGCCAAGCACGTGGTTTCTTATTAGGTGCTACTGCAGGTCGTACAACGCTAAATGGTGAAGGTTTACAACACCAAGATGGTCATTCACATGTTCAAGCGAATTTAATTCCTAACTGTGTGACTTACGACCCAACTTACGGTTACGAAGTGGCTGTTATCGTTCAAGACGGTTTACGTCGCATGTACGGTGAGAACGAAAACGTTTTCTACTACATGACTTTAATGAACGAAAACTACCAGCACCCAGCTATGCCTGAAGGTGATGATGTTGCTGCGGATATTATCAAGGGTATTTATAAACTTGAGCGTGTTGAAGCGAAAAAAGCGACAGCTAACGTTCAGTTAATGGGCTCGGGTACGATTTTAAATGAAGTACGTAAAGCTGCTCAAATCTTGAGTGAAGATTACAACGTTTCTTCTGATGTTTACTCTGTAACCTCGTTCAACGAGCTAGCACGTGAAGGTCAAGAAGTCACACGTTGGAATATGCTTAACCCAGAAGCTGCACCAAAAGTAGCGCATATCGGTTCTGTGATCACCAAAGACGCAGGTCCAGCTATTGCGGCTACCGATTACATTAAAGGCTATTCAGATCAAGTTCGCGCATTCATCGATACAGATTATCGTTGTTTAGGTACTGACGGTTTTGGCCGCAGTGATAGCCGTGCTAACTTGCGTACACATTTCGAAGTGAATGCGGCTTACGTAGTCGTTGCGTCTTTGTATGAATTAGCTAACCGTGGTGAAGTTGAACGTAAAGTTGTTACTGAAGCGATTAAACGCTTTAACATCGATACGAACAAACTTAACCCACTTTACGCTTAAGTTGCGGCTAGATAAGGAATCTTAATAGATGTCTGATATTCAAAAAGTTCTAGTGCCAGATGTTGGCGGCGAAGAAGTTGAAGTTATTGAACTGTGTGTTGCAGTTGGTGAAGAAGTTGAAGCCGAAGCGTCTTTGGTTACTGTTGAAAGCGACAAAGCCAGTATGGACATTCCTGCACCTTTCGCAGGTACAGTGTCTGAACTGAAGGTTGTTGTTGGTGACAAAATTAAAGAAGGCGATTTACTTGCAATGTTGGCTGCTGCGGGTGCTTCATCACCGGCAGAAGCGCCTGTTGCAGACGCGCCTCAAACTGAAGCGCCAGCCGTTGCTGCTCCGGCTCCAGCTGCAAGTGCATCTACTGTTGAAGTAACTGTACCTGATATTGGCGATTCAGCTGAAGTTGACGTCATTGAACTTCTGGTTGCGGTAGGTGATACCGTAGAAGCAGAAGACGGTTTGATTACCCTAGAAACTGACAAAGCCACTATGGATGTACCTGCTCCACAAGGCGGTAAAGTAGTGAGCCTAGCAGTTAAAGAAGGCGACAAAGTGAGCGAGGGAAGTCTAGTACTTACTCTTGAAGTCGCCGGTAGTGCTGAGTCAGCACCAGTTGCTGCTGAAGCGTCTGCACCCGCAGCGGCTCCAGCGCCAGCTCCGGCCGAAGCGCCTGTAGCAGCCGCACCGGCCCCAGCTCCTGCTGTTGAAGAAGAAATAGATGTTACCGTGCCAGATATTGGCGGTGATGAGAACGTAGACGTTATCGAAATTCTTGTTGCTGAAGGCGATACTATCGGTGCTGAAGACGGCCTAATTACACTTGAAACTGATAAGGCAACCATGGATGTACCTTCACCGAAAAAAGGTGTTGTGACAAAAATGCTTATCAAGCAAGGTGACAAGGTATCTCAAGGCGATGTGGTGTGTAAATTGAAGGTAATGGGTAGTGCACCTACGGCGGCTCCCGCTGCAGCAGCCGCTCCTGTTGCCGCTGCACCAAGTGCTCCAGCAGCACCAGCTGCAGCGAAACCTGCGCCAGTGACTTCTGCACCAACAAAACAGTCGGGTAAAGCTCATGCGTCTCCGTCTGTTCGCCGTATTGCTCGTGAGTTTGGCGTAGATTTAGGCCTTGTTTCTGCTACTGGCCCTAAAGGCCGCGTACTTAAAGAAGACATTCAAAACTTTGTTAAGCAAGAATTAGCGAAGCCAAAATCAAGTGCACCAGCGGGTGGCGGTTCTGGTTTACAAGTGCTTGCTCAGCCTAAGGTTGATTTCAGTAAATTTGGTGAAGTGGAAGAGATTCCATTAACACGCATTCAAAAACTAAGTGGGCCAAACCTACATAGAAACTGGGTAACAATTCCACACGTTACGCAATTTGAAGAAGCGGATATTACTGATTTAGAGTCGTTCAGAAAAGATCAAAATGCCATTGCCGCTAAGCGCAAAACTGGGCTTAAAATTACCCCACTTGTGTTTATGATGAAAGCAGTGGCTGATGCACTGAAAACATACCCTGTGTTTAATAGTTCTTTATCTGAGTCAGGTGAAAGCCTTATTCAAAAGAAATACATTCACATTGGTATTGCTGTTGAAACACCAGGTGGCCTAGTGGTTCCTGTTGTGCGTGATGTTGACAAAAAAGGCATTAAAGAACTTTCTCAAGAATTAACTGACATCAGCGTTAAAGCCCGTGATGGCAAGTTAAAAGCTGGCGATATGCAAGGCAGCTGCTTTACTATATCAAGCCTAGGCGGTATTGGTGGAACTGCGTTTACGCCAATCGTTAATGCGCCAGATGTTGCTATTTTAGGTGTATCTAAGAGTGAAATGAAGCCGAAATGGAATGGTAAAGAATTTGAGCCTAGACTAATGTTACCGCTTTCACTTTCTTACGATCACAGAGTTATCGATGGAGCGTTAGCAGCGCGTTTTGCTGTTCACTTGTCGACAGTACTTGGCGATTTAAGACACATAATCATGTAATACACAGGGTTGCCTGTGCCGTGGCAAAGGTTTCTTTGCCACCTAAGTTACTTTTTACAGAACAAATTTTGAGGTCACGATGAGCGAAATAAAGACACAATTAGTAGTGCTAGGCGGCGGTCCTGGTGGTTATAGCGCAGCGTTTCGCGCGGCGGATTTGGGTATTGACACAGTGGTTGTTGATTCTCGTGGCAAATTAGGTGGTGTATGTTTGAATGTGGGTTGTATCCCATCTAAAGCACTACTTCACGTTGCTAAAGTCATTAAAGAAGCGAAGCACATGGACCACCATGGTGTGAGCTTTGGCGAACCTAAAATTGATTTAGACAAAATTCGCGCCTACAAAGACGATTCAATTAACCAGCTTACCAATGGTCTTGGTGGCATGGCGAAAATGCGTAAAGTTAAGCACGTTGTGGGTTACGGTAAATTTACTGGTCCTAACACGGTTGAAGTTGAAGGCCCTGAAGGCAAAACTACGATTACTTTCGACAATGCAATTATTGCAGCGGGCTCAGAGCCAGTTAGCTTGCCGTTCATCCCAGAAGATGATCGCGTAATTGATTCAACAGGCGCACTTGAACTTAAAGATGTACCTGAAAAAATGTTGGTACTTGGTGGCGGTATTATCGGTCTAGAAATGGGTACGGTATACGACGCACTAGGTTCAAAAATCGACGTTGTTGAATTCTTAGATCAGCTAGTTCCTGCAGCGGATAAAGACATTGTTAAAGTTTACAGCAAAACAGTAAAAGACCGTTTCAACATTATGCTTGAAACTAAAGTCACTGCAGTTGAAGCTAAAGATGACGGTTTGTATGTGTCATTTGAAGGTAAACAAGCGCCTGCGGAAGCGGTACGTTATGACAAAGTATTGGTTGCTGTTGGTCGTACACCAAACGGTAAATTGATTGGTGCTGAAACTGCAGGTGTTGCGGTAAGCGATCGCGGTTTCATTGACGTTGATAAGCAAATGCGTACAAACGTTCCTCATATCTATGCAATTGGTGATTTGGTTGGCCAACCTATGCTTGCGCATAAAGCGGTTCACGAAGCACACGTTGCGGCTGAAGTTATTGCCGGACAAAAGCATTTCTTTGATCCTCGTTGTATTCCAAGTGTTGCTTACACAGAGCCTGAAATGGCATGGGTAGGTTTAACTGAGAAAGAAGCGAAAGAACAGGGCATTAACTACGAAGCGGCTGTTTTCCCTTGGTCTGCTTCTGGTAGAGCAATCGCATCTGCTGCAACTGATGGTATGACTAAGATGATCTTTGAAAAAGATACCGGTCGCGTTATTGGTGGTGCACTAGTGGGTACTAATGCCGGTGAAATGCTAGGTGAGATTGGTTTAGCTGTTGAAATGGGCGCTGATGCAGAAGATGTTGCATTGACTATTCACGCTCACCCAACATTGAATGAATCAATTGGTCTGGCCTCGGAAATCTTTGAAGGTAGTATTACCGATTTACCGAATAAGAAAGCCAAGAAAAAATAAAGTCTAAAAAGGCAACTTCGGTTGCCTTTTTTCATTGTAAAAACATTGTTAATACCGTAGGCTATAATGTCGAATGTACCTTCTCAAATAGAGTTGTTTTCGGTTTCCAGTCCGTGTGTTGATATATGCGAAAGTGGACCAAAAGGCCTTTGTCTTGGCTGTTTTCGGACACGGGACGAAAGGCTGTATTGGCATCAAGCTGATGATGCAACTAAACGAGTTATTGTTAAAGCGTGCTTTCGACGTAAACGTTCCGCTCTTGCGAGGCAAATAAAAAAAGACAAACTGTCAAACGTGAACGATACTGACAGTCAAAAGCAACAAGATTTATTTTGAAATAAGGCCATTAGATGAAAATTAGCGATGTGGTATCTGCCGCAACTAATACATTTTCATTACCTCAAGTGTGTACCAAACTTCGAGAAGTTTTGGATGATCCCCGTTCTGAGTTTTCTGATTTAGCAAAAGTAATAGCAACCGATCCTATTTTAAGTGCTAAATTGTTACGTCTAGCCAATAGCGCGTTTTTCCGATTTTCTCAGCAGGTTGAAACAGTACAAAAAGCGGTTTCTATTATGGGCGGTGAAGCCGTGTATGATTTAGCTATAGCTGAAGCAATGAGTTGCGCAAAAAAGCAATTTGAATCAAACCTGTTAGATACTGATCAATTATGGTTAGATAGTTTGTTTAGAGGTGTTTTAGCAAAAGAGATTGCTAAGTCTAAGCGAGTAAGAGGCGCTGAGCGTTTTTTTGTTCTGGGTATAATGAGCCGATTAAGTGAAATGGTGATCGCTGCGCATTTTGAGAGTAGCTATGAACGCTATATTAACCAGAAAAAGCTATCTTTACCTTGGCATGCGCAACGGGCTGAATTGGGCTTTACATTCGCCAATGCAAATGGCGCAATTTGTGAAGTATGGGGGTTACCTCCAAAAATATGTCGGCCAATTGGTACAGTTTTTTCTGTGCAGAATAAAAAGCTAGACAACGATGCTAAAACATTACAATTAGCAATAAAAATGACATTTCATTACTATAAAGATCCTCGATTTGTGGATGTTTCTTCCTTGGAGCCCGAAATTTCACTTTGGCAAAAAGGCGAAGATGAAATGAAAGATGTCATTGAATCGAGTTACAACGAAGCTAAAATGCTACAGAGTTTTTTTTAATACCATTATTGCGTTTATTACCATGAATCAATTTTTATCGTTAATTTTGACTTTTTTGCTCCTTTTGGGGTGGGCAACCAATGTCGATGCCAAGCGCAAAAATATTGGCTCCCTTTATGCAGCAGATTTTCCTACACATAGAAATGCTGATAGTGAACCTGACTTTTCTCTTGAAGGCGAAATTGGGATAATTTCTGCATCGGGAAATAGTGATACGACGTCGCTAAGCGGTAATCTAGTTGCTGATCATGAAATGCTTAATTGGAGCAACCGATATACTATTGAATCTAATTACACTCGCACTCGTTCTGACTCTCAAGAACGTTCAGTTACAAGTGCACAACGGTTTAACCTTAGTTTAGAAGCTGATTATAAACTCCTTGACCCCGATAAACGGGTTTTCTTATTCGCCGATTACGAAGACAATCGTTTTGACGGCTTTGATAAGCAAGGTTCTGTCGCGGCTGGGTGGGCAAGAATAAAGTTACAATCCGAAAGTACCAGCTTTAGATACAGTATTGGACCGGGTTATAACTATGCCAAACCCATTGATGAAGAAGATGAAGACACATCAGGCGTAATAATTAGAGGTACGGCTGAATTTATATACCAGTGGTCCTCAGGAGCACGGCTACGTCAATTGCTAACTACCGCAGCAGGTAAGGTATTGACTCAATCTCGTTCAGAGACATCATTGTCGACTAAAGTCATTGACGACTTATCTATGCAGCTGTCTTTTATCGTTGCACATAACTCCTCTCCGGGAACCGATATCGCAGCGGTTGATACGAGAACCTCGGTTTCTCTAGTTTATCAGTTCTTTTAGTTGACTAAACAAAAGGCCGCGATAACATACCGCGCTATAATGAATGCACACTTTTAATACTTTGTTAGGACACACATAATGTTTAAAAAATTACTACTTAGCACTGCTGTTGTATTGGCAATGCCAGCATTGGCACAAGAAGCACCAGAAGACAAAGGTTTTACACTCGATGGTGAGTTTGGACTTAACTTAACTACGGGTAACACCGAAACTACTTCACTTAATGGCGGTTTAACTGCTAAGCATAAGCTTAAAAAGTGGGAAAATGATTACATCTTTGAAGCCTTATATCGCGAAGATACCACTGAAGATGATAACGGTGTTGAAGAAACAGATGTTTCCGCTCAGCGTTTTTATGCATCAGGCCAAGCTAATTATAAGTTAGCTAATCCAAATAATCGTATCTTTGGTTTTTTAAGCTATGAAGATAACCGTCTAGGCGCATTTGATTATCAAGGTACTGCTGCTCTGGGTTGGAGCCAAAAAGTATGGGAAAATGAGAAAAGTTCATTGGAATACAGCATTGGTCCTGGTTATACATTTCAGCGCGAGCAAGAAACTGATGAGCTAACCCCTGTTGAAACTAATAAGTTCTTTGTTGTTCGTGGTTCTGCTGCGTACAATTGGTTTATTTCTGATACAGCTAAGTTCACTCAAACCTTATCTACAGAAGCGGGATCTGAAAACACAAGTACTCGCTCTGAAACGGCGTTATCTGCGCAAATTAGTGGCGGATTATCATTAAAAGTCGCGTTTCGTGTTGATCATAACTCAGATGTTGCTGGTGATTTAGAAAATACCGATACAGAAACAGCTATTACACTGGTGTACTCTTTCTTCTAAACCGAGTGTGAGTTAGTTGGATAAATACAAAAAACGCCCTTAGTGAAGTGTTCCTATAAAGTTGGACTGATTTCTAAGTGGCTACCAAGGCCTGCTTTCGATATTGTACCGGACTCAGGCCTTTTAGTTTCAGCTCAATACGTTCGTCATTATAGTAATGTATAGTGGTACTCTTTGTCTGAACGAGCGATAGGTTTTTATTTTTCTTTCGCTTCGCCATTGCTGCAGTTAGTCGACCATTAGTCCGCTAAACCCAAATATGATGAGTCAGTGTCAAAAAGAAAAAAATAGCCGGCGGATATAGAATTAATTTCCACCCTTCATATTTGGATTTGTCGTTTTGAAAATCTTTAAAACGTTTAAAGCCATGTAAGAGATTTATTGGTAATAAGGACACTGTTAATATTATCCAAAACTCAAAGTGACCAGTTCCAAAGGAAATAGCAGCTCCAGCTAATAGAGCGACAATACTCACTGTTATCAATTTCATTTATCATCCTAAAAGCCCACTTTTATAAGTGAGCAAAATTAGAGTTACTGAGTTTTTTTCAACATTTTAAAAACGACTCTAGTCGTCACTTTGAAAAAAGCCAGCCGTAATTCCACCGCCAAATGAAATCCGTGGAAGTAAATATCGAGCGACTGAGGAACCTACGGGGCCACCCACAGCTCCTGATAAAGCGCCAGTTCCCACAGCGGCTCCGAAACCCCCTAGGCTGAAACTACCAGAAGTGGCAGCACTACCCAAATATCCAACACCACCAACTAAGGCACCAAAACCAGCTCCTGCTGGCCCAAACCCACCATTGACTTCACGCAATTGGCTAAAACTTATTTCTTCCATACTGTTTTTCCTTGTATTAATTGAAATCTACGATTCAAGTTAACTAGAGCTTTGTAAACGCATAGTTTATTCAAGCAATGAGCTTGTTAAACCAATACTGGATATCATTACTCAGTTATATCAAACTTGAGAAACCTAAGTTACTGTCATTATCCGTAATATAAAACTAGGCCGAAGTAGCGTTTTCGTTGGTAAAAACGTTACCCTAGTATGTGTATCCTTTATGAATTTGAACGAACTTCGTATGACCAGAAGCGAAGTGTAGTTTCCGTGGTATTGTCATTAATGTCTATATTTTGAGCACTAAATTAGTTAAAAACCCGCTTGCTTCATAGCTAGTCGTGCTGCTTACACTTATTGATTTCAGTACTTCAAGACAGTTTAAAATATTGTCGCTTAGTTATAGTGTTTGATTGTCAGAACTACTCTGGCCTTAAAAATTAATGTAAAGGAAATACTTATGAAAGAACTAAATATTAATGAAATCAAAGCGGTAAATGGTGCAATCAGTAATAATGCAGCTTGGGGTGCTAGTATAGGAGCAGCAGTAGCTTTTGTAGGGTTTGCTGTAGCTGTATCAAACCCAATTGGTGCTGGCATTTTCGCTGCTGCATCGATTGTTTCTAGTAGCACTTCTTTTTTTTATGCTGACGCATTTTAGCGTCTAGGTTTAATGCGCTGTTGTTTTAAACAGCGCATAATGTGCTAATAAAGGATGATATATGTTTACACTAAAAAATACTTCTAAATCAAAACGTTCGCTTGGTATTGCAATAGCTAGCGTGGGTATAACCTTTATTTTTGCAAGTAGCTTTGGAGGCTTAACAGTTTTGGGAGCTATACTTCTAACCGTATTGATATTTGCTGCAGTCTATGCTTTTTCATATTTCATTCAAGATTAAGATATATGTTATTTCTTGGCTGAGCTGTGCAGCCTTGCCCTTCAGTAGTATATAAGGTTAATTCCACTTATACTCACAACTCAGTTCACTCAAACACTACCTCGATAGTCATCAGTAAATTGCACTGGAAACTTGGAGCCTTTGGTTCAACATTGAGACATAAATGACGCAACAACACCTTCTAAAAATTTGCCAAACAATTTTGATTTTGATCACGCTGGTCGCCACGAAAAACAGCTATGCCGATACTCATGGTGGTTTGAAACTCAACTTCGAGCTGACATTCGGAACTGACAATGTTACGTCGCGAATAGGTTTATTAGCATTTGGCGCAGCAGCAAAAAGTAACTTGGGCGCTGAATTTGGTGCAGGAGTTTGGGCACAGGCACATGCGCGACGTTTCGGTGCAGGAACGACGGGATGGTCCTTTGGCTATGATAGGTTTGGTCTTGTCGGTATAGGAGATAATTCAAATCTCCTTGGTTCTGCACTCAGTGAGTCTGTGACAGCGCCTCTTTTTAGCGAGAATTCAGACAAAGCCTTTGTGGGCGTTGGTTATGGCATTATCAATGAAAATATCTCTGGTTCATTAAGCAAGTTTGGCCTGCAACGAGGTAAGCTTATTGTAAGGGCTGCAAACAAAAACAGCTCTATTCATATTACCTTTGCCAATGACTTGCGTGAAAGCTTTATGAAAGGTGGGGCTACAGACTATGGCCAAACCGGGGCTCTAGCCATTCAGTACAATCAAGTTAGAAACAATAGCCTGACACAGGTAGGGTTTGGTTTAGATTTTTTCACACCGCAGCCAGATTTTAATAGAGAACCTAGTAATCCAACAAATTCTGATGAAGGCCGGAAGCGAGTTTGGTATACAACCAAACCTTGGGACAAGCTATTCCATGCTAATTTGTTTTTCGAATTTGCTCGTCAAGATGAAGACCGAGCAATATCTGGAAAAATAGGTACTAACAGCCAAAAACTTGGCGCCTATGCTCAAAACAGGATCCACGATGGATTCGGCCTTGTACCGCGATACCCATGGGCTATTGACCAAAAAAACAAACTCTTATTTGAAGTTACTGCCAGTAGGAGGGGGCATTAGGATGCGATTATTTTCCTACTTATCAATGCTTGTTTTTGCATTCTTGCTTTTTGGCTGTGAAACCTCTCGCACTTATTATGGTGAAACCGCAACAGCCATTGATTCAAGTGAGGCGCACCGGAGATTAGACTTAAGCTTTCAATCATCAAAAGAGTTACCAGAAAACCTGACATCGCTCACAGAGCTGAGAAGCCTAAATATCAGTGGCAATAGAGATCTCGATATCTCAAACGCAATTACCGCAGCCTGTCAGTTACCGAATTTACATGTACTTATCCTTAATGATCTTGACTTAACGTCATTACCAAAAACAATCGAGAACTGCCGCTCTTTGACGCAACTTTCTTTAGTTCGTAACCCAAACCTCGATTTTGAAAAAACGTTTAATCAATTGTCATCGTTAACGCTTGAGTTCATAGATCTTTCGCACAACGGTTTAGATGATCTTCCAGACAGCTTAGGGGGATTGAAAACATTGCAGGATCTGCGACTTAGCCATAACCATATTGCACAGGGTGATGCTTATAAAGTGATTGCAAAATTACCACGGTTATTTTCTCTATGGTTGGATAACAATCAGCTTACTCAAGTGCCCGATGAAATTGGCCTTATCAAAACCGTAGCTTATTTGTATCTAGATAACAACTACCTGACAAAACTGCCAAAAAGTGTGAAGTTTATGCACTGGTTGTCCGCTATTTGGCTAGGGCACAACTGTTTTACGCAAGTCCCAATCACTTTGGCTGATAGAGGCATTCCCATGGTTTTTTTGAATAATAATCGCATAAGCGACATCGGTGACCGACTCAGAATGGGTCGCTTTTTCATTAAAGGTATTGTACTCGATTACAATTATCTGGACGATACACAAAGAAAAGAGTCAGCCAAATTATTCAATAACACCTTTATCTACTCTGATGATAATCAGTTTGAGAAGTCAGCTTTAACTCAATGTGGTGTTTTGGCATATAAAAACCCCCAGTAATTGGAATGTCCAACTAGTGGGGGGAGTTCATATAAAGGATGCGTTTATCGTTAAAGATAAACGATTTTTAATGAAGTTTACGTGTCTTGATAGTGCCATCAATTTTTAGTAATTCTTCTAGTGCTTCCGTACCGTGTTCTGCTTCTACATCAATAACCACATAACCAACGTCGCCGTTAGTTTGCAGGTATTGTGCGGCAATATTAATATTCTTTTCAGCAAAGGCATTGTTAATTTGGGTTAACACACCAGGGCGGTTTTGGTGAATGTGCAGTAAGCGCGAACAACCTGTATGACTAGGTAATGACACTTCAGGGAAGTTAACTGCTGACAGCGTAGAACCATTATCGCTGTATTTCGCTAATTTACCGGCTACTTCAATACCAATGTTTTCTTGGGCTTCTTGGGTACTACCGCCAACATGAGGCGTTAGAATAACGTTATCAAAGCGGCATAGCGGCGATTCAAAGGCTTCGTCGTTGCTCTTAGGCTCTGTTGGGAAAACGTCGATTGCAGCGCCATTTAAGTGGCCAGAATCCAAAGCATTCACAAGAGCATCGATATCGATAACCGTACCACGAGCGGCATTAATTAGAATGCTTCCCGGTTTCATCGCAGCAAGCTCAGCTTTTCCAATCATGTTTTGTGTTTGTACTGTTTCTGGTACATGTAAAGACACAACATCAGAGGTGTTGAGTAGGGTTTCAAGCTGCTTTATTTGTGTGGCATTTCCCAATACTAGTTTGTCTTCAATATCAAAGAATTGAACTTTCATACCTAAGTGTTCAGCAAGAATACTCAGTTGAGTACCAATATGACCATAGCCAATAATACCAAGGGTTTTTCCTCGGGCTTCGTATGAACCTACAGCACTTTTTAGCCATTCGCCTCTATGGGCTTTGGCGTTGCGTAGAGGAATACCTCGTAACAGCACAATAAGCTGGCCTAATACCAATTCTGCAACAGAGCGAGTATTTGAGAATGGCGCATTAAATACTGGAATACCACGGGCTTGGGTTGCATTTAAATCAACTTGGTTTGTGCCAATACAAAAGCACCCAACAGCGACTAATTTAGGCGCAGCATCAATAACTGATTGGGTTAATTGTGTTCGGGAGCGGATCCCAATAAAGTGCACGTCTTTAATTTTTTCTTTTAGCTCGTGCTCTGGTAACGAGGTTTTGAGGTACTCGATATTAGTATAACCACTTGCTTTTAGCGTATTTACGGCACTTTCGTGAAGGCCTTCCAAAAGAAGAATTCGGATTTTGTCTTTCGGTAAAGAAACTTTGGTCATGTTCAAACTCGCTTAAGTTAAAGAGCCATCTGGACGTCTATACGTGTAATTTATCAGGAAAATGAGATTTAACAAAGTAAAACCTCATTTTATCTAAGGATAATTACAAAGTGATAATACCTTGGGCAGATGCAACTAACACAGCATCAGCGCCGCGAAGTGCAAATAAGCCGTTGGTCACAACGCCTGGGATGTGATTAATCTGTTGTTCTAGCGCTTTTGGGTCAAGAATATTCATATTGTGTATATCAATGATCACATTGCCATTATCGGTAATAACACCTGCTCTGTATTCTGGGTCGCCACCAAGCTTGACCAATTCACGAGCAACATAAGAACGCGCCATAGGTACAACTTCAATCGGCAGAGGAAACGCACCAAGTACTGAAACTTGTTTGCTGTCATCAATGATACAAATAAATTGTTTGGCAACAGCGGCAATTATTTTTTCTCTCGTTAACGCCGCACCTCCGCCTTTTATCATGTGTTTGTGGTCGTTTATCTCGTCAGCACCATCAACATAGATAGAGAGTTCATCCACATCATTTAAATCTACAACTTCGATACCGATATCAGTCAGTCGACGGGCTGACTCTTCAGATGCCGCTACCGCCGCTTTTATGTTTTTTGCATTTGGTGCCAAAGCGTCGATAAAACAATTGACAGTGCTACCAGAACCAATACCAATGACGGTATCGTTTTCTACATAAGCGAGCGCGGCATTTGCAACAGCCTGTTTCTTTTCTAATTGGTTCATGAAGTCTTCTTAACGTTAAATTAGGTAGTCGGGTGTAATAATGTTGTCGAGTGGGATATCCCAAGACTCGCAAGGTAATCTTTGATCACAATATTGGTTGGTATGCGCTATGCCAACAAGCTTAGGACGATGCTTCCTTTTCCATGTTAATGCTAGGCTTTTATCGTAAAAGCCGCCGCCCATACCTAACCTATTTTTATTGTCATCGAAAGCCACTAAAGGCATGAGTATTATATCTATGTTGTGAAAAGGTACCAGCGAATGACAATTTAATTTAGGCTCTTCAATACCAAATTTGTTGTAATGCATAATGGTAGAACTTTGGTAACGTTGGAAAAAAATGCAGCCTTTTGTAAAAGGGTGGATCACAGGAAGCGCAAGGTGCATTTCATTTTCCCAACCCCAATGAATAAAAGGGGTTAGGCTGGGTTCTCCGTCATTTGCTAGGTAAGCTGCAATAACCTTGGGTTGAGAGCTTAAGCTCGAGCAGTATTGCTGTATTTTGGAGTTGAGTAAACGGGAGGCGTTATTTTGCTCTAATTCGCTGAGAGTTTGTCGGTTTGTTCTAAATTGTTTGCGAAGTTCGGGTTTATTTAACGTCACAGCATGGCTTAATTAGTCAGGTAATGATTTTTTACTATAAACAATTTTTTTCTTTAGATGAGCTAGCTAATACATCTCAACCTATCAGCGCCTTAATGCGGTTAACGTCGTCAAACGATTTAGGCGCTGAAAGCGTTAATTATCTTGCATAGGTATCGATAAATAACTCTGTAAGTTTAGGATGATCTACTTGGGTTGCAACTTTTACTTTTCTTGCGTTTAACCAATCAGGACTTGCGGTGCTGCCTTCGGGGGCTAAAGCGGTTTGTCCTTTATTTAAAGGATCAGTCGCAACACGCATGTGGCCTTCGGTAAAGCCAAATAGTGATGGGTCAATTAAATGCGCAATAGGAAACGCGTCATGGAAAAAGCACACTCGATCTTCACGACCTTGAGAGTAAAAATCCATATAGAATTGTGCAGCTTTTTGCACAAAACCACCTAATACTGGGTTTTTCTCTTCGAGTACATCCACAAATGTTGGCGGGAATGAAATATCGTAAGTGACATCCAAACCGAACATGTGAACATCCCAATCAGCAGAAAATACAATATCTGCAGCATGGGCATCGTTCCAAATATTGGCTTCGGCTACTGGCGTTACATTGCCCGGCACAAATGCAGCACCACCCATAATGCTTACACCTTTAATGAGTTTAGGTAATTCAGGCTCTAACCGAAGAGCAAGGGCTAAATTACCTAATGGGCCAACGGCAACAAGGGTAATTTCTCCTGGATGTGCTCTTGCCATATCAACAATAAACTGAGCAGAAGAGCGTGGGTCTAATGCTCTTTTTGAAGCTTCTGGGTAAGTATTACCAAAACCATCGTCACCGTGTACAAAATGGGCATATTCAGATTCAGGACCAACCCAAGGGCGGGCTACGCCTTTGGTCACAGGAACATGGTGCTGTTCAGCGAGATCACATAAAATTAGCGCGTTTTTTGCCGCCATATCAGCAGGCACATTGCCAAAAACAGTGGTGAGTCCAAGTACTTCAATGTCTTTCGATTGAAAGGCGAAGAAAATGGCCATTGCATCATCAATGCCCGGATCCGTGTCTAGTATAATTTTATGAGCCATGTGTGTTATCTCTTTTGTAAAAAGTATTCTACGTCTTGTTGCGTAGGAATTGATTGAGCAGCACCGCTTTGGGTAACTGAAATAGCTGAGGCTGCGCAAGCGTTAACTAGCGCTTTTTCACTTGCTGTGCTGTTGATATAGCTGGCAAGGAAAAAGCCAATAAAGGTGTCGCCAGCCGCTGTGGTGTCGGTGGCATTAACTCTAAAAGCATCGACACGAGTTGTGTTGCCGCCATTTAACATACAAACGCCTTTTTTACCTAAGGTAATAATGACATCTTGGGCGCTGTGCTTTTGATTAAAGTAGTCAATGATATCGCTTAGCTCGGATTCGCCGGTAAGCATTTGCGCTTCTACTTCGTTCACAATAAGTAAATCAATTTGATCAAAAGGTAAGTCTTTCACCGATTCTGTCATTGGTGCAGGGTTAAACGCAACGCTTAGGCCTTTTTGTTTCGCTGTAGTTATGATTTCAGCAAGGGCATTGGTTTCATTTTGCAATAAGACCCAATCTTGTTCAGATGAAGTGCTAAGGGCATCGTTGATCAGCGTGTCAGTGATTTGCTGATTCGCACCGCCAAAAAGTACAATGGCATTTTCAGCATCGGGGGTGACTTGAATAATGGCATGACCAGAAGGAATATCACCTTCTAATAGGAATTGGCACTGTACACCATATTCAATCAATTGCTGTTTAAATTGGGTATCGTGTTTGTTTATACAACCCACATGATGCACAGTTGCACCGGCTTTTGCTAAGGCGACAGATTGATTCGCCCCTTTACCACCAAGCAGTTGTGAGTATGCACTTGATGATAGTGTTTCGCCGGGCTGCACAAAGTGCTCTACGCTGTAAACGTGATCAATATTGACAGAGCCGAAGTTATATATGGCCATGTTAATTCCAAAATAAGGGTGTTTCCCAAGGTACCGCCGTTCATTTTCGCCCGTGAACCGAAATGTTCAGGGCGGAAACCTCTTTTTCACCGTAGGCTTCTCAGTACAAGCTGAGCTTGCGCAATAGCAAAACGTCAGTTTCCTAGGTTTAAAGCATCGGCCAGGGACATGAATGAACTAGCAAACACCTCAGGAAACGCAAACTTTTCATTAAAGGCAGCACAGATTATAGGAAACTAGCCGTGACGTGAAGTTATTCCTTATGAAAAATACCGAGTTCACTATAATTATTAGGATAACGCTCTTTCTTCTGCCCCCTTAACTTTGTTAGCATGTGTGGCATTGAACACTATTAAGGTTTGCCTGTGAGCACTCAATATTCTTATGTTTTAGCGCAGCAAGCGTTTGTTGATGACAACCTTGGGATGGATCCTGCAGAAGTACACGGTTTACTTTGTGGTCTATTATGTGCCGGAATGGGTCATTCAGATACGGGGTGGATGAAAATTTTAAGCGAAATGGCCAATGAAGGAAATTCATTTTCCAGCAAAATTGAACACGTCATTACGCAAATCTTTAATCAAACTTGCCAAGAATTGATTGAAGGCCAGTTTTCTTTAAATTTATTGATCCCAGACGACGATACACCAATAAATAAACGCGGATTAGCGCTTATTGAATGGGTACAAGGTTTTCTTGCGGGCTTTGGCATGCAACAAAACGACTTAACTCGTTGTTCTGAAGATGTAAAAGAAGCGATGCAAGATTTTACCGATATCGCTCGAATGGAAGAGCCCATGGACGAAGATGAAGAATCTGAGCGGGCCTTCGAAGAAGTGGTTGAATATGTAAGAGTGTCGGCCATTTTTTGTTTTGGTGAGCTTGGTAAGTCATTACTTGATGACGCACCCACTTCCCCTCGAGTACATTAAATTGACCTCTCTTAGTTCGATATCACAAAAAGAGTATATTCAACGCCAGCATACTTTTTTAGAACAGTGCGAACCCAATAGTATTTTGGTGATCCGCAGTGGCTCTGAAACCCCTCGTAGCCGCGATACCGATTATCCTTTTCGCCAAGATAGTGACTTCTATTACCTGACAGGTTTCAATGAACCAGATGCTTGGTTGATTTTATCAAATAGAACGTCTAATCACGGTGATGTGTATCGGGCTATGGCAGTAAGACCAAGTGATCCCGAGCAAGAGATTTGGCATGGAAGGCGATTGGGTGTTGAACAAGCAGAGCAACAATTCGAATTAGATATGTGCTTTGCCAATAGTGAAATCGACGATGGCTTATTGGCATTGCTTGATGGGCATGACCACCTTTATTGGAGCTTGTCTCACCATGTTGAATCTGATGAACTTATTCAAAGTGTCATTAGCCAGTTAAAAGCGTCGAGAACCGCGCACGCGCCAGATCGTATTATTGATTGGCAACCCAAATTACACGCCATGCGATTAATTAAGTCAGAGGCTGAAATTGCACTAATGCAAAAAGCTGCTGACATCTCGTGTGAAGCCCACAAACGGGCCATGACAGCGGCTAAATCTGTTGGCTTTGAATATCAGTTAGCAGCTGAAATACACCATACTTTCGCTATGCATGGTGCTAGCGCACCGGCCTACAATTCAATTGTTGGTAGTGGTGACAATGCGTGTATTTTACATTACACCGAAAATACTGATGAGCTGACGCATGGCGACTTAGTCTTGATTGACGCAGGAGCGGAATTTCAAGGTTACGCAGCGGATATTACTCGTACATTCCCTATTAGTGGTGTGTTTTCAGAAGCTCAAGGAAACTTATACAACCTAGTACTGGATGCCCAAGCCGCAGCCCTTGACGTTTTAGGACCTCGTCGCACGTTAGCCCAAGCAGGGGAAGTGGCAATTGAAGTATTAACTCAGGGGTTAGTTGATTTAGGTATTTTGCAGGGCGATGTAGACGGGTTAATTTCAGAAAAAGCCTATCGACGTTTTTACATGCACGGCTTAGGTCATTGGTTAGGTTTAGATGTGCACGATGTGGGTGTTTATAAACTTGAGGGCAAAGACCGCCCATTACTAGCGGGAATGGTATTGACTGTAGAGCCAGGTTTATATGTACCTAATGAACCCGATATACCAAAAGCTTATCGAGGTATTGGTATTCGCATTGAAGATAATATTGTTATCACGGAAGACGGCCATCATATCCTTACTGATAAAGTGCCTAAGTCAGTCGCAGCCATAGAAGCATTGATGGCGGGTAAGGCTTAACCGTGAGCGCTGAAATTACCACAGATATCGTTATTGTTGGCGGCGGTGCTACGGGTTTAAGTTTAGCATTGGGCTTGGCTAAAAAAACGGGATTGTCGGCTTTGGTTGTTGATCAAGGTGCTGAACCCGACCCAAACGCCACGCACCCTCAATTCGACCAGCGCACTATTGCGCTGTCTCTAAGCAGTATTGATATCTTGGCAGGTTTTGATATTGGGCTCGATACACTTACCCATTCTCCTATAGAACATATTCATGTGAGCGATCAGCATCATGCTGGGCAAGTTCGTTTAAGTGCAGACGAACAAAGTAAACCTGCTTTTGGCTATGTAGTGTCTCTTGCTGCACTCGGTTCACGTCTGTACGGCGCCTTGCAAAATTTATCTTCAAGTCAAATCCAGTATCGAAGTTCAACTCAAGTCACGGCGTTAAAACGCCATAGTTCAAGCAGTGAACTCGCGTTAAGCGATGGAACCAAAGTGAATGCCAGCTTGGTAGTATTAGCTGATGGCGGGCGTAGTCCGTTTGCAGAAAGCATTGGTTTTTACAGAGAAGATACTGATTATCAGCAAACAGCTTTGACTTTTGTGGCTTCAACAACAGAACCTCATCAGGGTAAAGCTTACGAGCGTTTTACTGACAAAGGGCCACTTGCGTTGTTACCCTTGGGCGAACGTAAATTTGGTGTGGCTTGGACGGTTCAATCTACTCAGGCAGAGTATTTGTTAAATGCCTCGAAAGCTAAATTTATACAACATTTTCAAGATGCTCTGGGTTATCGCCAAGGTGTAGTGACAGATTTTTCTGAAGTGGTTTCATATCCATTAGTCTTACGACAACTCACCTCTACTTTTATACAAGGTACGGTAGCCATTGGTAACGCCGCACAGACGTTACACCCTATAGCAGGGCAAGGTGCTAATTTAGGGTTTAGAGACGTAAATACCTTGGTAAATGTGTTGGCGGAAAGTACACAAGATCAACTCGGTGATTACCAAACACTTAGCAAGTACAGCAAACAACGAGAAACAGATAGGCAAGCTACTATTCAGTTAAGTGATAGCTTGGTGAGGGTATTTTCCAATGGTTATGAAGCCTTGCAAATAGGGCGCAATGTTGCCCTTTCAATGATGAATTTAAGTCCTGTGGCAAAACGGGAATTCGCACTGCAGGCTATGGGATATAAAAATGCAACATTTTGATATGGTCATTGTGGGCGGCGGTATGGTCGGACTGGCATTGGCTAGCGCATTGGCGGATACCGATATCCGCATTGCCATAATAAACAGCCGAGCTTTAAAGGCTGAATTGAGTAAAGAACCTGAGCTGAGGGTAAGTGCCATTAATCAGGCGAACCGAATTCAATTTGAGGCTATGGGTGTCTGGGATGCAATCGAGTCAAATCGCTTGTGTAATTACCGCGCTATGCACGTGTGGGATCAAGATAGCTTTGGTGAAATAGACTTCCACGCAAAGGACTTACAGTTACAATTTTTAGGCGCCATTGTCGAGAACCAAGCCTTGGTGAATGCCTTGGCAAAACAAGTAAAACATCAAAGTAATGTCACTGTATTTGAAAACATCGCTATAACTCAGTTGTCTTTGGGGGAGTCTCAGCACGCCATTGTGTTAGACGGCGGTGGTTTAATGACCGCGTCTTTGATAGTGGGCGCTGACGGCGCTAACTCCTTTGTTCGACAAACCGCAAAGTTTCCTGTGACATTGGGCGATTATGGGCAAACAGCCATTGTCGCAACTGTACGTTCAGAGCGCCCTCATGAAGGTGTTGCAAGACAAGTTTTCACGCCCTTTGGGCCCTTAGCTTTATTGCCATTGGCTGACCCGTTACTGTGCTCTATTGTGTGGTCTCAAGATACCGCAGAAACCTTGCGGGTAATGGCGCTAGCCGATAGCGAATTTAATAAAAAACTCTCTGTAGTAAGTAATCACTCCCTTGGAAGGTTACAAAAAATAAGTAAATTCCAATCTTTTCCCTTATCTCGACAATATGCCAGACAATGGGTTGATACTGGGATTGTACTATGCGGAGATGCGGCTCATAGGTTTCATCCCTTGGCGGGGCAAGGTGCTAATTTAGGTTTTGAAGACGCATGGTGTTTGGCTAAAACCCTGAAAAGTATCGCGGCGCGTCAAACTAACAATAGTGATTTTAGAAGCCCATGGGAATTTCGTGAATACGAACGCTCAAGAAAAGCCGCTGCGGTGAAAATGATTGGAGCAATGGAAGGTTTCCATCAGGCGTTTACTGGCAGTAACAAAGCCAAGAAAGGCTTGAGAGGGCTAGCACTGGCGGCTGCCAATGCTATTTCGCCCATCAAAAAAGAGCTAGCTAGACACGCACTGGGTATTTAATCGTCTAGCTTGGCTTGCTTCACTATGGATTTTACGTCTTCAAGTAGCTGTTTAGCGTCATATAAAATACCGTCTTTCATTGTATAGCTTACGCCCCCTAAGTTAACCGGTTGGTTGTTATCGTTAAGACGGTAATGGCCAGTGCCATACAAGGTTTTAAAGTTTTGCAGTGGATTGTATTGGGTAATCACTAAATCTGCTTTTTTACCTACTTCAACAGAGCCAATTTGGTCGTCCATACCTAAGGCTTCAGCACCATTTAGGGTCGCGCTTTGAATAACTTCTAACGGATGAAATCCCGCTTCTTGTAGCAATTCAAACTCTTGAATATAGCCGAAACCATATAATTTATAGATATACCCTGCGTCAGAGCCGGTGGTAACACGGCCACCATGGTTTTTAAAATCGTTTAAAAATGCCATCCATTTAGTGAAGTTTTTCTTCCATGCAATTTCATCTGATGTCGTCCAATCGAACCAATATGAACCGTGAGCATAACGGCTGGGGGCAAAAAATGTGTTTAGAGTAGGGAGTGTATATTCATCGTGCCAAGGAGCAAAACGCTCACGCATTAAATCTCGACTCGCTTGATATATGGTTAGGGTAGGGTCGATGGTAAAATCTAAGGCAATTAATTCGTCCCTTACCGCATTCCATTTTTCACTGCCTTCATCAGCCGCTTGAGACCATAAACGGCCTGCTTCAGCAAACCGGTTTTGTTCATCGTTGTAATTGTAGTTCGCAGGGTAGTTTTGAATAACTTTATCTTCAAAAAGCGCTTCAGGTAGTCCATACCAATGTTCCATGGTGGTTAAGCCTAAACGCGCCGAATCTAGTGCATCAGTTTTTACTACATTAAGCTGTGCGTGGTGCATCATAGTGCCCAGTTGCTGGGTTTTCGCTTCGTCTAATGCCGCTTTTATGATGGCTCGATTTGCACCGAAAAACTTAATACCTTTTGCGCCTTTGCGCTTAGCTTCTTTTACCCAGTTTCTTGCATCAGTGGTACTGAGAATAGGGGATTTTGCACCAAGCCCAAAGCCTAAGTAAGGTACAATACGGGGCGCAACTATGGTATTTTTTTCGCTGCGCTCTACATGATCCATTACCCAATCTAAGCCGTTAAATGATCCCGGCTCTCGTACAGTGGTAATGCCATGAGCCAGCCAAAGTTTAAACACGTATTCTGCGGGAATATTATCGGCAGAGCCGCCGATGTGGCCGTGCATATCAATAAACCCAGGCATGACCGTATAGCCGGTTAAGTCTTTTTCAACTGTATTGGCGTCGGCAACAGGGCGTTTATTGGGTTTTATAGGCACATCTGGATGCCCCACACTGACGATATCGCTAATACGATCGTCTTCAATCACAATATCCATTGGTCCCTGCAAGGGCGCGCCGTTTCCTCGAATAAGGTTGACGCCGCGAAGAATAATACGATTATAAGGACCTTCGCCTTCGTCAGCAGACTTTGTAGGGGCAGATGCTCCCGGTGCTGCAAAAGCGTGGAATGAAAATACAATAAGTGTAAATAGTAGAAATAGCGCCTTCATGAGATCCCTTCTTAAAAAATAATTAACAACCGCTGGTAATAAAAATAACGGTAGGACGATCGCCTAATTCGGCGGGTGGGCGATAGGTTACATAGCAATTTGGGCTTCGAACCGGAATGTTGTTATTTGTAATACCACTAAACCCTGCGATAGAAGCTCGGGTAATGTGTAGCTCTGTGCCGCCGAAGGTGTCGCCATAAGCCCAATCTTCGCCTAATTCGACAACATTAGCTATACCATTTACCCGTTCGCCACTGGGGTAACCAAATATTGTGTCTACGTCGTCTATACCATCGTCGTCGATATCAACACTGCTGCTAGCTAGATTTGCAACACCTTCTACATTAGCTTTCGCAAAGGTGAGGTTTGCCGCCGATAACAGCACTCCAGATAAGCCTTCAAGGGCCGCGATATTTGTATCGGTAGATAAGTTTAAGAAGCGGGGAATGGCAGTCACCGCAATAATACCTAGAATAACGATAACAATGATTAGTTCTACTAAGGTAAAACCAACAGACGTTTTTGTTTGGGTCATTTATGCGCCTTTTAGCCGCCTTTGATTGCGACTCCTTCAAACAGATTAGCGCAAAACCAAATTCTCAGCAAAAAAAGCATTAATTAATCGGATTATAGTGATGTTAAAATTTATATCATTTTTATAAAATAAAGCCTTTCAAAGACGATCATAAGCATATCTTAACGCCAACACGCCTTGGCTCAATTGTTGTTCATCATATGCAGCAAATCCCATTAATATTCTAGGGCTTTGAACAGCTAAACGGTAGTATTGAGAGGTAGATGCAAGGTCGAATCGGCCAATTCTTTTCTTAGCCAATCGGTAAAAATTTTAATTCGTGCAATACGAGGAGACTCTTCGTCATACAGCAAAGAAAACCGTAAACCAGGCTCAATTTGAATATCAAAGGGTTTTACCAATGCGCCCGAATCAATTAGGTCTTGGGCCATACAACCCGAGGTTAAAAATATGCCGTGGCCACTTAACACCGCGTTGATGCCCATCTCCCATGTGGTGACTTCCATCCATTTGTATTGATCTGATTTAACCGATACCCCCGCTAAAGCAAACCAGTCTTGCCAACTAAATCCACTGCGGCCAACACCGATGGCTTCAACCAACCAACATTCGCTCACTTTGTTCGGGTGAGTGAGGTCTTTTTCTTTGAATACTCTTGGAGAGCAAACAGGAAAAACAGGATCGACAAGCAGGGTTTCTTGATGCACGTTATCAATGTATTTCTCGCCCTGACGAATGGCAACATCTATATCAGAATGCCTTACGTCCTCGTATTGGGCAGAGGCTAATGCCCGTACTTGAATATTTGGATGTAATGCCGATAGTTTCCATAGTCTTGGCACCAACCATCTGGAACAAAACGACGGCGAAGCCGTAACCGTTAGCACTCCAGCTTGTGGCTCCTTTTGAATACGATCAAACCCCAAAGACAGCTCATCAAAGGCCTTGGTCACTGAGGTGGACAATATCTTCCCTTGCTTCGTTAATCGCATAGTTCTGCCATCGCGAGTAAATAGCTTGAGTTTTAAATGCTCTTCTAAATTGCGAATTTGCTGGCTTACGGCAGCTTGAGTAATGGATAGCTCTTGGGCAGCCACATTGTAACTTTGGTGCCTAGCGGCAGCATCAAAGCAGCGTAATAATGCGATATGTCTTAACCGTTTATCCATTAGTTTAACTTATGATTGGCTCAAAATTTGATTGTTCGCTTTCATTCTTTAGGTAAGACAAAATAACCATAAATCACTAGTTAAAGAAGAACTCACAATGCCTGTTGATGCTAATGAAAGTAATATAAAAAACAATGAACCGCAATCACTAAAAAGATTGAGCTGGACGGATTTACTCAATCGTTGGTTAGATCATATCAGTAAAGTAATGAACTGCGAGCAACAATCAAATTATAAGTAGTTGTTATGATTTTTTTTAAAAAAAACACTTTACCTCAACTTAACTTGATGTTTTACAGTGGCATGACTTTTAATTCAAAATGGCAATTGATGAGGAGATTAATATGAAGGTATGGCACATAGATTCAAGTGGTAGAACTGACCAATCTCATAGTAGACGTATAACAAAACAGTTTGTGGATACTCTATCTGCAAAAACTAAGGTGCATAGCACATCGCTGGATGTCAGCTTAGGGTTACCCTATTTGACTGATGAAATGATTAGTAGCTACTTCACGCCAGCCGATCAAAGAACCAAAGCGCAAAACTTGGCGATAGTCGCATCGAACAATATTGTCACCACTGCAAAAGCGTCAGATATTTGGGTGATGGGAGTACCGGTATATAACTTTTTCGCTCCTGCTTCTTTTAAAGCATTTATCGACCTATTGTTTCGTGCAAAAGAAACCTTTTCGTATAGTGAAAGTGGCCCTGTAGGTTTACTGGAAAACAAGCGGGTATATGTTGTTATCGTGTCTGGAGGCACTGAAATAGGCTCTAAAGAGGATTTTCTTACACCTTGGTTGACTCATTGCTTAAATTTCATTGGTATAAAACACATTGAATTTATAAAAGCAGATAAGTATACCTTCGAGAAAGACAGCGTCATTACACAACAAATAGATAATTTAACGTCTAGCTTATCTGTTTTAGACACGGCTCATTAGCCGGCTGGCTAAAAACTCAATTAAGGTATTGGTAACCGTTTGGTGCCGAGTACTCGACCTGTGGTCGGTATTATTAAATAAACCAATGTGAATGTTCCCCAGTACAGGTAAATGCTTGTGTCGTACAATGTTTAAATTGTCGGGGACACTGCGTTTTGCTAATGCGGTAATGCCTAAACCTTGTTGCATTGCCGCATTCAGTCCGCCTAAATCTGAATTGGTATAAGCGATGCGCCAAGGCAAGGTTTGTTGTTTTAACCTAGTGATAACTCGCTTGCGATATACGCAACCTTCCGATGCCAACACTAAAGAGAGTTGTTGCTGATTGGGCTGATAATTCGCATCGCCTACCCATACGATTTGGTCGGTTACCCAACGGGCGGCTTGTCTCGACGCTTTATCTTCTACTAGTGCGAGTACTACATCATAGGTTTCGCTGTTTTCACTACTTAATAATGAACGACTTAAATTTGAGGTGACATCCAGCGATATATCTGGGTACTGCTTGGCAAATTCTCCAATCAGTGAAGGTAATAATAGGGACGCAAATTCGCTGGGAATGCCCAATTTTATTTGTCCACTGAGCTCTTCTTCTTTCATGTGGGTAAACACTTGGTCGTTTAATTGCAGCATGTGTTTAGCGTGTTCATACAACCACATGCCTTGGGTATTGGCTAGATAACGCTGCCCTTGTTTAGTAAACAGTTTTTTTTCTATTTGGGTTTCTAGTTTTTTTATTTGTAAACTAATCGCTGGTTGAGAGCGGCCCAAAATATCACCCGCACGCGCAAACCCACCGTGGTCAATAATGGCAACGAAAGTACGTAATGCATCTAGAGATAATTGTTTCATCGTATTAGGTTAATAAATGTAAAGTGCAGTTATACATTAAAATAATAAATGTATTGATAATAATTTCAAATTTGTTCTCTGAGTTGTAACTTTTATACTGCATTGTATTCAAGCCCACACTTTGAGAGCGACATAATGTCTAAAAGTTTAGCCAGTCATACCGCACTTCACGCCGAACATTTGAAACTTAATGCCAAAATGGTCGACTTCTTTGGCTGGGATATGCCAATTAACTACGGCTCTCAAATTGAAGAACACCACGCCGTTCGCAAAGACGCTGGCATGTTCGATGTTTCTCATATGACCATTGTTGATATAGTGGGCCAAGATGCAAAAGCCTATTTGCAAAAACTACTGGCAAACGACGTAGCAAAATTAAAAGACAAGGGTAAAGCCTTATACAGCGGCATGTTGAACGAAGCCGGTGGCGTAGTTGACGACCTGATTGTGTATTATTTTGAACAAACCAATTACCGCTTAGTGGTAAACAGTGCAACCCGTGAAAAAGACATTAATTGGCTGCAATCTGTTGCAGCAGGGTTTGACGTTGAAATACGTGAACGTAATGAATTTGCAATGATTGCAGTGCAAGGTCCTAATGCGAAAAGCAAAGCCGAATCCTTGTTCAGCCAAGCGCAAAAAGAAGCGGTTCAAGGCATGAAACCGTTTTTTGGTGTTCAAGCTGAAGATCTGTTCATTGCGACTACGGGTTACACAGGTGAACAAGGCTATGAAATTATTGTGCATCAAGATAAAGCAGCAAGTTTATGGCAGCGATTAGCTGATGTTGGCGTCGCGCCCTGTGGTTTAGGTGCACGAGATACATTGCGTTTAGAAGCGGGCATGAACTTGTACGGCCAAGACATGGATGAAGACACATCGCCGCTTGCTGCAAATATGGGGTGGACCATTACATGGGAACCTGAAGACAGACAATTTGTAGGCCGCAGCGCCCTTGAACAGCAAAAGGCACAAGGTACGGCAAAGCTAGTGGGTCTAGTAATGAAAGAAAAAGGCGTGCTACGGGCAGGACAAGTTATTCGCTGTGAAGCCGGAGACGGGGTGATCACATCGGGTACGTTTTCTCCTACTTTAGGTCATGCAATTGCATTTGCTCGTGTGCCAGCCAATGTGGGCGACACAGTAGAAGTAGAAATGCGCAAAAAATGGGTTACAGTAAATGTAGTAAAACCTAGTTTTGTTAGAAACGGTCAGTCTGTATTGGCTTAAGTTAATTATTTAAAAATTTAAGGAATGGTTATGAGCAACATACCTAGTGAACTACGTTATGCAGAATCCCACGAGTGGGTACGTCCAGAAGGCGACAACGTCTATACCGTGGGTATTTCCGATCATGCACAAGCACTTCTTGGCGACATGGTATTTATTGATTTGCCCGACGTTGGCGACACCATAGATTTAGGTGACGACGTAGCCGTAGCAGAATCAGTGAAAGCAGCCAGTGACGTGTATGCGCCTATTACAGGCGAAGTGATTGAAATTAATGAGAACCTTGAAGACTCGCCAGAGTTAGTGAATAACGACGCCTATGGCGATGGCTGGTTCTTTAAAGTCAAAGTAGAAGATGCCAGCGAGTTTGAAAACTTGCTAGATGCAGAAGGGTATGAAGAAACACTGGAAGACGAATAACGTCTTTCAGTTGTTCCCTTTTTGTAACACCAACCGATACCAACAAATAATACCAACAAACTGAATATTATTTACTATAAGAAGTAGTCCAACCTATGTCGTCAAATGTAACGAGTACGCAGTCAGTTTCGCTAAGCCAACTAGAGCAAAAAGAAGGCTTTATTCGCCGCCATGTTGGCCCAAGTGACAGTGAAATTAATACCATGTTAGAAACGGTAAATGCCGCTTCACTGGATGACTTAATTGCTCAAACGGTTCCACAAAGCATCATGTTGCCAAACGGAATAGAAGTAGGGGAAAGCTATACTGAAGTCGAGGCATTAGCCCAGCTAAAAGCCGTGGCCCAGAAGAATAAAATTCATCGCTCGTTTATTGGTATGGGCTATTACGACACCCACGTACCTAATGTCATACTGCGCAACGTACTTGAAAATCCGGGTTGGTATACGGCTTACACCCCTTATCAACCTGAAATTGCTCAAGGTCGTTTAGAAGCAATTTTAAATTTTCAGCAGTTAACCATTGATTTAACTGGGCTGGAATTGGCGTCTGCGTCTTTACTCGATGAAGCCACTGCGGCGGCAGAAGCTATGGCATTGTCTAAACGGGTATCAAAAAACAAAAAAGCGAATTTGTACTTTATTGCTGACGATGTACACCCGCAAACCAAAGACGTAGTGCAAACCCGTGCAGAAATGTTTGGCTTTGGCGTCGTCACAGGTCCTGCTGAAGAGGCAGTTAATCACAATGTATTTGGTGCTTTACTGCAATACCCTACGACTACAGGTGAAGTAAAAGACATCAGCGGCATTATTGCCGACTTACAAAGCAACAAAGCCATAGTGGGCGTAGCAGCAGATTTAATGAGTTTGGTATTGCTGAAATCACCGGGTGAAATGGGTGCAGATGTGGTATTTGGTAGCGCACAGCGATTTGGTGTGCCTATGGGCTATGGTGGTCCACACGCAGCCTTTTTTGCAACCCGTGATAAATACAAACGTTCATTACCAGGGCGCATTATCGGAGTAAGTAAAGACACCCGTGGTCGACCTGCACTGCGTATGGCGTTGCAAACCCGTGAACAACATATTCGCCGTGAAAAAGCCAATTCAAACATTTGTACCGCACAAGTCTTGCTGGCCAATATGGCGTCTTTCTATGCCGTGTATCACGGCCCAGAAGGGTTAAAAACCATTGCTCAGCGCATTCACCGTTTTACCGATATTTTGGCTTTGGGCTTAACGCAAAAAGGCGTGACTCTAGCCCACAATCACTATTTCGATACCTTGTGTATCCAGCTGGATAATAGCCAAGAAGTGGTTAGTAAAGCCTATGCGCAAGGGTTAAATTTACGGGCCGATTTAACCGGAGCCATTGGGGTGTCGTTAGACGAAACCACAACGCGAGATGACATTGATAACTTGTTCAACGTTATTTTAGGCGCTGATCACGGTTTATCGGTAGACGCCCTCGACCTTGTTATCACCCAATCTGGCTCTTGTTCTATTCCAGAAAGCTGTGTACGAACGTCAGATTTTCTGACCCACGAGGTATTTAATCAGTATCAATCAGAAACTGAAATGCTGCGTTATATTAAGTCACTAGAAAATAAAGATTTATCGCTTAATCATTCAATGATTTCACTGGGCTCGTGCACCATGAAATTGAATGCTACAGCTGAAATGATACCGGTGACTTGGCCCGAATTTGGTCAGTTGCATCCGTTTGCTCCACTTGATCAAGCGTCGGGTTATCAAGAAATGCTCAGTGAATTGAGTGACTGGTTAATTAATATTACCGGTTACGACGCGTTATCAATGCAGCCTAATTCTGGTGCGCAAGGCGAATACGCAGGCTTGTTAGCCATTCAGCGTTACCACGAAAGCCGTGGAGAAGGGCACAGAAACGTGTGTTTAATTCCAAGTTCAGCTCACGGCACTAACCCTGCGTCAGCGCAAATGGTAAGTTTAAAAGTGGTGGTGGTGAACTGCGACGAAAACGGCAATGTTGATTTAGACGACTTAAAAGCCAAAGCGGAAGAAGTGGGTGATCAGTTATCTTGTGCGATGATCACTTACCCTTCTACTCATGGTGTATACGAACAAACCGCCCGTGAAATGTGCGACATAGTGCATCAATACGGTGGTCAGGTGTATATGGACGGGGCGAACATGAATGCGCAGGTGGGGGTTACATCGCCAGGCTTTATTGGTTCTGACGTATCTCACTTAAATTTACATAAAACATTCTGTATTCCACACGGTGGTGGTGGCCCAGGAATGGGACCCATTGGTGTTAAATCTCACCTTGAGCCTTTCTTGCCAAATCATGCAGTAGTGAATGTTGCGTCGGCGGGTGAAAATTGCGGTGCGGTATCAGCAGCCCCTTGGGGCAGTGCATCTATTTTGCCAATTAGTTATATGTACATCAAAATGATGGGCAGTGCAGGACTTCGCAAAGCAACCGAAGTGGCTATTTTGAATGCTAATTACGTAGCGCAAAAGCTAGGTGAACATTTTAATGTGTTGTACAAAGGCGACAACGGACGTGTAGCCCACGAATGTATTATTGATTTGCGTCCTTTAAAAGAAGCTAGCGGCGTAACGGAAATGGACGTAGCAAAACGGTTAAACGACTACGGCTTCCATGCACCAACCATGAGTTTCCCTGTAGCAGGCACGCTTATGATAGAGCCCACAGAATCTGAAGCGTTATACGAACTTGACCGTTTCTGTGAAGCTATGATTTGTATTCGTGAAGAAATCAAAAAAGTAGAAAGTGGCGAATGGGGCAGCACAGACAACCCGTTACACAATGCCCCTCATACCCTAGCTGATATCTGTGACAGCGAATGGAACCGCAGCTACGACAGACAAACCGCAGCTTACCCAGTAGAAAGCGTTGCCAGAAATAAATTCTGGCCAACTGTGAATCGAATTGACGATGTGTTTGGCGATAGAAATTTGGTGTGCAGTTGCCCTGATATGGAGAGTTATCGGGATTCTGAGTGATGTACGCCTGAAGGCATAAAATTCAGATGAATTCTAAAAAGGCAAACTTCGGTTTGTCTTTTTTGCCCTTTTAAACGACTTGTTATATTCTTTAAGGTTGCCTATACTGCATGCGTACAAAAAATGCGCATAAGGTCATTGCATGAGAAATACATTTAACACTCAGTCACCAAAAAAAGCGACTAATTTAAGCCTTAATAGTGAATTACTTTCCGAAGCCAAGCGATTAAACATAAACCTATCTGCAACAATGGAAAAAGCGTTGGAGAAAGAAGTAACTCAGCGACTAAAAACTGAATGGCTTGAGCAAAATACCGACGCTATTAATGCCTGCAATGAACTAACCAATAAACATGGCTTATTTTCTGATTCTTATCGAGTTTTTTAATGTCGCAATTTACACTTTACAAAAATAAAGATAGAAGCACAGCAACAGTTTATCCTTACTTTGTCGACGTACAAAGTGAGTTACTAGAGTCATTAAATACTCGCTTAGTACTTCCCCTAACACCACTAGATTTCCTTGACCAAAATGCCCCAAGTCACTTATGCCCAACTATTCATTTAGATGAAGGTGATTTCGTTATTTTGACACAACAAATGGCGAGTGTTCCTACAAAATTTTTAAGTGAATCAGTCACAGATCTTAGTATATTTAGAGATGAAATAATCGGTGCTATCGACTTCCTGATTACGGGAATATAACAGCACTTTTCGGACATTTTCCGCCTTTCATACAGTGGATAAATACGGCATACGAACGACCCTCTTGCTATACGTACGATGAAGCAATATATTAAATTTAAAGACAACAGATAACTTACCATCCACACCTCATCTATTTGCAATGCGTCTTGAATCGGTTGCCTTACCAGATGAAACTTATAAGGCAGAACCTTTCTGGGTAATAATGGAGCAAGTGAATGGTAAAGTAACTGGGTCGTATTATGGGTCTGAACAGCAAGGGCGGAAATTTATCCCATTATTTTTCTCAAAATATCATGCGCAAATGCTATTCATAGAAAGCCATTTAACAAATGATCGCTGGTGTATTCGAGGTTTACCAAGGCACGCTCTTAGAGCTTTTATTCTGATGCTGGATCTTTTTAAGCTGCAAAGTGTTGAGCCTATGATCATGTTTAGGCCGCCAGGAGATATTAGCGAGCTTGGTTACGCAGGCTTTGTTACTGATAGAGATTTATTGGCTAAAGAGTATTACTACGATGAAGTCCCTAAAGTCGTGCCAGATCCCGTTTAACAAAGCCATCAATTTGACCGCCTTGCGCTGCGCTTCAGGCGGCAAATTATGGCGGCGTTATGTTTCAGGAGGAAATATGAGACTTATCTTTTCAATTTTAGTTTTTTGCTTAGCCGGGTGTGCAAACACTTCAAATGACAACAGCACGACCGAATACTTCAATCCAAATGAAGTAGATAAGCAGAGTAAATGGATTGTCAAAATTGACCCCAAATACCCACAAGATGCTTTTAACAAAGGAATAGAGGGGTATGTCAGATTCAATGCCATAATTACAACAGACGGTAAATTGGAAAACATAGTAATTACGGAGTCAGTACCCGAGAGGGTATTTGATAATGAAGCAATCTCGGCTTTAAAAAAGTGGTATTTCAGGCCAGCGGTTAAAGGTGGCAAAACCGTAAACACTACGTATTCAGATCAGCTACAGTGGAAGTTGAAACAGTGAAACATAACACATATGAGCCTCCGGTCTGTCAATAACAAAAGAATACCCCTTGACCACTTTCTCAAGATCAATCTGATTGCTAATATCAGGTTTGTTTACTTCGTCTGTCATGGTTGATGTTAGATATATTGCCTACGTCAAACACATATATGACTAGCCGGTTACCGGGCTCTTAATGTTGCACTTTTCAGGTCCTTCTGATTTACAACGGCACTAGACATTCATCGGTTAACCTTCATCTGTCCTATTCAAAGCGTGTTGGCTACTAAATCCAGTTAGAGCGAGGCTCAGTAAAGGTGT
>NZ_JAFNJE010000012.1 GCF_017368475.1 Alteromonas sp. 5E99-2
GACTGTTTATTGGGTTCGCTACGAGTATATTTCTCTAGGTCTTAACGCTCGTACCGTATAACAATTTATTATACACCTACCTGTGGATAACAATTCTGTCATTTAGGTCGGTATAAATTTTTTAATAGATTTAATATATTGCTTCATCGTACGTATAGCAAGGGCTTCATTCGTATGCCGTATTTATCCCCTGTATGAAATACGGCAAATGTCTGAAAACTGTTGTTATGCGTCAAGGATAACTTTAAAAGGATTTTTTTATATGAGTTCAGAGTTTATTAGACAACTAACCGATGAAATGTATTTAAAACGCTATTCAAAAAATACGATTAGAATTTATACAAAATACATTAAAGACTACATTCGTTTCCACAACTATCAGCATCCTCAAGCGCTGCATGATTTAGAAGTGGAGGCATTTCTAAGCTATATCGTAAACGTTAAAAATGTATCAATGAGCACACAAACCACCGCGCTGAATGCACTAGTGTATTTGTATAAGCATCACGTTAAAAAACCATTAAACATACAACTGAACTATATTAGAAGTAGCCGCGCACCTAAGCTCCCCGTGGTACTAACACGCCAAGAGATGGTAAGCTTTATGACCAGTGTACCTGTTAAATATGAACTCCCTATCAGTTTACTTTATGGCAGTGGCTTACGACTAATGGAATGTATGAGACTGAGATGCCAAGATATTGATTTTGACTATAAAGCCATAAGGGTTTGGAATGGTAAAGGTGGAAAACACCGAGTAGTGACTCTTTCAGAACAATTGTTTCCCTTAATACGATCACAAATTGATTTAGCAAAATCTTATTTTGAATTGGATATGAGAGATAGCAATTATGCCGGTGTGTATTTACCCCACCGTCTTCGAGAAAAATATCCCAATGCCGTATATGATCTTAAATGGCACTATTTATTTCCTTCGACCAAAACCTCTCTAGACCCAGAAAACAATAATCTCAGACGACACCACATGAACCCTAAAACACTTCAAAGAGTGATCAAAACTATCGCAATTGAAAGTAAAATAGAAAAAGAGATCACCGCTCACACGCTAAGACATTCGTTCGCTACTCATTTGCTAGAAGCTGGCGCTGATATTCGCACAGTACAAGAACAATTAGGCCATTCCGATTTGCGTACTACACAAATATACACACACGTTTTACAGAAAGGCGGAAACGCAGTAGTGAGTCCGCTAGAGCATGTATTCCAAATGATAAAATAAGTTAATGCTCAAACCAAAGCAGTAAAACCTAAAAAAATCAGCCTTTCGATTTTAAATAAAACTGTTCAACCTTTGTTCTTGCCCAAGGTGTTTTGCGCAAAAAAGTTAAGCTCGATTTTATTGAGGGGTCATGGGTAAAGCATCGAATATTAATTTCCTGCCCAAGTGTGTCAAACCCATACTTATCAACCAAATACTCCACAATGGTCTTCAATGTAATACCATGTAATGGATCTTTATTTTTAGTTGGATTAGATTCACTCATCAGTTTGCGCCTTTTTAACCCGAAGTTTAGCGCCTTCAAATTCACTATTGTTAAGCTTTGCAATGGCCACTTTAGCATCGCCAATTTTAGGCATTTCAACAAACCCAAAGCCTTTCGATTTTCCGGTATCTTTGTCTAATACCAAAGAGCAGGATTGCACAGCCCCAAATTCGCTAAACAAAGTTAATAGCGATTCTTGTGTAGTAGAACGAGATAAATTACGTATAAGAAGTTTCATGAATATGAGTCCGGTTGATGAGTGCGCCAAACCCATTAATCATTGAGGATCTGAAACGGACATTCCGATTTCAGACAATAAAGCCCATTATAAAAATCACAGGCCCTATTGTGAAGCACAATATTTCAATTATCGCTGCCCGTAAACGATAGTTTGTGAAAACACTGAACAATCCCATACATTTAGTACTTTAAACAACTCAATAACTTTTGGTTTAGCTATTGTGAGCTTATCGCAAACGAGTAAAAAACATCCTTTTGACTACTCATTACAATCAATGTAATGTCGTTTTAAGATTTTTCTCGGGTGCAATTTAGTTGTAGCTATAAAAAGCGATTAACTTCATGTCTTATAAAAGCTCCCATATCTTATGTAACAATGGAATGTGATCGTTATGAAAAAATTAATTGTTATCTTGCTTAGTCTATTGTCTATCAACCTATCAATAGCTGCCCAAACGATTCCTGTACTTGAATACTATCCATCATGTGACTACCAAGTTATTAAAAAGATTAAAACCAAGGCTAGATTAAGGTATGACTCGCAATATGCTGAAACCGGAGATCTAGAGAAAGCTTTCCAAAAAGCGAAGAAACAAATATTAAAAGCCAGTCAATCTACAAATGGCGACGCAATTGTTTTGACTAAAAGAACGATTAAAGCATCGGTAAAAGGAACTGCTAATCGAGACATAAGTCACTCTGGTAAAATGATGCTCTACACGTTGGAAGGTGAGATATTAAAACAATGTGAAGATATCCCTGGTCAGGTTCGAGTGCCAAGTCCAATAACCCCTGACGGCCAAATTTCCCTTACAAAAAAATCTACAGTAATCCCTATTCGCTCTGAGTCAGAGCTTACATTTGATAATCTGTCTTTTAATGAAAAGGGCAATAATTTTTCGCCCATTACCAATATACTCTCTTTCGAAAATGGAGCTTATGGTATAAAAATAGAAGACTCACAAAGTTCAGTAGTTAAAAAATTAGGAATCCCGGCTGTTGAACTTTGGTTGCAAAATGACATTTCATTAATGAATTATGGCAATACCGTTTGGCTGGTTTTTTTGAATAAAAAACTAATCAAAATTACTAATAATGTTCCTTTTCTTAATCAAGAGCTAAGTAACCTAGTTCCTTTCAGCAATAAGCTTGAAGAGAATAAATGGATATTTACCACTCCAAACGGTAATACTTTATCTCAAAAAATGAAACTGCCAGACTCCTTAATAGATGCAAACAATAAAGATGAAGTAGAGTTCAATATTGAATTTAACACAGTCGACGATGCATACGAATTCCACGTTACTCAATATTTAACATTACACGCCGATGAGAGAGAGGCTCAGATAACCTCTTTTTCTTATTACCAGAAGGATGCTGCACTTCAATTAAATAAATTGAATGCCCCCAGTTTTGACAGTAGGGTTAATTTAGATACCTTAATTAAGGAGCACCAAAAGGATGATGAATTGCTTATTTCGCATATCCCATATTCGCCTATTGGAATAATTCGCTTAAAAAACAAATCTAAACTTTATATATTCAACAACAATTTAATTGTCAAAACTTATGCCGATAGAGTGAATAAAATAGAGCTCTATGGCAGTATTTTCCCATCAAGTATTGGTTTTTCAAGCTCGTCTGAATACAAATTATTAGGTCTGGGTATAGGAGATGACGTAAAAAACATTATTCAAAATCAAGATAAAAACATCCAACAATTTGGTGATATCATTGAAATCGAAACACCTACATATACGTATAACTTATATGTCGATAATGATGTGATTTATAAAGCAGAAGTACTTTTTTATTAACTGCGCTATGCCAAGACGTTGTTTTCTAATTGAATTAAAACAATTCAGTTACTGAAATTTCTATACCTCATGTTTCCTTTACCCTAATGAACATAGAGGACCCTTTACAATTTCCACTGACCACTCACCTCAAACTGTTTTAACTCGTTAAATATGAGCTGAGTATCGCCAATATTTTTAGCTACCCAAGCAGCGTTATAATAAGTATCAAAGTAACGCTCTCCGCTGTCGCACAACAAGGTCACAATGGATCCTTTTTGGTGATTCATTTTCATTTTATTAGCTAATTGCAACACACCATACACATTAGCTCCGGTTGAAGCACCTACTTTTCGCCCTAATAAAGTTTCTAGCCAATGGGCCGTCGCCACTGATGCTTTATCAGGTATTGTTTGCATGATATCGATAACGCTAGGAATAAAACTAGACTCTACTTGTGGTCGACCAATGCCTTCTATTTTACTGCCTAATGTGCTCACCGCACTGCTATCTCCGGTTTTAAAATACGAATGAAACACCGAATTTTCAGGGTCAACCACACACAGTTTGGTTACATGTTGCTGATATCGCAAATAGCGGCCGATGGTCGCAGAGGTTCCTCCGGTTCCGGCACTCATCACAATCCACGTTGGGATAGGATAAGTTTCTCTTTCCATTTGAGTATAAATTGAGTTGGCAATGTTGTTATTGCCTCGCCAATCTGTGGCTCGTTCAGCATAGGTAAACTGATCCATATAGTGGCCTTTCAACTCCTTAGCTAATCGGCGTGATTCTTCATGAATTTGATCTGCCCTTTCTACAAAATAAACCTCTCCTCCATACAACTGAATTTGTTCTATCTTTTTTTTAGCGGTGTGATGAGGAACAACGGCAACAAAAGGCAAACCTAATAGACGAGCAAAATAGGCTTCTGAAACAGCCGTATTACCCGATGAAGACTCGATAATAGTCGTATTTTCTTTTATCCAGCCATTACAAAGCCCATATAAAAATAGTGAACGAGCCAAGCGATGTTTAAGAGAACCTGTTGGGTGAGTACTTTCGTCTTTAAGATAAATATCTATACCTTTCATAACTGGCAAATCAAGTTTCACTAAATGTGTGTCGGCGCTGCGTTGAAAATCTGCTTCTATTTTTTGTATTGCATCGCTTGTCCAATCACGAGACTTATTCATCATTTTCCTCAAATTAAGGTAAGGAATGAAATATATCTGTTTAACCAGGAAATTTATTTGCTATATTTTCTATAAAAACAGAATAAAACAGAAAATTTTTCTACACGGGGATTAAGATGAATATAGACAGTGTTGATCGAAAGATACTTAACTTGTTGCAAAATGATGGATCATTATCTCTAGCTGATTTAGCAGAAGCCGTTAATTTGACTACGACCCCATGCTGGAAACGATTAAAGAAACTCGAAGAAACTGGTGTCATTGAAAAGCGGGTTGCATTATTAAACCCAGAAAAGTTAGGACTACTTTTTACCGCTTTTGTGTTGGTAAAAACCAGCGACCACTCATCAAAGTGGTACAAGGAATTTGTGTCGACAACTACCAGCTTTTCCGAAGTCATGGAGTTTTATCGCATGGCAGGAGAATACGACTATATGATTAAAGTGTTGGTAAAAGACATGAAACGCTTCGACCTATTTTACAAAAAACTGGTCACATCCGTTGGTGGTATTTCCAATGTCACCTCAACCTTTGCCATGGAGCCGCTAAAATACACAACGGCACTCCCCATCGATAACTAATGATGCATCAATACACAGGCTAAATCCGCAGCAAAACGCTCTGCGATTGCCTTGTCTATTTTTTGAATGCTGACTCTTAATCCTTGCGAATCTTGGGCTATATCAAATGCAGAGCTTGGCCTAACTAACCACCCTTTTTTGGCTAGTGCATCAGCAACCTCATTGCTATCGCGATAAACCTGAATCCATACATTCAATCCTTCTTTAGAAATTGGCTGCGATAAACCTTGTTCCACTAAGGCGTTGATAAGTAATTGTTGCCGACGGATGCAATCTTGTTTTGTTTCTTCTAACCCCTTTAACACCCATTGTGATGTTAAGCAGGTTAATACCAAAGACTGCAACACTCGACTTACCCAAGACATGCCTGGCGCCAAGCGAGCAGAAAAACGGCGAGCGGTTTCACTATCTGTGGCGATAAATGCGAGCCTTAAATCTGGCCCCAGTCCCTTAGATACAGAACGAAAAACCGCCCAATATAGGGATGTAGGAGGGATCACATTGTAGTAATCTGATGTGGACAACAAAGAAAAATGGTCATCGAGTAATACAAGAACATTAGGAAAATCAGCTAGAACCCTCTGTATTTCACTGGACCGTTGTTTGGTTAGGCTCACCCCCGTAGGATTATGTGCTCTGGGTGTAATAATGACCGCCTTTGCACCTTTCTCAAGGCATTTTCTTAATACAACTGGGCACATTCCCTCATTATCAATACTAGCCCCTTGAGGCTGAAACCCAGATAACCTCACCGCATTCGCAGCACTAATGTAACAAGGGTCTTCTACTATCACTGTATCACCTTGAACAAGATGCACAGCAAGCAAGCGCTCAATGGCATCAATAGCACCATTGCTCAACACAACCGAAAAATTCTGAGGGCAATCACCCGTAAACCAATTTACGCCATATTGATTCAGGTTGCGAAGCTGCGTGTCTTCACCGTAGGCATATTGATGTAAGTCTGTATCTCGAGCAACCTTGTTTAAGCAAGGCAACCAATCCAATCTTGGACTGCCATCGGCAAGATCAAATAATTGCGTGTCCGATCCCCCTTCCTGCTCACCTGCGTCGTTTTGGTTATTGATATGAGTACCTAAACGCCCTTTCGACACTGCAATACCCGCAGTAACCAAGCGCTGATACGCCAACGCCACCGTATTTCGGTTCACGTTTAACTGGGTGGCTAAATCCCTAACGGTGGGTAACTTATCGCCATCCATTAATTCATTTTTAATAACCAAGTCTCGAATTGAATCGAAAATTGTTTGTGCTGAATGACCAAAAATCTTGCTTTTCATTTTGTCCTATGACAATAATAACTAAAATATGTTCTATGCAATGCTATCTATTATCCTACGTTAAACAAAACGGAGTTCAAATGTTTACTGGTTTAAGCGCATTTCCAATTACCCCATTCAAACAAGAAAGCATTGATTTCCATAGTTTTGAACGCATTGTTTCACGATTAGCCAACGCTAAGGTCGATTCAATTTGTGCCATGGGTTCAACGGGCCTTTATCCTTATTTGAACCTCAGCGAGCGGGCCGAAATAGTCAAACAATGCGTATCGATTTCAGGCGGTATACCCGTGATGTCAGGTATTGGAGCCTTACGCACAAAAGATGTACTCTTACATGCCGAGGCTGCCCAACGTGCCGGTGCCAGTGCATTATTACTTGCGCCTGTGTCGTATCATCCGTTAACCGACAATGAAGTATTTTCGCTTTATGAAACCGTGTGTAATGCCATTTCAGTGCCCTTGTGTATTTATGAAAATCCAAGGGTTACTCAGTTTACGTTTAGCGATGAACTATATTCGGCAGTTACTCGTTTACCCAATGTCGGCGCTATAAAAATACCCGGCACACCTTTTGGAAGTTCCTTGGGAAAAGCGCGTTTATCGTCACTGCGTAAGTGCATTCCCGACTCTGTTGCTATTGGTGTTAGTGCTGATAAATTTGCGCCTGCTGGAATGGCTGCTGGGTGTGATGTTTGGTTGTCAGTGATTGGTGGCTTATTCCCTCAAACTGCACAATCTATTATGCAAGCCATTGCCAATGGCAATGTTAGCCAAGGGCTACACGAAGCGGAAAACTTAACGCCTCTGTGGACATTGTTTGAAAACAACAAGGGAGGCATGCGAGTCATGGCCACCGCCGCGGCTATATTAGGTTATGCAGAACCCCCTTGTTTACCCCAACCGCTGCTTCCTTTAAACAAAAAAGACACAGCTCAACTGGAACAACTATTGTCGCAATGGGATCTCAAATAACCCGCTATGTCGCTGCCGCAACATTAGCAAGAGTAGCCACAGGCGGTAGCCCTCTCGCAGTCATTTTGATGGCCCGCTATTATGACGCCAGTGGCCACACTTTGGGTTTACTCACAGCATGTTTAACCCTGCCCCACTTGTTTGGCCCCTTTTACGGCAAATGGCTAGAACACAGTAAGGCTCCTTGCAGGCTCATTGCGTGTATGGCCTGGGTACTAGCCCTGTTTTTCACTTTCAGCGTTATTGCTATTAGCTATAACAGTATGTATCTGTGTGGATTATTTTTATTGGTTTGTGGAAGTAGTAACGCATTTTTAATGGGTGGCTTAAGTACCCAATTAAAACACCTAGTGAGCCAAGAACCACCAGCACGGCGAAAAGCCTTTGGGTTCGACGCTATTTCCTATGCTATTGGTATGACCTTAGGCCCATTACTCATATCAGCCATTGCTGCCAGTTACTCACCCACTATTGCGTCTTTGGGGTTAATGTGTTTTCCACTTTTAGCCAGTGTATTTATTGCCACACTATCGCCCAGTCAGTCTAAGCAGAGTTATTCAAATACAAGCGCTCCGCCCACTATGAGTGACATCATTCATACAATTCTGAAATCAGCGCCACTGAAGAAAACGCTAATAACCACAGCAAGTACGTCATTTGCGTTATCCACTTTACCTGTCATCGCCGTGTATTTAGGTGAGCATATGGTGAACGATAAACAAAGCGGCGCGTATTTGGTAGCAAGTTATGGCGCCGGAAATTTAATCAGTGCACTTTACTCAATACTCAAGCCACTGCAAAAAAATGCGTTAACCCTAATGCGCAACTTCGCAATGGGAATTGCTTTGTGTTTACTGGGTATCGCACTGAGCAACAGTTATTCAATTGCACTGTTCGGTTTTCTGCTAGCGGGTATGGTGAATGCGCTGTTTTTCACATCTACATTGGCCGCCAGAACTGAATACGCACCAGAGCGAGGCGCATCCCAAGTTTACATGTGGGTGTCGACCATAAAAATGGCCTTTGCATCTCTAGGGACTTTAATTGCCGGATTTACCGTAGAAACAAGTACAAATTTACCGTTATTTGTTTCGATTGGGGTAATTGGCATGGCCATCATTATCGGTGCTCGTCAGGGAAAATCCACATGAGCCTTGCCGCTTTTGTAATCTAGCGTAAGAATAAAGTGCTGCAATACATCGTTGCCTAAAATTCCAGATACTTGGTCATTCTGAGTTGAAAACCCGCTATTTTTAGCCGGAACATGCACTAACACTTGATCGAGCTTAGTTTTACCTAATGTCATAGAGTCAACCCAGAAATAATCTGACGGTATCGATTCATTGACTCCCGTCGATACGGTTTTATTTTGTTTATACTTCGTCAGCCAGCCTAAATCTGAAGCGACGTTACGCTCTAGTAGTAAACCACCTTGACTGCCTGTGTCCAATAGTAGCCATAAACGCTTGTTTGCAGCCACTTCTACATTCACAATCAATTCGCCAGAGCCTGACAGCGATTTAGCTTTTAGGTTTTTAACCTTGCGGATATTCGATGGGGTACGACTCACCAGCCTCAATCGCTGGCGAGGGTAATCAATTTGTACAATATGATTTTTAAAAAAACTAACCCCTAATACCAACCCAATATTATGGGTAGGAAGGTCAATTTTAGCGACGTTATTGAGGTTTCTGGATTTGCCCAATATATGGGTAGGAATAGCAGTTAGGGTTTGTACTTCTTTTCGCTCGAATAACCCCTGAATAGTGAGTTTACCGTCTGATGGAAAACGCAGCTTATGCTTTTCCATAAACCCGCTATTAATACCATTCACTTGAGCGCCGGAATCCAATACGGCTTTGGTGGGAATACCTTTTACCGATACAGGCAGAAGGATATGGCCTTGATTGAGTTCAAAACGAACCCAATCGCTATCGGCTAAAGCGAGCTGACAACAAAAAATACCAACAAAAAGCGTAACCAACTTCACGTTAACCCGCCTTATTTAACTTATTACAAAAGGGCTTGAGCCGTATTGCGTATTCTACCCACAATAGCTCGTAAACCATTTCCACGAGTAGGTGTAATATGGCGCTCTAGGTCTAATTGTGTAAAGTAATCATCGATATCGAAATCGACAATTTCTTGCGCGGTTTTGTCTTGATAGGCTGATAACACCAAGGCCAATAAACCTTGAACAATCACAGCATCGCTGTCTACATTAAAATGCAATGGCCCTTTACTGTCATCAACGTCTAGCCATACGCTACTTTGGCAGCCTTTAACTAGGCGATCTGGTGTTTTCTTGCTGTCAGGCAGACCCGGAATTTGTTTACCTAAATCGATAATGTATTCGTATCGTTGTTCCCAATCATCAAAAAAACTCAGATCATCAACAATTTCATCATTAGTGGGAAGTGCCATACAACTATTTGCCTACAAGAATTAAAAGAAAAGACCCGCTTCGAGTTGAGCTTCTTCGCTCATTTTGTCTCGAGACCAGGGAGGATCGAAAACCAGTTCAACCGCAACGTTTTTCACATTCGGCACTAAACCGACTCGATACTCCACGTCACCGACTAATACCGGCCCCATTCCACAACCCGGTGCGGTTAATGTCATGTCGATGGCAACAGTACCAGAGTTTTGGTCCACTGCAACAGCATAAATCAAACCCAGCGACACCAAATTTATCGGTATTTCTGGGTCGTATACTGTTTCTAACGCTTCCCACACTTGGGCTTCGTCTATTTGCCCATCACTGGGTTCGGTGAAAGATAACGTTAAGGCTTCACGGCCAATGGCATCAGCATCTGTGCCATCAATACGCAGCATGTTGCCTTGCCATGTTACGGTATAATTGCCACCTAAATCTTGAGTAAGAGTAACGAATTCGCCTTCAGGAAGAATGTGTTTTTCACCCGTAGGTACGCGGCGAGCAAGGCAGTCTCGCTGCATGGTAACCATTTTTTGCATAGTAAATTTAGCCTACGTTAAAGCTCTCGCCACAACCACATTCGTCAACTACGTTTGGATTGCGGTATTTAATCACACCATTCACACCTTCAAGCACGTAGTCTATCTCGGTATTTTTCAAAAGTGTTTGAGCGTCTTTTGCTACGGCTACCGACAGTTTTTCAGAAAAGCTGATCACTTGGTCACCGTCTTTAGGCGCAGGTAAACGTTCAAGTACATAAGCATAACCTGTGCAACCGCTCACTTTAGTGGAAAGGCGAATAATGTCACTTGGGTTGTTCTTTAGTTTAGCTTCAAAATGCTTAACAGCACTGTCGGTAAGAGTGATTAACGTTTGACTAGGAACAAATGTTTCGACTGCCATAATAACCTCTGATTCACTTATGCAAGCATGGTTTGCGCTTTTTTAAGTGCCGCAAACAATGCGTCCACTTCATCAAACGTCGTGTAAATAGAAAATGATGCTCTGGCTGTGCCAGATATACCTAGGCGTTTCATTAACGGCTGAGCGCAATTATCACCAGTGCGAATTGCAACACCTTGGCGGTCGAGTATAAAACCAACGTCGCCGGGATGGGCGCCATCAAGTAAAAAGCTCATTACGCCAATTTTGTTTTTTGCAGTGCCGATTAATGTAAGGCCATCAAACTCAGCGCCTTTTTGCATTGCGTAATCAATAATGGCTTGCTCATGGGCTTTTAGCGCGTCTAAGTCTTGTTCCATTAGCCATTCTAGGGCTGCGCCCAAACCAATGGCTCCCGCAATATTAGGAGTCCCGGCTTCCAAACGATTGGGTAATTCACCCCATGTTGCTGACTGATATTCAACATCACTGATCATTTCGCCGCCAACTAACCACACAGGCCAAGCGTTTAGCACATCGAAACGTCCCCACAATACGCCAACGCCAGTTGGAGCAAACACTTTGTGACCAGAAAATGCATAGAAATCACATCCGATGGCTTGCACATCTACGTCACCGTGAGCAATACCCTGTGCGCCGTCTATCAACACCCAAGCGCCGGTTGTTTTCGCAATTCGAGTTAGCTCAACAATGGGATTAACCGTGCCTAATGCATTGGAAACATGAGGAAAAGCCACTAACCGAGTACGTTCAGATAACTGGTCTTTAAACCCTTCGATATCCAATTCGCCAGTTTCAGTGATGGGAGCTATTTTCAGTTTAGCGCCCGCTTTTTTGCATGCCTGCTGCCAAGTAACCAAGTTTGCGTGGTGCTCTAATTCAGTAACAATGACTTCGTCGTCTTTGTCCATTCGCTGAATCAGCCCATTGGCTACAAGGTTTATTGATTCCGTTGTACCCGCAGTCCAAATCACTTCTTCGCGCTTAGCAGCATTAATAAACCGCTTCACTGAGTCTCTTGCAGCTTCGTATCGACGTGTAGATTCATCGGACAAGGCATGAGCCCCGCGATGAACGTTGGCATTGCATTCAGTATAAAAACCGGTAATTGCGTCAATAACCGCCTGTGGCTTTTGAGTGGTCGCCCCGTTGTCTAAATACACCAAAGGTTTCCCGTCTACCTCTCTAGATAGAATAGGAAACTGCTTTCGCAATGCCTGAACGTTTAAACTCATTTCACTTCCATTTTAGCAAAGCGACCGCTGAGTAGTTCTGTTAACCATTCGCGGACCGGCGTGAGTGGAATGTCATTGATCAATTCTTGAATGAAACCAAAGTTAAGCAAAATTAACGCTTGAGAGCGAGAAATACCGCGACTCAAAAGGTAATAAAGTGCTTGTTCGTCAATTTCTGCAATGGTCGCACCATGGGCACATTTAACATCGTCAGCGTAAATTTCTAATTCAGGCTTAGTGTTAATTTGCCCGCGACGAGATAACAACAAGTTACGGTTGTTAAGTTCCGCCAAGGTTTTTTGTGCATCGCGATGAATGTGAATGCGACCATTAAAATTCGCTTTTGCTTTGTCGCCAACAATGCCTCTTACATTTTCTGTCGTCGTGCAATTGGGTACCGCGTGTTCAATGGTAGTTTGCAAGTCAAAATTTTCACCTTCAGCCAACAAATACAAAGCGTTAATGTCGGCATTGGCATGTTCGCCGGTATAAATAAGGTCAGTGTCTAAACGAGACAACGCAGACCCAAACCCAACAAGTGTACTGTTCAGGTACGAAGACTCAGCCAATTTAAAATGGCAACCACCTGCGTGAAGGGTTTTGTCAGTGAACATAGCAAAACGGTAATGATGCAGTTCGCCCTTTGCTTTTACGTCGTACTCAGAAAAAGAGGTGTTTACCGAATCAACATGGCCTTCGCCTTGTTCGATAATTGTCGCTTTTGCGTTACGACCAATGTTGACCAATATACGTGTATGGTTTTCACTGCCGTCTTGAACATGGTGAATAAAACGAATTGGCGTATGGAATTCAACATCATCGGCAACATTCACCCATACACCCGCTGTAGCTAGTGCGTCGTTAACCAAACCAAATAAGTGTTTCTCCGGTTTAATGGTATTAAAGGATGATGCTTGTTGCTCGCTGATGTTTTCAAGCGCAACTATATCTACACCCGCTGGCAAATTGAATTGAGCTAAATCTGTCACCAATGTGCTGTTAACAAATTCAATATCAATGCTGTCTAGCTGCGCAATCACAGGAATTTGCGTTGACGCTGTTGAAACACCATCAGATAGCAGTTTTTTAGCTTCGATAGGTGTTAGCGATGTATTGCGCCACGCTTCTGTTTTACGTGTTGGCCACGGCGTATTTTTAAGGGCGTCTAACGAAGACGCATAGTCAGCTTCTCGCCAACTTACTGGCGCGCCTTGGCGCTCAGCTTGGGCAATGACTTGCTCTAGCCATTGGCTCATGCGTTAGCCTCCTCATACCCCTTACCTAAGAATGCGTAGCCTTCTTTTTCAACTTCAAGTGCCAGTGATGCATCACCACTTTTCACAATTTTTCCGTCTGCCAAAATATGCACAAAATCCGGCTTGATATAGTCGAGAAGGCGTTGATAATGGGTAACAACAATAAAGCTGCGGTTAGCATCGCGCTGGCTATTTACACCATTTGCAACAACTTGTAGTGCGTCTACATCAAGCCCTGAATCTGATTCATCTAGAATACACAAAGTGGGCTTGAGCAAAATCATTTGCATGATTTCGTTGCGTTTTTTCTCTCCACCAGAAAAACCTTCGTTCACGCCGCGCTTTAAAAAGTCGAGTGGCAATTGAACTTGCTTACAGGCATCTTTCGCAATCTTTAAAAATTCAGCCGCAGACAAGGCATCTTCGCCTCTTTGCTCACGAATAGCGTTCACAGATTCTTTCATAAATTCCATGTTGCTAACGCCAGGAATTTCTACCGGGTATTGAAATGCTAGAAACAAACCTTCACGGGCTCTTTCTTCAATATCCATGTCGAGTAAGTCATTGTTATTCAGCGTTGCAGATCCGCCTTCTACTTCATAACCTTCGCGGCCAGATAATACGTATCCAAGTGTACTTTTACCTGCGCCATTTGGCCCCATAATCGCATGAACTTCACCGGGTTTAACTTCTAGGTTTAACCCTTTGATTATGGTTTTGTCTTCGACTTTTGCCGTTAAATTATTAATTGAAAGCATGATTACCCCACTGAACCTTCAAGGCTGATTTCTAGTAATTTGCCGGCTTCTACAGCAAATTCCATTGGTAGTTCTTTAAACACTTCTTTGCAAAACCCATTAACAATCATAGACACCGCTTTTTCTGGGTCTAATCCTCGTTGTTGGCACAAAAATAGTTGTTCATCACTCACTTTAGATGTTGTCGCCTCGTGCTCTACAATGGCACTTGGGTTACGACTTTCAATGTACGGGAACGTATGTGCTCCACATTTATCTCCAATAAGAAGAGAATCACACTGAGTAAAATTTCGTGCATTATCGGCTTTTGGTCCCATTTGAACCAAGCCGCGATACGCGTTGTTACTGTTTTTGGCAGAAATACCTTTAGCGATAATTGTCGAACGGGTGTTCTTGCCTAGGTGAATCATTTTGGTACCCGTATCCGCTTGCTGAGCGCCACGAGTTAATGCAACAGAATAAAACTCACCAACAGAGTTATCACCTTTCAGAACACAACTTGGGTATTTCCACGTAATCGAAGAGCCTGTTTCTACTTGCGTCCAAGAAATGTGCGCATTGGTATGACAAATACCTCGTTTGGTTACAAAGTTGTATATCCCTCCGCGACCTTGTTCATCGCCGGGATACCAGTTTTGTACCGTTGAATATTTTATTTTAGCGTTGTCCATTGCAACCAGTTCTACCACTGCTGCGTGCAATTGATTTTCATCTCGTTGCGGCGCTGTACAGCCTTCAAGGTAGCTTACGTGACTCCCTTCTTCTGCAATAATAAGGGTTCGTTCAAACTGCCCCGTATTTTGTTCATTAATTCTAAAATACGTAGACAATTCCATTGGGCAGCGTACCCCTTTTGGAATAAACACAAAGGAGCCATCGGTAAATACTGCACTATTTAGCGCTGCAAAGTAGTTATCAGAACGAGGAACAACAGACCCTATGTACTTTTTAATCAAGTCTGGATATTTATGAACCGCTTCTGAAATAGGGCAGAAAATAACGCCCGCTTCTTCTAACTTTTCGCGAAAGGTTGTTACCACAGAAACTGAATCAAAAACTGCATCAACTGCAACCCCTGCTAGCATTTCCTGCTCATACAATGGAATCCCTAGTTTTTCATAGGTGCGCAGTAATTCAGGATCAACCTCATCAAGAGACTTAGGCTTATCTTTCATGCTCTTAGGCGCTGAGTAATAAGATATTTTTTGAAAATCTATTTTAGGGAAGTTAACGTGAGCCCAATCAGGATCATCCATTTCTAAGAACGTTTGATAGGCTTTTAAACGCCATTCTAGCATCCACTCAGGCTCTTCTTTCATCGCAGAGATACGACGAATAATGTCTTCGTTTAAGCCACTTTCAAATGTTTCTGACTCTATGTCTGACACGAATCCCGCTTCATACTGTTTTGATAAAGCCTGATCGATTTGTTCAGTCATGATAAACGCCTACTTAAAATTAAAAATCGGTGTGCCCACCCTAAAAAGTGGCGCGCATTATATATTTCTTGAGTAATTTACTCAAGTATTCATACTACCCTACTGTCTTTGCAGATCAGCCTGAGTAAAGGCCAATGTCACTTCCCGTATTTTTTCAATAGCAGTAGTGATATCACTGGCTTTTGTAAAACGTCCAAAGGATATCCTAATAGCACTGTGTGCATAGTCATGGTTTATTCCCATTGCCGTTAGCACATGACTGGGCGTCATCGTTGCCGATGTACAAGCTGAGCCAGAAGATAAGGCTAATGGCGCCAGCGCGGGTAAAAACCGCTGACTGTCTAAGGTACCTAAACTGATATTCATTATATGAGGTACGCTGTATTCACTATCACTATTTAACTGTATATCGGGTAAATCTTGTATTCCTTGCCAAAGCGTATTTCTGTGATTAGCAATTGCTTCAGATGCCTTTGCTAAATGTTCTCCAGCCAGTTCAAAGGCCTTACCCATGCCAACAATTTGGTGAGTCGGTAAGGTTCCTGAACGAAAACCACGCTCGTGAGCTCCACCGTGCATTTGTGCATCTACAAGTACCCGTGGTCGCCTACGGATAAACAATGCACCAATGCCTTTGGGTCCATAGGTTTTATGGGCTGAAAATGACATCAAATCTACGGGCAATGTCTGTAAATCAATGGCAATTTTGCCTGTAGCTTGAGCAGCATCAGTGTGGAATATGACCTCTCGTTGACGGCATAAATTTCCAATTTCGGCAATATCTTGGATAACACCCGTTTCGTTATTCACATACATCACACTCACCAGTGCTGTGTCTTCGCGAATAGCACTGCGTAATTGCTCAATATCAACACGGCCATTAGCTTGTGTATTTAACTGAGTTACCTCATAGCCCTGCGATTCCATTGCAGTGAACACATCAAGCACGGCTTTGTGCTCTGTTGCCAAGGTGACTATATGGCGGCCTTTGTCGCTGTTCGCTGTAAGTGCGCCTTTAATGGCAAGGTTGTTCGATTCAGTGGCACCAGAGGTGAAAATAATTTCTCGCGCATCGGCATTAACCAAATCTGCAACTTGATGTCGCGCAATGTCGACAGCCTCTTCCGCTAACCAACCTGGTCCATGAGTACGGGATGCAGGATTAGCAAAATTACCGTCTAATGTAAGGCATCCCATCATGGCTTTTGCTACTGCAGGATCAACAGGTGTAGTAGACGCATAATCTAAAAAGATGGACGTATTCATAATGACTTTAAATCCAATACGCTATAACTGTAAGCTAACTTCGATGTCTAGCTTATGATTTGATTTGTCTTGCCGTTTAGCCACATTTTTAACGTCGTATTGCTCCATGAGCTCACCAAGAGTAATACTATTTAAAAATTCGGTAATGCGGTTGCTTAACTGTTGCCACAAAGAGTGAGTTAAACAGCGCTCACCATTTTGGCAATCGGCTTGCCCTTGGCATCGCGTTGCGTCAACAGATTCATCTACGGCTCTAATCACTTCACCAACGGCAATATCTGACGCAGCTCTTCCAAGGCGATATCCTCCACCTGGACCGCGAATGCTGTGCACCAATTTTTCTTTACGTAAACGAGAAAAAAGCTGTTCTAAGTAGGACAAAGAAATTTCTTGTCGGTCAGATATATCGGCCAAAGACACAGGGTTTTGCTGACCATGTAAAGCCACATCTAGCATTGCCGTTACCGCATAACGACCTTTTGAAGTGAGTTTCATTTGTGACAATACCTAAAACCAAGATGAGTTGCGCACAGTCTACATACCCGACTAAATTAGTCAAGTATTCGAACTTACAGTTCACTTTCTTAAAATCGCCAGTAACCTAAAATTCTGCGCATTTTAATATTACGTATCAAGTTAAATGGTCTTGGCTTAAGCTTAGGAGGTTCTGCTAACATATCCTCAGTCGCATCTAAAATACGTTGGCTAGAACCACCATCACTATAAGGATGTGTGAAATCATTAAATTCCCGTATTTCATCCATTAATTCAACGGGGTATGTTAACGCCTTTTCAATTGCACCTTCTACATCCTCGGCCCTAGTTACATTCAACATGTAGGATTTAGGGTTTTCGCTTTTCATGGTAACCACGGGCTTACCTAACATCATAAACTCGATAAGCATAGATGAATTATCACCTAGCATTACATCGGCTTCTACCATTAACTGACTGGCATCATCAGTCTCTACAAATGTTAAATTCTCGTGTTGCGCAGCTTTGTATTTATTCACCGTGTCTTGTGCCATTTTAGGGTGAAAAGTCACTAGCCAGCGCCACTTTGTGTTTTTTGATAATTCAGAAATGAGCGGCAATAGTGCTTCAGCTTGAGACATTCGAGGAGAAAACGTAGAGGAAAATAAAATGGTTGGTTTTTTACTTTTATGTATTTCTTTTTTAGCGCCAGTAAAAAAGGGGTCCATTTTACAAAAACCCGTTTCTACCACTTTAAAGTTACCGTGCTTTTGTTCTAGGCTTTTCAGCGTACCTGTCATTGACGGCCCTAAACTGCAATATAAATCAAAGCAATCTCGAATAATAAAAGAGTAATTTAAGCCGTCTTTTTTTCTAAATTTAAACCCCATAAAACCATGGCGTACACACACTTTTAAGCCTGGGATAAACGAGGGTACTAGGTTCCCCGGAACAAACACTGCTCTTGGATTAAACTCAATAACATCATGTACCGATGTTAGTTGTCTTTCTTCAGGTTTGAAATAGCTTTTATCAACGTTGTTACCTTCCACAAACCACGCCACAGTATCCCCATTAGCCCAAATCACATTTTGCAACGGACGGAGTATCTGAAAAGAATAGTTTTCTGAAATATAAAACAAATAACGCTTGATCATAGAGGGAGTAAGTTAAGATATTAAATTATGAAAGTACCCATCAAAAATAATCACTATTAACAGGACATCCCAAAAAGCCAAGAATAAACCTTATCACTTGGCCATACAACCAACCTTTTTGACTAACTAATTACTTTACCAACGTGGAGCGTCAAGGCTGACTAATTCGAACTGAGTTGCAATGCCTTTAATTATGAGAGCTAAACCATCTATAGAGCCCTGTTCATTAGAATTCCACTTACACCCTAAAACACTTATTCCTTTGCGCAACTTACAGTGCCCTTTATCTTTCCACCCGTCAGGCCCTCTGTAATCTATTGACACTTCCCAGCCCTCGGTGACTAACGCTTCAATAATGTGGTGAAATTTTTCTTTTGGTATATTTTGAATAATATTCAAGTCATTTTGACGAAAGCGCTTTTCTACGCATTTTCTTTTTATCCTTGTAATAACATTCATAAATAAACCCTTTATTATTTTGCCTAAATCCTAGGCTAGTTTTTTGATTTCACGTATTGCAATAACAGCCTTTCACTTCACTATTAATCACAGCGCCAAAGTAGTCTGATGATTTAGCAATATTTACGATTTTTTCGGTATTACCTTTTCCTACCCAGCAGCCAATACCAGAAGCATATGGACCTAAATATCTGAGGCGAAATTGATCATCGATAACTGCAATTGCAGGATAACTAGGTATAAATTCAAGCAATGACTCATCTAATTCAACATTTTCAAATGTGTACTCCGAACCCAGCTGTTGATGAAGAGGTTTCGAAAAGCGCTGACTTAAGTTATTGCAGTAACAACTTGGTTGTTCAGAAAAGTGAACAAGCGTGTTCGCTTTGATACCTCTTTTTTTGAGCAAATTTACTAACTCGTCATCAAATGCCATTGTTGATGATTTTGCTGTTAATGCACCCTCGGGATCAAATTGCTTTATTCGGTCTGCTTTTAAATAATACAATGCCGCTAAAGTAGCGGCAAACCATAAAATCAAACTCAGTATAACGATGTTTTGCTTATGCTTATACAAGTGTGAATTTAGTCCACTTTAAAGCGCAGCGTCGCCAATTTCATTTGCTCGCTCAGAGAAGATAGAGCACTAACTTGTGCTTCTAATTCTTGAGAAATAACAACTTCGTTTTCCGCTCCTTTTTGTGCATCGCCAGTACGCGCAGATATAGTACTAGATGTGGCACCTTGAGAATCAGCAGCTTCAGATATTGTGGTCATGTTGGTGGAAACTTGAGTGACTGAGTCAATAATGTTTAGCATATCATTTGCAGCCGTATCCGCAGCACTTACTGCTTCATCAACCAAGCCCACACAATGTTCCATACTCACTAGTGTGGAATTGGTGTTTTCAACTAATTTACTCGTAATACCGCTAATATTTTCTGCGTTTTGTTTTGAATTAATTGCAAGGTTTCTTACCTCATCTGCAACAACAGCAAAACCTCGGCCATGTTCCCCGGCTCTTGCTGACTCAATAGCCGCATTCAATGCCAATAGGTTAGTTTGCTCTGAAATAGACGTGATAGTATTCATCGCATTTGCAATACTTGCGCTCCATTCACTTAGCTCTTTACTGTTTTCAGCAGCATCATTTAACTTTCCTCGTAAAGAGGAAATCAATTTATTTGTATTATTTACACTACCATGAGCATTTTCAGAACGCGCTTTAGTATCAATAGACTTAGCACTGACCTCGTCAGCAAGTTTAGAGGTTTCTTGTATTCGTCCAGAAATATCATTCGACGCATTAGAAATATCAGTAATCTCTTCACTGCGTGCTGTGATCGAACGAGAAAGTTCTTGAGTTGCAATCAAAATTTGCTCGCTGGCATTACTGACTTCTGCCGCTGTCTCACTAGAAATAGCGATTAATTGCTTCAATTTAGAAACCAACTCTGCAAACGGCTTAAGTATTGCGTAATCGTTGCTAATAGATACGGTTAAATCTAACTTGCTAGGGTCTGCTACTACCTTCTTAATTACATTAGACAATGCCACAGCTCCAACACCTTCTTCATGGGCTTGCTTGGTCATATACATCAACACAGCACCTTCAGCCACCGCAAAGAAAGCATGTAACAATAAAATACCAATATTAATATTATCGGGAGCATAAATATGCACACCGGCATCATTCAGTTGCAATACGTAAAATGATATATGATGAATACCTATCACTGCCGTAGCCGAAAGTATTACTTTCCAATCTCTAAACACCGCGAGTAACGCCAATGACATAAAGATTTCAAAATGGATTTCTACCAAACCGAAGCTTTGGTGGATATGCAGCGCAGTCATCATTTGTACAGCAATTGCGACAGCATGAGAACTAAGTGCATTTTCTGTATAAGTAAAACTTAAAAACAAAGGTAGGCCAACAATAAATGCACCTAGAATTGCAGGGGAAACTACATTCCCAGTAACAACCCCAATAACGATTGTAACGACCCATTGGATAACTAAGATCGCTCTAAATAATTTGTGTCCCTGTAACGTCCAAGGTAGAAGCATATACTTATCTCTTTTTTACCAATTTAAATTCTACGTTTATCCATACCGATGAAGTTTAAGTAGCATAGATAAACCTCAAAAATAACAACTATCACAACAAGGTTAGTTCAAGTTTTGAAATCTGTCGATGAAATACAAACCATAAATTTTAATACTTCTTATTTCCCCGAAGAAGAGCGAACTTCACGCTGATATTTACCCGGTTTGAGACCATAATCTCCTTCGAAAATATGCCATTCTAATGGTGCAAAAAAAAGCCTGTCACTTAAATTTTCAAACTCATGAGTACAGAGAGCTTCAATAGGAACCTGAGCCCCTATTATCTGACAAATAGGCTTGTCTTGATTAAATTCAATCCATTCCTCTTTACGTGTTGGTTTCAACACTACGGCGAACCACCCTTTCCACACCTCTGTATTTATATCGGCATCAAGACAAATGAATCCACTATTGTGGTCAACATTTGTCGGGTGTTTCACGGAAATTCCGCCAGCGCTTTCATAGTCAACCACCCCGCCCAGCCAAACTTGTAAGTAAAAATCAAAAGGATCCTCTTCAACAATGACATTCAACATAATTTCGTAAAAGCCAAAAGTATCGACATCAATAGATTCAGGAACCCCTACACCTGAAGTTTTAATTTTTTTTCTATACGCAGATAGGCAGGTATCACTACCTTTTTTATCGACATCAGACAAAAGAACAAAATTAGCCCCACCTTGTTTTTTAGGTATTCTTTTATAAAACGTACCTCCCTCTTTTTTTTCTGCTCTAATGTCTAAATACTCATCGGACATGAATATGGAAAAATTAATGGGGGGAAAGGCATATACCCCTTTATTTGCTGCTGTTTTAAAAGGGTAACAAAACGACTTTGCCCGTTTAGGTATGGAATAGTCGGTCTCTCTGGCTAATTTAGGTAATGCTTGATAAGGGTAGATTTGATGAAAGTGTAAAGTCGCCACGGTAATCCTTTTGCTAACGTTATACTTTTGTTATTAATTTTACGTTTATGCTTGTCGATAACAAAGGTGCAATAGTGCATGGTATTTTTAAAGAGGTCTTTATGTCAATTGGTCCAGTAGGTGGAGCAGCTGAAGCATTCGCGGCGCTTCAGCAAGCATCATCGAGTCAAACTCAACAAGTTGAAACAGAAATTCAAGCAGAGCAAGAAGCGGTTGCTACAACTGAAACGGTAACAACGGAAGCAAGTAATAATTCGTTGAATAGTATTAATACAACGGCATGATGTAATAGTCTAAAAGTAAGGTTTGCAATAAATGTACTTTTCAAACCTTACTATTCCGTAGTCGTTTGTATTAAATATGCGGGTCGAACGCTTCTTGTTGCTGTTGCTTTGACAACGGCACTACAGGAGAAAGCCCAGTATCTGAAAAGTCTGCAACGGAAATTGCGGTCATGTCTTTGGTGCACACATCACCACCTAAGCTTTGAATCACTTGACACATTTCCTCGACTTTATTGTCCATAAGGTGCATGTGCTCGAGCATGACTCCCATGGCATTTGCCACAGGATCTGGATTATCCACAGCAACGGCATACGCATCAAAACCGTACTTTTTCGCAATTTGCCCTCTGGCTTCTTTGCGTTCATCGTCGTCATTCGCTTTATTTGCCAAGATAATGCGACCGGGAATACCTACCGCAGTGGCACCAGCGGGTACATCTTTCACCACTACGGAGTTAGAGCCAACTTTAGCACTTTCACCTATGGTAATAGGTCCCAATACTTTCGCTCCAGCACCAACTACCGCATTATTAGCTAAAGTTGGATGGCGTTTCCCTGCTTTCCAACTGGTACCGCCTAATGTGACACCATGGTATAAAGTGACATCGTCGCCAAGTTCAGCTGTTTCGCCTATTACGACTCCCATGCCATGATCAATAAACACACGGCGGCCGAATTTAGCACCAGGATGTATTTCAATTCCCGTCAGCCAGCGATTAAATGTCGATAGCGTTCTGGCTAACCACTTCCAATTTCGATTCCACAATTTATGAGCAATACGATGAAGCCAAATAGCGTGAAGTCCCGGATAATTCGTCAGCACTTCAAAGGTATTTCGCGCCGCAGGGTCGCGATGAAATACACTTTTAATATCTTCTTTTATTCGTTCAATCATTTTTTATCTAACATTTTCTTATCTATAGAGGACAAAATTCCTCTTAAAATATTCAACTCTAGGGATTCGGGTCGTGCCCGATTAAACAACCGACGTAGCTTTTGCATTACCATTCCAGGGTGGTTAGGTACAATAAATCCGGTATTGTTCAAAGTTTCTTCTAGGTGCACATAAAATCGCTCTAGATCACCAGTAAGTGGGTACTCACTGTCATCATTTTGAGAGTTTTCTGGTTGATAGCCATCTTGTTGAAGAAAGGCTACGCGAATTTCATAACAAAAGGTCTGCACTGCCGCTGCTAAATTCAAACTACTGTATTCGGGGTTCGCAGGAATGGCTACGTTAAAGTGGCATTGGTGTAGCTCTTCGTTATTCAAGCCGTTATTTTCTCGTCCAAAAACAAGCGCAACAGGGTAATTAGCCACTTCTTTCACTAACTTTTGACCACATTCTCTTGGCTCTAAGGTGGACCAAGCATTTCCGCGAGTACGCATTGTGGTGCCAACAACTAAACCACAGTCAGCTACCGCTTCTTGTAACGTGCTAACAATTTTTGCATTGGCCAATACATCACCTGCCCCCGCGGCTAGAGCGCTAGACTTACCATCAGGCTCAGATATTGGGTCAACTAAATACAGCGAACTCAGTCCCATAGTTTTCATCGCTCTTGCAGCAGAGCCAATATTTCCAGTGTGAGAGGTATTCACCAAAACGATGCGAATTTTATCTAGCATAAATACTAATATGAATTAATAACAACAATAAGGCGAGTTTAACATAATCCTTCGTTTTCGAAGAGAAATATGAATTTTTCTCTTCGTTTCGGTATCATTACAGCGAACAAATGAAGTTTTAACAAAAATTTAAGGACATATATATGGAAGAATATTTTAGTCAATCAAAGCTAGATGAATACTTGCCTTTGATCACTGACGTCGCAACAAACGTTTTATTAGCCATTGTTATATTGCTGGTCGGTATGTTCATTGCGAGAAAAGTAAACAATCTAGTGTGTAATATTGGTAAGCGTTACGACAAGCTCGACGATACCTTATTTCGCTTTTTAGGCAGTTTAGCCCGCTATGTTGTATTGGCATTTGTATTTATTGCCGTACTAAACCGCTTTGGTGTACAAACCGCTTCTATTGTTGCATTACTCGGTGCAGCAGGTTTAGCGGTAGGCTTAGCGCTTCAAGGCGCTTTATCAAACTTAGCTGCTGGCGTAATGTTATTAATATTCCGCCCATACAAAGTAGGTGACTTCATTGATGCTGCAGGCCGCTTCGGTAACGTAGTCGAAATTGATTTATTTACAACCATTTTAGACACCTTCGATAGACAACAAATTATTATACCCAACAGCCAAATTTGGGGTAGCCAAATTGTCAATCACTCTCATCACCCTATTCGCGGTGTCGACATGCACTTTGGTGTTGCATATAAAGAAAATACTGACGACGCAAGACGTGTTATCGACGCCGTATTAGAGGCTCATCCGCATATTTTAAAAGACCCGGCGCCCTTCGTTGAAGTGGAAACATTAAACAATAGCTCTGTTGACTTTTTAGTACGCCCTTTCGTTAAAGGCGAACATTATTTTGATGTGTTGTATTCAGTTCCTGAACAAATTAAAAAGGCATTAGACGCTGCAAACATAGAAATTCCTTTCCCTCATACTAAAGTAATTTTGTCGAAAGAAGATTAGTTCAGTATTTCACTTGGCGGGTGCGTATCAGTCTGGTACCATCCGCGTTCAAAATTATCGCTTGAGCATTATTTGAGCAAACGATAAACCTTCGATCTTTTACAACTGGGGTAAGACTATGCATCCAATGCTAAACATTGCTGTGCGCGCTGCACGCGTGGCAGGAACAATAATAATGCGCGGTTACGAAACTCGTGACGAATTGACGCTTGAACAAAAAGGCGCTCATGATTTTGTTACACAAATCGACAAAGATGCCGAGCAAGCTATTATTGAAAAAATTCAACAGTCTTACCCAGACCATGCCTTCATTGGTGAAGAATCAGGTACTACAGGTGAAAATGAATACACTTGGATTATCGACCCACTCGACGGCACAACAAACTTTATTAAAGGTATTCCTCATTTCTGTGTTTCTATTGCGCTTTTACACAAAGGTCGTTTAGAACAAGCCTTGGTATTTGACCCACTTAGAAGCGAGTTATTTACTGCGGGTCGCGGAACAGGCGCACAGTTAAATGGCTATAGAATTCGCGGTACTCAACCTAAAGATCTTAGCAACACTGTACTTGCTACAGCATTCCCGTTTAAAGATAAAAGCACCTTCCCTGCGTATAACCAAACGTTCTGCAAAATATTTGCAGCATCAGGTGATGTACGCAGAAGCGGCAGTGCTGCGTTGGATTTAGCTTATGTTGCAGCAGGCCGTTACGATGGATATTACGAACGTGGTATTAAGCCATGGGACGTAGCTGCAGGTGAGTTATTAGTAAGAGAGTCTGGCGGTATTGTCACTGACTTTAAAGGCAATAATGACCCACTCAATAAGGGCGAAATTGTAGCCGGTAGCCCTAAAGTGATCCGCGGCTTAGTGAGTCATTTGAAAAATCTATAATTGATACTTTTCAATAACAAAAAACCCAGCATCTAGCTGGGTTTTTTAATATCTAACCTGAGCTTAAAGCAGTGGCTCTAAATCTTCGCCTTCTTTTTCCACTTCTTGTGGCATGAGGTCTTCTTTACTAATACCTAAAGCCAATGCAACTGAGCTTGCTACGTAAATGGAAGAATAGGTTCCCACAAACACACCAAACAGCAATGCAGTAGCAAAACCGTGTATTAACGCACCACCAACGAAAAACAGTGACAACAACACTAAAATCGTAGTGATTGAGGTAATCACTGTACGGCTCAAGGTTTGAGTTAAAGATTCATTAATAATCTCAACAGGTTCGCCTTTGCGTATTTTTCTGAAATTCTCGCGAATACGATCGCACACAACAATGGTGTCATTCAACGAATACCCAATAACCGCCAGCACAGCAGCTAAAACAGTAAGATCAAATTCGATGTTGAATATTGAAAATAACCCTAGCGTTAAAATAACATCGTGTATTAACGCAGACACAGATCCCAGTGCAAAACGCCATTCAAAACGCATTGCAACGTAAATCAGTATGCATATCAGCGCGACTAGCATGGCCAAACCACCTTGCTCAGTCAATTCTTCACCTACGTTTGGACCGACAAATTCAATACGACGCATATCCACTTCAGTGCCATCGGCACGTAATGCGGCAAGCACTTGATCGCCAATATCCACAGCTTTAACGCCATCTCTAGGCGCAATGCGAATAAGTACATCTTGGCTAGAGCCAAAGTTTTGCACCACAGCATCAGCGAAGTTACTGTTGCTCAATTGTGTACGAATATTTTCTAAATTCGCAGATTCCACATAGCCAACCTCAATTAAGGTACCGCCAGTGAAATCCAATCCCCAGTTCAACTGATTGACAGCCAAAGAGGTTAAAGAGCCCAACATTAAAATGCCAGATATGACCATCATAGGTATCCGCAACTTCATAAAGTTAATTGCAGATTTAAAATTTAAAAATCGCATTTACGACCCCTTATATTGGCAAAGTTGAAATACGACGACCACCCCAAACACCATTAACAATAACCCGTGTTAACAGAATAGCGGTGAACATAGAGGTAGCAATACCTATCATAAGCGTGATTGAGAAACCTTTAATTGGTCCCGTACCCACAGCGAATAAAATAAGTCCTGCAATGAAGGTGGTGATATTGGCATCTAAAATTGTACTAAAGGCGCTGTCGTATCCTTGGTGAATGGCTTGTTGTGGACTTCGTCCATCCGCAAGTTCTTCACGAATACGTTCAAAAATAAGTACGTTGGCATCTACCGCCATACCCACAGTTAATACAATCCCAGCCATACCAGGTAAAGACAATGCGGCGCCGGGGATCATAGACATAACGCCTACAATCATCACTAAGTTAGCAACCAGGGCGACATTGGCCACAATGCCAAAGCCTTTGTAGTAAATAATCATGAAAATAAGTACGGCAACGAGACCATAAATAATAGCGTTCATGCCTAATTTAACGTTTTCAGCACCTAAACTTGGGCCAACAGTGCGCTCTTCTACAATTTGAATAGGCGCAATTAAGGCACCAGCTCTTAGCAGTAAGGCTAAGTTTTGCGCTTCTTGGGGCGAGTCTAAACCTGTTGTTTCAAATTTAGATCCAAATACACCTGCGATATTAGCTACACTAATAACCTTGCGCTCTGCCTCAAAAATCAGTTTACCGTCTGGGCCTCGTTCATTGGTAGATTTATATTCAATAAACAGCACTGCCATTGGGTTACCAACCGCTCGTTTAGTAAAGCGAGACATTTTAGCGCCGCCTTCAGAATCTAATGAAATAGACACTTTCGGTAGCCCGTTTTGGTCCACACCTGCATTTGCGTCGATAATATGATTACCACCCACAATGGCACGCTTTTTAAGTAAGGTCGGGCGACCTTCATACATAAAGAGCTCGCTAGTGCCAGGCACTCTGCCACGCACTGCGTCTTGAGGGTCGTTTTTCGTATCGACTTCACGGTATTCTAACGTGGCCGTAGCATTCAGTATTTCTTTTGCTTTGGCTGTGTCTTGAATACCCGGTAACTGCACCACAATGCGATCAGCACCTTGCTTTTGTACAACAGGCTCGGCTACACCGATTTGATTTACGCGGTTACGAATAATGGTAATATTTTGCTTTACTGCATAGTCGCGAATTTCAGTCAGCTTGGCTTCAGAAAAGTTAGCACGTAGTACTAAACCACTGCGCTCAGTAAAAGTGAGGTCATTATTTCTATTGCGTAAGAAAAACTTAGCAGAATCTAATGTGTCTTCATCTCTGAAGGTAATATCAACATAGCCATCACCTTGCTTTACACTGCGATAGCGTAATTTTTCTTCCCGTAATGAGGTTCTAAAACCACCAACCGCATCTTCTAATGCTTTGCTGGTTGCTGCATTCATATCCACTTCCATTAAAAAGTGGACACCGCCTCGCAAATCTAGGCCTAATTTCATAGGCGTTCCGCCTATGCTTTCAAGCCATGCAGGAGTGTCTGGTGCTAAATTCATGGCAACAACAAAGTCATCACCTAAGAATTCGTCAACCAGCTCTCTCGCTTTTAGCTGGGCATCTGAGTTCAGTACTCGAATTAGCGCACGTTCGTTTTCGAACTCAATACGCTTTATTGCTACATTTGCAGATTTAAGGGTTTGCTCAACCTCAGACACCAATGCCTGAGTAAGTTCAGCATCTTGCCCTGCCGAGATTTGAATCGCATGGTCTTCACCATATAGATTAGGCAATGCGTATAATGCACACACACCAACAACGACAATGGCTGTGAGCACTTTCCAAATGGAAGATTTGTTTAACACAGTAAGGTCCTTAGAGTGACTTCATGGTGCCTTTCGGTAGCACTGCAGAAATAGCTGATTTTTGAACAACAATTTGATTTGATTCGTTTAGCGCAATTTCAATAAAGTCTTTTTCTTCGCTGACTTTAGTGACTTTACCCACTAATCCGCCTGACGTGAGCACTTCATCGCCTTTAGTTAAACCCGCTAATAATGCTTTGTGTTCTTTTGCACGTTTTGCTTGTGGACGATAAAGTAAGAAATAGAAAATACCACCGAACACGGCAAGCATGATTAACATTTCAAAGCCACCACCGCTGCCGCCAGCTGTTTGTGCATATGCGTTAGATATAAAAAAATCCATGATTATCCCCAAATACGTCTTATGTTGTTATAACGCCGGTACCGGCATATTTTTTTGTTTATAAAATTCAGCAACAAACTCATCAAGCTCGTTGTTTTCGATGGCGTTTCTCAGCCCTTCCATTACTCGCTGGTAGTAACGCAAATTATGAATAGTGTTCAACTGAGCACCTAAAATCTCATTACACTTATCAAGATGATGTAGATATGACCGAGAATAATTTTTACAAGTGTAACAGTCACATTTTTCGTCCAAAGGACCCGTATCAGTTTTGTGTTTCGCGTTGCGAATTTTAACTACACCGTCGGTTACGAACAGGTGACCGTTACGAGCATTTCGGGTAGGCATTACACAATCGAACATGTCGATACCTCGCCTTACTGCTTCCACGATATCTTCTGGTTTTCCCACGCCCATCAAATAACGAGGTTTATTTTCAGGAATTTTAGGCGCGGTATGTTCGATGATGCGGATCATGTCTTCTTTAGGCTCACCCACAGACAAACCACCTATGGCGTATCCGTCAAACCCAATTTCTTCAAGGCCCGCTAGAGAAACATCTCTAAGCGATTCATACATACCTCCTTGAATAATACCAAACAGTGCCGATGGGTTATCATCGTGGTGTACTTTACTGCGCTTTGCCCAGCGTAAAGATAACTCCATAGATAAACGCGCTTCCTGCTCAGTTGCAGGGTATGGCGTACATTCGTCAAAGATCATGACGATATCTGAGCCTAAATCCCGTTGTACATCCATGGATTTTTCAGGAGTAAGTAGGATTTTTTCACCATTGATAGGTGAGCGGAATGTTACACCTTCTTCCGTGATTTTGCGCAAATCACCTAAACTGAACACCTGAAAACCGCCAGAGTCAGTAAGAATAGGTTTTTGCCAATTCATAAAATCATGAAGATCACCATGTTGTTTAATGATCCCCGTTCCCGGGCGCAACATCAGGTGAAACGTATTGCCAAGGCAGATGTGAGCACCGGATTTTTCTAATTCTTCCGGTGTCATACCTTTCACAGTACCGTAGGTGCCTACTGGCATAAATGCGGGAGTTTCAACTACACCGCGATCAAATATTAATCTTCCACGACGAGCTTTGCCGTCGGTATTATCTAGTTCAAATTGCATACTTTGGATTAGGTAATTTTGCTAAAACGTAATGGGTCGCGAGTATACCACTAGCGACGGCTAATAAACATGCTATCGCCATAACTAAAAAAGCGATATTTTTGTTCGATGGCTTGCTCATAGGCATTCATCACATTTTCATAGCCCCCTAAAGCACTAATCAACATCATGAGCGTGCTTTCTGGCAAATGAAAATTGGTGAACATGGCATCGACTATTTCAAATTTGAAACCGGGGTAAATAAAAATATCCGTATCATCGCAATAGTGGCTTATTAAACCACCTTCGCAATTTTTAGCGGCTGTTTCCAACGATCTGACCGAAGTTGTACCCACAGCTATCACTCGTTTTCCAGCCTTTTTAGTTGCAATAACTTGGTCAACAACCTCTTGAGGTACATCTGCGAATTCGGAATGCATTTTATGGGTTGTAATATCGTCGACACGCACAGGTTGAAATGTCCCTGCGCCAACATGAAGCGTAATAAATGCAGTATTAACGCCTTTTTCTTCCAGTTTTTTTAGAATGGTTTCATCAAAATGTAGCCCTGCTGTAGGCGCTGCAACTGCCCCTGGTTTTTCACTATACACAGTTTGATAACGCTCTTTGTCAGCATCTTCATCTGGGCGGTCAATGTAAGGAGGAAGCGGCATATGTCCATAGCTTTCTAACGTATTAAGTACATTTTCATCAGTGATAAATTCCAATTCAAATAGCGCCTCTTTGCGGCCAGTAACCAGCACCTCTATTTTGTCTTCAAGCAATAAACGGGTGTTTGGTTTAGGGGATTTACTGGCGCGAACGTGAGCTAAACAGGTCTTTTCTGCGGTAATTCGTTCAACTAAGACTTCCACTTGCCCACCGGTTTCTTTTTTCCCGAGTAAACGCGCAGGGATCACTTTAGTATTGTTGAAAACCAATAAATCTCCTGAGTCTAATAAATCAATCGCGTCAGTAAACTGCTTATGCGCAACCTCGCCATTTTTTCCGTTTAACGTTAGCAGCCTACTTGCTGTTCTACTTTCAGTGGGGTGTTTTGCGATCAGCGTTTCGGGTAACTCAAAATAAAAATCAGATAAATTCATTTATCACTCAGTGCAATGCTAAAAATGTATAAGTCGGCATACCTAACATGGCGAGGGTATACCTCAAAACAGTAGAAAACTTTCGAGGCCATCACTATTCTTGTCAGCGATAGCTCTCCTATTCTATCAATTGTGTTATTCAGCGCGCTACTTATTTGGTGGCGCGTTTTTTTATGTCTTCCAAAATTTCATTTACTTTTTCTATTTGCAGGCTTGTTACCTCAAGTCCTACCAATATTTGAATCAATAAATCGGCGCCAAGAATGCCTTTGTTTATTTTATTGCGCAAGTTGTCAGCACTTTGATTGACTCCTAACGCAGCCAAGCGGGTGCTAAGATCTTGGTACTTTACGCCCTTTGCAGACATTTCAGACTTAATTAATCTCGATACAGAGTCTCGCCACATAAAACCACCAAACGTGAACAATAATTCACAAATAAATATTTATTTACACTTTTAGATGCTTTTATTATTGACCTTTTCCTCTCTCACGTCTAGTCTAAATACCAATTCATTGTCTAGGTGAGGAAACTTGCCTCTTTGGATCAAGGTTTGTATGGTACTGAATTCAGTGCAACAAACACATAAACAGCTAAGGAGATAATCATGACGTGGGACATTACCCAACTTTTATCGGTATTGAAGGACCAAGACGACTATGTAGTAACGCAAGAGCAAGATTGTTTGCTTATTGCCAATAGTGATGGCTTAGATGCTTGGTTAGCAATAAGTGGCGAACAAATTATTGTTGAAAGTGTTCTTTTTTCAGCTCAACAAGTAAAAGATCGCACAGCACTTGACCGTGAAATTTTGTCTACGCACATGTTATTTCCATTAACTACAGTAGGAATTTCCGTTATTGAAGGTGACGAATATTACGTTGCTTTTGGTGCGCTAAGTTCTCAATCGAAACAAGAAAGTATCGAAATTGAAATCGCAACCTTATTTCAAAACGTTGCAGGTTTCTTAGATGCGTACGAAGCGCATTTAAATTCATTAGGCGAATAATTAGGAGACGACTATGTCTGTTTGGAAAAAACTTATTACAGCAGTTAAAGGTGGCGCAACTGAAGCAGCTCAATCTGTAGCTGATGGCCAAGCCATTCGTATTCTTGAGCAGGAAATAAGAGAAGCAAAAGAAGAATTGAGAAAGTCGGATCATGCACGTACTCAAATTCTTGCGAAATGTAAGCTTTCTCAGCAAAAAGTATCGGGTTTAGAAAGCTCGATTGCTGAATTTGAAGCTCATGCCCGTAAAGCGATAGATACTGACAGAGACTTAGCCTTAGATTGCGCACAAAAAGTGTCTGATTTACGAGCTCAAGCTGAAACTGAACAAACTTACCTTGACCAGTTTCGCTCTTCAGAGAAACAACTTGCAGTGAACATTGATCAAGCCAAAGCCAATTTACGCAGACTTGAGCAACAAGTTGATATGGTAAAAGCCACTGAAACAGTGCAAAAGGCGCAAGTAGCTGTGTCTTCACGACATATGGGTGCAAACTCAAAAATGAAAACCGCTACTGAATCCTTGTCTCGTATTCAAGAGCGCCAAAAATTAAAAGGTGCCGAGCTTGAAGCTGCTGAAGAACTAGCACAAAGCGAATCCAGTACTGATTTGGAATCTCGCCTAGCGGCAGCCGGCATCAAAGGTGGACAATCTTCAGCTGATGACGAACTTAGCCGTATTCTAGGTAAATAATAGTCAGTTTGATGCTTGAAATACAACAGGGTTATCTGCCAAGATAACCCTGTTTTTACAATCACGGGTCCCTACAACTGAACAATGACATTTATCACATCGGTCAAGAGAGTTATGCTGCGTTACTTCTCTGAATGGCGTTGGTACTCAATACTCTTTCTCACCTTCTTATACGGATGTATCGCTTATGCATTGCTAAACTATGCTGGCGAATCGGCCCTTGTTGAAGATGCAAACTTCGTATATTGGTTAGTCACTACTGCATCTACAGTCGGCTATGGCGACTTTTCCCCAGAAACAGAACTCGGTAAATGGATAGTTTCCATTTATGTTATTCCCGTTGGACTATCATTATTTGCGTGGATAGTTGGGCGTTTCGCTGCGGGTTTGAGCCAACAATTAAAAAAAGGAGCAAAAGGTTTGAAGCCAATACATATTAAAGGTCATATTATCGTTATTGGCTGGAACGGTACTCGTACTCTTCAGCTTTTAAAATTACTCATCCGAGAACGAGATAATAGCGAAAAGCACCCAGAGATAATGCTGTGCGTAAAAGCAGAAATCGAAAACCCTTTCCCAGATCAAATTAAATTCGTGCGAGTGAAATCGTTTAACCACGACCACGATATGGACAGAGCGTGTATAGCCTGTGCCCAAACCATCCTTATCGATAACCCAGAAGACGATGTTACCTTAACTACGGCACTGTATTGTTCGAATAGAAATCCTGAGGCCCATAAAGTCGCTTATTTCACTGACGACAGCTTGGTTGATTTACTTAAAACCCATTGCCCTAAAGTAGAATGTACGCCAAGTGTTGCTGTGGAAATGTTAGCGAAATCCGCATTTGACCCAGGTTCGAGTATTTTGCACCATGATTTACTGAATGTTGAAGATGGACATACCCAATATTCGATGTCTGTGCCTCACACTATCTCAGCATTATCGTTTGAAACTGCATTCTTACACTTTAAGCGACGTTACAACGCAACATTAATCAGCGTTGCGTCAAAGGGTATTTCTCAAAATATGGTGGTGAACCCAAGTCTTGAAACAAGTATAGAAGCCGGAGATAAGATCTTCTATATTGCAGCAGAGCGTATTCATAACATTGATTGGTCAGCGGTTAGTCAGAGCTAAGACACCGCTAACCATTAGTACTACCTTAGAAAATTAAAACAATTTAGCTTGCAAGTTTTCACTCTTATTTTTGCAACACTTAGTAACTAATTCACATGGATATCAAATTGCCTTGTAACGTTTAAATGGTATGATTATTCGATATAAAAAGTGTGCTTTTTACATAAAAAACAATTCGCTCACGAATTTTTAGCGCTACACGCTTAAGGACATGACAGTGTTTTCCAAATGGTTTAAGAAAGACGAAAAATCAGCGCCGAAAGCGCCGCAAATAATGGGCCTATATTTGGGTGGTTCATTTGAATTGGATGAACTCAAACTTAAGCTCTTAACGCCAGAGTTATGTATTGAAAACCCAGTGTCTCGGCACTTAATTCAAGCCGTAGGAGAAGCTCATTTAGACTCAGGTGGAAAAATATTACGTTACTACACTGACGACAATGCATTTTTACAAGTTATTTTAGATGGTGGAGACACTGAATCCCATATCAGTGATGTAAAATTGTGGTATTTCTATGACACTAAAACCATAGGCACTACATCGCAATGGAATGAGTGCTTGAACAATACCATTTCTCAACCTTCATATTGTGTAGATGAAGAAGACTTTCATCGCGTTTGGGAGTCAGTAGGCGACATTTCTCCCCCCGTTGCGGTCACAGAAAAAACCTATGAAGAAGATGGAGACGTCAGCGAAACCGATCAATTTATGATGTTATACGAGCGCCCATTAGAAAACGATCGTACTGAATCTCTTTTAGTGGTAGGTGAAGAAAAGATTGTAGGCAATAATGCAGACCGCTGTTTAGTCACAAGCACTGGGTTTGATCTTCAACCTTCAGATATAAAAATTAACGGTTAAAATTGGAGTTACAAATGGACAGATTAATAGATTCAATTTCAGGATTAGGTGATTTTGCACTGTATTTCGCAATATCAGTGGTTTTTTTATATGTGTTTAAAGTCGTTTATTCTCTTGTTACTCCACACAATGAATGGAAACTCGTCAAAGAAGAACAAAACACGGCAGCAGCCATTGGTTTTGGCGGCGCATTTATTGGCTTTTCCTTAGCTCTTTCTAGTGCAGCTACTAACTCTGTGGATTTAGTCGACTTTGCCGTCTGGGGATTTGTTGCGGTTTTTGCACAAAGTCTCGCTTTCGCGCTGCTTCGTTTCACTTTTATGCCTAAAATTTCTGAGCGCATTAATAACAACGAAGTCTCCGCAGGAATTATTTTGGCGGCGACTTCTGTGGCAATTGGTTTACTGAATGCTGCATGCATGAGTTATTAAGGAATCGCTGTTATGGACACCTTATCAACAAAACGTTCATCGACCATTAATCGCAAAAAAATGCGTAAGCATTTTGCGTTAAAACCCCTCATTATTGGTATGTCAGCCACTTTTTTAACGGCCTGTGGCGATAACGACACTCCAGCGGAAATTTACACCTCTATAGAAGAGTGTACTTTAGAAAACCCGGGCGGCGAAAGTCAGTGTAAAGCGGCCTATGAAGACGCTCTTGAGGAAGCCGCTAGAACGGCCCCCCGCTTTGGTTCTGAATACGACTGCGAATACGATTTCGGCCCGAACCAATGTCGTCAATCAAGTAGTGGCGGCTTTTTCTTTCCGTTTATGGCGGGTTACATGGTAAGTAACTTACTTTCGCCTAGCCGTTACTACACTCAACCTATGTACACGTCTTATTCTCGATACTCACCTTATCGTTCCCGCTGGATGATGGCTGATGGTTATGTGTTTGACGGTGATATTCGAAAGCGAAGTCATAGAGTAAACAAAGAGGTTTACAAACCTAAACCAACGGTTTCAAGAACAATAAAACGAGGCGGGTTTGGTTCAAGTGTTAGGGCAAAGTCGAGCTGGGGTAGTTCCTCCCGCTCTGGAGGCTGGGGCGGGTAATGCTACGCATAGCCCATAATGAAAGAAAAAACTGGAAAGCACTGGCAAGAGACTACGGCTTTAACTTTCATACTATTGATGGCGCAGCTTATTGGGACGAAACCGCTTATTATCAGTTTTCACTAGAGCAAATTGAAAACCATATAGAAGCACCTACCGCAGAAATTCACCAAATGTGTTTAGCCGCCGTAGATCATATTTCTCAAAATGAAGAGCTTTTGCTGAAAATGCGAGTACCAGAATGGTCATGGCAAGCCATCAGAGATTCATGGTTAGCAAGAAGCCCTAGCTTATACTCTCGCCTAGACTTTGTTTACGACGGCGTTAATCCTGTAAAATTATTGGAAAACAATGCCGATACCCCCACTTCACTTTATGAAGCCGGTTTTTGGCAATGGCTGTGGTTAGAAGACAATGTTGATTCACAGAAGATAAATAGACAGGCTGATCAATTCAACTCTCTACAAGAAAAGCTAGTTGCTCGCTTCCAAGAAATCGCTGTTATCAATCAAATAAACACTCTACATTTTTCCTGTTGTAAAGATACCGATGAAGATAGAGGCACAGTTCAGTATTTACAAGATTGTGCTAAAGAGGCGGGAATTAATGACAAATTTACCTTCATTGAAGACATTGGTATTGACGACAAAGGGCGTTTTACTGATTTAGATAACATGATTATTCAAGATTGCTTCAAGTTATACCCTTGGGAATTCATGCTAGACGAAGAATTTGGCAATGATGCCATCAGCAATCATACCAATTGGATAGAGCCCTTATGGAAAACATTACTCAGTAATAAAGGCTTGCTTGCAGTACTGTGGGACATGTTCTCCAATCACCCGAACTTATTACCCACTTACTTCGCCCAAAATGCACCTTTGTCATCCGCAGAGAAGTGGATAAAAAAACCACTGTTTTCACGAGAAGGTGCAAATATATCCATGGTTCAATCATCAGGCAAAGAAACCCAGCTGTCTACTGGCCCCTATGGCGATGAAGGCTTTGTCATACAGGCATACTGCCCCGTACCTCAATTTGGCGAGAATCACACGCTAATAGGAAGCTGGCTCGTTGACGATCAACCGGCCGGAATTACTGTACGTGAAGACTTAACGGCAATTACCCAAGATACCAGCCGATTTTTACCTCATATTATTCTGTAATATCATGTTTTAACAAGATATCAGCCACAAACTGGTTAAACTTTTTATAGGGATCGTTCTGTTCCAAAATATCAACATATTGAGATAAATCAGGCTTATCGTTAATGGCCCTGAGACATGCCTTTTCTATTCGAGCAAGGTCTCTTTGTGTAGGATAAAAATAATCACCAAGCCCTTTTTCTTTAAGGGTTTGCATATTAACGAGCTGATCGATGTTAAAGCAGATCCCAATACTGAATATACCTGAGGCTAATGCCTGCATAGTCGTTGGAGAGCCTCCATTTGAAATAGACACATCGGCAATTTCACAGGCTTTATCGCCAGGAATAAATTTCTCCCAGTACACATTGTCGTATTCATCAGGCAAGACTATGGAATCACTGGCTGTTCCAACAATTAGCGTCACCTTGTGCTTAGCCAACATATCTACTAATTCAGGTAGTAATTGGCTGTCACCTGAACTTCCCAAGTTAATATAAATGATGGGCTTATTGGTGGGTATTTCACTCCACCAACTTGGCACTTCCATATTTGGTGACCAATTGACGGGACCAATAGCCCTTTTGTGATCGTTGACGAGATCCATATCAACAATTTCGGGTAAATCCAAATAGGCAGTGTAATCACTTTCACAAAAAATATGGGGTAAGGAACGGCTCTTCACCGGCACCAAGCCGTTATCAATGCGGCTTTGCTTAAACGGCGATGTGTGTGCCCCCATTAGTAATGGCTTAATAAAATTAAATATCCGCTGTGACAATGCTGTCCCTAACACTTCTCGAATTGGTACATTAGGTATAGGAAGTTCATGATTTCTGGATGAACACCAATAACCGTTTATGACATTTAAATAGGGGATCCCCAGTTGTTTAGCGCTGATTTGTAAAGTGTGTCGCATATCTCCCATCACAAGCGCAGGCTTTTCTGCCTCCAATATTTCTTTGTCTCTGTTTAGGTATGATAAGACCCGATGCTTTGGCCATATTGGTAAAGATTTTAAGTTCCATTCAATAAAGGTGGCAGGCGCTGTGCTTAATAAGGGCTTTATTTCATAACCAGGCGCAGAGAAAAGGTGATCATAATGGTCATCACAGTAAAAAACGATTTCGCAACACCCATCTCTAACTAAATGATCGGCGAGTAGTCGACACCGAGCTACGTGAGCAAGGGTCACCGATTCACAGAAAAAAAGTACTTTGCGCATTTTGGATACCACTTCTTCAATGTAAAGGCAGGAGAAAGTGAGACAACTGCGCTTTATTTCATATATATGTTTCTTTTTACTAAAGGTAGACTATAGCTGAAGAAATCACACATCACTTTGACTTGCCACGTCATAAAAAGGCTTTTGAGGATTCGATTGTAAATAGCATGAGGCCTTGTCAGATTTTTTTACATCATTCCTGAAACATCACAAGCGAAAAAGACTAAACTATTGAATCAAAAAGAAAAAACAAAAATGGCACAGTAAATGCTTATTCTGGTTAGACTTTATAAAATGCAATATTCTAGGAAAACAGTAATGAGCAAATTTAATAAACTAGCATTAGCCGCTCTAATCAGCGCGTCATCACTTACAGCTTCTGCTGTAGAAATTAACTTCACTAGTGGTGTTACTGCTACTGACTCTTCAGGCCTAACTAGTCAATTCATCGATCCTTTAGACCCTCAAGGTACTAATGGTTTCTTCATTGAAACGTTTGACCAAATTCCAGGTACACCTGATGAACTTTTAGGTGAAACAGGATTTAACGCAAACAGCGATACTGAAAATTTCGATAGCGAGTGTGCTGTAAATTCACTTGGTGGTGGTATCTCTGGTGTTTCTGTTACTCCTTCAGCTGCAGATGATACAGACAATGTTCTAAATGTACGTTCTGGTACTAACGTAGGTGTTGGCGCAGCTCCTGCAAATGATGAAACTTGCTTCGGTTATGTAACAAATGCCGATTTAGGTACGAATGAAGAAGCGTCAGTAACGTTTGATTACTCACAGCTTTTAAGTGAAAATGGCGATACTGGTATTACTTACTTAGGTTTTTACTGGGGTTCAGTTGATACATTTAACGACTTTACGTTTTTCTCTAACGGTGTAGAAGTTGCTACTTTAACGGGTGTTGAATTACTAGCACAACTTGACGGTACAAGTGGAGACCAGCTAGACGATAATTCAAATGTTTATGTAGAAATTGAATTTGATTTTGAAGACCAGTTTGATACGTTAGTATTCAGCACAAGAGGTGTTGCTGCAGAATTCGATAACATCGTTATCGGTCTTAGCCAACGTCCAATTATTGAAACTCCAGCTCCAGCAGGTCTAGCACTACTAGCTGGTGGATTACTGTTACTTAGCCTTCGCTCTCGCAGCAAGAAATAAGTTAACTGTAAATTAGTTATAGAATTGAAATCCCGTGAATTATATTCACGGGATTTTTTTGTATAATCACAGAATGAAAAACACCAAATATTTTCTATTCTTTCTTTTTAGCTTTCCGCTAGCCGATTGTATAAACATACTGTCTCACAGGCAGTTAAACCAATACGGCCTTATTCCACGAAACCTTGAACATTTAACAGGTATATTTTCGTCTGTATGGCTTCATGGAAATTTAAGTCATCTTCTAGCAAACTTTAGTGCACTCATTGTTTTAGCGTTTTTATGCAAGCAGTGGGGAAATAACACGTTCTGGAAGACAACGAGCTTAATCATAATATTAAGCGGAGTATTAGTTTGGATATTTGGCCGACCTTCATTACACATTGGAGCAAGTGGCCTAGTATATGGTTACTTCGGCTTTTCAATAATAGCAGGTTGGATCAGCAAAAAAGTTTACTTCACACTAATATCAATTGCAGTTGCCATTTTCTATGGTTCAATGATTTGGGGCGTATTGCCTTCACAACCAAATACTTCTTTCGAATATCACTTAGCTGGGTTTATTAGTGGTATTTTTGCAGCTAAATTGTTCGCGGCTCCTAGAGTGTGATGGCACGTACTGATTAATTTTCGTATACTCTAATTTCAATATCATCAAAGCAAAAATCTATGGTCGAATCAGAACCGAAACAAAAACCTGGTTTTTTAGGTAATTTAATATTTAATATCGCAATACCTGTCCTTGTAATGACCTACGCAAGTTCAGAAGATTATTTGGGCCCTCTGTGGTCTATTGCTGTAGCCTTGGTGTTCCCTATTGGCTATGGACTGTGGGATTTAAAAGCGTCGGGTAAGGTTAACGCTTTTTCCATATTAGGTATTATCAGTGTGTTGTTAACAGGGGGCTTTAGCTTATTCAAATTGCCCGCTGAATATATAGCCATAAAAGAAGCGGCTATTCCTGCAGCGATTGGCATTGCCGTGTTAATTACTCAGTTTTCTCAAAAGCCATTAGTTAAGGTACTCATACTTAACGATCAACTCGTTAACTGGGAAAGCTTAAATGCGGCTCTTGCGCGCTCGAATAACGAGGTCGCTTTCAAACAAGTACTAGCCATAAGCTCTTACGTTGTTGCTAGTTCGTTCTTTTTGTCTTCAGTTTTGAATTATGTATTAGCTAAAGCCATATTAGTCAGTCAGCCAGGTACAACTGCCTATACGGAAGAGTTAGGCAGAATGACTGCCCTTAGCTACCCTGTTATCGTTATTCCAAGTATGATTTTATTATTAGGGACGCTATGGTTTGTGTTCTCCAGAATACAAACATTAACCGGTGAAGAAATGGACAAATTCATCAACCAATAAAAAAGGAGGCTAGCCTCCTTTTTTAATTCTACATTGATAAACTGAATATAACTAACAAACCCAAGACGTTTTAAAGTTACAAGCTTCCTCTTTATCCTTGTTAGATTTTATCTTTTTACGATCATTAGGTTTGCTATTTAAGAAAGAGAAAATCGTTTTTGCTATCTCTGTATTATCGATGCTTCCAGCAAACAAATGCGAACCTTGGCCCATGGAAAAAACAGGCACATCCACTCCAGTATGGCCACCTGTTGTCCAACCGGTATTCGTTTTTATATCTATAATTTTCTTAATTCCAGCTTCCCTATCTCTTAACTCTTCTATCTTGGCTAAACGAGTCATCTGCAATTTTTCATCGCTATTTAATTCAAAACCTAATTGTTCAGATACAAATTCAGCGGGCATTGTTTCATCTACTAACTTCTCGGCTATTTGAGTTACCGAAGACTGTAGATTTCGAATCCACTCGGGCTCCCATTTATAGTCGCTATTAGCTCCAATGGTTAATCCTCCTGTACTGTGATCAGCCGTTAGAACGACTAAAGTATCTGGATTTTTTTCAACATAACCTGTAAGAAACTCAATGGTTTTCGCTAAGTCATCCATTTCTGCCATTGCACTTGCTATATCATTGGCGTGACCCGCCCAGTCAACTTGACTTGCTTCTATTAGCAAGAAAAAGCCATTCTCGTTTTCAAGGTGTTTAATTGCATGTTCCGCCATATAAGACAGACGGTGGGGCCTTTTGTCATCTAATGCCCATGGCAGCCCAATAGGTGCGAATAGACCTAACAAACTTTGGCCTTCTGAATAGGTTGCTAGTTTGTTATAGGAATCTGTATATTGATAGCCTGCATCAATAAACTCAGCGACAAGGTCTCGGTCATCACGTTCAAAGTAAGACAACCCACCGCCTAGCATAACATCGACAACAAACTCACCATTGATTCTGTCATCAAAAAAATGGTCCGCTATTTCATTATAGTTTTTACGGCTTTCATTGTGAGTGACATACGCCGCAGGCGTTGCATGAACAATTTGAGACGTCACTGCTATGCCCGTTCTCATACCATTGCGCTTTGCTTGCCGTAATACTGTATTAAGGGGCTTTCTATCAGTATCTACTGATATAGCACCATTATAAGATTTAAATCCTGTAGCTAACGCAGTAGCACCTGCAGCTGAATCTGTGACTATGCCTGATTCTTCAGCAGGGTAAGTCGAGGCACTGCCTACATAGATGTTGTCTAGAACTGTTCGATCAACGCCATTTGATAAGTCTAGGTCTTTATAATACCGATAGGCGGATGTATAAGCGGGGCCCATACCATCACCAACAACCATTATAATATTTTTTGGGGTGTGACTTACTTGAGGTTTGGCAAAAGAAGCTACAGAAAAAAATGTAGCACTAACAGCGAAAGCAGCAGTCAATGTTCTGAACGCCATGAATTATTCCTTGGCACTATTAAAAGAACATTAATTGTAGCTTGGTTCAAACTACGATTGAAGCTTTTCTCTCATTCGTTGCTGCACAACGGTAACCAATCCATCAGGCTGGAATTTTGAGATAAAAGCATTACAACCTACTTTCTCAACCATGGCTTCGTTAAAGCTTCCGCTTAGAGATGTATTTAATGCTATAAATAAATCACTGATCCTTGGGTCAGCCCGCACTTCTGATGTTAAACGATAACCGTCCATCTCTGGCATCTCAGCATCAGTAAACATCATAAGAATAGTTTCTAATACATCCATTCCTTCATCGGCCCAAGAACGAAGAAGATTGAGAGCTTGAAGTCCGTCTGAACATTCAATGATATTGATCCCCAATTGTTCTAGGGTGTCTTTAATCTGTTTACGGGCTGTGGGAGAATCATCAACAACAAGAATGGTCTGCCCATTAATATGTTCAGCTAAACTTTGTTCTAATACTTCCTCAGAAATACTTGTGTCGTATTCGACAATTTCGGCAAGCACTTTTTCTACATCAATAATTTCGACAATTTCATTTTTACCATTTAATTCCATCTGCGTAATGGCTGTCAGATAATTCGCTTTACCAATACTCGAAGGCGGAGGTTGAATGTCTTTCCATGAAGTGTTGGCGATACTTAATACTTCAGCGATCAAAAAACCCTGAACAGAACGATTGTATTCAGTAATAATGACGTTCCCTTTTGTAGGATCAACATCTTGAGACGGTTTTAATTTAATTGCATCGCGTAAATCAATAATAGGAATAGATGTACCACGGTATATAGTGACACCATGTAAATGAGAGTGAGAACCGGGCATTTCATTCATATGAGGCACATTAATGACTTCTTTAACTTTAAAGACATTAATTGCAAACACATGCCTTGTTCCAAGTTTAAACATTAATAATTCTAGCCTATTTTCTCCTACCAACTTTGTGCGTTGATCTACGGAGTCAAGAATCCCACTCATCGCTTACCTATATTTATCAACCTGATTAACCCAGTTTTTATTATAGGCAAACATTTAAAAAAAGCTCACCTAACCTCTAAATTTAAAATCTATACTTTAAAAATGTTACAATTGCATCATTGTGACAAAGGTATTTCGATATGAATATAGCAAAAGTAGACTTGAATCTATTGGTATACTTAGATGTGCTACTTAGGGAAGGTAGCGTAACTAAAGCAGCCAATCAGCTTGGGATCACTCAACCCGCTATGAGTAATGGACTAAAACGTTTACGCGATTTGTTTAGTGACCCTATACTAGTCCGTACCTCGGAAGGTATGACTCCTACCTCCCGTGCATTAGAGCTACAACCTATTATTCGTGATGTTTTGCGTAAATTAGAAAGTGCAGTACAGCCAACTCTTGCATTTGAACCTGAACACAGCTCTCGTACATTTCGTATCATGACTAGCGATTACGCTGAATCAACATTAATCATTGAGCTAATCGGAAAATTATCCACCCTTGCACCCAATATCACATTAGATTTAATCACCCCAAGCGACGTGACATTCCATGACGTAGAACACGGTCGCGTTGATATGGCAATTAACCAATTTGACGAACTACCACTCTCGTTTCATCAAAAACTGCTTTGGAATGACTCTTTTTCTTGCGTGTTAAGTAAAACTCATCCGCTGGTGAACAAGTTTGACTTAGATTCCTATTTATCAGCTCAGCACATATGGGTAAGTAAAACCGGCTATGGTGTCGGTGTAGGAATAGATCCTTCTGAGGTCCAAAAGTTAGGCTGGGTTGACGCAGAACTTATTAAACTGGGGCGACAACGAAACATTCGAGTGTTTACCAGACATTACTACGCCGCGTTACAACTTGCCAAAAGCCAGCATCTTATCGCAACACTTCCAACCAAAGCTGCATTAACCATAACTGATGACCCCAATGTTATAATAACCCCCCCTCCTTTCGATATCCCTCCAATTGCACTAAAAATGGCATGGAGCGCCCTATTGCATCATGACCCCGGCCATATTTGGCTACGTAGACTCATTAGTGAGTTAGCCGACACGTATAGCGTAAAAAAAACATGCTAAACTCAAAATAAATTACATTGGTTAATTGCTCTTTTAATGAATCGAAATATTGTTCCTATTTTTTCAGGTGGTGGAACTCGGTTTTCCGCCCACGTTGGAATATTGGCTGCGCTAGAACGCCTGCCCGTGTCATTTGATACCCTCGTAGGCATATCTGGAGGCGCTATTGTTGCATCTCTCTATGCCAATGGCATGTCTATACAACAAATGCTTACATTGGCTCAGGAAACAAATTTCAAAGACTTTAAAGATTTTTCCCTTGTACGACTACTTCGTAGTGGCGGCCTGTCTTCTGGTAAAAAGTTTGAAGACTGGCTCGACCATCAGCTACAAGGTAAGACCTTTGCAGATTTAGCGTATAACTTTCATGTCATCGCCACAGATCTAAACGGAGGTGGCCCCGTTGTATTTAACAAGGAAACAACACCTAATATTAAAGTCTCTTACGCAGTAAGGTGTTCAATGTCGATTCCGCTCATATTCAGCTCAAAAGTTTTTGACGATTACTTACTTGTAGACGGTGCAATTCTGGCTGAGGATGCGTTATTTAACGACTGGAGAGGAGATGGAACGCCTAACATTTGTTTTCGGCTAAAAAGTAAGCCCGCCCCCAACAAACAGAAAAAAAGAACTTTTTTTGTATTGCCGCAGCACATTCATATGCTTATACGAACGTTCATGAATGCGCTGTCAAGAGAATATGTAAACGCCAATTTTTGGCACCAGACCATAGTTATTGATTCCGGTACTACGTCGGCAGTAGATTTTGAAATGACTGCTAAGCAAAAATTAGATCTCTATCATGCTGGCTTTGATACCGTTAAAAAGTACTTACCCATAAAACTAGATAAGTACTTTTCAAAAGGTGCAGCTTAATTACACTTTATAGTAAGCTTTATACCAATTTACGAACTTAGCAATCCCCTCATTTAACTGAGTTTGAGGACGGTAGCCAGTAGCAGAAACCAGTGTAGACACATCAGCATAAGTGTCTGGCACATCGCCCGGTTGCATGGGTAACAAGTTTTTTTCTGCAGTAATGCCAAGTTCACCTTCAATCGCCTCTATGAAATCCATCAGGTTAACTGGCGTCTGAGCGCCAATGTTATATACCCTAAAAGGTGACGAGCTGGTGTTCGGTTTCGGCGATTCAGCGTTCCAGTTATCATCAGGCGTTGCTGTAACATCTAAAGAACGAACTACGCCTTCAACAATATCATCAATATAAGTAAAATCACGTCTGTGGTTACCAAAATTGTAAACATCAATGGGGTCGCCATTCAAAATAGATTTTGTGAATTTAAAAGGCGCCATATCAGGCCTGCCCCAAGGGCCATACACAGTAAAAAAACGCAATCCTGTGGTAGGTAAGTTATAAAGATGACTATAAGTATGAGCCATCAATTCGTTTGCTTTTTTGCTGGCTGCGTACAAGCTCACAGGGTGATCAACATTATGTTCTTCACTGAACGGCATCACCTTACTCATACCGTAAACGGAACTCGATGATGCATATACAAGGTGCCCTACTTTAAAGTGCCTGCACCCTTCGAGAATATTCATAAATCCGACTATATTTGAGTCGACATATGCATGAGGATTTTCTATAGAGTAGCGCACGCCAGCTTGCGCAGCCAAATGTATTACGCGATCAAATTTGTGCTCTTCAAACAGCGCAGTCATCCCATCTCGGTCTTCAACTGCCAGCTTTTCAAATGAAAAATTAGCTGATTGTGTCTGAGACCTTATGTCATCCAACCTTGCTAGTTTCAGCGACGGGTCATAATAATCATTAAGGTTATCAATGCCGACGACCTCATTTCCTCGAGCGATAAGTTTTTTTGCTGTTGCTGCACCAATAAACCCAGCAGCACCAGTAACTAATATTTTCATGTTATTTCGCTTTTTTTAGCTCGCAGAACCACCCGTAAACACTACGAAAAATCACTGCCAGATTAATTTATGTTTCTCTGTCAAAGCCCTAATATGACGAACTGGAACGGCATAGGAAATACCAGAAGGGCTCGACAGCGCACTTTCTTTCGTATCTTTAACAATGACTTTATTTATAATTCCCACAACTTCCCCAGAAGACTGTTTATAAACAGCACTGCCTGAATTTCCGGGATAAGCAGTTGCATCTAATTGATAAATCAACGAAGGTTTCTTTAAACGTTTCAGCAAACTAAGAGTGAGTACATCGGCATTATTAGCAGGTATTGCATCTGGCGTTATTGCTGCCAAACTTCCCTTATGAGTTGCCGGATATAAACCTAAAATGGCCCCTATTGGAAATCCGGTAAATGCGATATCAGTCCCTATATCAAGCATTTTGTCTTCACCTAAAGTTAAACCTGGCAAGTTAGAATTAATTTCTAATATCGCTAAATCATGTACCGGGTCGATTGCAACAACCTTTGCTATAAACTCAGATACGTCCCGTCCTTCACCTGATAACACAACATAATTTTGCACTACGTCTACTGACAATGGCTCAGAAACAACATGATAATTTGTTACTGCATATTTACCATTACCAATAACAAAACCGGTGCCGATTATTCGACTCCCCCGATATTCAATAGGTGTTTTTTTACCCACAGCAACAACAGCAGGTGTCACTCTCTTAATAACGCCAATAGCATTAGAGTCAGCTGCCACAGCATTGGATAAAGCAACTATCGTTATACTTAGCAGAAATAGAAGTGTCGAACCCATTTTACCCATTAAGTGTGTCACTGTTCATATTCCTCATTAGCACTCAGAACCGCAATCGTATCCTCGAGGATACATAATATCGCCATTACATCGAACTTTCATTTGTTTTGTTATACGTATGGGCATGTATTCCCTATCACATATTTATACATTAGACGTGCCATTTAAATTAGCTTATTTATTAAGCGTATATGTTAATAATGTTAAAAAAAGCTCCGCGTTTAATGCTCATTCCTCTCACCGTTCTATACTTAAGTATCTGCTCAAATACTTCGTCATGCAGTTCTCAGTGTATTTTTAGTAAATGCAACTTAGTTATAACGACTTAAATTAAGAAAGGGCTGAACCATTGGCTTCAAATAACAATAGACTATTAAGTACTACCAAATCCATTAAAAAAGCGTGGAGAAATTATCAAAAGCTTAGAGAAGCTAAAGCGATATCTAAGCACTTCTCATCATATTTAAGTCCTCAAATTGCGCTAAGTGAATCTTTGAAAGATGAAGTATACAAAATACGCCATGATGTTTATTGTAAAGAGCTTAAGCTAGAGCCTTTACACGAACAAGGCATAGAAACAGATGAATTTGATGCCTTCTCTAAGCACTGTTTAATTAAACATTTAAACTCAGAAAACTATGCTGGTACGATTCGCCTCGTGACTCCTCAAAAAGAAGGTGAACTTTTACCTATAGAAAAATATTGCTCCCATTCGATCACAGATGAAAAACTCTCGCCTAAAAATATGAAACGGGAGGAAATATGTGAATTTTCTAGACTAGCTGTTCCTGCGCAATTCAGACGAAGAGCAATGGATAAATTCGCAGGTGCTGCGACAGGGGTTATTGATGAAAATAGCTATTCAGAAAATGAACTTCGCTGTTTCCCATTTATCGCAATTGGCTTGTATATGAGCGCCGCATCTCTTGGAATGGGCTTAGGCTTAAAGCATGCATTTGTAATGATGGAGCCTCGTTTAGCCAGAAGCTTAGGTTTCATTGGCATTAAGTTCGTACAAATTGGCCCTGCTATCGATTACCATGGCACACGCGCGCCTTATTACATCAATGCTCCTTTATTGTTCAAAAATTTGTCCCCAGGTTTTCGAGTTATGCTAAATAACCTTCAAGATGTCATTGATGACCAATTAAGTGTGATCCAACCAAAGTAGGCTACTATTAGCCATAGCAAATTCGATATTATGAGTTTAGTAAGACATGGGCGAGCAACAACAAGACCTAATACACAAATTATGTAAAGCATTTACATCTCAAAATCAGTGCGAATGGATTAACCAATCCGATGACCCAAACTATACGCAAACTACGTTTGCCAATGCGCCTAATTTCATAGGCATCATACGGCCAAAAAAACGAGAATTTATCGCGAAAGCATTAACTTTCGCGAATCAAAATAATTTCCACATACTTCCCGTTAGCAGCAATAAAAATTGGGGCTATGGTTGCTTAGCTAAAAATGCACCAACCTTACCAATGGTTGTTTTAGATTTAAGTAATTTAAAGGGTATTTATCCCACAGATAAAGAATTAGGCTTGATTACCCTAGAGCCAGGAGTAACTCAAGAAGAATTGCGTACCTATTTGGATGACAACCAATGGGATTGTATGGTTCCTGTTACGGGCGCTGGCCCAACCGCGAGTGTGGTGAGCAATGCTGTTGAGCGTGGTTATGGCATCACGCCTCATACCGACCATTTTTCAGCGTGTACGGCAATGAAAGTATTTGTCCCTGCACCTGATATGTGTAACGAAGAGTTGTCATCTGCAGTTAGCGAACTAGACAATTCTGGAATCGATTTCATTGATAAATCATTTAAATGGGGGATGGGTCCTTTCATTGACGGCTTATTCACTCAAAGTAATTTAGGTATTGTCAGCGAAATGACATTCCGTTTAGCAAAAAATCCCTCTCATTTTTCTGCTTTTTATATTCAAATATTCGACCCTTCCAAATTTGAAGACAGTGTTCTTTTTATACGGAAAATTTTGCAAACCTATGCAGGCTCTATTGGTTCTATCAATTTAATGGACAGAGCGCGTTTACTGTCAATGACAGTAGATAACCCCAATATAGATAAAGACGAAAATGTATTCTTAAGTAACGAACAACTATTGCGCTTAGCAAATGAAAATCAAACGCCTGAATGGTTAATTGTAGGCTCAATTTACGGAGAAAAAGCTTTTGTTAGCGCTATAAAGAATCATATCAATAAAGCATCAAAGCACCTTGGTAAAACCCTCTACTCTGACGGCTTTGTCTTAAAGGCAGCAAAATTTGTATTGAACTTACCCTTTACTCATTTTCCCTTAATGAATGCCGTGCGAGCAAAACTACACAAGCTCGACCAAGGCGTCGATATAATGTTAGGCCGACCGAATCAAGTTGCTTTGCCTTTAGCGTATTGGCGAAACCGCGCTTCGCAACCTTCAAACGAAAACAAACTCCATCCTGCACACGATAAATGTGGACTACTTTGGTACGCCCCCCTTATTAGAATGAATCCCGAAGTACTTACAGAATTTGTTCTCTTTGTACGTCTTACCATGAGAAAATTTGATTTTGACCCATTCATTACATTTACAAACTTACGCCACGACTGCATCGACTCTACAGTTCCCATTGTTTTCAATTTAGCCAATGAAAAAGAAACTCAACGAGCAAAGCAATGCTTATCGGCGCTTATTGAGCAAGGTAGAGATAAAGGATTTGTACCTTACAGACTCCCCACAGAAGAGCAACATAAGCTAAGTAAAAACACACCTTACTGGAAATGTGTAAATAAAATAAAGCAATCCTTAGATCCAAACGGCATTTTATCCCCAGGCAGGTATCATGAAAGATTAAAGTAGCTGTTAGGTTAAATTAGTAATATTATCTTGTTAATTATAAGAAATTTTTTCACAAGGGACGATCATGAAACAGGTTCTTTTTCTATTTTTAGTCATTATGCTTTCTGCATGTGCTAAGCCTTCCGTCGAATCTCAAATAGCTGAAGCAAGGCAGAGTGTTGAGATTGAAGCATATCAATCTGCAGTCATTAGCTACAAAAACGTTCTATTACAGCAGCCCGGAAATTCAGAAATCAGGGCAGAATTAGGCTCTATCTACTTACTTATGGGCCAATTCAGTGAGGCCGAAAAAGAACTCGAAAAAGCCATTGAGCGCGGCGCATTAGCCGAGCCATTAATCGACGCCATAGCTAAGTCGATTTATTATCAAAGTGACTACAATCGCCTTGTTAATCGCTTAGACGCCTATACTGCTGAAGGAAATTCTCTTAGTAATCAAAGTACCTTTTTTTACTACGTAAGTAGCATTAAGTCTCAATTAGATAGAAAAGAAAGTATCCCTATCCCTTCCGAACTGACTGATCAGAATTACTTATCTTTAGCAAAAATATTTGATGCACTAATAAACAACAACCCAGAAGCGGCATTAACACTAAGTGACGATGAAATAAACGAAAATGTCGAACCCTTCGAAAACGAACTTTACCGCGCTACCGCTTATTCGATGTTGGGAGATCATCAAAACGCTATTTTATCTTATAATAAAGCTCTTGAAGTATACCAAACTTACCATCCTTTGAGATTCTTACTTGCTGAGCAAATGATAAACGCTCAGCAAATAGATGCCGCAGCTGAACAAATACAATTACTCATTGACCTTAACCCATCAAGTGCCTATGCAAATTACTTACTCTCAATCGTATTACTTTATAACGAAGAATTTGAAGGCGCTTTTGAAGCTTCGACTCTAGCAATTCAAGGGGGGATAGATCGACCCAAAGCCCACTTTATTGCCGGGGTTAGTGCTTACCATACAAATAAAATAGAAGCAGCTTACCGGCATTTGGTGGCGGCTGCACAGCGTTTGCCTAATAGCCATATTGCCCACCGGTTGTTAGCTAAAGTAAGATTTAAATTGGGTTACATTGAAGAAATAGCAGGTTCATTAGAAACCCTTGATTTAGAAAAAGAAGAAAGCGCGCAAATCTACGCGCTCGCTGCGGTCCAAAGTTACCAGTTAAATGACACTGAAAAAGCACAAAAGTACATTGAAGAATCCCTTTCTATAAATCCAGAAAGTACCGAAGCGTTGTTAAGCAAGAGCATAGTCGAGTTTGATAACGATAACGAAGCAGCAATTAAAACCTTAAGTAAATTACTCTCAATCAACCCCAATATAGTCGATGCCTGGACTTTGAAAGCCTCAGCTGAATATAAAGAAAATGGTATTGAAAGTGCGATTCAAGTGGCGAAAGGACTTCAAGAAAAAGAAGCTCTCGCGGGGATAATGCTAGAAGGTCTACTTTATTTAGATGATAAACAAGAAGACAAAGCCCAAGCCGCATTTGAAAAGGCCCACAAACTGGCTCCTGACAATGAGGATATTAGCTACTATGTTTTAATTGCTAACGCGCGTGCAGACAAAACCGATAAAGCACTCGACATTGCAAAACAAATTTTAGATGCATCCCCTAACAATTTTGAAGTCATCATTGATTATTCAAACTTACTTCTCGCAAATAATAAAGACCCTCTATCATTTTTAGACTCTTATATTAATGAGCACCCAGAACTTCCCACACCTATTGCGGCAAAAGCCTATTTTTTAATGCGCGATGGTAAAAATCAAGAAGCGGTAACTTTGCTAAAAAGCAGTAAAACACCTGCTCACTACAGCAAATTTATGGCCTTGGGTGAAGCCTTTCTCAAAACGAAACGTTTTGACGAAGCTTCAGAAAACTACCGCAATTGGACTCAAGCTTTTCCAACACACTCTAGATCTTGGCATAGGTATATAATTACTCTACAGTATTTAAAAGATTACAGTCAGGCTCTTGCGGCCACAAATGATGCTTTAACCTACTTCCCTTTAGACGATAACTTACACGTACTGAAAGCCCACTTTCTTGTTAATTTAGGGGAACAGAATAAAGCCGAAGCCGTACTCCGAAATATTCCGAAAAAGAGTCAATCTATACCAGAGTTTGCGCAAATTAGTGGCACTATAGCCTATAACAAAGGCGAATATGCTAAAGCATTCGAACTTATAAATAGCGCTTACATTGCTAAACCAACATTTTCTACAGCGAGAATACTTGCTTTCACTCATGCTAAATTGGGCAGAAATAAAGAAGGCCTGGACCTCCTAAAAAATCAAATCGTAAATTCCCCCGATGCATACTACGAACGTTTTATTATTGCTGAATATGCATCAAAAAATAACTTAATTGCAGAAGCCATACAACAATATGAAATTCTAGACAAAAAGAATCCAGACAACTTTGTTGTACTAAATAATTTGTCCAATTTATTAGCTAAAAAAGGCGATTTAGAAAACGCAGAAAATTTGGCTATGCGCACCTTGCAATTACAACCTCAATCACCTTATTCATTAAGCACATTTAGCTTTGTACTAATGAAACAAAAACGCTTTGAAGAGAGTAAAAGGTACATTGAAAGAGCCTTATTAAAAGCGCCCAATAACACAGAAATGCTACTGCAATTAACCGAAATACTAATTGAACAACAACAGAATCATGAAGCAAAATCATTACTCGACAAGTTGACACCGAAATCGGAGTCAGAAAAAGCGATCTTTACACGCCTAACGCAACGGCTGTAATAATGACTGAGTATTCTATATCGGTTATCGACCATGTTGAATTCAGTTCTGTTGAGAAAAAATGGGTAAAACTTGAGTCAGACATAGATATAGAAAATATTTTTTTAAGCTGGTTCTGGATAGGAAACTGGTTACGCCAAAGTCAACATTTGAGCCCAAAGCTAATCGAGTTTAAACGTGAAAATATCGTGGTTGGTTTAGCGTTCTTTTGTACTCACACTAAACGTGTTTCAGGTATCCAGATTCGCCAAAGTTACATAAATAAAACAGGGCTGTTCGAGCTTGATCAGCCTTGGATAGAATTTAATGACATATTGATCGATGAGCAACATCGGCAGCCTTGCAGCCAACTATTCAATGAATGGCTGAAAGAGCAAGACATTGATGAATGTGTTTTGTCATTGACGTTAAAAAAAGATATTTGGCAAAATCTGCCTAACGTTAAAACTGACATAGAGGCAGTGCCTGCCTATTCCGTATCGCTTGGAAAAAATACGAGCACATTTGACACTTATTTAGCAGGCTTGACAAAAAACACCCGCAGTACACTCAGGCGAGCAATGCGCTATATAGAAAAGCAATATGGTACCGTTACAATAGAGCCTGTAAAAAACACCCTATCTTCTGATGATTGGAAGCAACTTAGTGTTTGGCACAAAGAAAGGTGGAATGATGAAAGTCAAAAAAGCGGCTTTTTTAATCCTCAATTTATCGATTTTCATCAATACCTACAGCAGAATCCAACTGAAAACTACAGAATTGAAACCCTGATTTTTAACGCGGGTAATATAAAGCTTGGATACCTGTACTACATGGTGGGGGTAACAGATATAAAATTTTACTTATCGGCTATAAACTATTGTGATGACAATAATCGCTACCAACCTGGTTTGGTTATGCATGCTTTAGCTATTACCCACTATTCCTTAATAGGATATGAAAATTACGATTTCATGGGAGGTGATAGCCAATATAAGCGCAGCTTATCAAATCGCAGTTACTTCCTTCACTGTATCACTTTACGTCCAGACAGCTTAAGAAACTCCTGCTATCAAGCGTTGAGAAAAATAAAGGCTTCAGTGTCTTAATTTAAGTCTTTCATTATTTGGCACTGTGACTAGTTTCAAGTAAAGTATGCCGTCGTTTTAACGAGTTAGATGTATGGAGAAACATTATTTTTACAATAAAAAACAAGGACAACCTTCCCTTTAGCGATATCAATATTCATATTGGTGTACCGTTAGAGAAAAGCAAGTTCTGGGTTTCAGACACACTTCAACTCGTAGATAATAATGACAAGGTTATTCAGCATGCCTCATTTGAAGCCAAATCTTATTGGCTAGACAGCAGTATAAAGTGGCTTTCGGTTCGATTGCTCGACACTCTAGAAAGAGAACAAACTAAATCCTATTTAGTGAAAAAAGTAGATGCTTGTCATGAACCAATTATTGCTAATCCCATCACAGATTCGGCTGATGCTTTAGTTATTCAGACTAAAAAAGGTAAGGTCGAAGTTAGTAAGTCTCAATTTTTACAATTTTCAGTACCTTCATTGCTGTCTCATGGAATAGAAATAATAGGTAACCAAAGTGAACCTTTCATAGGTTCGGATTTTTCATTCAATTACACAAATACCTATAGTAAAGATTCACATCTATTTGTTGATATCGCTCAAACCTATATTCTAAAAAATCCTAATGGTGACCATTTACACCTCTTTGCACACTTATCTATTTGTATAGAAAGTGGTGACGTGACCTTATCTTGTACCATTCGAAACCCTAAAGCCTCTCAACATGAAAATGGGAAATGGGATCTCGGTGATATTGCCAGTACATATCTAAAAGCACTACATTGGCATGCAGAACTTACTGATGCAGAACCAGTCGCAGATGTAACGCTTATTGATAAGGCCCACCGAATTACAGCAGTGAAAAACTGTACTGTCCATCAAGCTTCTAGTGGTGAAAGAAACTGGGCTGCGCCTATTCACGTAAATAAAAATAACAAAGTGGACTTGCCATTTAAAGGTTATCAAGTCATTGTTGAGGACGATCTAATCTTAGCAGGACAACATGCTGAACCTACACTTTCATTTGGTTCCAAGGAAAACGGAAAAACCCTTGTAATTAAAGATTTTTGGCAAAACTTCCCTTCATCGTTAAGTAAGCAAAACAATGCTATTTATGTAAGTTTACTCGGTGCATTACAAAGCCCTGAGACTGAACTCCAACCTGGTGAACAAAAAACCAGAGAATGGTCAATAACACACTCATCAAACGTGACAGCTGCTGAAATCGAGGTGTCATTACATCCTGATTATATAGCGAATACGGGCGCAGTGTTTTCTCATTTAGACTCGAAGTATCACAACGTATTTGATGACTTAATTCATCAAGGTCTAGATGGAAACAGTAATTTTTTAAGTAAAAGAGTAAAAAGTGATTCTTATGGTTGGCGGCATTTTGGCGAGCTGTATGCAGATCATGAAACCGCATTAACCCCAGATGATAGTTTTTTCGTAAGCCATTATAACAACCAATATGACCCAATTTACGGCATGTTGCTTCAGTGGTTCAAAACCAGTGATAAACGATGGTTTGATTTAGCTGATCAACTCGCTAAACACGTATGCGATATAGACATTTACCACACAAATTTAGACAAACCTGAATATAACGGTGGTTTATTTTGGCACACTGATCACTATGTTCAAGCTTATACCGCGACACATAGAACCTACTCAAAACTTCAACCTTCTGATGTTTACGAAGACCACGCTGGTGGTGGTGGTCCTGGAGGACAACACTGTTATACCCAAGGACTAACGCTTCATTATTTACTAACAGGGTACACTCCATCATATCAAGCCAGCTTAAAACTCAGTAAGTGGATTGAAACCTTATATGAAGGTGACAACACTTTTGTTGCTTTGGCATTGAGTATAAAAAACAGGCACAGAGCGGATCTCAAACAACTAACCAGCGGTCAGTATCCTTTAGACAGAGGAACCGGTAACTATATTCAAGCCATGCTAGATCGCTATGAACTAACAGGTAAGCAATCCCTGTTGTTCAAAGTTCAACACATTATCTGCTCAACCATCTCCAACGAAGATAATATTGCAGATAGAGACTTTAGTAACGTAGAAAACACCTGGTTTTATACCGTATTTTTACAAGCCGTCTGTCGCTATTTGTATATTTCGTCTAACGAAAAAAATCTGTACGAAATAAACCGACATATACTCTCAAGCCTATTACATTATGGGGCCTGGATGATAGGTAACGAATACTTGTATCTTGATAAACCCGATATATTGGAGTTTCCCAACCAAACATGGACAGCGCAAGATTTGAGAAAACTCTGCATATTGCAGTTCATACTTCCGTTTTTGGCAGATACAAGCAAAATAGAACAGCAAATAACCGAATTCACGCAGGTTATCTTAAAACGATTAGAAGGTGACGACGAAAGCGAAACCACACGAGTGTTGTGTTTACTTATGCAAAATAGTGATTTCAAGCACTATAAAAAAGCTGGAAAAACAGTCTGCAAGGCGTTAAGCGGCCAAGATTTGAAAGAGACCGTCCATACCAAAATTGTAAAACACGGTGTCGTCAGCCAAGTAAAACAAACTATGAGTTCATTCTCTTTTGAAAAAGAACGTCAATCTGCGGTATTGAGGTTTCCTCAGCTACGCAAATGGCTAGGAGAACCAAAGTAATGGCCAACATCTCTTTTATCATTCCTCACAAAGGAAGAGACAGCATGCTTTTACAAACTCTGGAAAGTATTGCTCAACTAGACAAAGCAGAACATCAAATCGACGTTGTACTTGTAAGCCAAAATGAAAAAGCATCTGATGCTGTACTAGCATATCAGCAAAATCTTCAGCTCAACGTTATCTATAACGTTGCAGGTGCAACAATTTCATCTAGTCGTAACTTAGGTGTAAAAGCAGCTAAAGGTGACTATCTTGCGTTTTTAGATGCCGATATCGACTTAGCACATAATTGGTTAGTGGAAATGCTAAGTACACTGGCAAAACCAGACATTGTTTTGGCCAGTGCTATGCAAGTTGACAGTATAGGTGCTCCTCCGCTAGAGCGTCTCCGCACTGGTCTCAGCAACGCAACACTAGACGAAAGAGTGACTTTTTTACCCGGCAGGAATTTGTTTTTAACACGTTCAGTGTTTGAGCAAGTTGGTGGTTTTCCTGAGCACCTAATTACGTGTGAAGATTACTACTTCACCGAACGCGTAGCTGCGATAGGTGGTTTGTTTTATACCAGTAAAACCCATTACGTGCACATTGGTGAAGATAAAGCATTTCGTCCCATGTTCAAAAAAGAAATATGGCGTGGCCAATCAAACTTAGCGTCGATTAAAGGCCGACAAGTCCCATTAGCAGAATGGCCCTCATTCGTTGTACCAATGATACCCATTTTGAGTTTAGCGACTATACTTCCTTTCATTATCCTAAATTGGATTGTACTTGCAGGTGCGAGTGTACTTATGACATTCCTACCTGTTGTGGTGTATGCTCTACGCCTAAAGTTATTAGTTAAAGACAAAGTTGGTTTAATCCATTGCCTGGCATTTTACGCAGCGTATTTCCCTGCACGAGCGATAGGCACTGTGATTGGATTATTTTCAGGCATTTCAACGAGTTCACATAAATAATATGAAAGTATTGCAGTTTATTTGTTCCACCGGCTTTTACGGCGCAGAAAGATGGGTTTTGGCACTAGCTAAACATCTACCTAATACAATCATCAGTGAACTCGCGGTAACATTAGAACCAGGAACAGAAGATCTCGAGCTTGTTAAACATTTTAACACGCTAGGTAAAACCCATGCGGTACCAATGAAAGGCAGATTCGACCGCTCGGTGGTATCCAAGTTGGCGCAGTTAATCAAAGATAATAATATCGATATCATCCATACCCATGGATACAAATCAGACATCATCGGTGTACTAGCCGCGAGAAAAGCGGGCATACCTTGTGTGGTAACACCCCATGGCTTTGAAAATGCAGCTGATATAAAACTTAGGCTCTTTATTTGGGCTGGCTGTCAAGCTATGCGCTTTGCCGACAGTGTGGCGCCATTATCGCCACAGCTCGTAGAAGATGTAAAAAAATTCAATATCGGCAAAGATAAGCTAACATACATACAAAATGGCGTCGATCTTTCAGAAGTAGAAGCCGTAAGACAAACAAAAACACCCAAAGACCCTAGTGGCATTAAGACCATAGGATTTGTTGGTCAAATGATCAGTCGAAAAAACATCACTGCCTTGCTTGATACCTTTGAAAGCTTATATGCCAAAAGGCAAGACATCCGCCTGGTTCTATTAGGCGACGGTGATGCTAGACCATCTTTGGAAGATTACACTTCGGGCCTATCAAGTAAAACTGCCATTGAATTTTTAGGCTTCAGACAAGACCGATTAGAACAGCTAAGAGATTTTGACTTATTCGTCATGAGCTCCACCCTTGAAGGTATTCCTCGTTGTTTAATGGAAGCCTGTGCAATGGAAATTCCTGTTAGTGCATATGACATTGCAGGTATCGACCAATTGATTACCAATAAAGATACAGGGTTACTCGCGCCTTTGCATAACAAAGAACAATTATTGGCAGACTGGGAGTGTTTACTCAATGACGAGAGTTACGCTAAAACACTAGCACACAATGCAAAGTTATTTGTTGAAAAACACTTTTCGGCACAACGTATGGCCGACGAATACGCTACATTATTTAACCAACTTTTAGAGCAAAAGGCCGGTAATTAGAACATGAATAAACAGGATGTTATTTTTGTTTTAACCATAGATACAGAAGAAGAATGGCTATGGGAGGAAAAGTTTCCCGATCATGACTTTTCTGTAAAAAACGTTGAGCGTATTCCTGCGTTCCAAGCATTTTGTGACAAAATAGGTATTCGCTCCACCTACTTCGTTGATTATGCCGTAGCCGAAAATAAACATGCTAAAGATATCATGGTGGATATTGCCAGAAACACCACATCAGAAATAGGTGCTCACCTTCACCCCTGGTGTAATCCCCCCTATTTTGGTGAAACCACCGACTTCGAATCTCATGTAATAAATTTGCCAGACGAGCAAGTCATTACCAAGTTAGACGCACTCACAGAACGTTTAATCACCGAGTTCAACGTAACTCCAACGTCCTTTAGAAGTGGCCGTTGGGGAATAGACGGTAGAGGTTTACGCAACTTACATTCTCGAGGCTACAAAGTAGACTCCAGTGTTTACCCTTTCTATGAAAACGAATTTTTTTCCTGTAAAGGTGCGCCCAATAAACCTTATTGGCCAAGCTACAATGACCCTCTACAAGCTAGCCACCAACGAGATATTATGGAAATTCCAGTGTCAGCGGGCTTTAATGTAAAAGATTTTGAGATGGCAAGTAATATGCACGACAAACTGTCATCACCTTATTTAGGTTGGACTAAAACCATAGGTTTGCTATGGCATACTCGCATCCTTAGAAAGCTCTATCTAAGCCCTGAATTAACCACAACTAAAGACATGTGTACTCTGGTAGATTTTTGTTTGAAAAATCAAAATCCTGTTATTCACATGTATCTACATAGCTCGAGTTTAATTGACGGTGCAACAGGACTCCTTGATAAAAACAATTCGTTTGCTCTTATTTGCCAACGCATCGAAGACACTGTTAACTATTTACAGCAGCGCTCTAATCTAACTTTTGCAACCATATCTGAAGCGGCAGCAATACTAAAGCAGTCGCCAGAATGTACGCCCGTGATAAATTGGCAAGAATCAGCACTATGACACAATCAACTCTATTAGTTCGCATAGCGAACGCTACAGAAAACACAATATGGGACACCTATGTAGATGCTCATATTCACGGGACGCCTTACCACAAATCCGCGTGGTCTAATGCTGTTACTAGCAGTTATAAGTTTGTTGCAAAGCGCTTTATTGCGATAAACCCAAGTACTAATCAGGTTACAGGCATTTTACCTTTAATCATCATGAAGGTTCCGCTTAAAGGACAACACCTTTGCTCTTTACCTTATTGTGACTTGGGCGGCCCTCTTGCAGATTCACCTGAAATTGCGCAAGAGCTTATTAATGCAGCATTCAACTTTGCAAAAGAAGAAGGTATAGCATCAACACAAATACGCAGTGTGGAAACTTCACCTTTTGAAACTGACGATTTAGAAGGCCAAAAAGTCCGAATGTTGATGTCCCTGCCTCCCAGCGCTGAGACACTTTTAGCTTCATTTAAAAGCAAATTACGCAGCCAAATACGAAAAGCAGAAAAAAATGGCCTAGTATACGAAACGGGCAATTCTGCGAAGTTATTAAACGACTTTTATCACGTTTATTGTGTCAACATGCGAGATTTAGGTTCTCCCGCTCACCACAAAACGTGGTTTGAGGACATTGCCAGCAGTTATGCTGAAAATGTTCTAATCAGTGTGGTTTACCACGAAAATATTCCCGTTGGCGCAGGTATGGTATTACTCAACGAAAAAACTGCGTCTATCCCTTGGGCTTCTACCATTCAAGCCTATAATCGTTTAGCTCCCAATATGTTGCTTTATTGGTCTGTGCTGGGAGCCTGTGCAGATAAAAACATTGCCACCTTTGACTTTGGACGCTCGACATTTAACGAAGGGACCTATAAATTCAAAAAGCAATGGGGCGCGGAACCCGTTAAATTACTTTGGCAAAACTATCATCAAGGTAAACTAGAAAAAGACGATGATGAGCAAGCGCAAACAGGGTCTTCGTTGCGCTCCCATGTAGAAAACATATGGCGCAAACTCCCCCTCCCCTTGACAATTTTCTTGGGTGGCCGCGTACGAAAATATATTAGTTTGTAGGAAAAACACATGTGTGGAATTGCAGGATTTACTCAATTTAGCCATAAAGAAGGAAACGAGCAAACCCTTGAAAAAATGGGCCAAGCAATTCTTCACAGAGGCCCAGATGCCGGTGGCACTTATTGCGATGAACTCGTAGGTTTATGTCATCGTAGACTCAGTATTTTAGATTTGTCTGAAGCGGGCAACCAGCCCATGTATTCTGAAGATAACAATTTTGTTATCGCCTTTAACGGTGAAATTTATAACTTTCTTGAATTAAGAAGTGATTTAGAGCAAGAAGGTTATCAATTCAAATCTCAAACTGATACCGAAGTTATCCTTGCGCTATACACAAAAGAAAAAGAAAAGTGTGTAGAAAAGCTCAATGGAATGTTCACATTTGCGATTTGGGATAAACAAGAAGCGTCACTCTTTATTGCCAGAGACCGACTAGGTAAAAAGCCACTCTATTTCTTCCAGCACCAAGGCCGTTTTGCCTTTGGGTCAGAAATTAAGGCCATTCTTGCGCTAGACAATATTCCCAAAGACATACGATTAGACGCGGTATACGATTTTTTCGCATACCAATATGTGCCCGACCCTAAAAGTATTTTTCAGCACATTCATAAATTGCCTGCGGGCCATTACATGACTGTGACCGAGAAAGGAATTGAACAAACCCAATATTGGGATATTAGTTTTGCCAGAACCAGTACCCATTCGGAAACTCAAAATAAACAATCTTTAATTGACTTGCTTGAGCAAGCCACAAAACAAAGAATGATGAGTGATGTACCTTTAGGTGCCTTCTTAAGCGGCGGTGTTGATAGCTCTGGCGTTGTCGCACTAATGGCAAAAAACAGCGAAAAACCAGTTAAAACCTGTACTGTTGGCTTTACTGATAAAGCTTACAACGAAGCAGAGTTCGCTAAAGAAATTGCGGACCAATACAATACTGAACATCACGAATTCACAGTACATCAAAACGTGGCTGATAATTTAGAACACATAGTTAGCTTTTTTGATGAACCTTTTGCTGACCCGTCACTGGTCCCCACCTTTTTTGTGTCCGAATTGGCCCGTCAGGAAGTTACCGTGGCAATCGCAGGCGATGGTGGCGATGAAATGTTCGCGGGTTATGAAAAATACACCACAGACGACATTGAAAATACCTGGCGTCAACGCATCCCAACAGCAATTCGAAAAGGCATGCTACCCACTGTTGCAAAAATGTGTAAAAAGCTACCGGGAGCCTTGGGCAAAAAGTCTCATTCACTGCTTACTACATTAAGTCATGAGCCAGATATGGGGTTTTATATTACCAACAGCCAAATGACGGATGATCATTGGAACAAATTGGCGAAAAATGACGTATTTGCCAGTTTAGGTGATTATCACCCCAGTGATTTAACCACCAAAGCCTATGAAACCAGTGACGCTCCAGATCACTTAGGTAAAATATTGTATACCGATATTAAAACCTACTTATGCGGTGGCATATTAGTAAAAGTTGATCGTATGAGTATGGCGAATTCCTTAGAAGTTCGAGCACCAATACTGGATTATCGCGTTGCAGAACTAGCAGCAACTTTACCCTCGATGCAGAAATACCGAGATGGCGAGAAGAAATACCTTCTTAAAGAAGTATTTAAGCCATTTATACCCAAATCTTTGTTGTATCGAAAGAAGATGGGCTTTTCCGTTCCTCTTGCTGACTGGTTCCGAAAAGACTTAAAGTCTTATGCTGAATCAACCTTATTGCAACAGTCTGAAGGCTTGGCTGATATATTCAATATGCAACAGGTCACCACGCTTTGGCAAGAACACCAATCCGAGCAGCGCGACCACAGTGCTATGCTGTGGAGCATGTTAATGTATCAGATGTGGTTCAATAAATATGCTCGTTAAAAAATGACGATGGCGTATTTAGATGTAAAGACCAATCCCGTTGTTAACGCCTTTTTAGTTTGGATGCAAAAATGCGATAAACCGGGTAAATATGCCTTATTTAGCTGGCTAAACAAACACCATCCCAACACCTTAATTTGTTATAAAATGCCTTTAGGGCAGTTTGTAATACCTGCTCACGAATGGTGTTTTTGGCAACTGGGAGGCCCTCAAAATTATTACCTCGATGAGTTCATGCCTTTCATCGAGCTGATTAATAAGCAAAATTCCGCCTTTAGTTTTTTTGATTTAGGTGCAGATATTGGTACCGTTAGTGCGCTTATCAATCGCCATTGTGATCACGCCGCTCAAACCATTGCATTTGAACCCAACCAAGGGGCCTTTTCATTACTCAGCCACAATATGGCAAGCTGCACACGCAACGGCAAAGCCGTAAATAAAGCCTTATCTAATTTTAACGGTATGGCCTCTTTACATACTCGGCAACGAACATTAGGCGACCACGAAGGCTATATTGAAAAAGACGCACAAGGTGACACGCAAGTTACAAGTCTCGATTCCTACATAGACAATGAAAAAATAGAACTGAACTCAGTTGTCGTGCTGAAAATTGATGTAGAAGGACAAGAAGTACAGGTTGTAGAAGGTGCATCTAACACTATATCTCAAGCTAAAACCTGTATTATTTTAATTGAAATTCATCCTGATGTTTTAGACAAGTTAAACCAAACACCAGAAACCCTATTTGATGCAGTAGAAGCCATTCGTCCTGTGGAATGGTTAATTCCTAAAGCGGGTAACATCAGCTTAGATAGAAGCCGCCCTCTGTTTTCTCAAGTTGAAAAAGCGCAATACGACGTTATCGCTGTTTCTCGTTCTTGATCACAGACGCTATTCCACCATTTCTTGATGCGATACGTCGATTAACAGTATTGCCTTCAATCACCACGCCTTTGGTTTCCTTAAATCGATACTCTATGGCATTAGGGTAGCTGTGATATTGCACAACGAGGTTATTCTGAACCACAGCATTAGGTGCGCGCTCCAGAATAATACTTGCATCGGCATAGGGGTGGTGATTATCAAGGTGGAAAAAGACGTTGTTTTTAATTAACCCACCATTATGCTGCGCACCTCGATTACCTAAACCAAATCCAACACCTCTGTCGTTATTAATAAAAGTATTGTTAAGCACTTGAGTGTGACTAGAATCTTTCCAAAAATGCACTGCATGCTCAGCGATGTGTTGACTCGGACTCGCAATGTTCTCAAAACGATTATTTTGCACTAGCCAATTTCGAGACTTATGAGCATCAATTCCGCCAATATAATATTGAGGTCCTATGCCCTTGGTATATTCAAAAACACAATGCTCAACCTTACCATTATCAGAATAGTGCTCACTCGACTCCAACGATGACACTTTCAACATTTGTTCATACGCATCCCGTAAAACACAATTTGTCAGTGTGAAATTATCTGCGTCTTTTTCTGATCGTACTTGAATTAAATGATTTCCCGCATTTTGTAGTGTCACACTCGTCACTGTAATCTTGTCTGCTTGCACATCAACAAGTACTTCCACACCTTTAGACTGTCGCATCCCACGACCAGATAAAACAACATCACCCGGTACTCCAGTGTGCCCTTTGAGTACAGTGCCTTTTTCAGAAAAAACCAACCTGCGTTGCAACCGATACTCACCAGATAAAAGCGTAATGGTATCCGCTTCGTTATTTTTATTTGCTTGTGCCAAGGCACGGTGAAGATCCGGTTCAGAGTCTATAATAAAATCAGCAGCGAAAGCTAAAGAAGGGCTAATGAACAAAAAACCAACGAATATCACTTTTACATATACGCTAGTGGCTATTCTGAACATGTTTTTAATCCTATAAAGTACAATTATAAAACGTAAGCAACGGTAAAATAATACGAAATCAGAGATAGATGAATTGCTTTTTATTTATTCATGATATTATCAGAAACAGTTAGACGAGGGTCGAAAAGAAAATCAAACATGGATATGAATATTTTACACATCACCTTTGACATGCGCATAGGTGGAACCGAAATGGTGATAAAAAGCATAGTCGAAAGCCATGCATCATCTGACTTTACAATGTCGATTTTCTGTATTGAAGCCCCCACTGGCCCTTGGGGTGTTGCGTTAGCAAATAATGGTATTAGCGTAACGACTCATAACCGTTCCCCTGGTTTCGACAGGTCACTCATTACAGCACTGCGAAAACACATTAAACAGCACAATATTCATGTTCTACATTGTCATCAATATACGCCTTGGGTGTACGGCACACTTGCTGCAGTTGGCCTGAATTGCAAAGTTGTTTTTACTGAACATGGACGCTTTTACCCCGATTCTACAACGTGGAAAAGAAAATGGGTAAATCCAATTCTTGCTTTCTTCACCGACGGCTTCACTGCAATTTCAGATGCCACCAGAGATGCCCTTGCGACCTATGAATTTATCAACAAAAAGAAAATTGAGCTGGTTTACAACGGGATCAAACCATTACAAAAAGCCGAAGGCGCTGAGTTACTTAAAACCGAACTAGGAATAGCCAAAGACACATTGGTGTTAGGTACTATTGCAAGATTCGACCCCATTAAAAACCATACTATGATGCTAGAGGCGTTTTCTAGTGCGTTAAAGTACACTTCCAATTTAATGTTGGTCATTGTCGGTGATGGCGATGAGCGGCCTCGAATTGAGCAGAAAATAGAAGAACTAAACCTATCACAACATGTCGTTTTAACTGGATATCAAGTTAACCCGACTCGCTATTTGCAAATAATGGACGTGTTTTTACTTTCATCATTAAGTGAAGGAACATCAATGACGTTACTCGAAGCAATGAGCTTAAGTAAACCTTGTGTTGTTACCAATGCGGGCGGCAATCCAGAAATAATAAAACACGAGTACAATGGCTTTGTGACTACCAACGGTAACCCAGATCACTTTGCTGATGGCATTGTAAAAATGCTTTCCAATTCAGTAATAGACACGTTCGGCCTAAATGGAAAAAAACGGTTCGATGAATACTTTTCAGATAACTTAATGGTTAACCAATACACGCAAATTTACCGCACTATTTTAGGTATAGAAAATGTAGGTACTGAAAAGGGCTAAATACTATGAATACACAACTCGAAGGCCACAATATGTCCTATAACATAGTGATGTTTGCTTACAACGAAGAAGCCAACATAGTTCAATCAATCGAGAGTATTTTTAACAATACTGATCTCAACCTCAATAGATTTTATCTGATTGCAAATGGCTGTACGGACAATACCATCGATATCGCACAATCCACCAAGTCTCGCTTGAAGTTTGAAAAAATGACCATTAAAGAAATTACACTGGGCGATAAGTGTAATGCGTGGAATACCTATATTCACGACTTTAGTGACGAGGCTCAAACTCACTTTTTTACAGACGCCGATGTACGCTTTTCTGAGAACTGTTTTAGTCAAATGAATACGAAACTAGGCCAAGCGCCAGAAGAAACAGTTGTGATAGCCGGTATGCCATTATCAGGCCGAAATATCGAATTCTATCGTGAGCTACTAACCCAAAGAGCTTGTTTTTTTGGCAACCTATACGGAGTCAGGCAGTCATTCATCGACCGTATAAAATCAACCAATTTTAGATTACCTGTTGGCTTAAACTGGATTGATTCCTTTTTAACCAAAGCTGTGAATACCGACCTGAGCTTTGGTAAAGATAACCTGCCTCAAAGAACCACATGGTTAGAAGGTGTTGGTTATACCTTTGACAGTTTGTCTTTTTTGAAAAAAGACGACGTAAAACTCTACTTTAGCCGTATAGCGCGGTACGAATTAGGTAAATTACAAGAAGTCTATCTAGATGATTTACCATTAGCACAGTGGCCTTTGGATATGATTGAAATTAATAAAAAAATCCATGCCTCATTCGCTCAACAAACTGAACAATTAAGTTGGTTCAAAACTATTTTAGTGCGAAGAAGACTCAACAAAATCATGAGTAAATATCTATGATCTTAGTTGTTGCCCAACGAATTCCCTACCCTCCTAATAAAGGTGAAAAACTACGTACCTATCACCACATCAAGCGTATGGTTGAAAGTGGGTATGAAGTGGAAGTAGTCAGTTTACGTCATGATGACAGTGACAATGAACTCGCTAGTGCACTAGCAAAGCACCTCAATATATCCGTTCGATTGTTTTCTATGCAGCCAAAGCTGTTGCGATATGCAAAGGCGTTAGCCAAGTTTCAGGCAATGAGCGTTGCCGCATTTGAGTCAAAACAACTCAAAGACTATATTTTGAATAAAGTGGCAAGTAGCTCAAATATAGATTCTATTTATCTTTCTGCATCCAGTTTAGCACCCTATATTTTAAATTCGCAGCTCAACGACAACCAAACATTAAAACTCAACATGGATTTTATGGATGTTGATTCAGATAAATGGAACCAGTACGCTCAGTCAAGTGCGTGGCCTATGTCATGCATATATGCACGAGAAGCGAAAAAAATTAAGCTATTAGAGCAAAAAACACTCGCGCGTTTTGACCATGTATTTTTGATTGCGGATGCCGAAATCACCTTATTTGAACAGTCAGTCAGTAAAACAAAACCGGTGCATAAATTGGGGAATGGTTTAGATTTCGACGCATTCCCTCCAGGCAAGCCCGAAGATAAATCAAACACGCCAGTGTATCTGTTTACTGGTGTAATGGACTACAAACCCAATATAGACGCTGTGGTCTGGTTTGTAGAAGAATGCTGGGATACCATAAAAAGCAAAATACCCAATGCTCGCTTTGTTATTGCAGGTATGAACCCTTCAGCCCAAGTACAAGCACTAACTCGTATCGACGGCGTTGAAGTCACAGGTTTTGTAGAAGACATCCTTCCTTATTATCACAGCGCATGGGTGTTTGTCGCTCCCTTCAGATTAGCTAGAGGCGTGCAAAACAAAGTGTTACAAGCCAGTGCCTGCAGAATTCCTATCGTCACAACGCCAATGGGGGCAGAAGGCATTCCCTTTGCAACTCCAAATAGCATGTATTTTGCTGAATCTAGTGCCCAATTTGCCGATAACTGTATTCAGGCCGTGCAAGACCAGCAACAAGCCACTGATAAAGCCCAACAGGTTTATGAAGCCATTACCGCAACCTATAGCTGGGAAACACAGCTAACCCCCTTAATGAAGGCGTTATCATCATGAAACACGTCATAAAAACGCTATTCTTCATGTTATTCGCGCTACTGGCTGCGCCTCTAACTCTGGCTTACTTATGTTTGCGCCTCGTTCTTAATAAAGATGAGTTAATCGCAAGTTTTAGCCAGTTACTGGCGCTAATACCCAGTAAACTCGGTAGCTTCATTCGCACAGGTTTTTACCGCTTCACTCTTACCCGCTGCCACCCGAACAGCAGAATTTCATTTCTTGTGCTGTTTTCACAGCAAGACACTGAGCTACATGAAGGCATTTATATTGGCCCTCAATGCAATATAGGCCGTTGTGTTATCAAAGAAGATACGCTGTTAGGCAGTGGTGTTCATATAATGAGTGGTAAAAAGCAGCACAACTTCAGCGATAGTGATGTGCCTGTTCGCGACCAAGGTGGCACATTCGAAAAAGTGACAATTGGCAAAAACTGTTGGGTAGGCAATGGCGCGTTGATCATGGCAAATGTGGGTGATAACAGTGTCGTAGCAGCAGGTGCTGTAGTTATCAATGATGTCCCTGACAATGTGATTGTTGCAGGAAACCCAGCAACAATCATCAAACATAAATAACCTGAATTCGGATTAAATAACCGTCTTATTCATCCATTATAGCGATGAATTTTCCAAGGTGGCCTTCCCAGGTAAAATGACTCATAACGTGTTCGCGGTAAACATCTGGGGACAACGAAGGGGTAGTCAATATTGGCACAATTTCTTTCGCTATAGATTCGGCGGTTGAACAATCAATAATATGTCCTGTTGTGCCTATTTTCATTGTTTCTCGAGTACCGCCTGAGTCACCCGCAACAACTGGCTTACCACAAGCTTGCGCTTCTACCAACACCATGCCGAAACCTTCTATGTCATTAGCAATAGTGCGATTAGGCAATACAAATCGGTCGCATTGTTGATAACATGAAATCAATGTTTGATCGTCTAAACCGGCTTGAAACTGAACGTGAGCATGCAAATTTAACTGCTCTACTAATTCAACCAGTTCACCTTTACATTCACCGCTACCAATAACAACGTAAAGGCAATTAGGTATCGCTTTCACAATATCAGGTAACGCACGGATAAAGTAGTCTTGGCCTTTTCGTTGCTGAAGCCGACCTACAGTTAAAACAACGAACTTATCTGCCCACCCCATCGCATTGCGAAACTGAGTGTCTAGAGGCTTTGGAACGAAGCGTTCAACGTCTGCACCAGGGTGCAATACGACGCACTTTTCGCCAGAGTCATACCCTAGCTTTTGCGTTAAGTTTTTACTGTTCTCACTGTTGCAAATCAAGGTGTGAGCATGCTTACACACCTGTTTAACCATCATAGATTGCTCTCTGCTGGTTGCTGCAGTTTCAACATCTTCTCCATGAATAAAGCAGCGATACTTTAACCCAGTAAATAAAGACAACAACCATGCAGTCACCCCTTCGTGGATTACTCTTCCACAATGCACTTCGTCAATATCATACTGCTTAACAAGACGTTTTAATGCTAACACTGAGCGCCAATAAAATTTTAACCCCTGAACACTCTTCAAACCCCACTCAGGACTTTGTAATGGAATACGCACTACTGCAGCATCGACAGATGCATCAATATCACTACAACCTTTGACATCGTGCGTAACAATAACCACCTTGTCTGAATCGAGTCGATTGTACAACTCCCAAAACCAACGGCCAGAGCCACCTTCAATAGGCGGGAAATTTTCAGTATAAAGTAAAATTTTCTGTTTCATTGTTACTCTTTGCCACCAATAATTTGTAATAGCAGCGCTTCCACCCTAAGCATTGCGTCTTTTTCAGATGTTGTTTTATTGTCTACCGGAACGCTTACAATGACTCTAAACCCACCAGAATTTTGCCCCAATAGAGCTTGTTTAGTTTGATACAACTTAGCAATACCATCGTTAACAAAGATCCTTTCGTCAATTTCATACCAAGTCGTAATGAGGCGCTTATTACCCGACGGATTACTGATTAATCTAACGTTAAATTTAGCAATATCAGCCAACACTAAAGAATGTTGACTAACCAAAGACCATGACTTTTCACTGTATAAACGATGTAACCCACTTACCAGCTCATTTGATTCACCGTTAAACCACGCCTGATAAATAACATCAGTTCCTAAATTGTTCTTGCTAACTTTAAATACTTCATCAGATGGCTTTCTTAAATCGGGTTTATAGTTAACGCCATACAAGCTAGTTTTATCAATAAATTGAGCTGGAACCGATAAGTAAATAGGCGACGCAGTAATTTGTTTTTCACTCTGTATATCTATCCACTTAATCCAAACAATCCCTGCAATAAACAACAATATCGCCAAGCCACTAATAGGTTTTGATATCTTTACAATCGGCGTGTGATCTTGTGCAACTGGAATAGTAGTAACAATCTGCTTGTCGCGAATAAACTCACCAATAGCTAATAAGCTTATAAGGACAAAGGCGAAGAAGAACCAACCGTAAATCAAATGATCTGCGCCTACCGCATGTTTCATATCTGACCAATAGCCAATTAAAATAATGCCATAGACTCTTACGGCGTTAGCGATGATTGGATAAATAACAGATAAGGCAAAAAAAGCGACTCTCTTTTTAGTGCTAACAAAGTTTAAGTACGAATACACAGCCCCAACAACCGTACTGGCTATAAAGAAACTGATCCCAGAACAAGCTTCAGCTACTAGAAAACGGCCTTGAGGTATTTCAATATACAGCCCTGAACGATACAAAGGAATGCCGGTTAGTTGAAGTAAATAAACCGCAATATCTGCGGTAATCTCTTGTAATTGAGGAATAAATTGCTCACCAAATGGGATCGCATAAAATATAAACGAGAGAGGGAATATCAGTGCAAAGGTAGCTTTATGACCGAGTAACACCCAGCATATTACGGGAATTAATCCAAATGTAGCAGCATGCATAAACAGCTGAATATCGCCCGCATACCCCACTACATACAAAAATATACCGCCAATTAAAAAAGGCAGTGCCCAAAGCGTCGGCTGTATAGGTAACGCAAGCCACTTTCCCCTTTTAATATAAGCGAAATAAATGGCGCCAGGCAGAATTAAAAAGCCGTGGTTAAAAATTTCATTGCCATACCAAATTGCAACCGCACTAGAAAAGCCATCATAGGCAAACCCAAACCAGCTTGCTATCAATAAAAGCCCTATAAAACATAAAGGTCTATATTCAGCGCTAACATTCTCTATTTTAGTCAAATTTCAAATCGTATGCGTCCTGCATAGTACCCCAGCGATAATCTGACAATAAGCTAATGAGCTTACCTTCCATTCGCCCTAAATTAATATAATGACGCACCTTAGATTTAAACGCTGCATCTTTAACTTTAGGTTGCTCAGGATCAATCTCCCAAGGATGAAAATAGAAGCTGTATGGTGCACTTTCTTGCTGCATAAAAGTTTCAATGCGCTTTTTAGATAACCAATAAGGATAGAGTCTAAAATACCCGCCTCCGCCAATTCCTACATTCTTTCCTTTATTTTTTACTGTAGGTATCGGGATTTCAACAATACCTTCTGGCCGAGTGTATTTGAACCTAGGCCAATTTGGCACACCATACAAATCATGGTCAATAGGGTAGGTACTTGAGGAGTATTTAAAACCTAGCTCTGCAAGGATGTCGTAAACCCATTCATTGTTTTCATTCACAGAAAAACTAGGGGCTCTGTACCCACAAATTTCAGTACCACTAATATCTTCTAAAATGGATTTACTGGTTTGAATATCTTGCTTTGCTTGTTCTTGAGACATGGTCGTTAAGCGTTGATGAGCAACGCCATGACTTGCCAATTCATGGCCTTCAGAGACTATGCGCTTAATAACATCAGGGCAACGTTTAGCAACCCAAGCCAGCGTAAAAAACGTAGATTTAACATTATGCTCGGCAAAAAGGTCTAATAGTCTATGGGTATTGCGATCGACTCTAAGTTCTATAGAATCCCATTTTTCACTGGGTAGCACATCTTCAAATGCTGATACTTGAAAGTAATCTTCAACATCAACAGTCATGGCATTTAAACGACCTATTTTGTCTTTTTTCACCTTGAACTACCGCCCTTTCCCGAAAATAACGACTTCTACCGTACGGATTAAAATAAGCACATCTAACAACATACTCTGATGTTTAACGTAATAGAGATCGAACTTTAATTTTTCCATAGAGTCTTCAATGCTAGCACCATAAGGATAATTTAGTTGAGCCCACCCAGCCAAGCCTGGTTTTACATTGTGGCGTTGGTTGTAATAAGGAATCTCACCTACTAGAGTTTCAACAAACTCTGGGCGCTCAGGCCTAGGGCCAATTAAAGACATCTCACCTTTAAAGATATTAAGTAATTGAGGTAATTCGTCTAAACGGTACTTACGAATAAAATGACCGACTCTAGTTACCCTACTATCGCTAACAGTTGCCCACTTAGCACCGTCTTTTTCAGCATCAGCTCGCATACTTCTAAATTTTATAATTTTAAACAGCTGCCCATTTAAACCAACGCGCTCTTGCTTATAAAAAACAGAGGTTTTAGTTCTAAAGCCATCATCTAAATATATAACCAACGCCGTTATCACCATAAATGGCCAGACAAAAAACAAGATAATTGAAGCTAGAAAAGCATTAACTGAATGGTCTAGAGCAACTCTTAAATAATTTTGAGTCCGAAAACCTTTACTGTATATAACCCAACTTGGGTACATCAAATTAACCACAATTTGACCGGTTTCTCTTTCCATAAAATCAAGTAAGTCGGTTACTTCAACACCTCTGACGCGAAACTCGAACAGCACGTCTATGGGCAGAGTACCTCGACGTTGGTCACAGGCCACTATGACTTCTTCAATATCATTATCTGCAATAAATTGCTGGAAATTTTGCTCAATATTCAAGTGAATCAACTTTTCATTTTGAATCCCATTTTCCCTGTTATCTCCAGGTACAGGAATGAAACCGACTAACTCAAATCCAATTCTATCAACATCGCGGCGCATACGCTTTTCAATAATAGAGGCTCGCTCACCCGCGCCTAAAACGACAATGCGAACTTTCCCTAAGCCTAAAAGCCCTAACCTGTTAGTGAAATAACGGAAAAACACAAGAGCTAAAATAACTAGACTCATGCTTATAGGAAGAAAAAAACCATCGATTTTTAATGAGGGGAACAACACGGCAAGGGCCATTTCTACAACAAAATAGCTAATGCCTACACTAACAAAGATCCTTCGAATAATTCCTCTAAATGTTTCTCTTAATTTTGTTTCATATAAGCCTACAGACAACGAACTAAACAGAATAATAAGCATAGCCATGCCAATATTAACAACTAAGGATTCAAAAGTTGTTTTAGCTACATATCCCAATTGAGTCATAGCAAAGTACGTAATATAACAAACGTAAGTTATCAAAATCGCTTCTGTTCCAACTAACACGTTAGAACGTTTATTTTGGTTCTTATTGTTTTTCGCCACCAATTAACTCCATTAGGCCAACACACTCTGTAATTACAAATACTATATTTATAATAGACTGTCTAAGAAGATGGTATTATAGTGAATAAAGCGCAATGATAAATTAATTTATTGAAAAACCAACAACAATGAGTGTGGGATAATCTCAAATGAAACGTTTTAAATCATTTTTAAGGATCACGACTATCGCTGGACTTGTGGGTTTAACCGCATGTTCATCGGTTTCAGAATTACCAGAAGCAACGACTCGTCCATCATTAACAACTGATGTAAACGACTACCAATACCTCATTGGACCTGGTGACAATCTAACCATTTTCGTTTGGAGAAACCCCGAAATTTCTGGTAATTTCATCGTTAGGCCAGACGGAAAGGTAACAACATCGTTAGTGGAAGACCTTGATGTAGCAGGCCGCACGCCGACGATGCTAGCAAGAGAAATCGAAGAACAGCTTGCTCAATATATCAACAACCCAAGAGTTACAGTGAGCGTTGGTAACTTTAATGGTCCGCTTAGCGAACAAGTTCGAGTGATAGGTGAAGCATTAAACCCTAGTGCAATCAGCTACACCGAACATATGACATTACTTGACTTAATGATCTCAGTGGGTGGCTTAACTGAATTTGCAAATGGTAATGGCGCCAAGCTAATTAGGGTCGTAAATGGCGAAAAAGTGTCTTATGATCTTAGTATCAATGACCTAGTGAAAAAAGGCGACATTGAAAAGAATGTTGATATGTTACCTGGTGATATCGTCATCATTCCAGAGGCGTGGTTCTAAACACGTCTTTATTTAGCTGTACATGGAACATAAATACTAATGCAGGATTTTCAGCAGTCACTCAACCAGATACTCGATTATGTCAAAGGTATCTGGATAAAGAAGCGATACGTAATGCTTTGCTCATGGCTTATATGCCCAGCAGGTTTCTTTTACGTCGCTTCACTACCTGATGTTTACGAGTCGAATTCAGAAGTTTTTGTAGATACACGGTCTGCTATACAACCGTTGATTCAAGGACTTGCAATACAGACAGACCCTAAATCTGAAATTCAAATAATGGCGCGAACTTTACTAAGCCGTTCCAATGTAGAAAAGATCGCACGGGAAAGTGATTTGGATATCACGGTAACGTCAGAAGCTCAATTTGACAGCTTAGTTACTCGATTGCAGAAACAAATTAGACTGCGCTCTACTGGGAAATATAACCAGTACACAATTAGTTATAGAAACCAAAACCCATTAATAGCGCAAAATGTCGTACAAGAAACATTGGACTTGTTTGTTGAGGGTGCACTGGGCAATAACAGAAGAGATAACGACACTGCAGGTAGGTTTTTAAATGACGAAATTGCTGAATACGAATCTCGATTAGCAGAAGCCGAACAAAGAGTCGCTGACTTCAAAAGGCAATATAAAGATATTTTACCTGCGAAAGGCTCTTTTTACTCTAATCTATCGAACCTAACCAAGTCTCTTGAAGAAGTTCAACTTCAAATTAGACAAACAGAGCAGCAAATAGAATCTATTAAAAATCAAGTTAGTAATCGTGGAGCTAACCAAACGGACAGTTTCGGTGTAACCAATAATGACGAACCTACTTTACGCACTCGCTATGACGACCGTATTGTAGCAGCCGAAGAACGCATTGACGCGCTGAAACTGCGTTTTACCGATTTACATCCAGATGTAATCGAAGCGAACAATTTATTAGAAAGCCTTGAAGACGCAAGGGCGAAAGAAATACAAGCTTTTCTTTCTGCTCCAAGTGATGGAGATAGTCAGTTAAGCGAGCTTGATAGACAGTTACGCATTGAAGTCGGCCTTCTAGAAGGTGAAGTAGCATCCCTCCAAGTTAAAGAATTCAGCATTAAATCGAAAATTGAAGAGCTAGAATCAAAAATAGATTTGGTGCCGCAAATTGAAGCTGAATCAGTTTCTTTAAACAGAGACTACGGGATTACTCAAAACAAGTATGAGCAATTGCTGTCGAGAAGAGAGTCTGCAGACATATCAAGAAGAGCGGATGAATCTGCAGAAGACCTGCAGTTCAGAATTATCGAGCCTCCATTACTTCCTAAATTACCTTCAGGCCCTAAGCGTTTGTTGTCGTACACTGCAGTGTTAATTATTGGATTCGGTGCAGGTATTGCAATAGCGTTTTTATTCAGCCAATTAAAGCCAGTATTAATTAGAGACTCTCAATTGGTAAGCATGACAAATTACCCAGTTTGGGGCTTAGTCACTCATCTTGAAAAAGACAAAATTATTAAGAAAAACAGGCTTAGACTTCTTGTGTTTATCATTTCATCAGGGGGCGTGCTTGGAATATATGCCGTGCTCGTTGTTGCTGAGATCCTCAACATTAATTTACTGGAGAGGTTCGTACTATGAATAATACGATAGAGAAAGCTTTACAACGACAGCGTGAGGCTGAAGCCAAAAAACAGCAAGATGCCAGTGTGGATAATACGGCTGTTGACGAGACCTCTACAGAGGCGTTAGTCGAAGCAAGTGCAGAAATGAAAAATGAAACGACTCTGGAAGCTGCTCACCCTGCAGAGATTCAACCGGTCCTATCAGAAAGTTCAGAATCTAAAACAGAGCCAGTTCAAACGACTAACTTAATTAAGAATGAACCTTATAATATTGACTTAGTTCGGCTTGAGGCCAATGGGCATGTGTCCACGTTATCTAAACGACTACAAATCAATGAAGAATACAGAGAAATTAAGCGTAAACTGCTGACCAATGCATTTGGTAAAATATCAAAGACTCTGAAAAACAGTAACATTTTAATGGTGACTAGTGGCCGTCCCTCTGAAGGTAAAACCTTCACTGCGGTTAATTTAGCGCTGAGTATTGCTATAGAGCAAGACAAGACTGTACTTTTAGTTGATGCTGACGTGTTGCGACCCAATGTATGTAACACGCTAGGTATAGAAAAACGCAAAGGATTAATGGACTATCTACTCGATGAAGTCGATGACTTATCAGAAGTGATGTACCACACTAATATAGATAAATTAAAAATTATTCCATCAGGTAAATCCCATCATTTATCTACGGAATTACTTGCTAGTCAAAAAATGCTAGAAACCGTTGATGAGTTTGCAAATCGATATCCTGATAGAATAGTTGTCTTTGATACTCCACCTATTATTGGTATTAATGAATCTGCAATATTAGCAAATTTTGCTGGGCAAGCTGTTGTGGTTACCGAAGAAGGGAAATCGAAGTTAAGTGATATACGTTATGCCGTAGAAAGACTTAACCCCGAGATGGCCATTGGATTTGTTGTCAATAAGTCCATAAATAATGATTCGCAAGGAACAGGCTACTATGGTTATCATTACGCATCGAACTAAGCGTACAAAGTTATCGATAGGATTAGCTTTAGCGGTTAGTGGTTGTGTCTTTGGCTCTTCTACTTATGCACAGCAAACAAATGCAGGACTCAATGTATCAGGTAGAACAAGCGCAGAAGTTATTGTTCAAAATGTAGAATCTAACTCTGTTGACTCTACTTTAAATACTTTTGTCGTTGTACCCGAAATCAGCCTTTCCTACATCTCTAGGAAAACTGCAGCTAGTTTAGTTGGCTCATTGACTCATTTAGAAAGAGATAGTGACAGTTCATCTCAGAAACAAGACTATGGCGAATACAGTTTTAATGGTGGTATCGAAGTTATTGATAATGTTTTGAATATCAATGGGACCCGAGCAGTATCATTTCAAAATGCACTTCAAAATAATTTTTTAGTTAACGATTTTGTTAATGACCAAGATGGATTAGTCAAATCAACCAGTAATGCAATAAGTGCTAATTTTACCATTCCCAATGGAAGCTTAATTCAAGGCAATGCATCAACTACCCTTGGTAACTTCAAAACTGATCGCAGTGAATTTATAGATAATGGCAGTATTGATTCAGACATATTCACCGGTGCTTTTAGTTTTGGACAAGGTAGTGATGTTAGCAGCGTAATTTGGAGCTTGAACGGTAACTACACAGAATCAGATAGAAACCGAGATGATAGTCAAAGTGAGTTTACAACTCAAAATGCTAATGCCACTTTTGACTTTCCTGTAGCGAAGCATTTAGCAATTCGCGTTAATGGCCAAAACGAAAGAACTCGTGCAACGAACTTGCTAACCGAGTTTTCAGCGGCGCGTAGCTTTAGTAGCTACGGCGCAGGGCTAACTTACTTCCAATCAAACAATCGATTTATTTCGGTTTCATACAATACAACAGATTCTGATGTTGAGTCTCAGGACGGCCAAGAGTTCGTTGGAGCTGAAATCAGTTGGGCCTTTAGTGCTAGAACAAGTATAGACGCGTCAATCACCAGACGTTTTTTTGGCGACAGTGTAAATGCTTCTATCCGATACAACACAAAGAAGTTTAGAACGCTTTTCACCTACACTGAGACCGTTACAACGAATTCAGTACTTTTATCAGCACCCGATAGCGCTGGTCTTTTTGTCTGTCCTATAGGCAGCTCAGATTTTTCATCCTGTTTTCAACCTGACAGTTTAGATTTCGTTCCCGATGCAGGCCAAGAATTTGCGCAAATAGACGTACAAAATATCGAGCTAGATGACGGTGTCATTTTAAGACAAGCTGGTGACTTTCAAATTGGTTATAGCTTTTCAAGGTTAAACCTAGGCTTATTCACTAATTATATTGAATCAACATTTTTAGAGAGCAATGAATTTAGGAAAACGACCACCGCAGGGTTAACGCTAAGCTACAACCTGGGTGTATATACGAATTTAAATGCTCGTTTTTCTTATGCGGAAATTGAAAACTCACAAACCGATATAGAAGATGATGTTACTACATTTGAACAGAGTGAAAGTGACAATACCGTCGTTACGGTTGATCTCTCACATCAGCTCACTCAACATATGAATCTAACTGCCGAGTATTCTTATCGGGATAGCACTGGAAATGCGACCAATAGTATTTTTGGAGGGAGTTTCACAGAAAACCGCTTTAGTTTAGGTATCGCGTATTCATTCAATTAAGAAAACGGTGTTAGTACAACCCCTAACACCGTTGAATGAGTTTATTCTTTATCGTCTTTTAAACGAACATAAGTTTTATATTTTTTCTTCAATAATTTATCAATGTACTGAGTTAGCCTAACTTTATGATTAATAGCATCATCCAAGGCTTCTACTAGTTCACCCAGCATGGTTTTATAGTATTTGACATCTTTTATCTCAGTCCCATTAGCTGTGTACTCGGGATTTGGTGTAACATTCTCCACAGGATCTTTTTCAGATACTTGTACAGAATTAGGCTCAAACATTTCGCTTTTCACTTCTTCAATAACCGTAGCCACAGCTCGTTCATCTAAAAGTTCCAGTTCCTCTAAAAACCCGAACAACAGCACACGATCCATTAGCGTATTTATCTTTCTTGGGATTCCACGAGTAAACGTAAATATTTGCTCATAGGCCCCTTCAGAGAAAAGCGATTTACCCTCTCTTCCCGCATGGTGAAGGCGATATTCGATATACGATTTAACCTCTTCAATAGACAGCGAAGCCAAATGACATGAAGCTACAATTCTTTGCCTAAACTGCTCCATATTGGGGGCGCGTAATATAGGTTGAAGTTCCTCCTGCCCCAATAGAAAACTCTGGAGTAATGGCTTACCGTTTTCTTGGAAATTAGACAACATTCGAAGTTCTTCTATGGTTTCTAGAGGTAAATTCTGCGCCTCATCAACCAGTAACAACGCCCGTTTTCCTTGCTGGTGTAACTCGTACAAGTAGACTTCTAAGCGTTTTAAAATATCCGCTTTACTTTTACCTTCAACATCTAAGTTAAACTTGGATGCCACCATTTTTACTAATTCATCCGGAGTCAACTTCGGAGTAACAATTTGTGCAGCTTGGATATCATTTTCAATATCGCGAAGTAAGCTGTTTGCTATTGTCGTTTTGCCCGTTCCAATCCCACCGGTTATAACAATAAAGCCTTCTGCCTGAGACAAACCATATTGCAAATAAGACATCGCGCGTTTATGCCAGCGGCTGGCGTAAAAAAAAGCGGGATCCGGTGTCAATTGAAATGGCTTAGAGTTTAAACCATAATAACTTTCGTACATATTAGTGATTAATTTCCTTCAGAATCTGTCTATAGCTTAACCTATCGAGGTTTTTTGGGCTACTGCTTATGTTGTTCTACTAGCTGGTTAATAATACCTGTAGTAGAGACACCATCTTCAAAATTGAGTACTTTTACGTCTCCACCGTTATTGATAACGGCTTCCCCACCCGCGATTTCATGTACTTTATAATCACCGCCTTTAACTAATATGTCTGGGAGCAAAGCTTCAATCAGCCTTGCCGGAGTATCCTCTTTAAAGGGCACTACCCAATGCACCGACGATAGACCCGCTAACACAGCCATACGGCGATGAACATTGTTTACAGGGCGACCAGGCCCTTTTAAGGCTGATACTGATGCGTCATCATTTACTGCAACAATCAAGCGATCACCTAACACTGCGGCTTCAGTTAAATAGGACACATGTCCAGCATGCAAAATATCGAAACAACCATTGGTCATAACAATTTTTTCGCCTTTTGCTTTTGCAGCGCTAACAGCTTGAATAAGCTGCTCTTCACTAAAGACTCCACCATCTATATGGGTAGACTGTCGTAACGCAAAAACAGCCAATTCTGTAGCTGAAACACTAGAGGTTCCAACTTTACCAACCACAATACTGGCAGCATAGTTTGCTAACACACAAGCGTCGTCTAATTTAGCCCCAGCACCTATAGATGCTGCAATAGTAGACACTACAGTGTCGCCTGCACCAGTGACGTCATACACTTCTTTTGCTTTAGCTGGAAGGTGCATAACTTGGTCTTTGTTGTAGAAAAGTGACATCCCCCGTTCTGAGCGGGTTAATAAAAGCGAATCCAGATCTAATTTTGTTTGTAAATCTGATGCTTTTTCTAATAAGTCTATTTCATCAGCTACATCACCCACCACTCCGAGTAATTCGGCTACATTCGGAGTAAGTAAGCTCGCTCCTCGGTACTTAGTAAATGAATTTCCTTTCGGGTCGACAATTACCGGCACATTTCTCTCTTTTGCCAAAGCAATGAGGGTTTGTACAGAGCTGAGTGTTCCTTTATTGTAATCAGACAATACAACGACATTGATATGCGCCAATAAAGCAGAAAACTGTTCCTCTAACGGTGTTTTATCAACCGCTTCAAACGACTTTTCGAAATCCATTCTCAGCAATTGTTGATTTCGGCTAAGCACTCTTAATTTCGTAATAGTTGAAAAGCCATCTAGGGCCAAAAAGTGCGTATCGATATTATAAGATTCAAGTTTATCTTTTAGGATAGCCACGTTTTCATCATTGCCAACCAACCCCAACATTGATACTTTCGCTCCTAAAGCAGCAGCATTCAATGCTACGTTTGCCGCTCCACCTGGACGATCTTCGACATTTTGTACATTGACAATCGGAACTGGAGCTTCTGGTGAAATACGACCCGTTCCACCGTGCCAATAGCGATCTAACATTACATCGCCTACAACAAGAACCTTGGCGGAGCTAAAATCAGGTATTACCATTACAACATCTCATTAAATATTTAAGTGGAGTATAGCAGCCATCAAACATCAACCGCCACTGCAACCACATTGGTTTACCTATATGATAAGAACTTCCGGTGGGCATATCTATACTGGTATAACTACGGATATAAAACGCAGACTTCGCCAACACAATGGCGAAATAAAAGGCGGGGCAAAAGCGCTAAGAGGGAAAGGGCCACACACCCTTGTTGCCCTATGGAACACCAATTCTCGCTCAAATGCATCTAAATTCGAATGCTATTTAAAGTCGCTCACTAAGACCGATAAAGAGCGGCTTATACTCAACGCTGCTTCCCCGAACGAGTTTAAAGCGAAAAGAATTCAGTGATCAATATCGCAAACCCTAAATTCAGTACTAAGCCAATACATGCAATTCCCATATTGTGATGCTGATCAATTTCTCTGTTAATATCGACGCCAAGTAGCAAAATGCGCTTACCTATTTGAACAATTATTTGTAGGCCAACCGCTAACGCAAATGAAACAAATAACCAACCTGTTACATTACTCACATAGGCTGTAGACGAATAGACTAATAATGTTTCACTTGTAGTAACTACCATTGCAGTGCCTAAAAGGTTCCCTGCATGGTCCACAGCCACGGCCATTTGACCTCGCTTCAATGCGCCTTGAAATGAATCATTTTGGTTAGTTAACGCAAACCGATACTCATAAAAACGAGTTAGCACTATGGATATGGCTAGTACCACAAAGTAGCCGCTGATTACCGCAATCACAGCGTTTACATCACTGCCATCAACCCACAAAATAATACTGCGTAAAATAATCGCACTAGCAATAACACTTGCTGCATCAACAAGCGCAATGCCAACGTTTTTTTCTTTTAACAACTGAGGAGTATCAACCCGATGTAATACTACCTTATCGTGGATGTATCGCCCTACGCGAATCAATACAATACCAATAATACCAAACAGAAAAATCCCAAACGCGGCTTTTTCTACACCCTGTTGAATGTGCCTTCCAATCACCGCCGACAACACGATACACAATGCAAACAAACCACCAGAAAAGCCAATTCCATACGCGAAATTATCTTTTTCACTAATTTCTTCGTTCACATTAATCGAATAGAATTTTTCTTGTAACCATTTAATAAGCAACATCAACAACACAACGATACTCAAGTCGATTAATGCATATAACGCCAAATCGCTTGACACCGGTATCAACTTTACTAATGTTTCCATGTACACTTCCTAAATCAAGTATCTACCTCTATTATGCGCATGAAATTGAAGAAAAGCAGTAAGTTATACGATCTAGCATTGAAAGAAATAGAGACCTTATCTGCCGACGACAATATTTGGTTCGAATCATTGTCTCTTGCAGATAAAAATGAAGTATTGGCGATGTTTGCATGTAGCCAATTCATCAAAAACACCTGCCAAACCCATGCCGGCTTATTGCCGTCCTTTTTTGAACAAAACCCAGACAGTCACCAATATGCATCGAGACTGCAAAGTCAACTCGATGGCATCACTACAGAACTTGAATTACACCAATGTATACGCCGTTTTCGCAATAGTGAAATGGCCAAAATTACAGCCCGTGATATCACTAAATCTCAAACTATCGAAACCTCGCTACAACACGTTTCAAAATTAGCTGATAGCTTAATCATGTCTACCTATATGTGGCTATACCAATTTTGTTGTCAAAAATACGGTACACCTCAGAACGGGCAACCAATGTGTATTATAGCGATGGGAAAATTAGGAGGGGAAGAGCTTAACTTCTCTTCTGATATCGATCTGATTTTTGCTTATCCAGAAAAAGGGGAAACCCAAGGCCACAGAAAACCTATTGAGCACCAAGTATTTTTTACCCGCTTAGCACAAAGGTTAATAAAAGCACTAGATCAAATCACGACAGACGGGCAAGTTTACCGCGTTGACATGCGACTCAGGCCATTTGGCGATAGTGGCCCTTTAGTTACTCACTTCGACGCATTCTCAGACTACTACCATGAACAAGCACGAGAGTGGGAGCGCTTTGCCATGGTAAAAGCCAGAGTGCTAAACCCCAGCTGCTCAGCAGTCACAGAGCTCGAAAACATTATTCGCCCTTTTGTATATAAACGCTATTTAGATTTCACCACGTTAGATGCACTCCAATCAATGAAATTAAAAATATTTGCAGACTCACGCCGAAGGCAGCTTTCAAACAATATTAAATTGGGGGAAGGCGGTATTCGAGAAGCCGAGTTTTTTATTCAATCATTCCAGCTAACTCATGGTGGACAATCGGCAAACTTGCAAATAAAAAACTGGAAAAGCGTCGTCTCCCATCTATTAGAACAAGGCTTTATCGACGAAAAAACGTCTTCGGATTTAACCCAATCGTACTTATTTTTAAGGGAAGTTGAACACTGCCTTCAGCAAATCAACAACGAACAAACCCAAACATTACCCGCCCTCGATGACGAGTTAAATTGGCAACGGCTTGCACTTTATACTCAGAGTGAATCTTCTGAAATAGTACAGAATAAAATAGAAACTGCGCGCCAAACTATACATGGTTATTTCAATGAATTATTTGTCGATGAGTCAAGCACAGGCGCGAACCAAGACGACAGTTTTACACAGCTAAGTACGCTCTGGTTAGGTGATTACGACGAAATAGAACTGTCTGGTGCATTACAGGATTACCTTTGTGATGATAGTGCAGGATACATAGCTCGCGCTTTACTTTCGTTCAAACAAAAATGTGTACGGGCTCATCTAAGCCAACGAGCGCAAAGCCTTATTGATAAACTTATCCCCTTACTTATCACCGAAGCTTTAAAACCACCAACCTGTGACCACATTCCATTAGAAAGGATGTTATTAATACTCACAGCGATACTTGGCCGCACAACCTATTTAGATTTACTTTATGCGTATCCAAGCGTACGCCAACAATTACTTGTATTTTGTGTGGCAAGCCCATGGATTGCAGAGCAACTAAAACAATTTCCTTTGTTGCTCGACGAGCTTTTATCTCAAGCTTATTTAAGCCATTCCTCTGCAACATTAGAAGACGTTAAAGCAGAATTTAAAGACGAACTTCGCCAAGTGCTACTTCGAATGGACCTAAACAATGTCGAGCTTCATATGGATGCGCTAAGACAGTTCAAATTATGCCAACAGTTCCGTATTGCAGCAGCCGATATACAAGGCTCCCTGCCCATAGAGCAAGTTAGCGACCGGCTAACAGCTTTAGCTGAAGTAATACTGAGTCATGTAGTGGAAACTGCGTACTCCCATATGACAAAGAAATACGGCGCTCCCAATCATTGTAACAGTCCTATAGACAGTTTCGCGGTTATTGCCTATGGCAAAATGGGAGGCTTAGAACTTGGGTATGGTTCAGATCTCGATATGGTCTTTCTACATGACGCTCCTTCAACAGCTGTAACCGACGGCGAAAAATCTATTGGTGCTCAACAGTTTTATATAAAAATGGCGCAACGGATAATGCACATTCTTAATACTAAAATGCTATTGGGTGAACTATATGAGGCCGATTTACGATTAAGACCATCGGGCAATTCAGGATTACTCTGTTGTCATGTGGATGGTTATGCATACTACCAAGATAATGACGCATGGACGTGGGAACACCAAGCACTGGTCCGCACTCGAGTGGTGTTTGGAGGCACTTCTATTTCTCAGCGTATTAATACCATAAAAACTGAAGTGCTATGCAGGAAAAGAGATATCGCAGACTTAACAGAAAAAGTGGTCGATATGCGCAAAAAACTCTATGAAAATAGTATTAACAAATCGTCAAAAGACATATTCAAGCACGGGAAAGGAGGCATAACTGACATAGAGTTCATTTCTCAATTTATAGTGCTTGCTTATGCATATAAACTAAACAGGCTTGCTGATTGGCCTGACAATTTGAGGATTATAGAAACTGCCATGAAAGAGAAACTTATTTCAGCCGAAATAGCCACAAGCCTTTCACGCAATTATTTAAATCAACGCAACGCTTTTCATAGAATGACTCTGCAACAAAGTGATTTCAATACCAACTTACATAGCAAAGACAAAGCACGAGCAGACATAGAAAACGCTTGGCGCACTATCTTGCCAAGTTACATTCCCGACGAATAAAATCAGACTCAACAGTAGTTACCACAAGTGAGCGCTGCTTAGGACAAAAGTAGCCTCTCACTGTGCCATCAAAATTATTATCTATGGCTTTTGCTACATCAGCCAACGCACCTACAATAGTATTGTCAGTTTGAAATTGATGTTTTATAACAAAATCTTCGTCTAAGTCCCAAACTACCTGCATCCCCTCTTGCGTTGCATAATCAGACAATATTGTTCTCAATGTACTTCCCGCTTTAAAAGAACGAAATTTATGTTCACCAACCCAGCGTTTATCCACAGGATTAAAGTTACTAGACATGCTTCTCAATTTTGTCTCTATCGGTGTTCCATCGCTAGCAACATCTAAAGTAAAGTCGTTAACAGGGTCTTTTATCAGTTCACTAGATGATTGTCGAAATTCGCGATAAAAATTTTCTAACCCGGTTTCGACTGAACGTTTTTCAGGTGCGCCCTCAGGCACAGGTGCAGTGTTGTACTCATATTTCAACAAAATAATAGTGGCCGCAATAGCCACAACTATTCCGATAAAGCCGAACTGCACTAACCAAAACTTTGTCCGTGAAAACTGTTTTTTCTTCATCACTACACTCACATCAGAATATGGTTATGATACTAGACCTACTTTTTAGTAGAGTAAAGCGAAGGCATATCCTTAGAAGGTCTTGTTTTAAAACGCTTGTGCATCCATAGATAACTTTCAGGTTGTTCATTCACTGCCGCTAGAATATGTTCGTTCAGCAAGGTTAATGCTTCTTTATCTGGTAACTCAGCTAAATTCTCAATAGGCGGGTATATCTTAATTTTACATCCTTTTTGGGAATGTTGAGTGGTCATCAACATGGGCACACACTGTGCGCGTTTTAAAAACATCAAGGTGGCTGTGGTTGTAGCGGTTTCTTTAACTTCTCCAAAAGGAACAAAGATACTTTGTGCTCGTCCGTAGTCTTGGTCTGGTAAGTATAAGCACAATTCTCCGTCTTCTAAGGCTTGAATAAGCACTTTCGAGCTTCGCTTGTCTATCATGTACTTATTCGACTGGTTTCGACCGTGATACTGAAAATAGTCCATCAAGGGGTTGTTGTGTTTCCGGTAAAACCCAACACCAGGGTGGGTATAGCCCAGCACTCTACACGCCAACTCAAGGTTCATATTATGCAGAGCTAAACCAAACACTCCTTTGCCAGATTTAAGCACTTTTTCAGCGTGTTCAAAACCTTCAACTTCACCGATACGGCGAATACGCCACTGGGGCCACCACCAGCCAATAGCTGTTTCAAATAATGCCATCCCAGCTCTCGACACATTTTTTTTAACTAGTGTATCTCGCTCCAGCTTTGAAAGATGAGGGTAAACAAGTTCAATATTCCTACGAGCAATACTAACGCGCTTTTTCGCAAATTTAGTAAAAAGAAAGCCGACACCTTCACCTAACATTCGAATAACAGGTAAAGGCAACCAAGTTAAAATATAAAGTACACCAGCACCTAACCAAACAGGCCAATACTTAGGTAACAAAAAAGACCATTCAAACCGAGGCGCTTTAAGTCCAGCCGACAAAGGTATCTCCAATATAAAATATGCTAAGTAAAGTGTACCAATTCACACAGTGCTGGGAAAGCCAACCACTTCCGTGCGCCTACCGATTCACAGTCCTATATTCCGCCAGAAGGTATTTGCTGCGGCCATCGCTTTTACTTGTGATCCCATATGAGGATAGTGACTAATATTACTAAGTCTTTCGAATTTGGGGGCTGTTGCTCTTTGTTCATATGTAACGGCTAAATGCTCACCAGAAATAAGAGCATCTACACCGTTAACAAGGAAAGCAGATTTTACCCATACTTGTATTTATCACATTATCTAAACCATTAAATACCCGACCTTGGCCCGCAACACATTCATTCGCCAATACAGCGAAAAGCGCTGCTTCCTTATCGCTCGCTGCCACCCCCAGAGTTTGGAAAGGCTTTATTGGCACAGGTAAGAAAACTTCTTTTATGCTATTCATCAGACAAGAATTTAAAACGCCACCACCACTACAATATATTTCGTCAATTTCAGCTATGCCTATTTGCTGTTTAACCGTGTGAAACAGACTTTCAACTGTCAGCGCAACCAGTGTAGCCAGAGTATCTTCATGACTAAGAGCTGGGCAACCAATGTCCGTTTTAGCTTGTTCAACATACGCTAAATTAAACAGTTCAGGCCCTGTTGTTTTTGGTGCTGACAAACTGAAAAAAGAATGAGTAAGTAGCTTCGCCAATAAAGCGCCATTAATTTCGCCTTGGCTCGCTAGTCGGCCATCATCATCAAAAGGCTGATTTAAGTAATATTCACAATATTGGTTTAGCAGTGTATTTGCGGGACCAAAATCAGTTGCGAAGCTCTTTCCTACTTCAGACTTTGGCAACCAAGTGAAATTTCCTATACCACCTAAGTTAATCAATAAACGTGATGCGTCATGCTTAGAAAATAATAAAATATCACCATACAAAACCAAAGGCGCTCCTTCACCGCCATTGGCAACATGGCGCTGTCTAAAATCAGCGACAGTTAAAATTCCCGTTTTGGCCGCAAGGTGATCGCCATCACCAATTTGAAATGTACTGTTTGGACGTTGCCGCTGACCATGAAATGATGTTGGCGCGTGGTAGACCGTTTGGCCATGACTTGCCACAATATCGATACGTGACGAATCAATACCCCATTGCAACAATGCCTTATTTACCCACTCGCCATGAAGCGTTCCAATTTCAGCATTTAGCAGACACAGTTCTTGCAACTCAACATTTGATTTTGCAAAAATGCGCTGGATCTTATTTTTCCATTCATCGGTATAAGCAAATATAGTGCTTTTTTCTACGCTGAGTCGCGTATTTTCACCGTATCCTGACACACGACACAAAGCCACATCTAAGCCATCTAAAGAGGTTCCACTCATCAATCCAATAATTAAACGAGAGCTCTTTTGAGATATTGCGTAAAGTGATTCAGGCCAATTCGTCATGACTTTTGCCAAACCAACATAAGGTTGTTTGCAGGCATAGATACAGTTTCTTTTAATACCATGGGTTTTGCCCATTCAATCAATTCGGCTACATCGCGATAACCTCCGTATCCTTCGCGGATCAATTTGTTGTGAAAAGCTTCGTTTGATTCACTACTAAAAACACCATTTTCGATGAATGGTCCGTACTGACAAAACACACCGCCACTAGGTAAACGAATTGAAATACTTTCCATTAAGTTTTGTACTGCATTTTTTTGCATAATATGTGCGGTGTTTGCCGTGAATACGGCATCAAAAGGAATATCAGGTAATGGCATGTCAGGTAGAGTTAATTCTAAGGGACGTTCAACGTTGGTTAAATTAGCCTCGTCTATCCATGCATTAATGCCTTCGTGATAAGACAATTGATCAGCCGTGTGCCATTTTAAATAAGGAAGTTGTTCAGCAAAATGAACGGCATGTTGCCCCGTGCCTGTCCCCACTTCTAAAACATGCTTAGCGTGCTTAAAAAAGGTGATTAATTGTTCCGCAATGGAATGCTTATTTTTGTCGCAGAATTGATTAAATGGCTTATTACTCATGGTACTCGTACTACATTTAGCGATTAACGTAGTACGAGCTTACCACTGTTAAAGTTTAAAGCCATCCATAGTATTTTGAAGTATTTTATTGTTTAACTTCACATCTTCAAATATAACGCGCAGTTGATGCGCTAATTCAGTTTGATTGGATGCAGTATTTAAAACCTCTGATACTTTTTGTGACACATCCGCTAATGACACAGACTGTTCTTCAGCAGCAGTAGCAACAGTGGTAGATAAGTTTTCCACATCTTTTATTTTCTGGCCAACTTCTTCACTACTTTTAGCTGCGCTACCACTAGCCTCTAATACAACCTTAGATTGAGCGGTATTGTTATCAATACTCGTCATAACTGATTGGCTAATTTGATGCAGCTCTTCCAGCAAGGTCGAAATTTGATCAGAAGCTTGTTTACTTGAGCCTGCTAGCGAGCGCACCTCATCAGCTACCACAGCAAAACCTCTTCCTTGCTCTCCAGCCCTAGCGGCTTCAATAGCAGCATTCAAAGCTAACAAATTGGTTTGTTCTGCTAACGAGTTAATGGTATTTAAAAAGCTACTGATCTTCTCTAAGCTCGAGCCCATGGCAGCTGCATCATCTCCCATACTTACCATTGACGTATTCAACGCGTTCACATTATTTTGGGCTGAACGGCTCTGTTCAACAGCCTGAGTTGCATACGTTTCAAGCTCTCTAGAAAAGGTTAATGTGTCCGCTGACGATTCGGCAATTTGCCGGCTTGCATCGGCAATTTGCCGAGTTGCTTCGTCTATATCGCTGGCTTTTTCTTTTGCCTCTGTAGCTTCTTGTAATACTTCTAACGTAGCGGTATCCAATCGTTCACCAAGTTTAGAGCTCACAGAAATAGATTTATCTAACCCTACAACTAACGCTCTAAGAGCTCCAATAGTCTTGTTTACCGCCCGAGAAATACTCCCCAACTCATTGTTAGAATCTAGCGCCACATCAATAGTTAAGTCACCTTCATCTGAAATTCTATCTAGACTCATGGTTAATGTCCCTAACTGTCCCTTGAGCATTTTAACTAGTGAAATATTTAAAAGAACTAAAAAGGCCCCTAGCACCACAGTTGCCACTACAAGTATCGTAATGTATCGGTATGCTGACGCTTCGGAATTTGTACTACTTAGTCGAACACTCTCCCATTGAGCTTCAAGCTCTTTTTTAACACTGCCAATAACTTGTGTGGCAAATGCAAACCAGGTCGCACTGTCGGGTAAAGATGAGTAATCAGGATTATCGCTATTTAACAATTCGACTGTGTCGGCAAATTTAATAAAATTAGGGGAGTTAAAAACCGTATTTAGTTCATCGATTTTGTCTGGGTTTGATGCTTTGACAAATGCCATATATTTGGCACGTTCTACCATCCAAGCAGTAATTTCCTTTTTGGCCTCCGCTGTCGCAGACTGAGAACTTAGGATACCGTTTACTTTACCGCGAACTTGACCCGTTTTTTCTTTCACCGAAGCAAATAAAAATGCGCTATTAACTTGAGAAATCAATACTGGATCTTCAATGGAAATACCCAATATTTGCAATGCTTCTAACGCAGATGAATTTAACGCACTGTAATAGCCAAAGGCATTTGCTCCGTTTCTTACATCCACTTCTCGTCTTATTTCAGATTTTCTAGCCAGAATTCCAATTATAGGAGCGGTTTTGTCTTCAATAAGATAAGACTCAGGCCACTCTTTTGTTAGTAATTCCTTCAGTACCGCTTCAGACTGATCGGCTTTTACGCGCTGGGCATCAACTTTTGATTTTTGCTCGCTTGAACCCGACGCTAAGAAACCCGCGCTTAAACCCCGCTCTACAGCGTGATTGTGAGCGATACTCTCTAATGCCGATAGTAAGGATACGAGTTGAGTATTTTCGTTTGCTATAACTGAAGAATGATAAGCACTGGTAATTTCTTTAATCAGTAATACACCAATAGCAGTAACAAATACAATCGCACTCAGACTAGACATCTGCACAATATTAAGACGTTTAATAAACACCAAGTTATTTCCATCAATATTTATGTATAGTTAAAAACTAGACGAAATAGACGAATTAGCAATTTTTTAGGTGTGAAAGAGTCGACATTAGTTTTTGTTTCCCTATTAACATCGACAATTTGATCAAGTACGTGATTCTTCTTTTAATGTAATTTCAGTTTTGGCGCGACAAAGTTCCCTACTTTTCGGCTCAACAAAACCAAGGCGCCACGTAAATAACCATGCACAGCGTATTGATGCATGTGATACAAAGAAACATATACAATTCGTGCTAGCTTCCCTTCGATGAACATAGAGCTATTGGACAGCTTACCCATTAAGCTACCCACAGTGCTGTAACGGCTTAAATGCACAAGAGAGCCATAATCAGCATATTTATAGGCTTCTAAAGGCTGCTCATAAAATAAATGGTTAATATTTTTAAACGCCATGTCAGCCATTTGATGAGCAGATTGTGCTCTTGGCGGAACCCAGTTCCCATTTTCTTGCTTAAAGCCACACGCATCACCAATAACAAACACTGACTCATCTATTGTTGATTGCAAGTAAGCATTCACTTCTATTTGTTGAGCGCTATTTAAAACAAAGCCATCTAGCTCTTTAAAGAAATCAGGCGCTTTAACACCTGCAGCCCACACCATTAAATCAGCCTCAATAAGCTCATCTTCGCTAGTGGTAAAGCCCTCATGGCTTGCTTTTGCTACACGGGTTTGTTCTCTAACGTTAATATTCAGTTTAGATAAAGCGTGCCGTGCAGAATTGGCTATTTTTTCTGGCAAGGCCGGTAAAATTCGCTCGCCAGCTTCAATAATCGTCAGTGATAAACGTCCTGCGGACATTTCAGGCATACCGTAGTGCTTGGCCAAGTTCGCAACGTGATGAAGCTGGGCAGCCAATTCAGTTCCCGTTGCACCGGCACCAACAATAGCCACATTTAACGTTTTATTCGAATTAGGTCCTTGGTGCATTTTTATGAGCTGGTTTAATAAGGCTTTATGAAAACGTTCAGCCTGTACTAATGAGTCCAGCATATAGCAATGTTCTTTAACCCCTGGAGTACCAAAATCATTGCTTACGCTACCTACTGCAATAACTAAATAGTCGTATTGCAATGTTCTTGCTGGAATAAGCTCACTGCCATCTTGATCAAGCACGGCATCGAGCTTGATGGTTTTCCCTTCCCTATCAAGGCCACACATGTTTCCTAATTGGAAACTATAGTGTTTCTTTGATGCGTGAATAGCGTAGTCGACCCCATCAGTACTTTTATTAATAACACCCGCGGCAACTTCATGTAGCAAGGGTTTCCAAACATGAGTTCGGCTTCTATCAACTAAGGTGACGTCTGCTAACCCTTTTTTCCCTAACGACTTTGCAAGCTTAGTAACTAGTTCGAGGCCTCCAGCGCCTCCACCCACAACAATTATACGTTTCATCTATTTCCTACATTATCTAAATTTGAATCTTTTAGTGACGCCAAAACATCCGCAAATTTATTCTCGATATCATAGTGGCCTGATGTCCAGCCTAACCGCACGATAACAGCGTCCATTGATGGAATAATCAATACCCACTGCGCTCTGTTCCCTCTCATAGCAACAGCATCTTCTGGTAATGATGGCCAGCGTAATGATTTATTTAAGCCTCTATTTAACCAAAGTTGGTAACCATAACGCCCTTCATTTTCGCTAGTGTTAGGCGACGTCATGGCTTGGGCGTATGCTTGGGGGAAAACACGTGTATTTTCATAACGCCCTTGATTAAGAATTAACTGCCCTAATTTTGCCCAGTCTCGGCCATTTGCATAAATATAAGAACTGCCAACCAAAACACCGCTTTCATCTGATTCAAATACAAGTGAATTCAAATTCAGAGGTTTGATTAAGGTTTCAGACAAAAAGTTATACTGAGCTTGAGGGTTTGCACCTGTTCTTTCGTACACAAGGCGAGCTAAAAGATTAGTTGTACCAGATGAGTAACGGTTATGGGTACCTGGTTCGTAATCAAGATCACTGGCCAACGGGACACCAGACGCACTTCTTTCAGTAAACAACATTCGAGTAGAATCAGAGCCTGGCATATAGGTTTCATCAAACGCTAACCCTGAACTCATTGTCAGTAAGTTTTCTAGCGATATCGCCCTGCGCTCATCGTCAAGCCATTGGGGAAACAGTTGTTCGTCATTTAATGAAAGCTTATTTTGCTGTACAAGATTACCGACAAGCATAGACATAACTGTTTTTCCCATAGACCAGCCTAAAAAACGGGACTCTGAAGAATAGGGTTCTGCATAAACTTCACCTACAAGACGTCCATTTTTCAACACCACAATAGCACGAGAATCATCCCCCTCTTCATTATCTTTAATCAGTATATTTTCAATACCTGTTTGAATTGAGAAGTTGGTGTTGACCGCTAACGAGTCGAAACTTCCGTGGTCAGGCATGACTACGTCGTTTAATGGAGAACTACCTTCAATATCTAACGTGCACCCAAGCCCTTCACGGAACCTTGCTGATGATACACTCAAGCCATACAAAGAAGCGGTAACGGTTTTTGCATCGCTATTATTTTTAATTTCGAGCAAATGAGTTACTGGCGAATAACTTGCTAAGTCGCTATTGATTTGGTCATTTGTTTGCCCAGCGACATAATGTCCCGAACAAGCTAATTTTGCACCAAGGCCTGTTGCGACCTTCACAGCATTACCAACCTGCCACGGAGGAAAACGCAGCACGATAGTAAAAAGAAGAATAAAAACGACAAAAATTGTAGGAAGCCAAAAAAACCATTTTTTCATAATATGTGTGAAGCTAATGAATAGTTTTAAGCCATTATACCGCAAATAGTCCTTTAAAACTCTGACAAGTTAAATTGTTGCGTAAGATTTGCTAGACTTACACAGTGGAAAAACACGTTAACCGCGTTAATACTTATAAAAAATGCCCTTTTTAAATTCATAGTGGATAATCATGGACAAGCAAATTAGCTCTCGCACTACATCAGCCAAAGCACTTAGAATTAATTTAGACGACAAAAAATACGGTACCATTGTAGAGATAGGCGCAGGCCAAGAAGTAGCCCGACAGTTTTTCATAGCTGGCGCAGCGGCAGGAACCATAGCCAAAACCATGTCTGCATACGACATGAAGTTCTCCGATGCGATATACGGTGTACAAGAAGACAGGCGATACGTAAGTAAGAATCGCGTAAAAGCGATGATGGAACAAGAGTATGACCTTGTTATCGATCGCATTTCCGATGTTCGACCAAAATCAACTCGCTACTTTTCATACGCTGCGACTGTCGCCGCAAAAAGTTTTAAAGGTAACAATGAATGCCACGCATGGTGTGGAGTTCGACTACAAATGTATCCAGGTGCAGCCCCATCAGATGTGATTGTGCACGTCAGAATGCACGACGACAATGTTGAAGCTCAGCAGCAAGCATTAGGTGTACTTGGCGTTAACTTAATTTACGCAGCGTATTTCTATTTTGAAGATCCTAAAAAGATCATCGATTCGCTGACTGATAATATGAAGCCGAATCGCATTGAAATAGATTCAGTTGAGTTCCATGGCCCATATTTCGAAGAAGTAGACAATCGCGCTAAAAACATTCACCTTATTCGCAGCTGGAAAACCCGTGCTGTTATGTTCAGACCAGACGGTTGTGTCGCTATCCCCGCAGACATGCTGTACAAAAAGAACGTCATTACAATTCGCGGTTCATTTCGCCCAGTTACAGATTTAAACGTCGACATGATAGAACAAGGAAAGAAATCATTCTTTGTTCAAAAAGACGTAGACGAGAGTAACACTGTTGCCATAGCTGAGATTTCTTTAAATGATGTGTATGGCAATGACGCTAAATACTCTGAAGCAGATTTGATATCTCGCGTACAGCTATTAAATAGTCTTGGTTACAATGTAATGGTTTCGGATTACACTCGCTACTTTTCATTAAGGGCCTATTTCCGCCAATATACAAAAAATCATATAGGTATTGTTGTAGGTGTCGTAAACATCAAACAAATCTTTGATGAATCATTCTACCGCGGTGTAGAAGGTGGAATATTAGAAGGTTTTGGAAAATTATTCCCCGATAACACTCAGCTGTTTGTCTATCCAGAAGCTGGCGAGGACGGTAACGCAAAAGACTTTACCGAAGTTAAAGTTCCTGAGCACTTGAAGTTTTTATACCGCCACTTATTGGAAAATGACTTCATTGCCGGGATCGAATGCAGCGACCCTGCTCTATTTAATATATATTCTCGTGAAATATTAAAACAAATAGAATCTCGTAATCCTGAGTGGGAAACCCACCTTCCAGCTCAAGTTGTTGAAGAGATAAAAAGTAAAAAATTATTTGGGTATCGCGGCTAAGGTTTTTTATCCAATTAATTTACTGATTTTATGTGGAAAATAGGTAGAACTGATGTTAGCATAGCGCCGCTGTTTGACAGTTCTACCCGTTTTGATCCTTGCTAAAACCTTGTTGTCTTTGAAATCGGCTCCGATTCGCTTTTAGATACACGCTTTTTTGCCAAATCAATATGTTAGACCTTCATAGCGAATTTAGGCATTATGCCATCCAATTATTTTAAGGAATACCGATATGTCAACTGTAACAGGTACAGTAAAATGGTTCGACGAAGCTAAAGGCTTTGGTTTTATTTCACAAGCAGACGGCGGAAAAGACGTTTTTGTACACTTCCGCTCAATCGCAGCTGAAGGTTACAAAACTCTAGCTGAAGGCCAACAAGTTCAATTTACTATTGAAGACGGTCAAAAAGGCCCACAAGCTGCAAACGTATTACCTTTGTAATCGACCAGTTTATACAATGAAAAGGCCAGCATTTATGCTGGCCTTTTTTTATGCTTAATTTCACACCTTCTTTATACCATCAATAGTTATTACAGGCACAAAAAAACCCCATAACTTAACGTTATGAGGTTTTTGATTAGCTAACTACTATGTAGATTAACTCATGCCATTGTAATAAGACTTATGCTTATTGCTCTTCTACAACAACAGCCTGAAATGAATTGTTGTGATAAGGGGTATCCGCAGCAATTGTAGCGCCACTGTCATCGTTAGGGTCTAACGACTCACCCACAGTATAAGATTCGAAGTCATCACTAAACACTTCAACTTCAGAACCACTATCAGATGAGTAAAGTACAATGTTGTCTACTAAAAGACGTGAATCAGCTATAGCACTCCCACCGGCATTTCTAAATTGAAGGGTTCTTAATCCTTCAAATATTGTAGATAAATCGGCATTTGACGCAGATGCAAAAGCATCTGTAGTCACAGGTACACCATCAATAGACACAGTTATAAGAGGAGATACTCCTCCAGCACTACCTGCTGCTAAACTATCCGTGGCATCCCAACTCATTTCTATTTCGTACCAAGTACCCTCTACAAACGGAGTATCGATAGTAATACTATCTTGGTTACGCAATTGAAATTCGTCGCTATTCGTCTCTAAACGCAATTCTACTAAGCTATTGTCAGAACTTGTTGACGTACCAAATAACGCAACAAAACCATCCTCGCCCGTAGTTTCTTCCTCTCTCAATACACTTAAAGTAACTCGCCCAGTAGTAATGAAATCACCACTGAAGTCAGCCAAATCACTCAACGATAAACGCAATTCGCCTGTATCACCGGTGTCTGTATCACTAACAGCAGCAACTTGATTACCCACTGCACCCGTATCTGGGCTATCAGTATCTTCGTCGCCGCCGTTACCATCATCGGTTTGTCCCGGAAGTAATTCAATTACCGCTTCAGATGTGCTCGTTGAGTACGGAGAATTAGGATTATTGTCAGAGTCTAAGTCTTCACCGACTGCATAATCCTCAAAAGTATCAATAAACAACGGTGAATTACCTGCAACATCACTGAATATTCTAACGTTATCTACACCAAAGAACGCTTCAGGATCCGAGGCATTGGCGTTTGAACCAAGTCTGAATGATAGTGTTGTAACACCACCAAATGCGTCATTTTCAGGAACGAATGGGCTGGTATTGTCGCCACCATCACTGATAGGAACACCATCAATCTCGACAGAAACACTAGGTTGAACAGAGGTATCACCTTCTGGGTATTCCCAAGTAATAACCGCAGTGTTAAATGAATCTGTACTTAAACTTGGTACGACAAGGTCTGTAGAAACATTAAACTCAGGACTTCTTACCCCAAAATTATTGTCTCTAACACGGAGATCTAAAATTGCACCAGCATTGTTGTTTCCAGAGTTGAAAAGAGAAATAAAGGCATCAACGCTTGAATTACCAGTAATATCATCATCGGTACGGGTAAAGTCTACTTCAATTCGACCTTGAGCAAGGCCTGATACATCACCGTCGGCACTTGTATCAACGATACTGTATCTCAACTCACCTGTATCATTGGCATCAGTATCACGAATAAATACAGCGCGTGTATTCACTGTGTCTACACCAACGACAGTAACAACAAATTCAGCCACTGTGCCGTCAACGGACTCTAGCGCTATCACAGATGTTAAAAACTCAGTAGAGCTTGCTAACCCAGCTACATTTTCGTTAGCAGTATCAAGCGTAAAAGTCCATGCTCCAGCTTCTGTAATGGAAAATACACCTAATGCAACGTCTTGGTCAGTTACAGGTACGAACGCCGCTTCACCAGGGTTAATATCTGTTATGGTAACCGTTCCCGTTATCGATTCTGCAGTGTCATTAGATAACGATACCGCTAAGCCAGAGAATTCAGCAGGCGTATTAACACCCTCACCAATAACGGGTCCAATCGCATCAGACACTAAAGTATCAGTAAAACCGTCATCATCAGCGTAAATTACAGTCGCAGTAACGCTAGTACCAAGCTGCTCATCTGTCAGTAACAATGTTGACGCGGTTTCTCCTGCGATATCAACACCATCAGCTTGCCAACTATAAGCAACGTTACCATCGCTAATTCCATTCGCATCAGTTAACACTGCTGTTAATATTTCGCCCGACTGTGCAATACCTGTAACGGCAATTTCACCTTCTATTTCAACACCAATTTCCGCACTCAGCCCCGAATTGTGACCTTCAGTGAAACCCGCGTTATCGGTATACACTACAGCAGCTGAGATTTGCGTATCATTTTGAATAAGGTCGCCATCAGCACCACCGGAAGCAGGGATAGTATAGGTTGGTCCAGTTTCACCATCGATCACATTTCCGTTAGCAAACCAAGTAAACACTAATGTGCTTTCATCTATACCGTCAGGGTCTGCAGGCGTTGCTGTTAACACTTGTCCTAATGCCGCAACACCAGATAATGTTAATGAACCTTCTTGGTTTTGAGCATCATCGCTGCCGCCACAACCAGCTAATGCCAAACTAATAGCACTAAGGGCAAAGAAACTAGTCTTCTTCATCATAGGGTTTACCTTTTAAAAATGTGGATCAATCGTTTAGTGAGAAAAGAGAGCGTTGTGCTCTCTCTAAACCTTACCAATTAAAATGTCTAATTATTACCAATTGCAACCGAGTCGTCGCTAGTTGGTATGTAAACATAAAGCTATCGTTCTTACCAGAAATAAAACATGTATTTAACAAAATTTTATAATTTCCAATGGAAATTATGATTATTTGTGCTTATAGCCTTTATGTGTATTTTTTAGATGATAAAACGTCGCTTGGACATAATCTTTTTCATCGCCAGTGTTATTTTGATTATAAACACCTGCTTTAAAGTACATATATTCTTTTGAAGTACCGTAACCGCTTTCGCTCATATCGACGTGTTTAGTGATATTGGGCTTTCCTTCACGAATAAGAGTGACATAGAGTTGGTCAACCTCGACTGACACTTTGTAGCTAAATTTTTCACCTAAACGAATACCATCTTCGGGAGAAGAAGCCGACTTAGATCTAGAACCTACGAAAATATGATATTCCTCGTCCCCTTTACTAGCTTCGTGGGCAATATAAAGAGAACCTTTATCGTTCTCAGGAAGCTTGTGGTAATAAATACGCAGTGGTTCATCTTTATCTGCATGAATTTGTCCTATTATCACACGTCCTACTCGTCCTCTATCGCCCGTTGTCGATACGCGGTTAACAGCAACAGTTGCTTCAAGCGTTCCATCTACACCGCCCGCCTTCTTTTTTACAGAAGATCGTACTTGACCAAAAACCCAATTATTTCTATTTGGACCTTTTGCTTTAATCGACAAATCTCCACGACGCAAAGATTCCCGTAATTCAGTTCGAGTGTATTTCGTATTCTTAGAGGTTTTTGCACCTTTATTTGGCGCTACGAAGATCATGCCACCGTCACTTCCAGTAAAAAAAAGAGGCTCAACCTGAAAACCATTATCAAGGTGACGTTCGCCTACGTTAACAGCAATGCCTTTTTCTTTTTGGTCTACAGGAATTGAAAGCGTCCAGTCTAGTAAATCAAAGTTCTTCCCTGGTGGTAACGTAGGATCTAATTTACCTAAATCGCCTAATAAAACACCGTCTTCAAGGCCGTCATGAGGGTTTGCATTTATATTTAAAGAAAAAAAAGTGAGTGCGAATAAAAAAACTACTACTGATCGCATGTTGTTAGCTCCTTGGCTAAAAAAAATAAATCTAAATCTTTATTTGAGGCATTTTGTGTAAGTGGCTTAAAGAAAATCTTCCACGATTTTCTTCAGACTGTCTTTTCACATCTTCCAGCGCTTTTTGTTCACTAAAATCAAAAAGCGCATTAATCAAACGATTAAAGTGATTGTGCATGGCTCGTCTAGCTTGGTCAGAATCGCCATTTACTAAGGCATTGTAAATTGCCGTATGTTCTCCCATTCTTTGCATATGACCTTCATCACATACAGTTTTATACGCTGATTTTATCGACGGTTGTGCTTCCCTTATTTCCCATAGATACTCAACCGTCTTAACAATAGCTGCATTGGATGTTGCTTTTGCAATTGTTAAATGAAATGAACGATCAGCTTGATCGCTGTCATTTCCATTTTCCATAATATCGAGTGTATTTTTTAATTTAACAAGTTCACTTTGTTTTATCGATAACGCGGCCAAAGCCGCAGCTTCTCCCTCAACAAGGGCTCTTGCTTGTGTTAATTCAAATGCACTTATTTCTACACTTCGGTTAAATTGTACCGTTTTTTCATTTACAAAAACACCAGCGTTACTTCGAACCTCCACCCGTCCCTTAACTTCAAGTGCTATAATAGCTTCCCTGACAGTAGGCCTGCTCACGTTGAAACGTTCAGCAAGATCTCGCTCAGCGGGCAAACGGCTGCCCGCAATAAAGCTTTCCCTCTCAATCAAGTTTTCTATTTGATCTACCACTTTCCAAAATGAACGCTTACGAGACATTAACGATCCTTTAATAAGTAATAATAAATTAATCTAATTCCATGGATTAATTCGAGACCATGTTATTAAAATGTAAACACCATAGTAATATTGGTATAACACTTTTACAACATTGGTCATTACTATTTTTAATAATTGGTTAATAAAACATTGACACTCATTAACTTAATTGGTTTCATATATGGGCATTCTATTTTCAACTGCCCGAAACGGAAACCATGATGAGATTTAATCCAACTCCAAACAAATTTCTTCAAGCGATAAGAAATTCTCGCTTACGCCCAATGATGGTTGGTGCACTTTGCGGTACCACCGTGGTTTGCGCAACACCCGCATTAGCTCAAGAAGCTCCAGTACCTGAATCTGAGACGCAAACGGAAGTCATTGAAGTAAGAGGTGTTCGTCAAACAATTCAAGATGCGATTGCGATTAAAAGGGAGTCTACAGAAATTGTTGATGGTCTTTCTGCAGCCGACATTGGCGACTTGCCTGCCCTTTCAATTGGTGAAGCACTTGAAACACTAACTGGAGCCTCATCTCACCGAGACCAAGGTGGAGCGACTGAAATATCAGTTCGTGGTTTAGGCCCTTTTTTAGGTAGCACCGTATTTAATGGTCGTGAAGCATCAAATGGTGGTGGTGACCGTTCTGTTAACTTTTCTCAGTTTCCTTCAGAGTTGTTTAACAAAGTAGCCATTGCAAAAACTCAATCAGCAGAATACATCGAAGGCGGCGTTGCAGGGCAAATTCAATTAGAAACAGTTAAGCCTATTGACTACGGTAAGCGCCAGTTCTTGGCCAACTATAAAGCGAACTTAAATCCAGATAACGACGACTTAGAAATTCAACGTCGTGGTATTGGTGGCCGCTTAACTTTAAGTTACATTGATCAATATGAAACAGATTCATTAGGCGAAATTGGTTTTTCTATTGGTGCGCAAGTTGATCGCAGAACAAACCCTGAACAAGAAGCGCGTACTGGAACCGCGTTCGAAAACTGTGTTGTTGATCCGAACACAGGCATTGCTTCTGCCAGAACAGATTGTGATGTGAATATTGATGATGCAGATCCAGATGCACCTAACTTTTTTACTCGTAGCCAAAATTCATTCAGACAAAACATTACTGAAGATGATAGACAATCAGTTTTCACCGCAGTTCAATGGCGCCCAACTGATAAACTAGAAATTAACTTAGATTATGAATATTCAGATCGTGATTTTTCAGAAGTCAGAAACGATTTAGTTCTAGCTGAAGTTAATCATGTTGATGGTCCATTTGGAACCAACCCTGATGCAATCCCTGGTGGCCTTATCTTATCAGGTGACTCTGTTGTTTCTTCAAGTGCATTGCAAAACATAGAAACCAATAGCCAGTTCCAAGAAAGGTTAGAAAAATACAACGGTGGTGGTATTGAGTTCATTTATGACATTAATGATTCTCTAACAGTATCAAGTGATTTTTCAATATCGAACACCACCAGACGAGAAAATATATTCCAAACTCGCCTGCAATCGGCTAACAACGACATCAGTGGAAATGACATACCCGGGACTACAAGTAACGGTGAAGTTCAAACCAGAGCTGATGTATTGGTAAATGGGTCAATTGTGCCTACCATTACCTTCCGTAATTTCGATGTAACAGACGCCGATTTATTTTCTAACGCTGCGAGAACTCGGTTAGATATAAACCAAGCTAGAGACAACCGAATTACCGCATTTAGAACAGACTTTGAGTACATTCCTGATATTGAATACATTAGGGCCTTTAAAGCTGGGGTCAGATTTTCTAAATTAGAATTCGAAAGTGTTCCTCGTGAACGTCAAGAAATAGAATTTAGCAACGATGCACTTTCAGCGGCGAGCAGAGAATGCCGAAATGATGTTTTCCCAGAATCAGGCTTTTTCGATAACGAAACAGGTGGCGTACCGTTATTCACCAATATCGACTCTAACGGAAATGTAATTGAAGAAGGGACCGGTAATTCATTTGCAACATTTGACCCTAGATGTCTTGTTGATTCGCTATTAGCAAGTGGAACAGGCATTGATTCAAATGATGGTGACGTCCCACTTGGCGTTACTACCTTTGACGAACAATTCCCCACTTTAACAGAATCATCTAGACAGCAAATTGAAGCTGTCGATGTTGAAGAAAAAACCACTGCGGTTTATTTCCAAGCCGATTATGACACTTTCGTAGGTGATTATAGCATTAGAGGTAACGTAGGTTTAAGAGTTGTGCATACCGATGTGGAATCTATTGGTTTTAGAACAGCTTTAGAAGTTGAAAGAGATGAACTAGGGGTTATTACTGATATTGATGAAGTAGACGGTTCTACTCCAGAGCAAGTTGTCGGCGGGAACAGTTATACTGAACTTTTGCCTAGTGCAAACATTACTGTCGACCTAACAGATGATATCGTAGTAAGAGGTGGTTTATACCGCGCACTATCCAGACCTGATCCAGATTCTTTAGGGTTTGGCCGAGCATTTCAAGGTGTAAACGACGAACTTGAAGCTACAGAGTTAAGCGAAGTACTCAATACATTCCAGGCGTCAGGTAACCCTGATCTTGAGCCTTTCACGTCATGGAACGGAGACGTTGCTGTTGAATGGTATGCAAACGACGATACATTATTAGCCGTTGGTGCATATTATAAAAGCTTTGAAGGTGGTTTTGAAAATGTTGCTCAAACCGAATCCATCGAAGTTGATGGCTTAGCGACAGACGTATTAGTAAGCACAGTTCAAACCACCGACGAAACCAGTACCATATTTGGACTAGAGCTAACTGCAACTCACTCATTCAGCTATTTAGACAGCTGGCTAAATGGTTTTGGTGTTAAACTTAGCTACAACTACGCAAATTCAAATTTTGAGTTTGAAGATGATGAGTTTGGCGACAATATACAAATAAATGACGACGGTGAAGAAGTCTTTACTGAAGGAATCATTGGTCCTGCAAACTTATTTGGCTTTTCACGCCATGTATTATTTGGTCAACTTTATTACCAATATGAAGGTTTTAGTGCATCGATAAACTACAAATACCGTAGTCACTACTTCCAACAGTTTACCAATGACCCTGATGTCATCAGATTCATCGATGATACTGAAGTTTGGGAAGCAAGGGTGTCATACCGTTTAAATCGCAGCTGGAAGTTCTCTGTTGAAGCCATCAATATCTTTGATGAGCCACGCAGACAATTCCGTCCAACACGCGATAACTTCTCAGAAGTTAACGTATATGGCCCTCGCTTGTTCGCAGGTGTTCAATACCGTTACTAATCGCGGTTAGTTAACTATCCAAAGGCCAATACTCTTCAACTTGAAGTATATTGGCCTTTCGTCGTTATAGAGCAATAACACTCTTTTTCTTTTTATCGTTTTCTTTCAGGTCGAGTTTTATGAAACAGAATCAACTTAATAAAATTGTTACCGCTTTATGCCTAGGTGGCGTAATAGCTATTTCATCTGGTTGCAACAACGAACAACCCAGCAGCACACAGACTCCAATTAATGCTGTAATCGACACAGACAGAGAAATAAGTTGCGACCTTAAAGACGCAACCCTAGTTTCATCTGTAGACGAATTTAATAGCGCAGTGAAATCAGCAAAAGCAGGTAACAGCATAGTGTTGTCTGATGGTGTATGGACGGACGCAGAATTGCACTTTAACGGTGTAGGAACAAAAGACGCGCCTATTTGTCTTACCGCGCAAACGCCCGGAAAGGTCATACTGTCTGGACAATCTAATCTTGCATTAAGCGGTGAATATTTAGAAGTGTCTAGTCTAATTTTTAAAGACGGGTACAGCCCAACAGGCTCAGTTATTTCATTTGTTGATAAAGGCATATTTGCAAACCACAGCCGTGTTACTGAAACCGTTATCGACCAGTTTAATAAGCCCGATAAATTTGATACTGAATATTGGGTAGCGTTACACGGGCAGTACAACCGTTTCGATCACAACCACTTAAGTGGTAAAAGTACCGCAGGTGTCACAATGGCAGTGCGTTTAAACAACGAACTAAGCCAACAAAACCACCATGAAATAGACAGTAATTATTTTGGCCCTCGTCCTATTCTGGGCTCTAATGGCGGAGAAACACTGCGAATTGGTACCAGCAGATATTCATTAACCGATTCATTTACCCAAGTAACTAACAATTATTTTGACCGCGCAAACGGTGAAGTAGAAATTATTTCCAACAAATCCGGTAAAAATAACATTTCCAATAATGTGTTTTTTGAATCTCGCGGTACATTGACACTTCGTCACGGTAACGGCAACACAGTTGAAAACAACGTGTTCTTTGGTAATGGCGAAGATCATACCGGCGGTATTCGCGTAATCAATGCAGACCAAACCATTAAAAACAATTACATGGAAGGGTTAACGGGTACCCGATTTGGCGGCGGATTTGTGGTAATGAATGGTGTACCGAACTCTTCTATTAACCGTTATCACCAAGTGAAAAACGCCACTATAGAAAACAACACCCTGATAAACTTGGCAAACATCAACTTAGCTGCAGGAAGTGATGCTGAACGCTCTGCAACGCCTGAAAATAGTGTGTTTAGTAAAAACCTCGTTGCCAACGAAAATAGTCAGCCTTTTAAGATATTTGACGATGTATCTGGCATTTCATTTTCAGGTAACACAAGCAACCAAACTACGCCAAGCGAGCTTAGTTCAGGGTTTACTGACACCAGTTACAATTTAGTAAGAAACGAACACGGGCTATTAGTAGACGCTGATGTTCAAAGTAAAGGTATTGGAGCGGATGACACCTTAATCCCCACAAAGAAAGAAGATACGGGAGTAAGTTGGTATCCAAAATCTGGTCCAGAGCTTGCCTTTTCTTCTGGTGCAGTGCACAAAGTAAGTTCAGAAGCAGAGCTTTTCAGCACATTAGCAAAAGTTAACGCTGGTGATGTCATTGCCATAGCTGCGGGTAGTTACGAGCTTGAACGTCCAATGACGTTCAACAAAAAAGTCACCTTACGTGGCGTGGCAGGTGAAACCACGCTTTACCCTAAACGTGCAATCATGTCCGAATTGAATGACGGTGGCAGTGTTAGATTTGAAAACCTGATCATTGACGGCATTAAAGCACCGGACTCAGCAGGTAATGTGTTAGTTCGTAACACGCGCGTTCCTACACTATCAAATTATGAGTTTGAATTAATAGACAGCGTGGTGCAAAACCTAAATGTTAACCATTCAGCCCATGTATTTGATTCAGGATACCGCAGCCTTGCCAATGCCATCGTAATTAAAAATACGGTATTTAAAGACATCACAGGCGATGTTCTGCGTTTAAACAAAGAACAAGATGACTTGGGTATTTACAATGCGGAATACGTCACTATTGAAAATTCTAGCTTCGAGAACATTCAAGGCGCAATCGCCAAGGTATATCGTGGTGGTACTGACGAAAGCACCTTTGGGCCTCACTATACTTTTGCCAACAACAAGGTTAAAAACGTAGGTAAAGGCAAGAGAAACAAAGAGAAAGCCAGTATTTATCTGCACGGTGTGCAAGTAACCAATATGGCAAACAACCAATTTGAAGATGCCCGCCCTGTGGTGATAGAACACACAGTAGGTGAACCTCAAACTTTGATTGAAAACAACGCGTTTAAAGCAACGGGTTTACCTACAGTGGAAGAAGTTTTCACAAAAGGTGCATCCACTGCGGTAATGAAAAACAATACTTCAGAATAAGTCTTTGTTCTTGCGCCTATTGTTCAATCCACAATAGGCGCATTTTTCACTTCTTGTTACGTCAAAAACACCCACTGCAACACGACAATCACTCATACAGTAATAGATAGTACCTGACACACCACAACCGGGTTGGCCTCTAATAATGGGCTTTATAATCAGGGCTTATAAGAGGTAAGACTATTCAGCCATTGTTGAATGGTATCAATATAACCTTTGCACAAATTCGGAGAAAAATTGGCGTTGTTAAACTCGTCTATAGCACCTGTTTTCGCTTCTAATAAATTGTGGTTACAATTTGGAAATACGACACTGGTTAAAGTGCTATGTTGAAGCTCCGCTTCATACAAGGCCTTTGTTTTTCGCCAATCCACATTCATATCTTTATCGCCAAATACTGCTAGCACAGGCACCTGAATTGCATTTAGCTTAGTATTAAAATCATCTACGTAGACTTGCAATCCGGTTTCCTCATCTAAGGCCACTTTCATGTACTCTTCCTTAAAATTTAAATAAGAAATTACTGACACTCCGCCATTAGTCCAACTATTCCAAAATGCATCTTTTGATAAATGTTGCGTGGCTTTTTTGTAAGCGCGGTAACTGCCACCTTGGTGGGCAATTCGTAGCCCTGCTAACCACTCCTTTTCAATGAGTTCAGCGTAGGCCTTGTCTTTACCTGAAAGAATCAGGTGTTGTTTTAACAAATATCCAAAGTTCTCTAAACCATCAACACCACTTACCGATATCCAAAACCGAATATCTTCAGAGCGACGGTTGATAATAATAGGGTTAATCCAACCTGCTCGACTTATCCCCCACAGCCCAATGTCATTCGATCCCTGAATATTATTAGCTTGTAACATCTTGATAGCGGCAATAGCTTCGTCTGCGCTATTACTTACAGATTGATTTATATCAAAATGGCCCGTGCTATTGCCACACCCCATTTTATCCCAAATAAAGGTTCCATAACCCGCTTTCAACATGGCTTCGCGCACCGAATAATACCAATTATCGGCAACCACATTGGTTTTCCCGTAGCCATGGACTAATAAAATAATGCCCTTGGGACTTTGGTTATCTGGCGTATTGAACACACCTTCTAAAACTTCGCCTTCAAATTCAAATGTCATCACGCTAGCTTCACTTGCAGTTGCATATTGCGAAAGAGAAAGGAAAAAGCCAATAAACAAAATACAAAGCAAAGATTTCATTCTGCCACCGCCATTAGTCAGTAATCATTGAGATTAGGGTAACTCTAACAAAAAAGGGTGTATATGCTGGGGAAAGGTGTAACAAAGTATGATGCTGATTGAAGGTCGCGTGATTAATAACAATAAGAAAAATAAGCACTCAGAACGAGTGCTCATATAGAGGTTAAGCTGGGCGCTTATCCCATTTTGCTGTGAATAGGTCTCGTTTCATAATTGCACCTGGTGTTTCTACAACACGAGCTGCTAGATATGAGGCTAGTTGACATGCTCTTTCAGGCTCATTTCCTGAAACACGAGCGCCTAAGTAAACACCGTTGAACGCATCTCCTGCAGATGTTGTATCGACGACTTTTTCACTTGGAATAACGGGCAATACTTGTGTTTCTCCACCTCTAACCACGTGAACAGAATCAGAACCTTGTTTAATTACCAGTTCGTCGAATTGATATTGTGCGCAATACTCTACAACGTCATCCACTGTGTTCAAACCAAACAAATCTGCAAAATCTTCTACGCCAGGCATTAACCAATCACTCAGCTCAAATGCCGCAATCATTGCTTGTTTGGCTTCCTCTTCACTACCCCATAATCTTGCTCGGTAATTCGGATCGAAAATTAATGTAGTACCGCTGTCTTTCAGTGTTTTTAATAACTCGAAAAACGCAGCTCTTTCGCCGCTAGGCAAAATGGCAAGAGAAATACCGGAGAAGAAGAAAATATCTGCGGCTTTAAGTGATTCAGTTTGCTCATCACTTAACAAGCTCATCACTTCTTTCGCAGCTGCGCTGTTTCTCCAATATAAAAACGAACGCTCACCGTGTTCGTCGGTATTAACCATGTAGATTCCCATATTGGAAACATCTGAACGGCCCATGAATGTAGTATCGACTTGTTCAGTGGCTAAAACATCAAGAAACTGATCGCTAAGCGTATCTTTACCCACACCAGACATAAAACCAATCTCGTGCTCAGGAAACGCGCGTTTTAAGTATACACTCGAATTGTAAACATCACCTGCGAAGGCGCGATTAAATTGTTCGCTACCCGCTCGAGTGAGTTCAAGCATAGCCTCACCCGCAAATACTATCTTTTTCAATGAAGAAAATCCTCTGTGCATGAATTAGTAGTGGCGCACTTACATTGGCTCGTTGTATTTTTACATGAGCGAGCACACCTTTCACCCTTATATGTTCTCATTTTTACTATGCATTGAGCAACAACAACTCGTAAATTTGCACGTATAAAACTTAAACCAATTAAAATTCAATTGTAAAACAATAATCAAAGCAATTGGTTAACCAAGATTCATTCTGCTTATGTAATGAAATTGTTGCAATTAATTTATTCAATCGTGATCATCGCGTATACTTAATGATAAATGCAATAACAATAAACCTAGATAATACCCATTATGAAAAATCGCAGAATGTACTGGCGTGTCGTTGACCAAATTGAAAACTTAATACAAATTGGCCAGTACAAGCCGGGGAACCGCCTTCCTTCAGAACGAGAATTATCTGAAACTTTCGGTGTTAGTCGGCCCACTATACGCGAAGCTATTATCGCACTGGAAGCCAGAGAGCAAGTAGAAGTAAAACTAAGCTCTGGAGTGTATGTACTTGAAAAAAACAATGAAGAATTCGTAGATATAAGCGCTTACGAACTCACTCAAGCAAGAGCGGTGGTAGAAGGCGAAGCCTGTGCTCTTGCCGCGAAATTAATTTCTGAAGAAGAAATTACCCTTTTAGAGCAAACCTTAATAGATATGGATAATGGTATTAACTCAGAGCTCGCAGATGAGAACTTTCATAAAATCATTGCTCGAGCCACACATAACACAGCAATAATGTTAGTGATTGAAAAACTCTGGTCATTGAGAAAGTCATCTTTATCCATCCGTGACGCTTACACCAATGTCTGCAACACTAACGATAAACAGCGGCTTCAAGAACATAAAGATATTGTAGAAGCACTGCGCAAACACGATCCTCATTTAGCAAGAAGTACTATGCACAATCATTTCAACCGTTTAATAAACTCGCTTTTCGACGCCAGCGAGGCTATGGCAATGGAAGAAGCTAAACGTGCCGCAGATGAAAAAAGAGGGTTATATTCACTGAATCATTTGTTGTCAAATCGATAATTCAAGTAATCTGATCATCGAAGCTATCATTTTTATATCATTGGGTGTTTACGCCTGGTATTCACTCATCATTTTACCCTCTAAAAAGATGTAAAATAGCCAAAACAGTCAAACCCACCCAGTCTCCGGGACTTAAGCCGATGGTTTCGTTAACCTTATTGATTACAAGCTAGCCGCTAGGTCTGTTATAATCTACCCGGATTAACTTTATTGTAAGAGTACCTGTGTCTAATATCGCTACGCGCAAAAAGCCTATCGACCGTATGAAAGCGGATCGCGGATTATTTTCTTTCCCCAAATATTGGGCAGAGTGCTTTGATCCCGCGCCATTTTTGCCCATGTCTCGCAAAGAAATGGACGATTTAGGCTGGGATAGTTGCGATATTATTTTAGTCACCGGCGATGCTTATGTAGACCACCCTAGTTTCGGGATGGCTGTTATCGGTCGTACCTTAGAAGCCCAAGGCTTTCGCGTTGGTATCATCGCCCAACCTGATTGGACAAGCAAAGACGCCTTCATGCAACTGGGAGAACCGACACTGTTTTTTGGTGTGACTGCTGGCAACATGGACTCCATGATTAACCACTATACTGCGGACAGAAAACTGCGCCACGATGACGCCTACACTCCTGATAACGTGCACGGTAAGCGTCCTGACAGAGCAGTAACGGTTTACACCCAACGCTGTAAAGAAGCTTATAAAAAACCCGTTGTTATTGGTGGTATTGAAGCCAGTTTACGCCGAATTGCCCATTACGATTATTGGTCGGATAAAGTGCGTCGGTCGGTTTTATTTGATGCCAAAGCAGACATGCTTATTTATGGTAACGCGGAGCGTCCTTTGCTGGAAATTGCGCATCGTTTTTCTATGGGTGAAGGCATTGATACCATGCAAGACATTCGCGGTAGTGCAGTACTCAGAAAAGAAGCACTTCCAGGATGGCAAGGTGTCGACTCAACCCATGTGGACGTGATTGGTAAAATCGATCCCATTCCCAACCCATATGAAATGGTCGAAGAAGTTTGCGACAGTAAAAGTGACGAAGAAAAAACAAACAAGCCAGACACCCAGGCCATTGTTGTACAGCCGTTTAACTCGCAAACTAAACGCAAAAAACCGTGGGATAAAACCTATATTTTACTGCCGCCTTACAACATAGTTAGAGCAGAAAAAACCCATTACGCCCATACGTCTCGTATTCTTCATCAAGAAACCAACCCGGGTTGCGCTCGCGCGTTAATGCAGCGTCATGGCGACAGATTTATTTGGATAAATCCACCTGCTTATCCATTAGAAACAGAAGAAATGGATGCGGTGTTCGACTTACCTTATGCCCGCGTGCCACACCCGAGCTACGGAAAACGAAAAATTCCCGCTTACGACATGATAAAAACCTCGGTTAACATCATGCGAGGCTGTTTTGGTGGCTGTACTTTTTGTTCTATCACAGAACACGAAGGACGCATTATACAAAGCCGATCTGAAGATTCTATTTTACGAGAAATAGAAGAAATCAGAGACAAAGTGCCGGGCTTCACCGGCGTTATATCTGATTTAGGTGGCCCAACAGCAAACATGTACAAACTTCGCTGTAAAAGCCCTAAGGCAGAGCAGACCTGTCGACGTTTATCCTGTGTTTGGCCAGATATTTGTGGCCACTTAGATACCGACCAAACTCCTACGGTGGAACTGTATAAGAAAGCAAGGAAAGTAAAGGGGATTAAGAAGGTCCTAATCGCCTCAGGTGTACGCTACGATCTCGCCATTGAGGATCCCAACTACGTTAAAGAGCTAGTGACTCACCACGTTGGAGGCTATTTAAAAATTGCCCCAGAGCACACTGAAGGCCGTCCATTAAGCAAGATGATGAAGCCAGGTATGGGCACATATCATAAGTTTAAAGAACTGTTCGACAAGTTTTCTAAAGAAGCAGGAAAAGAACAATACCTTATTCCTTATTTTATTTCGGCCCACCCTGGGACCGAAGACGAAGATATGCTTAATCTAGCATTGTGGTTAAAAGAAAATAATTTCAAACTGGACCAAGTTCAGAACTTTTACCCATCACCTATGGCTAACGCCACTACCATGTATCACTCGAATAAAAACCCTATTCACAAAGTGAATTTTAAAAGTGAAAACGTGTCTGTGGCCAAAGGTGAACGTCATCGCCGTTTACACCGCGCATTTTTACGCTATCACGATCCCGCAAATTGGCCATCCATTCGCCAAGCCCTAAAGGACATGGGTAAATCCCATTTAATTGGTCATGGGAGCAAGCATTTGGTTCCACCTGAAGGGAAAAATGAACGCAAAGGTAAACAGCAAAAAGAGTATGCGAAACAAACGATGAACAAGTCAAGAGCAAAAAGTAATCGCGCTCAAAAAGGCTTAACTCGATTTTCTGACGACCAACCATTTAACAAGCATAAAAAACGCAAATAACGCTTCATATGAGCCTGTTATATGCTTGATAAATCTAACAGGCTCATCACAAATAACACACTTTTTGTACTTCCTATTCCCTATCTAACAATGCCGTGAAATTCTATGCACCTCGCTTCGGTCAAGTGTACACACTCGAAGTAATTCTCGAAGTAATTCTCGAAGCGATCGACGTAAATTTTTTTAAAAAATCTAAGGCGCACAGTGCTAAGGCAAGAAGAATGAAGATAGCTAGCATTACCAAGACACAGCAGAAAAGCAGTACTCCCACCCTATGTAAAAGCATATTAGGCGTGGTCATTACATCACTTAGCCTAGTGTGCGCAACACAAGCTCACGCTGGTGCTTGGGTACCAGAAAAAGGGAATGGTTATAGTAAAATTGGCTTTCAAGACTACTCAGCTGATGACTTTTTTGGTACAAACGACGATTTCGACGAATTTAACGGCACGAATATTTCTTACTATGGTGAACATGGTTTAGGTAACAACTTGGCCGTTTACGGTTCTGTATTATATTCAGATATTGACCAAAGTAGCTTTACTGAAGAACCAACCTCATCAAGTGGCTTTGCTGATATAGAAATTGGTTTGCGCTACCAATGGATTTCCGACCCTTTCGTACTTTCTACTTCATTACTTGTAAAACTGCCCTACTTGTATGACGAAGATGACGCATTACCTCGAGGTAATGGGCAAGAAGATGTAGAAGCAAGAATCTTGTTTGGTAAAAGTTTATACCCCTATGGTTATATTGGTGCAGAGTTTGGCTATCGCTTGCGTACCGATGCACCGTCAGATGAATATCGTTACCTTATCGAATATGGCTATTCATTTAACTCAAACTTGTACTTCCGTACTAAACTTGATGGTATAGAAGCGGTAGGCAATGCCGATGTAAATAGCGACGCAAGCATCGACAATTCAAATTTACTATTTGTACCTGAATTTGATTTAGGCACATTAGAAATAACCTTTGGTTGGAACTTCGGCCCTGGAACAGACAAAAAGAAAGGACGCTGGGGTGCAGAAATCACGTATAATAATAACATTTATGGCGACAATATTATTCGTGGCCAAGGTGTTCAAATAGGTATTACAAGGACTTATTAATTTCATGGCGGTACTTGCAAGTTTAGTTTTTACAATTCATTTAATATTATTGGCAGCACTGTGTATATTTGGTTTGCACAGATTGTCTATGGTTATTCGCTGGTTTAAATACCGAAATAAAACCCCTAAAGCAAAGACTGAATTTGCAACTCTGCCCAGAGTGACAGTTCAAATACCGTTATACAATGAGCGCTTTGTTGCAAAGCGCATTGTTGATGCCTGTGCTCGTTTGGACTACCCCAAGCATTTGTTACAAATACAAATAGTCGACGATTCAACTGACGACACGAAAGACATCATCGCCCATGAAGTGGCTCTGCAAAAAGCCAATGGCTTTGACATTGAACAAGTTAGGCGAGATTCAAGAGAAGGTTTTAAAGCAGGGGCTCTAAAAGAAGCGATGGAACACGCGACGGGTGAATATATCGCTATCTTTGATGCCGACTTCATCCCTCCTGCTGATTTGATTAAAAGTACTATCGGTTACTTTGTCGATGACGAACTGGCACTACTGCAATTTAGATGGGGTCATTTAAATCGCTACTCGAGTCGTATGACAGAAAGCCAAGCCATGATGCTAGACGCCCATTTCGCGTTAGAACAACAAGTTCGCTGGGCTAGTAACAAATTATTTAATTTCAACGGTACTGCGGGTATGTGGCGAAAAGAAGCCATTTACGATGCGGGAAATTGGAGCGCAGATACGCTCACCGAAGATTTAGACCTTAGCTACCGTGCACAGATGAAAGGTTGGAAAGGTATTTACCTTAACGATGTTGTATGTCCTGGCGAGCTTCCTGCTGATATGAACGCCTTTAAAAGTCAACAGCACAGATGGGCAAAAGGCGGCTTGCAGGTAATGCTAAAACTCTTTAAGACAATTTGGCGTCATAAAGCGCCACTTAAACTAAAAGTAGAAGCGACATTACACTTATCAAATAACTTAGCCTACTTTGTCATGCTACTAGACACCATAGTGTTCCTTGTTCCTAGCTTATGGATAAGAGAATACTATCAACTCGACGGTATGCTTTGGTTGGATATCCCCTTAGTGTTATTTTCCACAGGTGGACACCTTATCTACCTCTTCTTCGGCCAAGTTGCGCTGGGGCGCTCTAAGTTGACTGCACTATATTTTGTCCCTCGTTTAATGCTTCTTGGTATTCAATTGGCATTTAACAACGCGCGAGCTGGGTTAGAAGCAATCCGAGGCGAAGAGAGCGAATTTGTTCGAACACCCAAAAGTGGTGAACAAACTTCTCAGCGGCTAGCGAAAGACAAAAAACAAACTGAACGCTATTACGCAAAAGTGCCTAATAGTGCCATTATTGAGCTAATCGTTGCTGCAACCTATGGTGTAGTTTTAGCTTGGGCTGTAATAAATCAAGTGTGGATCATGGTTCCCTTCTTGGCGTTGTTAATTATCGGTTTCTTTACCACCGCAATCGACACCTTGTCTAACCGAATCAGACCCGAGTCTAACTAATATGAACGGCAGTTTTCCTATATCAGCGAAAGCTGCCCTCACTTTATGTTTACTCCCCATACTAATGGCGTATGCATTAGCTCATGGTGCTGAAGAGGGCCAACTTTTTAGCCCTGCAGATTTGGGCTATTTAACCATTACCCAATTCGCACTATTAACGATAATCATGCTGTTTGTATGGTATAAAAGTCCAGATTCAGACAACCTGAATGACTATAAATGGTTATTGGTTGTTGCTGTCATTGCGCGATGTGCACTTATTCCGATTACGCCTTACACCTCTAACGATATAGACCGCTATTTATTCGATGGGTATATTGCCTCGTCGGGCTTAGACCCCTACAGTATCAGTCACAATGCTGCACAACTTGCAGATAAAATTCATCTGTGGAATCCCCCTGCTGAACATGCAAAATACGTCACTTTGTACCCTCCGTTAGCGGTAGCTTTGTATGCCGTGGCGGCTAGTACGGGGCCTGAATTCGCACCTATTGTGTGGAAAGTTATGATAGCAATGGCCAGCCTAGCTACCTTGTTATTTAGCGTGCGCACCCTTCGTCATTTAAACAAATTAAAGTACCTCAGCCTAATAGCACTGTCTCCTATTTTAATTTTAGAAGCGGGTATAGGCGCTCACATCGACAGTTTCGCTGCCTTGTTTGTTTCAATGGCGATATATTATTGGGTTACTAAAAAACACTTCATTGTGGGTGTATGCATTGGCTTGGGCGTGCTAGTAAAATTACTTCCTTTAGTTTTAATTGGACCACTATTTTTATACGCTTCAAACTGGATTATAAAGCGAAATTTGACCTTAGGCTTGGTTGCCAGCCTAGCTCTAGGTTATTCAATTGCTTTTGCTGTGGGATGGCTGCCCTTTGGTAGTTTGGGCGTGTTTTTTGAAAAATTCAGATTTGGCTCTCCCCTTTTCACTTTGCTGGAAAATGCGCTTTCATCCAAGGTGCTAGCCATCACTATTCCAATAATCTTGTTATTAGGGTACGGAATATTAGCCATTTACTCACTCATAGTGGGTAAACAACAAGATTCGACAAAATTGCTCGTCGCTCTACAAGTCAGTTTTAGCCTACCTTTACTACTTGGGCCGGTAGTCTACCCTTGGTATTTAATGGCTCTTGTTCCACTTGTTGCAGTCGCTCCGAAACCTTGGCTATTAGTCTGGTTATCAATACTTCCTATTACCTACGAAGTATTAGGGCCTTGGCTTTGTTGTCAGCAATGGCAGCCTTCAACATGGCCTTTAATTGTTACAGCGTTAAGCGTTTTACTCAGCTTGGCGTTTACTACTATTCGTACGCACTATTCAACTGTGTTTACAGCACGGCTTTTATCCCCTTTTCGTTCGGAGGCAAATTAATGCTTGGCGTTATTTCGCGTTACACAACATGGCTACACGGGCAGTGGCCCGCTGGCATTCCAGAAAAAATGCCACTCATAAACGCCGACGGTACAACAAACCTGCCGGGAACCTATATAGTAGGTGACTTAACTGGCGTACCGCTTTTAAAGTTTTCATCTGACACTGGTGCAAAAGCAGTAAAAGACATGCTGAGCGACGACACCTTTGTTCAACGTCAACAACAAGAGGATGTCTATGATGTTGTGATCATAGGTGGCGGTGTAAGTGGTTATGCAGCGGCGATAGAAGCAAAAGAAAACAACTTAAAGGCCCTTATTGTTGAAGCAAGTGAGCCTTTTTCAACGATTGCGAATTTCCCTAAAAATAAACCTATCTATACCTATCCAACTGATATGACACCATCAGGTGCATTGAAATTTGATACCGATGTATCGGTAAAGGAATCTCTGTATAGCCATTTGATCGAAAAGGTCAAAGATGCAGATATTCAGCCTAAAATAGCGAAAGCGTCAAAAATTAAAAAAGTCGCTGGTTTATTAAATGTAGAGCTAGAAGGTGAATCGGCATTAAAGGCTCACCGTGTTGTAGTCGCTATTGGCCGTTCAGGTAACTTTCGTAAGTTAGACGTACCGGGTTTTGAACTGGACAAGGTGGTAAACCGATTACACGACCCGAAAGCTTACGAAAACCAAGATGTATTGGTTATTGGTGGAGGCGACAGTGCGTTGGAATCAGCTATTGCTACCGCAGAAGCCGGAGCTCAGGTAACTCTGGCCTATCGCAATGCCGAGTTTAACCGACCCAAAGCAGACAACATTGATAAAGTAAAAGCCCTAGAAGACGCTGGAAAGCTGTCTGTTTCAATGCAAACACAAGTCAGTGAAATTACGCCATCAGAGGTTGAATTAACGCAAAACGGCGAAAAAAAACGTATTGCCAACAACATAGTACTATCTATGCTGGGTCGCGAAGCACCATTAGACTTTTTCCGTCGCAGCGGTATTAGTATTACCGGAGAAAGTACCCCAATGGGCTGGCTTTGGTTTGCCCTATTCATTGTATTTTGCATTGGCTTATACGACTGGAAAAACTTCGGCTTCATTGAAAACTTATGGGGTCAATCTCAGTTTCCGTATCAAATGAACAGCTGGGTATCGGGTTGGGGAGATTGGTGGAATAGCCAAGTAAACAACCGTACTAGCTTTGTGGGCGTGCTTGCGGTTTCAATGAAAAGTCGCTCGTTTTACTACACCTTATTGTATACCAGTGCCATTGGCTATTTTGGTTGGCGCCGAATAAAACGGCGTAAAACACCTTATGTAAAAAAACAAACTCTAACACTGTTTTTAGTACAGCTGTTCCCATTGTTTTTGCTACCTGAAATATTTCTTCCTTGGCTAGGATACTTGGGTGCCTACGACGTTGGCATAGGAAAAGTGGTAGCTGACCACCTGTTTCCTAGTTATGTATCTGCCGCTGATTTAGCTGCACACAACTGGCCTGATTGGGGACACCCTCGCGCGTACTGGCATGCTTATGGTTTCATTCTCGCTTGGCCATTAAGTGTATGGAATGTGTTTAGTTCACACCCTATGACCGGAGGCCCACTTTACACTTGGATTGTAATTAGTGTTATTCAAACCTTTGTGATCATTCCCTTTATCGTGATCAAATGGGGTAAAGGCGCATATTGTGGCTGGTTGTGTTCCTGCGGTGCACTTGCAGAAACCATGGGTGATACGCAAAGACATAAAATGCCTCGTGGCCCCAAATGGAACAAGTTAAACATGTTAGGTCAGGCAATACTCGCCGTCGCCTTTGTTATGTTGTTCATACGTATTGGCGCGTGGATTGCTCCAGATAGCTGGATGAATACCAAGTTTGCTTTGTTCTTAGAAGGTAAAAATAGCAGCGGTTCAACAGTGAACCCTCTGAGCTGGAAATGGATCGTCGATATTCTATTAGGTGGAATATTAGGTGTCGGTTTGTACTTCAAATTTTCAGGAAGAACCTGGTGTCGGTTCGCATGTCCATTAGCGTCATTAATGCACATTTATGCGCGCTTTAGTCGCTTCAGAATTTTTGCAGATAAAAACAAATGTATTAGCTGTAATGCCTGCACCAGTGTTTGTCATCAAGGTATCGACGTAATGAGCTTTGCCAATAAAGGCAAACCTATGCAAGACCCACAATGTGTTCGCTGCTCGGCCTGTGTATCTACTTGCCCAACAGGCGTACTGAATTTTGGTGAGGTCAACCGTCAAACCGGTGAAGTCATACGAATAGATAAAACGGCCGCAAGTCGAGTGCAAATGGCTGAAACCATTGAAATTCGCGAAGTATCTTAAGGTAAATTGAATTAATGATTAATAGTTTGAAAGTTACAGCCGTTATTCCCGCTCTTAATGAAGAGGCCGCAATAGGCAAAGTTGTTGAACAGCTTTTAAATTTAAGTGTGCTTGAGCAACTTGAACCGCAAAAACTGATTGATGCCGTTGTAGTGTGTGATAACGGCTCTACCGATAGCACAGGCTTAGTCGCTGAAAACGCAGGAGCCCATGTTGTTAAACAGTCGATACCTGGTTACGGAAAGGCTTGCTTAACCGCCCTAGCCGCCTTACCGAATAATACAGACATTGTGTTGTTTGTTGACGGTGATGACTCTTGCAAAATAGAACAAGCTGTCTCCCTGTTAAATGGTGTTGCCAATGGCGATGATTTAGCGATTGGTTCACGAACAATGGGTCATATGGAGTCTGGCGCACTGACTGTGCCTCAGCAATTTGGCAACTGGTTAGCGGCAAAGCTTATACGTTTTTTTTGGGGTGTTAGAATTACTGATTTAGGCCCTTTTAGAGCCATTAGGGCAGACACCTTACGCAAAATTAATATGCAAGACGAAGCCTTTGGTTGGACAGTAGAAATGCAAATTAAAGCCATTCAATATGGATGTGAAATGAATGAATACCCCGTTGATAGTAAAGTGCGCATTGGTCAATCTAAAATTAGTGGCACAGTAAAAGGCACTATCGGCGCTGCAAAAGGCATATTGGGCACTATTTTTAAATTACGCTGGCGACAAAATGCGATGAACACAGCAGATATTCAGGAGTAACGAATGATCTCTAACTTATACAAGCGCACCCTTTCTATCGCTTTGCTAATAGCAATATCAGTGACATTTATCATTGGTGTACAAGGTGCCCGATTACTTTACACCAGAACGGCTATTCCTATTCCTTATTTTCAACAAGCGTATGCGGGAAACAACGACACAATAAGTCATCAAAAATGGCAAACCATTTTAGACAATTACGTTGTTAAAGACGCATCTCAACATACTTATTTTAATTACGGCGGTGTATCTGAAGATCACGAGGATTTACTCAGCGAATACCTTGATGAAATGCAAGAAATCGACCCAACCCATTACAGTAAGGATGAACAGTTTGCGTACTGGGTAAACCTATATAACGCGGTGACCATCAGTTTAGTCGTTGACGAATACCCTATAGATTCAATTAAAGAAATCGGCAGCCAAGTCAATTTGGGGCCTTGGGATGATATTGTGGTTGATGTTGGTGGCGAGTCTTTATCACTTAACAATATTGAGCACGGTATTTTGAGACCTATTTTTTCAGATAATCGCGTACATTACGCGGTTAATTGTGCCAGTTTAGGTTGTCCAAATTTATCTCAAACTGCCTTCACAGCACAAAATAAAGAGCAACAATTACAAGCCGCGGCAATGCAATTTGTAAATTCGGATAAAGGCGCTGCCTTTATTGACGGAAAACTTGTGCTATCCAATATCTATAATTGGTTTGCCCGTGATTTTGGCGGTTCCGAAGAAACCGTATTATCTCATTTAAAGCAATATGCGAACGAAGACCTTAAAGGGAAACTCAACAACCACTTGGGTCCTATTGAATACAATTACGACTGGCAGTTAAATGACACAAAATAAACTATCCCCAACCCTGGTTATTTTTTGTAAGCGACCATTAATAGGACAAGGAAAGCAGCGTTTAGCAGCGACTTTAGGCAAACCTATAGCGTTTGAATTAGCTAAACGCATGTTAGATTGTGCAATAGAAGATGCAAACCATTGGCAAGGCGATGTTGTATTGGCAGTATCAAGTGAGGCAGATTCCGATTGGGCCGATAGCTTGATGCAGCGAGACTATAAAGTCATACCTCAGCCAAAAGGGAACTTGGGGCAACGTATAAACCAGTTAGACACAACACTTCGTACTTTAGGTCACCATTCCCTTGTATTTATCGGCACTGACGCCCCCATTTTAAACGACGATGATTATCAAACTATCATCCAACATTTATCGCAAAATGACTGTGCATTCAGTCCTGCAACTGACGGCGGTGTCACTATAATGGCAAATAAAAAACCTTGGCCCAATTTAACTCACCTCTCTTGGAGTACATCAACCCTTGGACATGAGCTATCCGACTTATGTAAACAACATTCTTGGTCCCAGGGGCTTATTCGGGAAACCTACGATATCGATATAGAAGAAGATTTGCTTAAATTGAAATCTGCATTAGAAAATGACACCCGACCAGCAAGGAAAAAATTACTCAATGTAATTACGTCGAATACTCCCGCAACATAAGAGCTAGCCCAAGGGTTAGCTCTTCATCGTTAATATTCCAATATGTCGCCTCGCCATATTTGCAAAAAACCATGTTAAAAAGATAATGAAATGTAACAAAATTTCAAGCTGTACGTAAAATAATCAGAGCAAATAGAAAAACTTGTGCTTTTTGTAAGTTAATTACAGAAAAAACTTTCATTTTTTGTTTTATCACTCATAATGATTTTAGCAACGCAGAAAAATATTGTTTTATTACACTTTTAGGAATCATTATGAAACTATCTACATTAGCTATCGCAATTACTTTTACCGTAGCGTCTGTTCAGGCAGTTGCTCAAAATGTTGTCCTTAAGCCAACTAACGACGACTTTGAAACTCAAGCTTGTTACACAGCTGCAACTGAAGGCTATAGCGAAGCCAAAAGATTTATTCGCGGTAACGGTGTTAACTTTGAAAGCTTTAACGTCGCAGTAAAATGTAATGGCGTGACCATAAAACAGTTCGCGAGACAATTCGCCGATAATCAAATTGATGAAAGCGCAATCGAACTAGCCCTTGTTGCTAAAGATACGGGTGATTCAGCTAAAGCCTGTATTGAAGCCATTGAAATTGGCGAAACACAAGCTAGAGCGAAGTATAGCCTCGAAGGCGAAGTTATCTTGTGTAATCACAGAGAAATTTCTGAATTCGTACGTATATACGACTCTGAAAACATTGTTATTCGCAGTATTACTGAAGACGAATAATCACCTAATTAGTGATTTAAAAAAATTCTAGAAAGCCGCTTATTAAGCGGCTTTTTTTATACTCAACGTAATTATATTTTTCACAAAACCAATGTCACTTCCGTTCTTTTACTTCTATATTCAATTCAAGTTATGATATTATCACAAATGACAATAATTATCATTAACGTTTATATAGTAGTTTACATTTATGAAAAGCACTCATCTCTTAAAATTCCCACTTGCAGTTATTGCGTTAAGCATTTCATCTGCCTATGCTCAAGACAAAGTAGATTCGGACATCAGCGAATCTGATGTCGAGCGTATTTCAGTAGTTGGGCAACCCTCAACGTTTGGCGCAACAAAATCCAACATCGCATTACCAGAAACCCCTCGTTCCGTATCCATCATTTCCAGTGATGATTTTTTAGAAAGAGGAGCATTAGACTTAAGTGCAACTATCGATTACACATCCGGTATTACGGGAAACGCATTTGGTCCATCGACTCGTTCAGATACCTTTAATATTCGTGGTTTAGATGCCCCTACCTACCAAGATAACTTACAGGTTAACTTTGGCTTTAATAACAACACCCGTGCCGACGTATACACACTAGAACAAGTGGAAGTATTAAAAGGCCCGGCTTCTGTATTGTATGGGCAAGCAGCACCTGGTGGTATTATTAGTACTGTAAGCAAAGTCGCAAACGCAAGTCATTCAGGCAATGAGGTTGTGCTTACCGCAGGTAATAATGAACGTTACCAAGCGTCATTTGATGTGAGTTCTAGCCTAGGTGAAAATTGGACCGGAAGACTAGTTGGCGTATACCGTGAAAGTGGCACTCAAGTAGATTTTGTAGATGACGACGCTATCGTTATTGCTCCGTCAATCACCTACGAAAACGACAGTACGACCATAACTGCTCTTATTAATTATACTGACAGAGAAAGTGATACGATTGCTCAATTCTTACCAATTGCTGTAACTGGATGCCAATCGAGTGATGTCACCATTACGGGTTCAACCCTTTGTGAAACAGCCCCCACAGATGACGTAGATGCTTCCACTTATGTTGGTGATCCCAACTTTAATCGTTTTGATAGTGAGTCAATTACAGTTAGTTTATTTGGTAGTCATGAATTTAACGACACCTTATCATTCGACGGCACCATTCGTTACCGTGACAATGAAGCAGATTATTTACAAACATGGATAACCTTTCCAGCAACCTTAGGTCTTCCTGATGGAACACCTCGAGTACTTCCAGATGGAACTGCTATCGCTCGTTCTTTTTTTGGTGGTCCAGCTGGCTCAGATCAATTTGCATTCGATTTTCGTTTAAACGCTGATTTTGCTACCGGTGATTTTAATCACCAAGTGATTGCAGGTGTAAACTACCAAGATGTTGATACGTTCGCAGAGCAATCGTTTGCCGTAGCTTTTCCAAGTGCATTTAACATTTTCAACCCTGTATATGATGGCAGTGAAATTCCAGATGAAAACGCATTCTTCGCTTTTGATTCGTCAGACAGTACGACAGCGTCAGATGTGTATTTAATCGATCATATTACGATAAACAACTTGGTTTTGAATCTTGGTATACGGTATTCATCAGTAGATTCTGAAGATGGAACCAATGATCAATCTGATAACGAAACACCTATTTCAATTGGGGCTTTATATAAAACCGATATCGGTTTAAACCCTTATATTAGCTATTCAGAATCATTCCGTGCCACAGTGGGTACCGACGTCGCAAGCGGTACACCTTTACTGCCAAGAACAGGCGAGCAATTTGAAGTTGGTTTTAAATACCAACCAAGCGGAAAAAACACCTATGTAACGGTTGCTTATTTTGACCTAGAAGAAGATAACCTAGTAGAGAGCGTTGCATTAGGAAGTATTCAGCCTGGCCTTTCTCTAACAAGTAAAGGTGTTGAAATAGAAGCTTTATTCAATGCTGGAGACTTCAGCTTCGATCTTGCATTACAAATTCAAGACGCAGACGAGGTTGATGAAGAAGGCGTTGAAACAACACTCAGAAGTTTACCAGACACGTCTGGTTCTCTTTGGTCAACATGGCGTCCAAGTGAAGGTCAGCTTCAGGGGTTAGAGCTCGGCTTTGGTGTTCGCTATGTAGGTGATAACGAAGACAGCGGTGTAACATTGTTACCTGGTGCTACAGAAGCGACTACATTTACTATAGAAACTGATGGATATACAGTGGTGGACTTCTTTGCCGCATACCAGTTCACAGATTCGCTCCGCGGCAATTTAAATGTGCGAAACCTAGGAAACAAAGAGTATATCGCAACTTGCTTAACCCGGGGTGATTGCTTTCCAGGTGAAGAACGTACAGTTGTTGCTAGCTTAGCGTATCAATTTTAATATCAATCATCACACAGGATGCCCCTTATATTTGGGGTATCCTATATTTATGGTTACCTTATTCTCATTATCAATCCACATCCAATACCCTTAATGAATGCGTTTTACGTTATTAAAGAAAACAAACTGTAAAAAACTTTCTAAAATTCATAACAAACCTTCTAAAAAACAATAAAAAAACCCAGAAATGTAATTTAATTACAAAATTTACTTTCATTTTTCTAAATTTAGGTCATAATACAACCATCAACGCAAAGAAATATTGTTTTATTACACAAATTCAATTGGGAACCATTATGAAATTACCTACATTAGCTATTGCACTTACTTTTACCCTAGTATCTGTTCAGGCAGCCGCTCAAGACGTGGTTCTTAAACCAACTAATGACAACCTTGAAACTAAAGTTTGTTATACCGCAGCAACTGAAAGTTATAGCGCAGCAAAAAGACTTGTTCGCAGTAATGGTTTAAATTTCGAGCAGTTCAATGTTGGTGTAAAATGCAACGGTGTTAGTATTAAACAATTTGCAAATGAATTTGCTAACAACTCATCACAAGAAACAGCTAAAGCACTTGTTGCTAAGAATACTGACAATGCATCAAGAGCTTGCGTAGAAGCCATTCAAATTGGCGAAAAAGAAGCACTTGCCAAGTATAATCTTGAAGGCGAACTTGTGTTTTGTAATTTCAGAGAAATATCTGATTTCATTCGCAAATACGACTCTGAGAATGTTGTAATACGCGATATAGCTGAAGACTAATTCTCTGCAATTTATTCCCTTTAAAATTAAAGCCGTTTATTTAAACGGCTTTTTTTGCGGATCACCACGAATGCCTATACTTTGACTAGTTATGAATATCGTATATTATCCTCCTTTATGGATATAAAGCCGTTTCCGTATAATTTAACCAAAACACAAGATCCTTTGTGCAAGCAGCATGGTGTCTACGAAATAGTTAAAATAGATAATTTTATTATTGTGTGGGCTGAAGGCCCCTGGAATATTGAAACGGTAATGAACTACCATAAAGGTATTGTCTCAGCAATAGAAAGCGTTGGCACCAAACCTTGGTATTATGTGTCTATAGTAAAAGGCGAGTCCTTGTTCACCCCAGAAGCAAGTGAACTATTTAGCACTATATGCCAAAGGCTATCGGAGCATAGTATCCAAGCTTGTACATTCTTGATAAACCAGTCATTCGCGCCAATTTTAACAAGGAACCTGTTTAAACAGGTTTGTGAAGATAACAACATACACTTTAGTAGTTACGCATGCGAGCAGGACTTTAAAAACCAACTGTTAGCTTTTAACGATGCAATTTCACCTAACGATGTACTGACTGCTCCTGACTGGTGGTAATACATATTCAAGTCACAGAGCTTCATGAAAACGAGTGAATATATGGGTTCTGCTCAAGAATTTCTGCAGCCATATCAATGAATGCCCGCACTTTTGCATTAGCTTTACGCCCTTCCAAATGTACAATAGTGACAGGAATAGGATCTTCTTCAAAATCGCCCAGCACACTGACTAACTGACCTTTTGCAATTGCGTCTCCCACTTGATAAGACATTAGCCTGCACAGTCCCTGGCCTAATATTGCTGACTCCAACGCCGCAGTATTTTGGTTGCAAATCAATCTAGGGCTAATATGAATCCGCCGCGGTTGCCCTTTGTCAAAGAAATCCCACGTATTGACTTTATAACTTGCACTAGCAGCAATTATTTTATGCTGCTTAAGATCTTCTAACACCCTAGGTGTGCCGTGATTCGACAAATAATCTGGTGACGCTACAACTTGTAACTTCACTGTACCTACCTGCTTTGCGAACAATCCCGAGTCTTTTAAATGTCCAATACGAATAGCCACTTCTAACTCTTCATCTAACAAACTACTTACTTTATCTAAATAGTGCGCTGTCACATTCACTTGTGGATACGTATCTAAATATTTTGCAATAATGGGTACCACAAACAACTGTCCGAACAATACAGGTGCAGTTAAATTCAATGTCCCTATGGGCTGACCATAAACGCCTGCGGCGTTGGCTTCTGCGCTGTCTATATCTTCCAATATGCGCTTAGTATCAATTAAAAACTGAGTACCAGGTTGAGTTAAACGAACGTGGCGAGTAGTACGATGAAAGAGCTTAATCCTTAGCCTATCTTCCAAAAACGCAATGGCTCGGGTTACCGCAGGCGCAGATAGACTCAAATTTTTACTCGCCAGCACAAAGCTCTGATGTTTCGCCACTTCGACGAAAATTTTCATACACTCAAGTTTATCCATAAGCTATTTGAACTTATCTAGTCTTGGTAGAAAAATTAAACACCATTATTACATAAATTGTAATAATTAATTTCACTATTAAGTAATTATTTCAAACTATAAATACTCCATAATCACCTCATCGAAATAAACCAGTCATTTTCAAACGAGGTTATACTATGTTTACGCCTTTAAGTAAGTTTAAAAAAACGGCGGTACTTTTAGCCGTTTTAGGCATGAGTACAAGCGCAATTGCTGATGCTAATACACATTCAGTAGCCGGTGTAAAACACGCAACGGAAAGCTCACTTGCTACCTATGGTTATGAAACAGTCAATGGCAATAAGATTTTTTATCGCGAAGCCGGAGACACAAGTAAGCCAACGTTAGTTCTTCTCCATGGTTTTCCATCGTCATCTCATCAATATAGAAATTTAATCACATTACTAAAAGATGACTACCACCTTATCGCGCCAGACTATCTTGGTTTCGGTGCGAGTGATTTTCCATCTCAGGAAGATTACCAGTACTCATTTGATAATTTTGCAGTCACTATCAATCAGTTTTTAGAGCAAAAGGGAGTTAAAAAATATTCTCTCGTAATCCAAGATTATGGCGCACCAGTAGGTATGCGTATCGCCCTTAAACACCCTGAGCGCGTGCAAGCGATTATTACTCAAAATGGTAACGCCTATGAAGAAGGGTTAAACAAAGAAACTTGGGCTCCTATTATGCAGTTATGGGAAAAGCGCACACCAGAGTTAGAACAACAAATTAAAGACACGGTATTTAGTTTTGAAGGTTTGCGCTGGCAGTACACCCACGGAACTCGTAATCCAGACGCGATATTACCCGACAACTGGGTACTTGATTTCGAGCGTTTTTCTCGCCCAGGGCAACACGAACTGCAACTGGATTTATTTTACGATTATCAGAACAATGTTAAAGCTTACCCACAATGGCAAGCGTATTTAAGAAAGCATCAACCCCCTGTGCTTGCGGTATGGGCGAAAAACGATGCCTTCTTCCCAGTTGAAGGTGCTTATGGCTTTAAAAAAGATGTCACTGATTTTGAATTAAACATATTAGATACGGGACACTTTGCGCTAGAAGAAGACGCCCCGCTTATTGCCGATAAAGTGAAAACCTTTCTTAGTGCAAGAGGTATAAAGTAAAGCTGATAAGGCAATGTAAAATCACACTGACTGAAAGAGGTGAATACAACTCATCTCTTTCAGTTTTTTGTTCTTCCTACTTCTCCAGCCAAAAAAACCGCACCAAAAATATACTTTCTAGCACCCAAAGAGTGCAAGAAAACACAAGTTGCGTAAACAATTTTGCACTATCGACACTCAAAAAGCCTTGTATCACAACGCCTATAGGAAATTTATATACATAGAAAAAACACGGACTATGGCATTTTCCTTGCAGCGTTACTTTTTACAGTGTTATGACTAGATAACAAAGAAAGGTATGTTTTATGAGTATGCAGCCCTCAACCAGCTTTGAAAGCTGGAAAGCAGATGTTTGCGATGCCTTCTGTAATATGAACCTTGTCCGTACTGGAACATCAACACAAGCGTTCAAAGGTGAACTCAAAAGAAATGATTTAAACCACATTCGCCTTTGTACAGTGCAATGCAAAAGTTTATGCGTCGATAGCGCTAACACTGACGGTATTCAATTGTCTGGAAAAGAATACCTAGTCAAGTTTCAACTTAGCGGAAATACCAAAGTGGAACACCGTGGAAGAGTAGCAGAACTCACTCCTGGCGATTTCACTATCTTTTACAACGAAGAACCATTTAAATTAGAGTTCAATAAGCTGGTAAAACACGCCGTACTCGTGATCCCTGCAGACCAGATGCTAAAAGTCTGTCCAAACATCGATAAATTTTTGGGACTACTATTTGATAAAAATGGCGCAACTAACTCACTTTTAAGTCAGTACGTGGTCAATCTTACCAATACGGTAAATAGTATTTCTCCTGACATAGTAGTGAGAGTGGAGCATATATTACTTGAACTCCTTGGCACCGCCTTAAGCGCAGCTGAACTACCTGACGAACCCAACACTCCAGCTTCAACTGACCTTCATTTAAAATCAATTAAAAAGCTCATTCTGACAAACCTAGATAATCCTGAATTGTCTACAGATTACCTAGCAAAACAAGAAAACATCAGCAAACGCTATTTACACAAGTTGTTTGCAAATGAAGGGATTTCAGTGTCTCGATTTATTCAGCAACACCGTTTAGAAGCGTGTAAAAAAGCCTTGTCTTCACCTAGCCTAGCCAACATGTCTATCACAGATGTCGCGCTAGAGTGGTGCTTTTCTGATGTGTCTCATTTTCATCGATGCTTTAAAGCAAGGTATCAGATGACACCTAGAAAATTTAGAATGCATGCATTAACGCAATAAATACCCTTTATTGCGTTAATCAGGAGAGAATAAATTCCGCTTCATGTAAAACTTCACCCATAGTGCTGCTATAACACTGACAACAAAAAGAATACCACCTGTAATCGCATACACCTGATGAGTCATAGCGGGATCCGGTGAGTTGTTTAATGCCACATAGACCATTGCTAAAATCCCAATAATTTGAGGTAAAGGGTATAAAGGTGTTTTAAAAGGCCTGTCCAAATTAGGTTGTCGACGACGTAAAACAATGACATTGATATGCGCCACAATGTAGGCTAAAAGCCAACTAGTCGTAGCCGCGATAACCAAAACCAGCAAAGACTCAATACCAAAGGCTAAAAAGGGAACCATAGCGCATAACGCCAAACCTACTGTAGCCAACCAAGGCGTACCAAAACGATTAGAAACTTTAAGTTGTGGAAAAACTTGTCCTTGTTCCGCCATGCCATGAAGCATACGAGGCACTGATGCCAAAACAGTATTGATTGTACTACAAGTGGCTGTTAGTGCTAAAACCGCAGCAACAATTAACCCAATATCTCCCATGATAGCTTGAGTGAAATCCAAATAAGGTAACGGAGAATTCATTAATGTTTCGTCTGTTACATAACGAGTAGCGCCAAACGTAAAGGTGACAAACACAGCAAAAATAACCAACAAGGATAACTGCATAGACCGAGGAATATTAACGGTTGGTGACTTCACTTGGGTGATCATAGGGCAAATAAATTCGACCCCTACCATCATCCACATAGCCAAACCAATAAGACCAATAAACTCACCATTTATAGCTTGGGTGAAATTAAAAATATCCTTCGGATTTGCCAGTGAGGCTGCGTTTGTTAGCCCCGTAACCGCAACTACACCAACAATAACTAACGCGCTGATCAACACAAAGGACAAAACATTTTGTATTTTTGAAAAAACGTCTGCACCGATTAAATTGGTAAACGTTAATGTACCTAGCATAATAATAGGTACTAACTTGATGTATTCTGCGCTGGGAAATAGCTGCTGAAGTATGGCTTCTACCAGTAGCATTTCTACTGGCATAGCAAGTATTGCCACAACCACATAGCCCGAAAACACCGCAACTATTGCAGGAAAATGCCCAATGGCTTTTTGTGTATAAACAGCAAGAGAACCTTCTTGTGGAAATATCAAAGCTAACTCAGAAAAACTCATGGCGTTGCATTGCGCAATCACAAGCGCACAACACATCGCTAATATAAATGCGCTTCCACCGATACCAATTCCCTGTAAAGCTGAAATCATTGAACCTTGAACAATCACTAAGCCAACGCAGATTGCCATCATTGCAATCAAACCCAACTTAGTTTGCTTTTTAGAATTACGAACAGGCGAATTTGTCACTACTACCTCACAACACAAAATGGCTTTTATAGACGGGAAAATTTATACGGCTTGGGATCAATTAAAGGTGTCGTCCCCATAGCAAGATCCGCAGCTAATTGTCCTGCTGCAGGTCCTGTGCCAAAACCATGCCCCGAAAACCCTGTTGCCAAAGTCATTCCAGAAACGGTATCAAGGCAATCAATGATCGGATTAGAATCAGGAGTTATATCGATGACTCCTGCCCATGCTTCTTCAATATCCACATTGTTAAAAATGGGATATGCCGCTCGTAAATTTGCCATGGCTTCGTTATTCAGTGATGTTACCGTAGGGGGGTTATGTATACGAACCTTTTCAAACGGAGGTTTCTGAGTGGATTTCCAACGTCTTTTAAGGCATAAATCACTAAAAAACTCTTTGCCAAAAGATACCCTTAAAAAACTCCGCTGATATTTAAGCGCCTCTAAATATTGATGGCCAATTAACAGGTGATCTAAGGTAATCGGCGCTTTTAATGCACCCCGTTGGGTAACAATATAACCGCCGTTTCTGTGCTTTCTAAACGAAAAGTTAGAGGCCCCCACTGCTATATCACTAGGCCCATCAACGGGTGTTGTTCGCAGCGCAGTGCAGACTACAGGTAGTGTAGGTAAACTCACCCCCATATTGCCAAGGAATCGACGAGACCAAGCTCCCCCAGCTAAAATGACATGCTCGCACTTAATTTCACCCGCTTCGGTATACACTCCACTCACCCTACCAGCACTGGTATTCACAGCTCTAACTGAGGTGTTTTGAATGATCGTTGCACCTTTCGCTATCGCAGCATTAGCCATTGCTGGCACTGCCATATGAGGCTCTGCTCGACCATCGCTTGGTGTAAAAATGGCACCAGCCCAAGGCCGTTCGCTCCCCGGAACTCGACGCTCAATGTCATCTTTACTCAACAAACGAGAGTCCAGATCCAAGCTTTCAACTGACTTCAACCAATTATCATGCACTTCTAGCTGTTCATGGGTATCTGCCAAAAATAGAATACCAGACTGCTGATAGCCGACGGATTGCCCAAGCCGTTCAGGCATATTTTTCCACAATTCATCCGCGGCCATGGCTAAAGGAATATCATCTAGATGTCGGCTAGTTTTACGGATCCAACCAAGGTTTCGAGAAGATTGTTCGCAAGCAATATGGCCTTTTTCCAGCAGCACCACCGGAATATTGCGTTCTGCTAGTGTTAAGGCTGCAGACACACCGACAATCCCCCCACCAATGATCACAACAGAGGTAGAGTCAGGAATAACATCGGAAGTTTGTATTCTATTTAATGTTTGAGTCATGTCAGTTTGGTAAACTAGGTTATGCTAGCTTGAGTTCCTGTACTTCCTGCGAACTCGCATTTTTAAACGCTGTGACTTCTAGTTCAACTTTATAGGTTGTGCTACCTAAAGGAGGGCAGGTTACTGTGGTCGCTGGGTCAATTCCCTTAAATTTAGTTCCTATGTGCCCCATCACCGCTGGAACCATAGTAGGGTCTTGAATAAAAACCCGTGACATAACAACATCGGCAAGACTCGACTCAACAGCCTGTAACGCTCTTTCAATGTTGGCGAAAACTTGGTCTGTCTGTTCAAAAATGTCTTCTGGGATTTCTTTTGTTTCGGGATTTCTGCCCGCAGTGTTGGATACAAAAATCCAATTATCAACCACCACAGCACGAGAATAACTCGCTTGTTCTTCTAATACTGATCCAGTTTTTACTTTAATAATCTTTGTCATTGTTCAAACTTTAATGTGTGAAATAAAAAACGTAATGGAGTAAGAAGTTTGCGCTAAATTAGCGCAAAACAGGCTCATCCCAAAGATTCAAAGGAACACCAATCCCTTTATCAATAGCATTGCGATAGACAGACGTAGCCCAAGCGACATCTTCAATGGGCATCCCCCCCACAGATAACACAATGATTTCATCATCGTTTTGACGAGCAGGCGTTGCGCCAGCCACAATAGCGGCTAAATCTTCCAAGCTGTCTTTGCCCAACTTACCGCTTTCAATCATATCCATAAATTGCATTCCCACTAATGGAATATGATTGTGAGCAGGCTTAGGTACTTCTTCAAACCAAGCTTCATAAAGCCCTTTGCTGTCCTGCACTTTACGTACATCTTGCTCTGCGAAGTCTTCATCCAGTGTGCAACTGGCTGGCATTGCCAAAAACGCGCCAGGCTTTAGCCATGCTTTTTTTACATTGGGATACGTTGCGGGGTCACCCACTTCACCAGAATTGCAGTAAGTCACAATATCAGAGTCACGAACAACCTCTTCAATATCATCAACCACCTTAATAGTGGTAATTTGTGGGTAGCTCTGTTCAAGCCAACTAATAAAGTCTTGTAAGCTTTTCTGACCTCGGCCTTTAATTTTAATGGTATCAATGGATGGGCGCGCAGCGATAAAAGCGGCAACAGATGTTTTCCCCATCACACCGGGTCCTAACAAACCAATGGTCTTTGCATCTTGTAGTGCAAGATAGCGTGCACCTACCCCTGGAATAGCTCCTGTTCGGTACGCAGATAACAAGTTGGCAGACATATACGCCAGTGGAGCGCCCGTATCCACATCGTTCAAAATAAACATAAGAATAGAGCGTGGTAACCCTTTTTCGCGATTCGCTATATTAGAGCCATACCACTTTACGCCGCAGGTTTTAAAGTCTCCGCCAAGATAAGCGGGCATTGCCATTAAACGACGATCTGCTGTTGGTTTCGGCATACCTTCAAAAGGTGACGATTCAGGAAAAGTGATCATGGCACCATGAGAATCATTATTTGGCCCAGCCATGCGGTAGTCACCTTTGTGAAGAAGAACAAACATCTCTTCCATTGTATCTACGCATTTCGCCATATCTGTCACCCCAGCTTTTATCATGTCGGGTTCAGATAAATAGATAAAATCAATTTTCGTATTTGTGGACATTCAAGCCTCTGTATTTCTTTGTGTTAAATCTCTTTGTATTAAACAAGGCAGCGCAAACTCGTTGTTTGCTTAAAACACCTTGTCGTCATTAAAATTCGTAGTTTATATTCACACCAACCCATCTTGGTCTGCCAAAGAATTGCTGATTAAAACCACCTGCTGAAGTGAAATCGAATGTATACACACGATACTCTTCATCAAATAGGTTTTTAGCAAATAATGACATATTCAAGTTAGGTGATATCTGATAACCAATTCTTGCGCCAACAACGGTATATGCGTCTTCTCTAGATAAATCGCTATTGGTGATATCGAAGAAATGTTCACCTTGATAATTCGCATCAATCTGAAATGAAAGTGCATCAGTGGCTTGCCAACGTATCAAACCATTCAATGTCACATTTGGGGCAAGTACTAACTCAGTTCCCGAGATAGTTTCGCCTTGAATAGTCAATTCGCCCACTTCCGAATCTAGAAAGCTTGCACCTAAATTAATATCAATGTTTTTCGTTGGTAACCAGACTAGCTCTAAATCTAATCCTTTGATTTCTGCGTCAGTGTTGTCGATAAACTGACTCAAACCAGAAAAGGTTAACGCCTGATAATCATCGTAATCGTAATAAAAAGCCGTGGCATTTAGTCGTACTTTCCCGTCCGCTAAAGTAGACTTAATACCCAATTCATAAGAAGTTAAAATTTCTTCATCATAAGGGGTAGAGTCAGGGTCGACACCGTCAGTTAAATCAAGAAATCCACCGTTAAAGCCCCCAGCCTTAAACCCAATTGCATAGTTAGCGAAAATCAGCACATCGTCATTCGGACGATAATCTAAGCCTATTTTGCCCGATAAATTGTCGTTGCTAATATCGCCGTTAAATGCAAACCAGCTATCGGGAAAATGGTCAGGGTCATCTACGGGTAAGGTATTCAAAAAGCGTAAGAAATTGGTAATTGCACCATCATCACTAGTGGTTTCTGTTCCCCTATCACCAAACGCATTTATATAATCAAAATCACGTTCTTCTGAGGTGTAGCGCAGACCAAATACCAAGTTGAATTCTGACGAAAGTTCTGTGTCTGTGTTAAAGAACAACCCATAAGAATCGGTGTTTTGTTCATAATCTACGTCATAAGTCACAAACGGTGATAACGCACCATCATCGCCAGTTGGAGTGAATGCGCCTACACCTTGTAAACCACCGCCAAAGGTTTCTGCATCAATGATATTAATGAATCCTTCAGGGTAATTAATATCCAAATCTAGCCCATTTTCAGCTTTTGAAGAAAAGAAATAAGCACCGGCAATCCAATTCGTATTACCAAACAAACCGCTGACTTGAAACTCTTGGCTAAATTGTTCAAGATCCGCTCTAAACGTAGGCTCTATCGCTGCAAATGGCCCTGTATCAGATTCTTCTTCGTGAATTTTATCCACGTATTCAACCGCTGTGATCGATTTAAAATCAAAGTTATCTGCCAACCAATCTATGGTTAAAGATGCGCCTGTACTTTCAATGTCTAACAAACCATCACGGTCATAGTCACCCGCAAATGGGTCGCCGTCTGTGTCACTATAGCCAAAGAAATCCACTTCGCCTGCGGTTGCTTCATGCTGATATTTTGGCGCAACGGTACGTGATTGAGCACCGTGGACATTTAATAACGCCACTACAGATTCAGATAAGTCAGCTTCTATTTGAAGTCTGAAGGCTTGGCTGTCGGCTTCATTTCCATCTCGCCCAATTCTGTTTTCTACATAACCATCGTGCTTATTCGTTGCAACAGAAAGTCGCCCTCTTACCGCATCGGTTAAAGCGCCGCTAACCGCTCCTTCAAATTTAACTTGATTATAGCTACCAAAAGTTAAATCAGCGTAGCCCTCGAATTCATCACTAGGCTTGTTAGAGATAAAATGCACCAAACCACCTGTGGCATTGCGTCCATACAGTGTGCCTTGAGGGCCTCTCAACACTTCAACCCGATTAAGGTCAAACAACTGGAAAGTCAAACCTGGCATCGCTGATTGATACACGTCATCTCTATATACTGCAACCGGCCCTTCGTTGTTGTCGTTAAAGTCGTTTAACCCAACACCTCGCAAACTAATTGCAGGGTTGTTTCCTTCACCTACTGGCGTGCCTATATTCAGTCCAGGTGTTTGTGAAGCAATATCAACACTGTCTGTTAAATTCAATTCTCTAAGTAAATCTCCAGAAAAGGCAGTCACTGCAACACTCACATCTTGCAGGGCTTGCTCTCGCTTTTGAGACGTAACAGTAATTGTTTCAAATGCATTCTCTTGCTCTTGCGCTATCGCTACCTGTGTACCGAGAATACTCGAAACAGTAAGTGCCAATACATGTTTCTTGGTAAACATAAACATACCTTTATAAATTCTGTGTGAAAAACTTAACCAGGTATTACTACACCAGAATGGTAATCAGATATCTTGCACCTTAGTGCGGTAAAAAATTGACTATCCGTGCACTCGAAACATAAATAAAAAATAGTTAATGAGCAAACTTGTAACTTTTGACGATCTTTTCAAGCTAAACAAAAAAGGAAAGAAATAGCGAAAATTCCCCCTTTTGTATTAAGTTTCAATAGAAACGATTAAATGTGGCAAACTACCTATGAAGTTCAGTATTTATTCTCAACTAACCGACACGCGTTAACGCTATAACCACGCTTCCGCTCAGACAATGACATCACATCGGCAAAACCAAGTTTTTTTGCTTCCACCACATCTTTGCTATCAATGGTGTGAATTAAAATATTTGATGTACCCGCGCCACACACTGCTGCAAAGTTTGGTCCGCCAGTGATCACGCCACACTCCGAGGCACGAATGGCGATATTTGCATTCTTTAAATAAGACGCGGTTTCTTCTAGACTCAGACCATCAGCATTGCACTGAGTATCATTTTTAGAAATAAATACCTTTGTCAATTTACTCTCTGCGTATTTAGCTGAATCATCAGTATCGGCAAATACACAGCCACATGTACTTAAAAGTACAAAACTACCAAGCACTAGTTTGTTAAACGTCATCATTCTCACCTCATGTTAACGAGCAAAAGTCACCCATAATTCAACAATACACTGTCATCGGGTTTACACAAGTAAGCATTTAATCCCCACTCTTTGTAGACCAAGGGTGTAACTTTTGGTTCATAGTCGAAAGACGACAAAAGCAAGCTAATCTGCTTTTATGTATGACTTCAGTGCTTTAATACTGGGAAAAGTAGAATAACCTTCATTAGATAATTCTTCATTTACGGCTTTAAGGATTTGTTTGTCATTAGCGTGATGAGAAGTTTGTGATTCACGACAATACAGGTATACGTCTTTAACGTACTCGATACTTGCTTTGAGATTAGACATTTTTTAACTCAGTTCCAAACGCCTTTGATAGTACTACAAGAGGCGCATTAATAATGGTCTTGCCCATTCGATGAAACAGAAAAAGTAATGTGTATAGGTAGAGATTAAAAACTAATAATATTTATTGAAGTGTAAGGTTTGATAAATATTTCGAATCTAGAAATTAGGGCGTGTTGATCTTTGCTGTACAATTTTGCAGCGGTTTGTGCCCTATTTATGCAATGCAGAACGACTGTAGTGTAGTTACTCTACATAAAGGAGTGATA
>NZ_JAFNJE010000013.1 GCF_017368475.1 Alteromonas sp. 5E99-2
TGGTCGTACAGTAGGTGCGGGTGTTGTATCAAAAATCCTAGACTAATATTGCATTAGTTAAGGATGAAAGAAAGGTCACTTAGGTGGCCTTTTTTATTGCCTGTAATTTACTAAAAAGGATAAGCTAGAAGCATTACACATTCAAAGGTAGCGATGTTTATGAAAACCATTGGCCTTCTCGGGGGAATGAGCTGGGAATCTACCGCTAGCTATTATCACCTTCTTAATGAAGGGATAAAGCAAGAGCTTGGTGGGCTGCACTCAGCAAAGGTTATTTTGCACAGTGTCGATTTTCAAGAAATAGCAGACTATCAGCAACAAAACAAATGGTATGAAGCAACTGAGTTGTTAGCTAATGCCGCCAAAGGAATTGAATCTGCAGGTGCTGACGTCGTTTTAATTTGTACTAATACTATGCATAAAGTTGCAGACGGTATTCAATCGCAAATTGGTATTCCTCTTTTACACATTGCAGATGCTACAGCGCAAAAACTGCAGGCTGACGGTATTAAAAGAGTGGGTTTATTAGGCACAAAATTTACAATGGAAGAAGATTTTTACAAAGGGTATATTTCCGGTAATTACGGTATTGATGTTATTACGCCTAATCAAAAGGAAAGGGATGTAGTGCATGACATTATTTATTCGGAGCTGTGTTGTGGGCAGATAAAAGCGTCATCTCGTGCTCAATATGTAGAAATTGTTGAGAGAATGCAAAAAGAAGGTGCAGAAGGAATTATTCTAGGTTGTACTGAAATAGCATTACTATTGAAACAAACAGATACTCCAGTAAAGCTTTACGACACAACCTCCCTTCATGTTCAAAGCGCACTTTCATTCACGCTGAAGTAAGCAATATCGTAGCAATAATAAATTGAGTTACTTTGACAAAAGGCAGCTCCAAGTAAATGGGTTTAGAACGCTTTAGGGTGTTAATATTCTTTTTTAAAAAAGCAAAATGCTATCTAAATAGTGGTTAAGTTTAAATGCTACAAAAACTAGCGCTGGTCCAATACAATTTTACCGGCTAAACCAATCAGTAAAAATCCAGATAGTCCTTCCAACCAACGAGAGTAATTTTCAGACTTTTTATTACTTAATAGCCAATTTCCAGCCATGGCATAAACAAGATTACACAGAGTTGCTAATACACTGAATAACAATCCAAGCATTAGAAGCTGATTGCTTGTCGAGCCTTGATAAAGGTCGATAAATTGAGGAAGAAAAGATAAGAAAAATAACGCTACTTTAGGGTTTAACGTACTTACGATTGCCCCCTGAATAAACACATTTTTATTATCTAGTGTGTTCTTATCTAAGGTGAGCCTAGTTTGTCCTTTCCACATGGATATAAGAGATTGAATACCTAAATACACCAAATAAGCTGCGCCCAACCATTTTATCGCGGTGAATGTGATTGCTGAATTTACAATTATTGCTGATAAACCTAAACATGAGGCCATGATATGGATGATGTAACCCAGCCCCAAACCTAAAGCGGCTTGCATCCCATCGCGTTTTCTACCTTTCATTGAGTTTGAAATAATGTAAATAACATCAGGGCCGGGAATGAGATTTATAGACAAGCAAGCGATGATAAACAAAAACAATGATGTATTGTCCATGTATAGATTCCTTATTGGTTAGTGAATAAAATCAAAACCGATGTTATTGATTAATACTGTAAAAACAGAATAGCACTAATATGAGCAACAAAAACAATGCCACCTAATGCTCTGTAAATAACTAGTGTACTTGCTGTGATATAGGAATTTCGTCTTCAACGACTTGACCGTTTTGTTTATAAATAACTCCGCCTTTCATGACAAAATCCACATCAGAAAGCTTGTTTACATAGCGTAATACATCGCCTTTTACTGCAATAATATCGGCCCATTTCCCTTCGCTTACGGTACCAACTTTATCTTGTAATCCCATAAACACTGAAGGCCAATAGGTCGCAGCGCGAATTGCATCCATTGCAGGAATCTTCATTTCGTTTACCCATACTGCAATTTCATTCCACGTAGATTGGCAGTGAAATTTTGTGGGTATGCCGCTGTCCGTTCCTACTAAAAATACGACACCGGATTCACGTAATTGAGCTATTTTTCGCTTCAGAGTTGGTTTTCTTAAAGGAGTGAGCTGCATGTATCCTAATTTCCCTGGTGAGGCAAGCGAGGCCTTAATGTCGGCAATAGTGTCTGGTTGTAAGCCTCTATGCCAACAGGTGTCGTCTAGTCGTTCTGGGTTATCTACGGTCAAATCATATTGAAATAGGCCTTCTACTGTAGGTGTCCAAAACAAAGGGCCTCCTGCCACTCGACCTGTTGCAGTTCGTTCCACTAATAGATCAACTATATCGTCAGGATAAGCCGGAGCTGTGGTTAATCCAGTATGTTCAAAGTTATCGATACCAATTTTTAAGCCTACTCTTATTTCATCAGGTCTGTGACTGTGACCAATCACTTTTAACCCGTTAGCATGGGCTTCATCTACTACAGCTTGAGCAACATCTAATGGTACTTTGTCTTGGTCGACAAACTTAATTAAGTCGACTCCCGCGTTAGCGAGCTGTTTTACTTTTTGCTTGGCCTCTTTTACTGTCTTCACTCCCCATCGATAGTTTTCGGTACCGGGATAAGGTTCGGCTTGTATAAATGGTCCAGTTACATATAAACGAGGGCCTGCCAGTTCGCCACTTAAGATTTTGTTTTTGACGGCTATGGATGGCGCTAAAGGAGCGCCTAAGTCTCTTGTACTGGTAATGCCTGCAAGTAAGAGCTGAATAGCACTCGCGGGCATAATTTCATCGGCTAATCTGTCTTTATAGGTGGGGTGCCAATGGGCGTAATTAGCATGACCATTAAGCATAAGGTGTGCGTGACTTTCCCATAATCCGGGCAATACATCCATGCCTTCTGTTGACACCACTTTATAGTCTGAGGGAACGGGTAAGCTATCTTGGTTGCCTACAGCTTGAATAATATCATCATCTATTAATATTACGCTGTTGGCTATTGGTCTTGCACCGTAACCATCAATTAGTCGCCCTCCTACTAATGCAATTTTATTCGATGCAAAAACACTAGTAGTAAGAAGTAAAAATATAAAGCTCAACGTACCTGTGACTATTTTGGGGGGCATTTATCATTCCTTGGAGAGTTGATGAAAATTTAGTCTGCCAATATTCCCCTTAATACTCAAATTAATTCATCCCAATTACCGCACAATTCAGCACAATTTTTGAACTAGAATGATTTGAATGACCCCATCTAAAACTAAATGGGGCATATCATCATTAAATACGTTCGAAAATAGTCGCTATGCCTTGGCCTAAGCCAATACACATAGTGGCAAGCCCGAGCGTTTTGTCTTCAGCTTCCATTACATTTAGCAAAGTTGTGCTAATACGAGACCCTGAGCAACCTAGCGGGTGGCCCAGTGCAATGGCTCCGCCATTTAAGTTGACCTTTTCGTCGTAGTTATCTAACCATCCAAGTTGTTTTACACAAGACAATGCTTGGGCTGCAAAGGCTTCATTAAACTCAGCAAGTTCAATATCATCCATAGTTAGCCCTGCGCGCTTAAGTGCTTTTTGAGTTGCGGGTACTGGGCCATATCCCATAATTGCTGCGTCACATCCGGCTACGGCCATTGCCCTGATTTTGGCTCTAGGGGTTAAGCCTAAGGCTTTTGCTTTTTCTGCTGACATGAGCAACATGGCTGATGCACCATCGCTAATTGCAGACGATGTTCCTGCGGTAACTGTTCCATTGATTGGGTCGAAAACGGGACGTAATGCGCCTAGTGTTTCAACCGTAGAGTCGGGACGAATAACTTCATCAAAATCAACGCTCAGTAACCGTCCATCTGCATCATGACCTTCAATAGGCACTATTTCGTTGGCCCAACGTCCTTCAATATGAGCTTGGTGGGCTTTTTGGTGAGAGCGAGCGCCAAAGGTGTCTTGCATCTCACGAGTAATCCCATTTTGGCGACCAAGTAATTCTGCGGTCATGCCCATATTGCCCGATGCTTTTGCGGTGTACTTGGCAAGGCCAGGGTGAAAATCAACGTTAAATGTCATAGGGACATGGCCCATATGTTCAACGCCACCAATCATGTAAATGTCACCACGGCCAGTCATAATGCCACTGGTTGCATCGTGTAATGCTTGCATGGATGAACCACACAATCGATTTACGGTTACCGCGCCGGTAGAGCGGGGTATAGACGTTAGAAGCTGAGCATTTCTGGCAACATTAAAGCCTTGTTCTTTGGTTTGTTGAACACAGCCCCAAATAATATCTTCAATTTCCGATGGATCAACATTCGGGTTACGCGTTAATAACGCGGTCATTAAGCTAGCTGATAAGTCTTCAGCGCGCACATTGCGAAATATGCCACCTTTGGAGCGGCCCATAGGGGTGCGAACACAATCGATAACGACTACATCTTTCATCTTAGTCTCCTTAGGTTATGCAAAATAAGAGTTGCCGTTGGCGGCCATTTCACGCACACCATCAGTAATTTGATAAATAGGCCCCAAATGCGCGTATTTGTCAGCTAATGCGACAAACTGCGATAGGCCCATGGTTTCTATATAACGGAAAATACCGCCGCGAAACGGTGGGAAACCTAAGCCGTATAACAAGGCCATATCTGCTTCAGCTGCACTATCAACAATACCTTCTTCTAGGCAACGAATAGCTTCATTCGCCATGGGTATCATTAGTCTTGCGATTATATCGTTCTTATCAAATTCAGCTGTTGCAGCGCTGACCGGTGTAATAAGCGCATACGCTTCTTCCGCGGCAACTTTGGTTGGACGGCCACGTTTGTCTACTCCGTGATTATAAAAACCTTGCTTGTTTTTCTGCCCTAATCGCCCTGCGTTATACAGTAGGGTAGTTGGGTCATTTTCAATTCTTGCCATGCGCTCTGGAATACCCGCAGCCATTACATTTGCAGCGTGGTCACCTGTGTCGATCCCCACTACATCCATTAAGTAAGCAGGGCCCATCGGCCAGCCGAATACTTTTTCCATCACTTTATCGACGGTAGTGAAATCTGCACCATCAAGGATTAGCTGTGCAAAGCCTGCAAAGTAAGGGAACAAAACTCGGTTTACTAAAAAGCCGGGGCAATCATTCACAACAATGGGGGTTTTACCCATTGCCAAAGTGGCCTTTACTACTGCCGAAATGGTTTCTTCAGCAGTGTCTTTACCGCGGATAATCTCTACTAATGGCATTTTATGAACAGGGTTGAAAAAGTGCATGCCGCAGAATCGTTCGGGCGAGCCCAAGCTTTCGGCTAACTGGTTTATAGAGATTGTTGAGGTGTTGGAACAGATTATCGCGTCTTCAGATACTGCCTCTTCAACTTCTTTAAGCACCAAGCCTTTGATTTTGGGGTTTTCTACTACAGCTTCTATTACTAAATCAGCGTCTTGTAAGGCGGAGTACTCAAGAGTAGGGGTAATGGAGTTAAGCGTTTTTGCCATTTTGGCAGGCGTCACTTTTCCTCGTTCTAATCCTTTACTGAGTATTTTGGCCGCTTCTTGTAAGCCTAAATCTAATGCCTCAGTATTAATATCTTTCATAATCACTGGGGTGCCTTTTACTGCACTTTGATAGGCAATACCGCCACCCATGATACCAGCACCCAGTACTGCGGTTAAATCGATAGACTTAGTGGCAGCTTTAGCTTGTTTCTTCCCTTTGCCTTTAACAATTTGGTCGGCGAGAAAAATCCCTATTTGAGCTTTTGCTTCGTTACTTTTAGCAAGTTGCACAAAGGCTTTGTTTTCGAGTTCGAGCGCATCATCTCTGGTTAATCTAGAGGCATTTTTAACTGTCTCTACAATCAAGTGAGGAGACGGATAGTGTTTACCCGCTTTAGCGGCAACCATGGCAGCAGCGGTTGAAAAGCTCATGGCACTTTCGTTTTTGTTTAGTTGTAAAGGGGCCATTTTTTGATTGCGTCTAGAGACCCAATCAAGTTTTCCTGCTGCACAATCTTGCAACATAAGCAGTGCTATTTCTGCTAATTTGTCACTGCTTACTACTGCATCAACAGCACCTTCTTTTAATGCTTTTTCGCCATTGCGATCACGACCTGTAGTCATCCATTCCAGTGCGTTATCTGAGCCAATAACACGAGGCAAGCGAACTGAACCACCAAAGCCAGGCATTATACCTAGTTTGACTTCGGGTAAGCCTATTTTCGTTGTTTCGTCAGCTACGCGGAGATCACAAGCCAATGCCATTTCACAGCCTCCGCCCAAGGCAAAGCCATTTACTGCACAAATTGTTGGGAAAGGAAGGTCTTCAAACTGATTAAAAATACGGGAGATTTTGCCTATCCACTGAAGTATGTCTTCTTCAGGATGTGCAAAAATATCAATAAATTCGGTTATATCCGCGCCCACGATAAACGCAGGCTTATTGCTGCGAACTAACAGCCCTTTTAAATCGGTCTTTAACGACAAAGCGTGAATTGCGGCTTCCAATTCACTGATTGTGAGGCTATCGAATTTGTTTACCGACCCTTGGGCATCGAAAACAAGTTCTGCAAAGCCATCTTCAAGTGGCGTTACGTTAAGGTTGGAGCCTGAGTAAATCATACTTACTCTCCTGTTAAATGGCCTTGTAAAAAATATGTGAAAAGATAGTGGCATGACTATCGGATATTTCAATGTAAAACTCAAACAGGAGTTTGAATTTTACGATTTGGCGGTAAAGCGACAAAATTCAAGGTTAAAATTCTGTTTACCTTGGTCAGCCATGGGGTATGCTTTAGCTGTCAAATATTAGTATAGAGTATTCATTTGAGAATAAAACGTACATGGGTGGATGAGTTTTTAAACTTAGCTAAAAGACTTCTTTTTGTTATTAGTTGGTGTACGTTAGTTTTAGTAAAGCCTTTGAGCGCGGCTATACCATCAACACCAGAATTAGACTCCCAACGGGAGTCGTACCAATCCCTTAAAAAGAAAATCCGGCAAACATCTAAACACAGGCTCAATTCTCTTGTGAGCGATTTAGATGCAATGAATGATTATCCATTGTTCCCTTACTTGTATTATGACTTAGTCAGCCGGAATATCAGTTACAGTAATCGAAACCAGATTAATGCCTTTTTAAAAGATACAAAAGGGTTGCCAGTACGTAATAAACTATTAAAAAAGTGGTTGAAGTATTTAGCAAAAAATAACTACAAAACACTTTTTCTCGAAGCATACGAAGCTGGCTTAGGAACAGATTTATTATGTAGTCATTTACATATAGACAGAGTGAAAAACGGTGTAAATGAAGCTTGGTATCAGCAAGTAGAGGTTATTTGGTTGTCAGGCTATTCATTGCCTGATAGCTGTAATTCAGTACTGGCTCATTGGATAAAACAAGGCAAGTTAATTGAGCCGTTAGCTATAGAAAGAATGAGTTTGGCTGGTAAAGCGGGGCAAAAAAGCTTATCAAATTATTTAAAACGGTTTGCGCCAAACAATGCGCATTATATCTCTGATTTGTGGGCCAAGGTACGCCGAAATCCAGCATTAAGCTTGTCTACTAAACATTTTCCATTCACTTACAGTCAATATGACGAAGATATAGCGCAGTGGGGGTTGGTAAAAATGAGTTGGCGTGATCCTCACAAGGTCATTAAAGCGCTTCCTCAGTGGGAGAAAAGCGGCAAACTCAGTGACACTTCAGTTCAAACTATCAAAGAAACCGTGGCGATTAGCTTAACACTCGCCCACAAGCCAGACGCACAAGAATGGTTAATGCGCGCAGCTTCAAGTGAATCTTCTCATGGTCTTTGGCGTTGGTATTTATTAAATACAGTGAGAAGCCGAGATTGGTCTGAGGTAGTGAGTGTAGTAAAAACTGCACCAGTATCAATACGCAATTCGTCAGAGTTTCAATATTGGTATGCAAGAGGTTTAACGGAAACTAATGAGAAACATGAAGCAAATAGTGTGTATCAAGCCTTAGCAAAAGAGCGACATTATTATGGTTTTTTCGCCGCAGCGCGTATTAACCTTGAGCCTGTGTTTAATCATGAGTCATTATTAGTAGACGAAGTGGCGTATTTGAGTTTACAGGAGCACCCTCAGGCAATTAGAGCTAGAGAATTATTTGTATTAGGCGAATATGTCAATGCCAGACGGGAGTGGTTTGCGTTGCGTAAAACTCTCTCGGGTAGCCAAATTGCCGCATCAGTTAAGCTGGCTTATGATTGGAACTGGCACGATCAAGCCATAGTCGGGGCGTTAAAAGCGGGAGCAAATAATGACCTAGCGATTCGCTTTCCTACTGCGTATGACGTTGAAGTCGAGGAGATAAGCCTAGATTACAAGGTGGATCCTAGTCTCGTGTTTGCCATTGCCCGAAGAGAAAGCTCATTTATGGAAGATGCTGTGTCTTCGGCAAATGCCCGTGGTTTAATGCAATTGTTACCTTCAACCGCGACGTTTTTGCTTAATAGTGGCGGCATTGTTAAACCTGAATTTGAACGAAAAATGAAGCGTAAAACGGTTCGTTATGAGCTATTTAAAGGGGCAAGTAACATAGAGTTTGGCGCTAGTTATTTGAATTATTTAGAGAGAAAGGTAGGGTCGAGCGACGTACTTAAAATGGCCTCTTATAACGCAGGCTGGCAAAAAGTAATGCAGTGGTTACCTGAGAAGGATGATGTTCCCATTGATATTTGGATAGACACTATCCCTTTTAAAGAAACACGTGAATATGTAAAAGCCATTTTGGCCTATCAACTCATTTACGACTGGCAAAGAAATCAGCCAACAAATCGTTTTAATGTTTTAATGACAGAAACAATAAAGCCCAATAATAATTAATAAAATATCGCGGCGCGCGACAACGTGAGGAATAAGATGCAGGATTTAAAACACCTTTATCAACAACACATAGAAACCCTTCAAACTCGCACAAGACATGCGCTGGAACGAGAGGGGTTAGATGGACTTGTTATACACTCAGGCCAAAGTAAACGTTTATTTCTCGATGACAATAATTATCCATTTAAAGTTAATCCACAGTTTAAAGCCTGGGTGCCTGTTGTTGATAACCCTAATTGTTGGCTGGTGGTGAATGGTGTTGATAAACCAAAGTTAGTTTTTTATCGCCCAGACGATTTCTGGCACAAAGTACCGCCCGAACAAACAGGATACTGGACAGAGTTTGTTGATATACACTATTTGAAACAAGCCAATGCCGTTGAAAAGCTACTGCCTTATGACAAATCTCGATACGCCTACGTAGGTGAATACATTGACGTAGCAGGTGCGTTGGGCTTTTCTAACGTGAATCCTGACAGAGCGTTACACTATCTGCATTATCACCGTGCATACAAAACGGATTATGAGTTGTATTGCATGCGACAAGCTAACAGTATTGCGGCCGCTGGGCATAAAGCCGCGAAACGGGCTTTTGACGAAAAGCAAAGCGAATTAGACATTCACCTAGCGTATTGCAAAGCGGCTAAAACCGCTGAGCATGAATTGCCATACAGCAGCATAGTGGCATTGAATAATCATGGGGCTATTTTGCATTACATGCATTGTGAAACCACCGCCCCGAATCAGCACCTGAGCTTTCTTATTGATGCTGGTGCGAATTTTAATGGCTATGCGGCGGATATTACCCGTACTTATAGTGAGTCGAGTAATGAGTTCTCAGGTTTAATTACTGCGTTAGATAGAGTCACATTGTCATTAGCCGACGCGCTGAAACCCGGTGTGCCTTATGGTGATTTACATTTGTTGGCCCACGAGGGTATTGCACAAATCTTACAAGACGCAGGTATAGTGAATTTAGATGCCGCTGATATTGTTGAAAAAGGCATTACACGCACTTTCTTTCCTCATGGTATAGGCCACTTTCTGGGCTTACAAGTTCACGATGTCGGTGGTTTAATTGCAGATGATCGTGGTACGCCTAAGCTAGCACCGTCAGAGCACCCATTCCTTCGCTGTACACGTGTGGTAGAAGCTAAGCAAGTATTCACTATTGAACCAGGTTTGTACTTTATTGATTCGTTGTTAAATGAACTAAAAACCACGCAAAATGGACAATTTATCAATTGGAAAAAAGTACAGGAACTCGCCCCCTTTGGCGGTATCCGTATTGAAGATAATATTATTGTTCACAGAGATCGAAATGAAAATATGACAAGAGATGTAGGGCTTTAATGGGCCCTTTTATTGTAGATCAATAAATAGTAGCCCGATTAAGGATGACTGATATGGTAACTTGCTTTATTAAATACGTAATAGATCCCTATAAATTAAGGGAGTTTGAAGCCTATGCAAAAAGATGGATACCGCTGGTTAATAAATTTGGTGGCGAGCATAATGGCTACTTTTTACCTTCAGAAGGGGCGAGTAATATTGCGTTAGCTCTGTTTACTTTTCCTAGCCTCGCAGACTACGAAAAATATAGAAGTGAATCATTTAAAGATAAAGAATGTATAGCGGCTTTTGACTATGCGGAAGAAACAAAATGTATCGTTAGTTATGAGCGCAGTTTCTTTAAACCCATGTTTAAATGATACATTGGGTTTGAATCTTTCAGTTCAAAATTAATGGCTTTTTAGTATTCCTTTTATTCTCAGCGCTTCCAGTGTTAGTTGCTTTCGGAGCGTTAAATCTGATTTATTCTTAATTTCTAGGTTGGTGGCAAAAAACCATACGTCAACGCCTTTTTCCACATAACCAACATACCAACCAACCTGAGGGGTTAGGCGCGCGGCCCAGCCTGTTTTAGCTCTCAGAATAGCTGTATCGTTGATGTCTTCTATCATAATTTCGCTCAACGTATCGTAAGATGAAGGGCTAAAAGGAAGCGAGCGATTATAAACATGTTTTAGGAAATCAATTTGTTGTGTCGCTGTAATTGTTAAGCTGTTGTCTAGCCAAAATGTAGTGGTATTAAAACTTTCCGTAAGCTGCCCATACCTCATTTTTGACAAGTAACTTTTATATTTGGCTGGCCCAATTTCATTTGCGAGTTTTTGATAACACCAAACACATGAAACTTTATAAGCACTTTGTAAAGTTTGATCTTTATTCCACGAAGTATACTCGTATTCAGTGCCATCCCATTTAATAACACTTTTTGAGTCTTTAATGAGATTTTCTTCAAGTGCAATGAGGGAGTTCGGTATTTTGAACGTAGATGCAGTACTGAATGGGGTATTTGCTCTTTCAGCGTTATGTATATAAACCGTATGACTATTAAGTGAGGAAATAACCATAGTTCCACTGGCGTTATTTCGTTCAAAAAGCGCCTGTATTTGAGCATCTTCAGCATAGGATAAAGGCGTTATAATCAGTAGGCAAAACAGGTAGATTAATAATTTCACTTTATGTCTCTATAACATTAGGGGATGTTGATCTTTTGTGTATTTTTTAAAGTATTATTGGCTACTTAATTATCATTTTCTAGTGTTAAATTCCACTCTAAATAACCATGCTAAGAATAGGACCATGAAAATAGCAAAATAATCAATTAAATACCCTTGTCCGTTGGCGATGTCACCAAAAGCAAAAGAAATACTGATAGGGGAAATGTGTGGGAGTAAACTCGTATTGTCAATATTTCTAATACTTTGAGAAATAAAGAAAACCATTGAAATAACTATAGCTTTTTTGCTTTTCACAAAAGTCCCGTACGACCCATATGCAGGAATTACAACATAGAGTATCAAGCACAAGAACACTGTTAGCGTATTGCCAAAGCCTGCAAATATGGTTACTCCTAAACCAATGAGCGCAAATAATGCCATGATGGTGCTAGCTATTTTGAATCTCACTTTACTTTTAATACCTTTACAAAAAAGAGGGGCTAACTTTGCCTAGAATTATTCGCTTATTCAATAATTGGTTTTGTGGGTTGCGGCTTTTCTGGCTATATCTGATCTGAACCTGTCATCTCGCGTACCCACTTTAAATAATGAGTAATAGGATGTGCTATGTTTGGTTTTTTGAAGTCTAACTCTTTGGCAAAAAAGAAAAAGCAGCATGCAAAGTTGCAAGAACAGGCTATGTACGCTCAGCGCAACGGTGATATGCGAAAATTTGCTGAATTAACACTACAGGCTGAAACCATGTGGCAGGAAATTGAAGTAGTAGAGCAAAGCCAATCGAATTAACTCGTTCGATTGGCTGCTATATTCGCTAGAGCTATTAACGCAGACTTATAAGCGGTATCAGCAAGAGGCGTTAAGGCATCAATGGCACTTTGAGCTGCTTCATCGGCTTTTTGCTGAGTATATTCAAGCGCGCCAGTATCGCGCATCACAGCCAGAATAGTATCTAAGTGTTCGCTGCCATCAGCATGCTCAATGGCGCTGCGGATAAGCGCTTTATTAGCGTCATCTGCGTGCCACATCGCATACAGAAGAGGTAAAGTAGGTTTACCTTCGGCAAGGTCATCACCGACGTTTTTACCCATGTCTTCGCTATCTGCACTGTAATCCATAATGTCGTCGGCTAATTGGAAGGCAGTACCTAAATATTTACCATATTGCTGTAACGCAGTAATGATGGATTCGTTGTCACAAGCTAAAGCTGCTGCTAGCTCTGTGCCTGCCTCAAACAAACGGGCTGTTTTGCCGTAAATAACATCAAAATAGCTCTCTTCTGTGGTTTCCGGGTCGTTACAGTTCATTAACTGCTGCACTTCGCCCTGAGCTATGCGATTGGTTGCATCAGAAAGTACCTGCATCACTCGCATGCTGTTCAAGTCAACCATCATTTGAAATGAACGAGAATACAAAAAATCGCCCACTAGAACGCTGGCTTGATTTCCAAATAATGCATTTGCTGTTTCCCGACCTCTGCGCATAGTGGATTCATCCACCACGTCGTCGTGTAGCAATGTTGACGTGTGAATAAATTCAATAATGGCTGCAAGTGTATGATGTTCATTGGATTCAGCACCGGCTGCTTTTGCGGCTAAAACCGTGATGAGTGGGCGAATTCTTTTGCCGCCACTGTTGATGATATAGAAGCCTAGTTGATTGATTAGTGCGACATCAGAGCTAACTTGCTCTTGGATAAGTGCATTAACCGCTTTCATGTCGCTATCAGCGAGCGCCCTAATATCTGCAAGTAGCATCATGCAAATGAATAACCTAAACCAATGAAAATAAGTGGCAAGATTGTACCTTAATTCAAATACTTCGCCACCCAAGAGGCTATCTTTTAGTGATAATATGAGAGAAAATAAGGCCTAGCGTAATATTTAACCATTTTTCTCGTAAAACCCTATTGTTATCGGTTTGCGTTTCACGTACAATTCGCGCCCTGTTTTTGTAATGAGCGTAAAGATACGCAGAGCGGAGTTAGATATGTACGCGGTTTTCCAAAGTGGTGGTAAACAACACCGTGTGGCCGAAGGTCAGACCGTTCGTCTTGAAAAGATTGAAGTTGCTCCTGGTGAGGCTGTTGAGTTCGATAACATCCTTATGGTGAGCAATGGTGAAGACGTTAAGATCGGTACACCATACGTAGCTGGTGGCAAAGTTACTGCTGAAGTAGTAACGCACGGACGTGGCGAGAAAATTAAAATCGTTAAGTTCCGTCGTCGTAAGCATTCTCGTAAACAAATGGGTCATCGTCAGTGGTTCACGGAAGTGAAAATTACTGGCATTAGCGCATAATATAGGAGCACGTACACATGGCACATAAAAAGGCTGGTGGTAGTACTAAAAACGGTCGCGATTCAGAAAGTAAACGTCTTGGCGTAAAACGCTTTGGCGGAGAATCTGTATTAGCTGGCAACATTATCGTTAGACAACGTGGAACTCGTTTCCATGCAGGCGACAACATGGGTATTGGTAAAGACCATACTTTGTTTGCGCTTAGCGACGGTAAAGTACAGTTTGAAGTAAAAGGTCCTAAAAACCGTAAATTTGTTAGCATCATCGCTGACTAATTACGGTACAGGTTTACTTCCTGTAACTAAATTTCAAAACCCCGCTTCGGCGGGGTTTTTTGTCTTCGTTATTGAATGATCAACTAAACTTTGTACCCATGGGATGCTAAAATTTAGAAACGAAGCTAAAAAATATCCATAGAGTGTAATGACTAGTTATTATCACCGATCAGCTTAATTTTTAAGCAATTAGTCATTATACTCTGAGAGCGTGTTCTAAGAGATTAAGCGAGTAAAAGATGAAGTTTGTAGATGAAGCAGATATTCGTGTTGAAGCAGGTGACGGTGGTAACGGCACTGTTGGCTTCAGACGCGAAAAATACATTCCTAAGGGCGGTCCTGATGGCGGCGACGGCGGTGATGGAGGTAGTGTATATCTACTTGCTGATGAAAATTTAAATACGCTTATCGATTATCGATTTGAACGTTTCCACCGTGCAGAGCGGGGGAAAAATGGTCAGGGCAGTGACTGTACAGGACGTGGTGGCGAAGACCTTAGCGTTCCCGTGCCCATTGGTACCCGTGCTACAGATGCCGATACTGGCGAAGTCTTGGGTGATTTAACCAAGCATGGACAACGTCTAAAAGTAGCCCAAGGTGGTTACCATGGTTTAGGTAACGCACGCTTTAAAAGTAGTACTAACAGAGCGCCTAGACAAAAAACCGATGGTACTCCAGGTGAAATTCGCAATTTAAAATTAGAGCTGATGCTGCTTGCTGATGTAGGATTATTGGGGTTACCGAATGCTGGTAAATCTACCTTTATTCGCTCTGTATCCGCTGCTAAGCCCAAAGTGGCTGATTATCCATTTACCACTCTGGTTCCTAATTTGGGTGTGGTGAGACAAGACTCACAGCGCAGCTTTGTTATCGCTGATATTCCTGGGCTAATAAAAGGTGCAGCTGATGGCGCAGGTTTAGGTATACGATTCCTAAAACATTTGGAGCGTTGTCGTGTTTTATTGCATTTGATTGATTTAATGCCTGCGGACGAAAGCGATCCTGTTGAAAATGCCAAAACAATCATTTCTGAGTTAGAGCAATACAGCCCTGAATTAGCAGCAAAACCCCGTTGGTTAGTATTTAACAAAGTGGATTTGATGCTAGATGAAGAAGTTGATGAATTGTGCGAAAAAATCGTGACTGAATTGGACTGGAATGGTGAAGTTTTTAAAATTTCTGCGTTCCAAAAGCTCAATACTCACGACCTATGCTCTAACGTAATGAATTACTTGGAAACCTTACCAACTACTGAAGAAGAAACAGCGGTTGATTCTAATGATGTTGAGTTTAAGTGGGATACCTACGAAAAAGAACCCCAAGGTGTGAATAACGATACCGACGACAACTTTGATGATGAGTGGGATGATGACGACGAAGAAGGCGATGACGACTTTGAAGTGGTTTATCGAAAATGAGTGAAGTTCGTTTACCTCGAATAACTATGATTGCGGCTATGGCTAACAATCGTATTATTGGAGCAAATGGCGACATGCCTTGGCATTTACCTGCTGATTTAAAGCACTTTAAATCAGTAACCTTAGGTAAACCTGTCATTATGGGCCGGAAAACTTACGAATCTATAGGTAAAGCCTTACCTGGTCGCCATAACATAGTGATTTCTCGTCAGCCGAATTACAACTTGGCTGATGCTGACGTAGTGACCTCAATAGATGGCGCTTTGCATCAAGCTACAAGTCAACAACCTGATTTAGAAGAGGTTATGATTATTGGTGGTGGAACCTTATATGAAGCCATGCTACCTAAGGCAAATCGTTTACATCTAACCTTTATTAATGCCGAAATCGACGGCGACACATGCTTTCCCGATTACTCACCAGAATCCTGGGTAACAGTTTCATCAGAGCACTATGCTGCTGATGAAAAAAATGCTTACGATTGTGAGTTTGTCTGTTTAGAGAAAGCCTAATCTGAGTTACTTTTATGTTGTTTATATAGGTAAAGTGTATACATATACCCATATAAAGCGCTAAATAAAATGGACGGCGCAACGGTAAGTGCAAGGTTCGGAGTTTGATTTAATAAGTTCACACTCACTACCAGTGTTGTTTGAATGCTAAGTGGTAGTAACGGCGCAAATACGACACTAGGCCAACACAGGCCATCAAACCAAGATGCTGATGTATCTAACGCATTATTAAAGGATTTTCTAATGATACTTGCGTGTAGCGTTTTGTGATGTGCAAAGCACACAAGCGGAACAACGAACGCAAAAGAAATGTATTTTGTACTTGCTCGGTTATAAGTACGCTCAAGTACCCACGTAAACAGTAAGGTAATAATCGAGCTGTAGCCACCTTGTACTATGGCTGAACGAATAATCACCGACATATCGTCGGTGACTAAAGAGTTGGCGAAGAAGCTCCATCCACCATTAGCAACCAAGGCTATTATGGCGGATGCCCACAGTCGTAAAACTGGATTCATTACATTGCACCTTAAACGCGACGAAGCGCGCGTTTAATTAGCCGCGCAATCGATCAAATAAATTCTCTAAATCAAGACCTTCTTGACTCAACATATCTTTCAATCTACGTAATGCTTCTACTTGTATTTGCCTTACTCGTTCACGAGTTAAGCCAATTTCTGCGCCTACATCTTCAAGTGTTGATGGTTCGTAACCCATCAAACCAAAACGCCTTGCAAGTACTTCACGCTGCTTAGGGTTAAGTTCACCCAACCACTTTATGATGTTGTCTCGCATATCATTTTCTTGCAGCTTTTCTTCAGGACCAAATTCTTGGTCGTCTGCAATAATATCCAATAGTGCCTTGTCGTTATCGCCACCAATAGGTGTGTCGACGGATGTAATACGTTCGTTCAAACGCAACATTTTGCTGACGTCTTCTACTGGCTTGTCTAACGCTTCAGCGATTTCTTCTGCTGAAGGTTCGTGATCGAGTTTTTGAGCTAGCTCACGTGCCGTTCTAAGGTAGATATTAAGCTCTTTAACCACGTGAATTGGTAAGCGAATGGTGCGAGTTTGATTCATGATCGCACGTTCAATAGTTTGTCTTATCCACCAAGTTGCATAGGTAGAAAAACGAAACCCTCGTTCTGGGTCGAACTTTTCAACAGCCCTAATTAAACCTAAATTACCTTCTTCGATAAGATCGAGCAGCGCAAGCCCGCGGTTGTTATATCGCCGTGCAATTTTCACAACTAGTCGTAAATTACTTACGATCATGCGTTTTCTTGATGCTTCACACCCTTTTAGTGCTTTTCGAGCAAAAAACACTTCTTCCTCAGCACTTAATAAGGGAGAAAACCCTATTTCACCCAAATAAAGCTGAGTGGCGTCCAAGTTTTTGGTAACGGCCTCAGTTACCTGAGCATCATCTTCGTTAGATGGGGCGTCCTTAGATAGAACTGGGTCTGTTACAAATTCGGAATCGATGGCCTTTTCAAAAGACTTATCGATAGGAATATCTTCGATTACAGTATCTTGCTTTTCCACAACTGCATCTCCTATTGATTCAAGTGTGTTTAATTGTGTTATCTCCGAACGAACTTATTTTTATTATTAAATTTTATTATTATTATTTTGTCGGTAAATATCGCAAGGGATCTAAAGACTTCCCTCGGTATCTCACTTCAAAATGAAGCTTTACCGTATCTGTGCCACTACTTCCTACAGTAGCAATTTTCTGTCCGGCTTTAATCCATTGCCGTTCTTTTACTAATATCTTTTCGTTATGTGCATATGCGCTTAGAAAAGTTTCACTGTGTTTAACAATGACTAAGTTTCCATAACCGCGTAATGCACTTCCTGTATAAACCACTTTTCCATCGGCTGCAGAAACAACCGGACTTCCTAATGGTGCCTGAATGTCTATGCCTTTGTTGCCAGCACTCGTATTGTTAAATGTTTCGATGACCTTGCCCCGTAAGGGCCAGACCCATCTAGCAACTCTATCGGGAAAAGTTTCAAAATCTTTAGAACTTTTTTCCGTATCATATTGCTGTGAAACACTTTTTTCTTTTTTACCATACGCCTGCTGATTTGATGATTCAACACGTTTCGTGATATTTACGGGAGTGGTTGGAGTTGTATTTGTAGAAAGGGGGGGGCGCGATGGTTTCTTGACGCTTATTTGACGGATTACCAACGCCTGACCAGCATTAATGGTATAAGGTGCTGATATTCCATTCCATTTTGCTATATCGCGGTAGTCATTCCCACTGTAGAGCGCAATAGCATATAGAGTGTCGCCTTCGGTTACAACATAAGTATTGCCATCAAATGCTGATACTTCTTTCACAGGTTGGCTATTTAAAACCGTTAAAGGGGCGGGGGGAGTTCCAGAGCTGCATGAAATTAGTGTCATGCTTAAAGCGACAAAGGATGTTAGCTTAATCTGGTTCACATATTACCTGACAAGTAAGTAAACGATGACAGCACAAACTACTACTGCCCAGCCGAGTATTTCTACGTATTCCCTTAATTTCGCTTCCATTGAGGCTCCACCCCATTTCATTAGACTCGCCACTAGGAAGAATCGGGCGCCTCTGCCGATTAAAGACGCTAACAAAAAAGGAATAATGGCCATTTGTAATACACCAGCACTTATAGTGAAGACCTTATAGGGAATAGGAGAAAACCCAGCAAGAAACACGATCCAAATACCATAAGCTTCAAACCATTCCATAACATGCTCTAGTCGTTCGGCGTTATGGGTTCCTTCAATTAATGGCTGGATCCATGCATCAAACGCGAAATACCCTAAGGTGTACCCAACAAGTCCACCTAATAACGACATCAGTGTGGTGAGTGCGGCAAAACGCCATGCCTTGTTTGGTTGCGACAGTGACATCGGTGCTAACATAACATCAGGTGGGATAGGAAAAATGACGGATTCTGAAAAACTTAACACACCAAGATATATACTGGCGTGACGGTGACGAGCCCAACGTAATGCAAGATCATATAATGGAGAAAACAACTTCATTGTATGGCGCCTGCAACCAAAGGTACAAAACGCACCGATTCAATGGTTGTGGATTTTAGCTCGCCATCAATTTTATCAATACAAAGCAAAGATTGATCAGCGTCGCCAACGGGTATAATTAAACGCCCATTTTCCTTTAATTGGTCACATAGCTTATGAGGTAATTCACTTGCAGCTGCTGTCACTATTATTGCGTCGTAGGGGCCTTTACTCGCCCAGCCTTTCCAACCGTCACCGTGCTTCATAGAAACGTTGTGCAAATCCAATTGATTCATTCTTCGTCGAGCTTGAAATTGTAATGTCTTGATGCGCTCTACTGAAAATACATGCTTGAAAAGTTGACATAAAATAGCCGTTTGATAACCAGAACCTGTGCCTATTTCCAACACTTTTTTAGGACTATTATTACCTTTTAATAGCAATTCAGTCATCTTTGCCACTATATATGGCTGTGATATGGTTTGACCCTGCCCTATAGGCAACGCCGTGTTTTGATACGCTTTGTGTTTTAGCGCATCAGGTAAAAAATACTCTCTTGGTGTTGCCGCTATGGCTTGTAATACTTTTGGATCTTGCACGCCTTCTTGGTGTAAAAGTTGGGCGAGTGTTTCCCCACGTCGATTTATTTTCATTATTTATCCAACCAACTACACAAATCATCTAAGCTATCATGAGCTGTCATATCTACAGACAATGGCGTTACTGATACAAAACCATTTGCGACCGCATGAAAGTCGGTGCCTTCACTCGCATCTAATTCTGCGCCAATAAGGCCATACCAATAAATGGTTCTACCAAAAGGATCCATTTGTTTTACCATCTTATCCGAAGGATGGCGCTTACCTAAACGAGTGACTTTTACCCCTTTTAACTCATCATACGGTAAATCGGGAACATTAATATTTAATATTTGATGTTGTTTTAGTGGATGTTCAGGTAGCCGTTTAATAACACTGGCAACTACTTTGGCTGCGGTATCGAAGTATTTCCCTTCATGACTCGCAAGGGAAACCGCTATAGCGGGTAGTCCCATATAACGACCTTCTGTGGCTGCGGCAACCGTACCAGAATACACAACGTCATCACCCATATTGGGGCCGTGATTAATACCTGATACCACAAGTTCAGGCTCTTGTTCTAAAAATGCATTTACGCCCATATGAACACAGTCAGTGGGCGTGCCGTTAATCGCATAAAACCCGTTTTGCATTTGCTGAATACGCAAGGGTGAGTGCAAAGATAACGCATTACTTGCACCACTGCAGTTTCGGTCGGGTGCGATTACCGTAATATCATGCTCGATGGCTAACCGTTTGTGAAGTAAGGTTAGCCCTTCAGCAAAAACACCATCATCGTTACTTAGTAAAAGGCGCATTAATCATTCCCTGAATCATCGGAAGGTTGAAGGTGAATACATTCTCGTAAAACTGACGTGGCAAAACAACCTGCGGGTAAGCCAAACTGAATATGAAGCTTGTCGCCATCGGTACGCCATTCTAATTCGGTAGGCCATAATCTCATAGCTCTACGCATACTGGATAAACCCTCATTTCGCAATGTAGCAATGATATTTTCATGAAGACTGAGTACGTTATTTTCCCATTCTAAAATGGTACCTGTTACGCTGTTTTTGCTTATTCCAACTAAAGGCGCAGTGGGAGAAATATCGCGCTTTTCATAACGCAACTGTGACGCCTCTAGGCTTTCTCCATCTTCAATAAAATAGCTATTTGAGCCAATGAGCGAACAGGCATCACCAATACTAATTTTTTCAAATAAGTTATCAGCAATACGCTGACTTACTAGGGTATTAAATAGGGCGCTACGCAGTGATGAAAGCGCCATGTTTCGTTTATTTCTATTGCGGATTACTTCTCCTGAAACCATTCTCAGTCCTAAGAAAAGCGTTCCGCCCATTTGAACTTTACCTTCAGGTGTCACCATTACGCCAAAGCGTTGATCGCCAAAATAATTAGGTACACCTTCTTGCTTTATAATGTTGAGTCGTTGTTCAACTAAATCCATTTGAGTGACGTTTCTCAACGTAATCGAAAAGTGATTTCCTTCCAGCTGGCCCACTTTAAGTTTTTTATGGTGTTTGTGAGTACTAAGTACTTTAAAACCGGGTAAATCCATATCTGCTGGGTTTACCTTTATACCTTTTGGAGCATGTAACCCAAACCACTGCTGGGTTATTGCGTGTTTATCTTTTCGCCCCGCGTAGGTCACTTGGCGTAAAGGAAGCCCAGTGAACTTTGCCAGTGCTTCTGCAACGTAGGCGGTATTTAGTCCCTGTTTCTCTACCCATAAAAAGATGTGTTCACCGTCTTCACTTAGCTCATAGCCTAAATTTTCTTTGACGACGAAGTCTTCTGGTTTAACTTTAAGTTGCCCGGTGGATTCAGGTTTGCCTAGTCGATATGCCCATTGAGTATCAAAGGTTAATTCTGTCATTGCTCTGTTATTTCCGCTGGGTCATAAGTACTACGGCATGGGCAGCAATGCCTTCTTTTTTTCCTACAAAACCGAGCTTCTCTGTGGTGGTTGCTTTTACGTTAATACAATCGATGTCAGTACTGCATACTGACGCTATGATGGCGCGCATCGTTTCGATGTGCGGAGCCATTTTAGGCGCCTGAGCGACAATAGTCATATCGGCATTGCCTATTTCCCAGCCTTTATCTAATGCTAATTGTACAACGTGCTTAAGTAATAGCTTGCTGTCTGCTCCGGCATACTCGCTGTCGGTATCAGGAAAATGGCGACCGATATCACCCAATGCGACTGCACCTAATATTGCATCTGATAAGGCATGTAGCAGTACATCCCCGTCTGAGTGAGCGATTAGTCCCTGAGTGTAGGGGATTGCTTGTCCACCAATAATAATGGGGCCTTCACCACCAAAGGCATGTACATCATAACCATGTCCTATTCGCATTACTAAGATTCCTTATTCATGTAAAACGCAGCTAACTCTAAATCTTCAGGGCGCGTTATTTTTATATTGCCGGGGTGCGCATTAATCAGTTTAACAGAGGCTCCAACGTATTCCATTGCTGAAGCTTCATCGGTAATTACGTGGTTGTTTTCTTGAGCGTGCTGATAAGCGGAAAGTAATTCACCACAGTTAAACATTTGTGGAGTCAGAGCATGCCACAAATTTTCACGGCATACTGTGCTTTGTACGCTGTGGTTGTGGCTTCTTTTCATTGTGTCTTTTACCGGAACCGCTAAAATAGCACCACCACTTTTTGTTGACATACAGTAGTTGATAAGCGCAGTGATATCAGCTTGTCTAACACAAGGTCTTGCGGCGTCATGGACTAGCGCCCAGTGCTCAGATTGGCATAGAGTCAGTGCTTGGATGACTGAGTCGGCACGTGATTCACCGCCTAAAATAGTGTTGATTTTAGCGTTGCTAGCACTGGGCAATTTATTAAACCAAGTATCCTCTTTATGTAAGGCGACTACAATTGAATCGATATTATCGTTGGATAGTAATTGCCGTAATGTGAGCTCTAAAATACACTGCCCACCTAATTTTAAATATTGCTTAGGGATGTCTGATTGCATCCGACTACCTATGCCCGCTGCAGGCACAATAGCCGTAATAGTACTTGAATTCATAATTAGTATTCGTCAGGCAAAATACGATAGAAGGTTTCGCCTTGTTTTATTAAGCCCAGCTCACTGCGAGCTCGTTCTTCAATGGCGTCTAAACCAAGAGTGAGATCTTCTATATCCGCTTTTAATAGAGCGTTACGTTGGGTTAAATTAGCGTTTTTTAATTGTTGTTGTTTTACTTGAGCTTCAAAGCCGTGAAAATCTGGAATGCTATGTTTACCCAGCCATAGCCGAGCCTGAAGTGCTCCAATAAGCACTAAAAGCAAAAGGTTAACCCAGTTTCTTCTCAGCATACTTTTCAAACCTGATTTCTCTATGCACTCTATTATGCACGCGCAATTAAACCCATGCCAGCTACTTATTAGCGATTTTTTAATAGCTTTTTCGCTAAAAAGTAGTTCTACTCATTTTATTTAAAAGAACAATAATTATAACGACAATATTGGAAAGTGTATGTTTGCAAATAAGAGTCTTTTTCACAGCAATCCTTTAAGACAAAAAATTCGCGATTTTTATCGATTAGATGAAACCGCTGCAGTGAATTTTATATTGGCAGATGCAGAGGTAAACCCTAGAGCCAGATCAAGAGCGTGGGAGCGAGCGAGAACCATGGTGTTGCGCATTCGAAGAGATCAAGAGGCTCATGGTGGTGTCGATGCTTTACTCAATGAATATTCGCTTTCTACGTCAGAAGGTGTAGTGCTAATGTGCTTAGCTGAAGCTCTACTTAGGGTACCCGACAAATTTACTCAAGACGAATTGATTCGAGATAAATTATCTCAAGGGAATTGGAGTGCTCATTTAGGAAATAGTGATTCTCTTTTTGTTAATGCGTCGTCATGGGGGCTTTTGTTTACTGGAAGTATGACTAGGTATTCAGATAAACGTAAAAAAGATCAATTTAATCTACTGAAAAAAACGATTGGAAGATTAGGTGAACCCGTTATCCGCCGAGCTATGACGATTGCGATGCGAGTTATGGGACGTCAATTTGTAATGGGAGAAAATATTGCTGATGCGCTTTTTCGCGCGAAAGAGAAAGAACAGCAAGGGTACGTATACTCATATGACATGTTAGGCGAGGGTGCACGTACCATGCTTGACGCGGAACGCTATTATAATTCTTACATGGATGCAATTGAAGCCATAGGTAAAGCGGCTAATGGAAAGGGGCCTCGTTTGTCACCCGGTATTTCCGTTAAATTATCGGCTATTCACCCTCGCTATGAACACACTCATATAACTCGTGTAATGCAAGAGCTCCCTGAGCGTTTAAAAGCACTTTGTTTAAAAGCGCGAGAATACAATATTGGTTTGACTGTAGACGCAGAAGAAGCAGACCGGTTGGACATGTCGCTAGATGTTATTGAAATGGTATTTCGAGATCCAGAACTTAAAGGTTGGGATGGATTTGGCCTAGCTGTTCAAGCTTATCAAAAGCGCGCAATTCATGTGATCGAATGGCTACATTGGTTGGCCAAAGATGTTGGCAGAAAAATGATGGTGAGGTTAGTTAAGGGGGCTTATTGGGATAGCGAAATAAAACTAACTCAGCAAACCGGTGTAGATAATTTCTCTGTTTTCACGCGTAAAAGCTCTACGGATGTTTCGTATCACGCTTGTGCCAACAGGTTGCTAGCATACAGAGATACAATTTATCCACAATTTGCAACACACAATGCATATACCGCAGCAGTTATTATTGAACTTGCTGGAAATGATAAACAAGGCTTTGAATTTCAATGTCTTCATGGCATGGGGGATTCTCTTTACGACCAAGTTGTAAGTGAAGAAAACATTCAATGTCGCGTGTATGCGCCAGTTGGTGTGCACGAAGATCTCTTGGCTTATTTAGTGCGACGTTTACTGGAAAATGGGGCTAACACGTCTTTTGTTAATGCTATTGTGGATGATGAACAGCACGTGGAAGCGTTACTTGAAGACCCAGTAGAAAAAACTCAGCATCAGCGCCAACACGCAAATACTAAAATAAAAGTATCATCTGAGCTTTACTCTCCAGAGAGAATTAATTCTAAGGGTATAGACATTACTGATATTAATGAAATGAATCAGTTGAGTCAGGCTTTGTTGAATTGCCATGAAAATTATCGGTTGTCGCTGGAAAATGTCCCTGCTCATGGGCACGCGGTGCGCAGTCCCGCAGATAGTTCAGATATTGTTGGTTACAATATCTACGCAGATGAAAAAGCGATGTTAGAGGCTTTAGATTTAGTCGATAAAGGTTTCTCTTCATGGTCGGCATGGCCAACGTCCAAGCGGGCGGCGTTATTAAAACGTTTCGCGGATGCTCTTGAACGACATACTCCAGAGCTGATGTCTTTATGCATGCGAGAAGCGGGGAAAGTCACTCAAGACAGTATTGATGAAATTAGAGAAACGGTAGATTTTTGTCGTTACTATGCTGCAAGAGCAGAGGAGTTGGCGGACGACGACAGACTGTGTCCACGAGGTGTTGTATTAGCTATTAGTCCATGGAACTTCCCGTTAGCTATTTTTCTAGGTCAGGTCGTAGCATCTTTGGTGACCGGTAATACCGTGCTAGCCAAACCCGCTGAACAAACAAGTTTGATAGCAAAAAGAGCGGTAGAGATCTTGCGTTCAAATGGATTACCTGAAGATGCTCTTCAGTTAATTATCGCTCCGGGTAAAGGTGTTGGTGAGCTACTACTTCCAGATGAAAGGATTAAGGCTGTTATTTTTACTGGCTCTACTCAAGTTGGGTCATTAATTTCACAAACCTTGGCACAGCGGGGGGCAGAGCAAGTTCCTCTTATTGCTGAAACCGGGGGGCAAAATTGTATGATAGTTGATTCTACTGCGCTGCCCGAACAAGTAGTTGACGATATTATTCATTCTGGCTTCCAAAGTGCGGGCCAGCGCTGTTCTGCGCTTCGAGTTCTATATTTGCAAGAAGATATCGCAGATCAAGTGAAAGCGATGTTGATAGGCGCCATGAAAGAGCTGTCTATTGGTGATCCTATGCTCTTAGAGACGGATGTTGGCCCTGTAATCGACAACAAAGCCCTCGATGCGTTAACTACACATCAAGCGTATATGAAAAAGAAAGGGACATTGCTATATCAAAATACGCTACCCAAAGACGCTGGAAAAGGGTCCTTTTTCCCTCCAACACTCTACGAAATTTCAGATATTAATGTGTTAGAGAAAGAAGTTTTTGGGCCTGTGGTGCATATAGTGCAATTTAAAGCTGGTGATATAAATCAGGTCATTAATGAGATAAATGGCAGTGGCTATGGATTAACCATGGGCATACATACCCGTATTGAAGACAGGGCTAACCTGCTTGCTAAGCGAAGTAGAGCAGGTAATGTATATATTAATCGAAATATGATTGGGGCTATTGTCGGTGTTCAACCTTTTGGTGGTAGAGGGCTATCCGGTACTGGGCCAAAAGCAGGGGGGCCACATTATTTAACTCGCTTAAGAATGGAAAAAGCAACACCAAAACCTTCGCTCATAACTGAGTTAACTTCGGTAGATGGTGCGTTAACGGGAAGTGAAAAAGCTCATGAACAAGCTAATGAGCTTATGTTTCGTGCATACAAGGCGGAAGACGAATGGCGTCATATGGCGTTGAACGATCGTATATCTATGGTACGTCAACTTTTAGCCAAACTAGCACAAGTGGATATTGTTGATGAGCTTGCTGATGATCTAAATCGCACACTGGCGACGTCGCGAAATCAACTGACTGCTATTGATAAAGTGCTAAAAGAACCTGTGTATTTACCTGGACCTACGGGAGAGTCGAATACCTTGATGTTGGAACCCAGAGGCACCTTGGTCTGTTTTGCAGACAGAGAAGTGACGTTTGAATACTGGACGCTCTCTATTGTAACGGCGCTAGCTACCGGTAACTGTGTTGTAGCGGTGGTGTCTGATTTGTTTTTCGAGGAAGCTATGGAGTTTAGAGATAAATTTCTCTCTGCAGGGGGGAATGAGGGAATATTCCAAGTTGCGAAGCTTGAACATTTAGATAGCTTATTAATGCACGAGTTACTGGCGGGTGTTGTCGTAGATAGTAATACAGAACGCACTGCTAGAATTACTGCTATGTTAAGCCATCGTGAGGGCGCAATCCTGCCTGTAATAAGTGCTGAGTATAATGATAACTTAGTGTTGCGAATGCTAACTGAAAAAACAATAAGTGTGGACACAACGGCATCAGGAGGCAATACCTCACTGATGACGCTAGAAGAGGAAACAGGTTAATTCATCCAACCGTCGTTACGATTACGGCGTTTAGGCAAATATGCGATAATAACGCCTAGTAGTAATCCACCTACTACTAGGCCACCGCCCACCATTAATACACGTAAATTTTCAGTTTGTGATTGTTCATTCAATTTTGAGGTTGCTGCGGTTAAACGAACTTTAGTGTCTTCCAATTCTGCGAGTAAATCAGCATTGTCAGTTTCTAAACTCTCAAAATCTTTTTTAACATTAGCCAGTTGTTGTCGGATTGGGTTAGTTGCAATAGTCGCTTGTTCCAATTTTTCGCGAAGCTGTTCTATTTCCAGCTGTCTTGAAATTTTCTCACTGAGGTACTTTGCTTCTATCCAGCCAGTTCTGCCATTTTTATCAACTATCTGAACATAATTGTCGGTGATATTCTCATCAGTTCTGTTGACTGGATCACCAGCATCAACGCTTCCTAAAATTCTATAATTTCGCCCCGGACCGGCATGAATAAAAATAAATAAATCATCACTGATAAAATGAGTGTTGGTTATTTCTGAAGCACTTTCTTGTTGTAGTGCATGACTTGAGGATGACAGTAAAAACAACACTAATATACTGAATACGACGCGCATTAGACCTTTCCAAATAATTATTAAGTGTATGATGTTAGGCGTGGTTAGAACTGAGTGCAAGAGCCAATACTAAAATTGCCTAAATAGGGTATGCTGAGGTAAAGTGAAGACAGTTATTCATTTTACTATTTGACTGCATGTCCAACCAAGAGTTAGAAGTTAAATTTGTTTTAGATACGCCCGTTAGTAACGCATGGAACAGTGACCTAGAGGGGGCTTTTTTGGCCGCGGGGTTTGCTATTGAAAAAAAACCAACCCTTCGCTTAACTAATATCTATTTCGATACGCAAAATAACCATTTTGAAACATATAAAATGGGAATGCGTGTAAGAGGGTGTGACGGTAAGTTTGAACAAACTCTCAAAACTCAGAAAACTGTGAACGCAGGTGTTCATCAGCGTAACGAATACAATATTCCATTAGATACAGACACGCCTGATTTAGCACTTTTCCCCGACGAAGCTTGGCCTGAAGAATTGCTCGGTGAGGTTTCTACATTTGAGCTTAAGCCACAATTTAGTACTCACTTCGTGCGACAGGTTATTTTGCTGTCTAATGCTATGGGAACATGTGAATTGGTGCTCGATGAGGGAGAAGTAAAAACAGAAAATAGCACTAAACCTATTAATGAAATCGAAATCGAATTGGTTGAAGGGCCTATTTCTGTGTTGCTTAATGCTGCTAAGGTGCTTGAACCTTTCGGTGTAAGACTGAGCGACGTATCTAAAGCCGCACAAGGGTATGCATTACTGAATGGCCAGCCAAATAAAGTCAAAAAGCTACCGAGTAGTTTAGCACTAAGCGAAGACGAGACCACTGAAGATGCATTTTGTCGAAGTTGTGAGCAAGCGCTTAAGCATTGGCAAACCCATGAGCACTTGTATAGTGAAACTGATAGCGACAAAATGCTCATTGAGATAGCCACAGGCGTAAGACTTTTATTACAAAGCTTAACCTTGTTTCTCCCTGTAATTCAGTGCCAACCTCTGCTTGTTTTACAGCGAGACTTATTACTGTTCTCAGAAAAGTGGCTATGGGTTGACGACTTACAATGCACACGATTTTTATTGTCTCGGAAGGGGCCATTTTTTAAGACATTATCTAGACAAACAGCGATAACGAGTTATTTACAAGGGCGCCATGTTGGGCTTTTAAATAGTTATCAACCGAAAGCGCTATTTTCCAGTGAAGACGCAAATCATATTAAAATGAGTGTGTTAACCTTACTCATTGAGAAGCCATGGCGCTCACAAATTTCTGTTTCTAACATGCCTGTTATAGACCACGCTAAAGGCTGGTTGTCCCAAGGCTGGCAAATCTTGCATCAAGCTATTCAGCCTGCGCGTACGTTACAAGCAGCGAATTACATTGCGGTAGAACCATTAATGCGGCAAACCTTATTTAATGGATTTATATTGTCCGGCTTGTTTGCAAACAGTGGCCCAGCTCGGGCACCTTGGCTCGACTTACTGGAAGGCATAGACGAAATTAGAGCTTTGCAGTTTCTTAAGCAAGCGTTAGTTGAAGCCGAATTAGAGTATGAAGAAGGTCTAGAAGCTTGGGTAGAGGAAAAGCTCGATCATCTGCTCAGTATTATGGAACGCACTCGACAAGTGGCTGTCAGTAAAAATATGTATTGGTAACTGATACGTAAATTGGTTTATTTGTAATCCTAGGTAAATGCACTCAACAAAATATTCTGAGTAAAGGCTTTTTTTAAATAAAACCCTCTGGGGCGGGTCTGAATGCGTTGCCCTTCTTCACCTATGGCATCGGTTAACACTGAACCATTGGCCGCCTTGGGCCTTAGCTGGAGTACGTTACCGTGGCGTGATGTAATGGATTCTACTTTGCCTGACATAATAAGTTCAGATAGTTCGTTCCAGTCTTGGGCTAATTGCGCAGATTCTTGTTCATTCGGCTGCCAAAGAAAAGGTGTACCCACTCTACGGTCGTGAATTGGAATGCTTCGCTCTCCTTCGATAGGAACCCACAATACTAAGTTTAGCTTGTTGCGAACATTGCTGGTTTCCCAGCATTCACCTGGTTTAAGAAGCAGAGGAGCGTAGCATACATAGGTGGTTTCTAATGGCCTACCTAGTGCGTCAATAGGGATTGTTTTTAGCTCTATTCCTAGTTCAGGAAAGTCTTGTATAGGTTTTGAACCTGCACTTGCCCCTAACCAGAGTTCGATAAGTTGACCACTCCAACCTTTATGACGCTGAAAATTAGTAGGTATTTCAATAGATGCAAACTGCGCAAGTTCACCAAGGGTATAGCCTGCAATAGCATTTGCCAATTCGGCTAAGCTATCAATTGAAGAAGGAGGAATTGCCGGTGGTTGCATCTGTTTATCTTTTAGGCTTAATTGTTACGCTATGAAACAGACACAGCTTATGCCAGAATAGAAGATTATAAAAGTCTTACTTGCCCGGGAGTCTATGTGATAGATGCCGACGGATTCCGCGCGAATGTGGGCATAGTGATTTGCAACAAGATAGGTCAAGTATTTTGGGCAAGGCGTTATGGCCAACATTCATGGCAATTCCCTCAAGGTGGAATTGATGAAGGGGAATCGCCACAGCAGGCAATGTACCGAGAACTGTATGAAGAAGTAGGACTAGGTCCGAAAGATGTCACTATTTTAAGTGTGACTAAAAACTGGGTTCGTTACAAATTGCCAAAGAGATTAATACGACAGGGGACTAACCCAGTGTGTATTGGTCAAAAACAAAAGTGGTTTTTGCTACAGCTTAACTGTGCAGAAAAAGAAGTTAATGTACTTAAAACAGGACACCCAGAATTTGATGATTGGCGATGGGTCAGTTATTGGTATCCAATAAGAAATGTTGTTTCATTTAAACGGGATGTTTATCGAAAAGTAATGCGGGAATTTGTTTCAACGGCGATGCCTTTGCAACAAAGACAACATTCATCGAATAAAAGGCATCGACGTCGTAAGCGCGCATAATTTTAGATGGAGTGAGTGATGTGAGCACGAATGAGCGAGGTGGCATGCTAGCGATTCTGAAACGGATTGTTCAGGAAGTTTCGCGGATCCCTCATTTAGAGCAAGCACTTAGTCATCTAACATCTCAAGTTAAGCAATCTATGAGCGTTGATGTGTGCTCATTGTACTTAGCTGATTTTGAAAATCAGAGCTTCGTATTACGAGCCACAGATGGTTTAGCTTCTCATGCCATAGACAATGTATCCATTGGGTTTTCTGAAGGCTTAATTGGTTGGGTAGGTCAGCGTGAAGAACCTGTAAATGTTTACGATGCACCCAACCATTCAAGATTCAAGCATGTTCCAGAAGTACAAGAGGAAGGTTACCCTTCTTTTTTAGGTACACCTCTTATTCATCAGCGAAAAGTCCTTGGTGTACTTGCGGTACAACAAACAAACCACCGACGATTTAGTGAAGATGAAGAGGCCTTCCTTGTAACCTTAGCTGCACAAATTGCATTAGAAATTGCCAATGCCGACATGCGAGGGTCGCTTAATTTTCAACATTCGGGGTTAGCTAAACAGCGTCGTTTACACGGTTTGGCTGGGTCGCCAGGGTTAGCGTTGGGGAAAGGGGTAACACCCCAATTAGCCATTAATTTGCGCAATATATCATTACGGAAAAGTGATAATACAGATGCGCAAATTAGCTATTACCGCCAAGCTGTTGAGCTAACCAGATCGCAAGTTCAAGCACTTTCGAATGGCCTGAAAAATTCTATTCCTGAAGATGTTCGTTCTATTTTTCAGCTTTATCATCATTTACTCGATGCCAATAGCTTAGGCCGAGAGGTAGAAAAAAAAATACGGGAAGGCTGGGACGCGGCGTCATCGTTGAAGCAAGTTATAGAAGACTATGCGGCTAGATTTAAGTCGATGGAAGACCCATATATGCAAGAACGGGCAATAGATATCATTGATTTGTCAGACCGAATACTGATTAATATATTTGAGCAAATTAGTGATACTGCAAAAAAAGCAAAACCCATTGTAGAAAATAGCATTTTAGTTGCTGAAGAAGTATCGGCGACAATGCTAGCGGAGTTTCCTCGGGAGTATCTAAAAGGTATTTTGTCTATTAAGGGCTCTAATAATTCTCACGCTGCTATTTTAGCAAGAGCCATGGGTGTTCCTGCGGTCATGGGGTTACAAAACGTATCACCAAGCCTATTAAACCATAAGCTGATATTACTTGATGGTTATTCAGGTGATGTCGTTATATCGCCGGAAAGTACTATCCTTGAGGAATTTCAGCGCCTCGTTACCGAAGAGGCTTTGCTAGCCAAAAGAATTGATGCCGAAGCGGGTAAAGCAGCAGAAACACTTGATGGTTCAGATATTACGCTGTTAACCAATGCTGGGCTTTCTGCTCAAGCCGAGGAATTTAAGACTAGCGACTCGAAAGGAATTGGGCTGTACCGAACAGAAATTCCTTTTATGCTAAGCGACCGCTTTCCATCAGAAAGTGAGCAAGTCACCCTTTACGCAAGAATTTTTAAAGAACTCCCTGAGTCCGAAGTTACATTAAGAACGCTTGATGTGGGTGGTGATAAACCTTTACCTTATTTTCCAATAGCGGAAGAAAATCCGTTTTTGGGTTGGCGAGGTATTCGCACTACACTAGATCACCCAGAGATATTTCTTGTTCAAATACGAGCAATGTTAAAGGCCAGTGCAGGCTTTGATAATTTACGCATTATGTTGCCGATGATAAGTTCGGTGACAGAAGTTGTTGAGGCAAAGCGTCTTATCGAACAAGCGTTTAGGGAAGTAACAGAAGAAACCAAAAGCGATAACAAAACCATTTATCAGCCGCAAATTGGTATTATGTTAGAAGTGCCGTCGGTGCTTTATCAACTTCCCCAACTGGCTCGTTTAGTTGATTTCTTTTCAGTAGGAAGCAATGATCTTACTCAATACTTGTTGGCTGTAGATCGCAACAATCCGCGTGTCGCAGGCCTATTTACCACGTATCACCCGGCCGTACTTAACGCCTTGTTTAGCGTGATTAATCAAAGCCGTGCACTAAATATTCCGGTTACCGTATGTGGTGAATTTGCAGGGGAACCTGGCGGAGCTTTGTTGTTAATGGCAATGGGGTATCGAAAGCTCAGTATGAGCCCTCATAACCTGCGTAAAATAAAATGGGTGATCCGTAACGTAGATTTAAAAGAAGCTGAATTGGTTATGGCAGAGGCTATAGCTGCCGATACACCTGCGCAGGTTCTCGAACTACTTAATCACTATTTAGAAAAAAACGGCATCGGCGGTTTGGTGCGAGCTGGGAGTTAATGAATACCCTAGGAATTGTCGTTCTATCCTGTTTATTGATGGGTATTGTCGTTGGGTGGCTTGCTGGGTTACTTGGTATTGGCGGTGGCTTGATTATTGTTCCTGTGCTCAGTTTCTTGCTCATGAAATACTTCAACCTTTCTTTGTCTACCGCGATGCCTATGGCTGTAGCGACATCGCTTTCAACTATTGTGTTTACCGGTTTCGTTTCTGCAAAAGCACATTTCAAATTAGGTAATTTAGACAAACAAATATTACTTTCCTGTGGCATTGGTGTTGCAATTGGCGCAGTGGCCGGAGCGCAATTTGTATCTCGTGTTAGCGGTGAACTACTGACAGTGATTATCGCTGTGTTTGCTTTTGCTATTGCATTGAACATGCTATTCGGAAGAATGATAGTTAAACAACAAACTCCTAATAAAATACTTCTTGTTGTGGTGGGGATGGCCACGGGGATGATGTCGGCGGCAATGGGAATTGGTGGTGGCGCAATTTTGGTTTCGGCGTTATGTTGGTGCGGTGTGGCCTTGCGTACATCTATAGGCGTTTCATCTGCGTGTGGTTTAATCATAGCGCTATTTGGTACTCTTAGTTTCCTTTTGTTTGATAGCGCTGTAAATGAAGATGTAGTGTATGCATATGGTTATCTTTTTATCCCCGCAGTTGTGAGCATTTCACTAACGTCAGTACTTGTAGCTCCACTTGGCGCTAAGTATGGACAAAATATGAATACCGATAAGTTGAAGCGAGTTTTCGCTTTTTTTTTGTTGTTAGTCAGCGCGAAAATGATAAGTGGAGTACTTTAGAGTATGAATAGAAACGAGTACCTTATTTTTTCAGGTATCGACCCAGTTATGTTTAGCCTTGGGCCTGTCAGTGTAAAATGGTATGGCCTTATGTATCTGGTTGGCTTTATTGCAGCCTTATACCTTGGTTTTCGTAGACAAGAAAAAACGAATTGGACAAAAATACAAATTGTAGATTTACTCTTTTGGTGTTTCGTAGGAATTATTATTGGTGGAAGGCTTGGCTACGTCGTTTTTTATCAGTTTGATTTTTTATTGCATAACCCTTTATTTTTATTTCAAATTTGGCACGGTGGCATGTCTTTTCACGGTGCTTTGCTCGGGGCCATTGGGGTTATTGCATGGAGGTCAAAAGTGATGAATAGTGACTTTTTGCCTGTCACTGATTACATAGTTCCTCTTGTACCAATAGGGCTAGGGGCTGGGCATATTGGAAACTTTATTAACGCTGAACTGTGGGGGCGGCCATCATCATTGCCTTGGGCTGTTATTTTTCCCAATGCTGGTGGCGATCCAAGACATCCGTCACAGCTTTATGAATTCGCACTAGAAGGGATGATACTGTTTATTGTACTTTGGGTGTATTCAGCAACAACACGAAAGTACGGAACTGTGTCAGCGTTGTTTTTAGTTTGTTATGGACTATTTAGATTTATTGTAGAGTTTTTTCGCCAACCCGATGCACATATTGGCTTATACAAAATAGGGCTAACTCAGGGGCAACTTCTTTGTGTACCAATGATAATATTGGGAGCAGCATTGTTTTGGACATTAGCCGCCAATAAGAACATTCAGATTAACCCGTTTATTAAGAGATAGTGACCATGAAACAGTATTTAGAGTTATGCCAAAGAATCATTGATAGCGGTAAATGGGTTGAAAACAAACGAACCGGTGTGCGTTGCTTAACCGTAATTAACGCTGATATGGAATACGACGTAGCAAATAACGAATTTCCATTAGTAACCACAAGAAAAAGTTACTACAAGTCGGCAATTGCTGAACTTTTAGGTTATTTAAGGGGCTATGACAATGCCGCTCAATTTAGGGAAATTGGGTGTAAAACCTGGGATGCGAACGCAAACGACAATGCAGTGTGGTTGAACAACCCAAATCGCAAAGGTGAAGACGATATGGGGCGGGTTTATGGTGTACAAGGCCGTTCTTGGATGCGCCCCGATAAAACCAGTTTGGATCAGCTAGCTAAAGTGGTCGACAACTTATCCAAAGGGATTGATGATCGAGGTGAAATCGTGACCTTCTATAATCCGGGAGAGTTCGACCTTGGATGTTTACGACCTTGTATGCACACCCACAATTTTTCATTGCTTGGCGATGAACTCTATTTAACCAGTATACAACGCAGCTGTGATGTACCTCTTGGACAAAATTTTAATCAAATACAGTGCTTTGTTTTGTTGGCGTTAATTGCGCAAATCACAAACCTAAAACCGGCAAAAGTTTTTCATAAGATTGTGAATGCACATATTTATGAAAACCAGTTGGAATTAATGCGAGATGTACAGCTAAAGCGCACACCCTTTGCATCACCAAAGCTCATTATCAATCCCGATATTAAAACACTCAAAGATATTGAAACCTGGGTGACAACAGATGATTTTACTGTTGAAGGCTATGAAAGCCATGAGGCAATTCACTATCCGTTTTCTGTGTAGTGGTGATAAAAGTTATTTTTAGTAAAGTTCACCAATAATATTATTCAACATGCCAATATTGCCCTTGCTTAGGAATAATGCAATTAACATCAAAGGAGGGCGTTACTCATTGCAACAGTATTTCACTCTGATTTTCTCCATTAGTACAGTTTCGATATACTCTGCGGTTGTGTAAGTTTGTATTTCCTATTCAAAGTTTTATTAAATACTCTCGAATAGGAAATAAGACGGGCTGGTTTTAATTAACTTTAGCGACATAAATAAAGCTAGCCTAATTGCTGATTACTATAAGGTATTGAGCTAACTATTACCGACTAAAATCGGACTCATGGAGGAAAACATCATGCGTGAATTAAACGTAGGCGAAATTAAAGAAGTTAATGGTGGAATAAGTGACTACGAGGGTGCTGGGGCTGTCATTGCCGTGTATGGTTTTGGAGCTGCATTATCTGTTACTCCTATCGGTTGGGCTGTAGGTGCTTTTGCATTGGGAGCTGCGGGAGGTTTAGCTGTTGCGCAATTTGTAGCTGATCAGATACCTGAATAACATAATGTCCATTAAGTAAATTATTGTATCTTTTTAATCTTGATTAACCCGTGCTTGAAGGATTTATTGTGTTTCTGTTTAAATCGAGAACTCTTATAAGTTTCAGCTAGCATAACGATTAAACAAAATTGATATAGTGAGCAGCCATTAGATAGTCTAATAGCTTTATCACAAGCTTGGCTAGGCAAGAGTCAAATTTGGGCATACCTAGGGAAATACGTAGGTAAAGTTAATGAATAGAGTTGAGTGGCTTTCACATACAAACCTTCCTTTAAAAGAGGGGGATTGTTGGGGAAAGTTGAATAAAAATGAAATAAAACTAAGCTCGCTAGAAGAGCAACGCGAGCGTATTAGGAGGTGGCAACCTCAGCAAAGACTGCTAATCAACTTGAATCGTTTTCATCGGATGGTTCCTCCAATTTACTGTAGTAAATATCGGAAAATCATTAAAAATAATTTGAAATACAGGTATAAGGTAATATCGGTTACTTCTATTATTCCTGTGTACCTTTTTTTACTATTACATTTTTTTTTCAATTACAAATTCGATTATGAAGCTGTAGGTAGTGCCCTAGGATTTATTGGTTTATGTTTGGCGTATTTCTTAACCTATAAGCTTGGTTTAAGTAATACAAAATTAATAAAGGAAAGGTCACTATTTTATTATTGGTTATTTAACTCTGTAGTACCCCGAAAAGCATTATTATTTTGTGTTTTGTATGGCGGTGGAATAGCTTTTTTACAATTGTTTTTTCAACAATTTTTAGGTACCACTGATGCTGTATTTGAACTTTATGGCATTATGTATGAAGAGGTTTCTAATCAGGATTATTGGCGATTCTTTACAGGCCCCAACCTTCATTATTCTTTGCTTCACTTTTTTGTAAACTATTTGACTCTTTTAATGGTGGGGACGTTATCTATTTCTCTAACTGGGTATAAAAGTACCTTCATATTTATTATTGGTAATGCCGTTGGTGCTTATTGTCAGTTTGTCTTCGGAGGGAGTGTATTTGATAATTATGGCGGTATTTCATCTGGTAATTTTGCTCTTTTTAGTTGGCTATTAGGTTACAACTGCTTTTACAAAAATAACTTACCTCAAGGCTTTTCTTACACTATCGGAATAGTCGGTATTATCGGTTTAATTAGTGGTGAACTATTAAACTCCAATTCAGCTACAGTAGCGCACGTCACAGGTATATTATTTGGGCTTGCTGCATCTTTTTTTTATAGTTGTTACGCTTATTGTATTCAACGGCATTAGCGGCAGTTTTCTAAGGGTTACTAAATCTAGATATGTTGGTTCAGGAATCACCCAACGACTTGCCAACGATTCAACCTTTGGAAAAAATGGTTCTGACAAATTGGACGATATCGTAATTATTGAAGTACCGATTAATCCGTAAATTATTGTGTGGCAGATATTTGGGGATTTCTAAATATAGAGCCAAAAAAGCTTTAAGAGTGGCGTATTTATATACGTCACTGTGTTTGTTGTAAGGCATATGGTATGAATGTAAAAGATGAAATTGAGTTCAGGCTAAGTTATCTGAAAGGCTTAGCTCAAACCAGACCAAATATGAGTTTGCCGGGGGCAAAAGTAGCTAACAGATATAGATCATTGGCAGGTGTATACTACGGTATCTATATATATGAAACTGCATTATCAGAAAAGTTAGAGTCTCGAAATAATACACTAATGCACATAAATGAAATGAGTTTATCCGCTGTTCAAGCTCATTCTGAGAGTACGCTGAAAAGTTTAGAAGCTGTTTTTCTGGCAAGAACAATAAAATTAGAAGACGTGACTGACATTGCTAAACAGATAGTTTCGTTAGCTAGTAGCAATACAAATGAGTATATCACTCATCTATTCACAGTCATTTCGTGTTTAAAGTTGGGATGTGATTATACTCCATATTTGGATTGGTTTAGCAAAATGGAGAGTAAAAAGTATACATTAGTATTACCGGGGTCTGTTGAGGCCATTTCTCATTTGGTTAAAAGAGATGAAAATAGTTTGTCTGCTGCGATAGACTCTATGCTGCTAGCACATCATAAAGAGGCCAATAACAGACACTCAGATATTTATAATTCTCAGGGGGCATTTCTTAGCATTGCACCTTATTTGATTGTAGATCTAGCCGAGTCTTTTGGTATGAATATTCGTTCCAAAATTACGGAAAATAAACAGATACTCAAACTTGGACTTAGCTCCCCAGCTGACTTTCCTGAAATACCTAAAAATCATAAGATGCCAATAGAAGTCGATTATCTTACAGCAAAAACAAATATTGTCGTTTAGTCGCTATAAGTAATGATGTCATTATGAAGCCAAAGCTTAGGAAGTGCCCCGTATGTAAAATTCAAAGTGTTAATGAGAATGACTTATTTATTGGAGCTGAATGCCTAGGGTGCGGCTCAATCATTGAAGTTAATTATTATTATTCATGGGGTGTATCAATACTATTATGCTTGATTACCTTGGGCGCATTTAAGCTATCATTGCCAATAATTGGCTGGCTGTCACTGCTAACCTTAATTATTTTTACCAGTAATTATAAGCATTGGATAGGAACATATTTCCCATTAAAGTGTTACGAAAAGAAATAGGCTAAGACTTCCGAAATAAAGTATGAATTTTCAATTAACCTACCAAGACACTATTCAACATGCCAATATTGTCCTTGTTCAGGAATAATGTAATTAACACCGAAGGGGTTTTCTGCGGTTAATTGAGCCAGAATTTTTTCTTGTATTGTTACGGGGTTCGTTGGATTGGGGCGACGTAACACCGGTTTAATATGGCTTATAATGATGGGAAGTCCTTTAATGGCCGAAGGCTCACCAAGGATTTGTACAAGGAAAGCGATTTCTTGGTTTACCAATTGAGGCGTTAAATGCCCAAATAACAGGTTAGTAGGCCTTTCATTTGAGAAAGAACTTTCTATTATAATCGCTTTGAGCTGCCCCTTTAATACGGCAGGTTTGATGGCTTGCCACAATGAGGCTAGCTTGTCGACTTGCTCAATGGAATCTGCGCCTGTATCACCCAAACATAGAACTATGTCGTTTTGATATTCAATTACAAAAGCACTTGATAGTTGGCCGCTGTGACTTAACGGATAAGCTGTGACGAACATATCGGTATTGTGAATTTGCTGCTTTTTATCGGGAAGTAATTCACGATATTGGTATTTATTTAGCCTAGGTTGTTTGCCTTTATCAGCAAAATTTGGCCACGATTGCCAATTAAAATAGTTGGTTTCAATGTTTTGTAATACAGGTTCAAAAGCATAAAGCGGTTTTGCCGAATCATCTACCGAACCTACGAGTAAACCTGCCAAGTGGTCTAAGTGACTATGGGAAATCAAATACCCTTTTATATAGTTCTGTAATACATTTCCAGTAAGCTGATGTGTTGATGAACGAGGAATAACTATCCCATTGTTTCTTTGCTTTATTGAGTCATTAGCTTCAACAAAACTGCCTTGTTCTACCGCTTTTTCTATGCCGTCAACTAAGCTACCTGCATCGCAAGCAACACCGGATTGACTGCCATGAGGAGCAATTAAAAACGACGACAGATTACTGCTTTTTGTTCCCCCCGCTGTACCCAAGGCGACAATATCGAATCCATTATTCTTTGCGGAGCAAGACAAGCTAGCAAGGATAGTGAGCCAATAAAACAGCCTCATTTTGTTTTTTTCCTACGTGTTTGGCTAGTCATTGTATTAGTTGTTTTCGGTTATAGACAAGGCCACAGCTTCTGCAATGCGTATGCCGTCGATACCTGCCGACCAAATTCCGCCCGCGTAGCCAGCGCCTTCTCCTGCTGGGTATAAACCGTGAACATTAACGCTTTGAAAATCCTTGTCTCGCTTAATACAAATAGGCGAAGAAGTGCGGGTTTCAACACCGGTCAGTAACCCATCTGCTTTGGCAAAACCTTTTATCTTTTTATCAAAAGCGGGAATGGCTTCACGAATGGCATTGGTTACATAATCAGGCACGACCTTACTTAAATCGGTTAAGGTTATTCCCGGAGTATAAGAGGGCTTTACATCACCTTCTGGGGTTGTTGCACTGGTCTTATTATTGAGGAAATCACCTATGTATTGTGCGGGGGCATGGTAGTTTTCGCCGCCAGCATGAAACGCGAGTGATTCCAAATTACGCTGTAATTCTATACCCGCTAATGGGTGTCCGGGGTAGTCTTTTTCAGGGGTAATGCCCACCACGATGGCGCTGTTTGCGTTACTTTCATGACGGGAATATTGACTCATTCCATTGGTAACAACGCGTTTTTCTTCCGATGCAGCGGCAACCACAGTTCCACCAGGACACATACAAAAACTATACACTGAGCGGCCGTTTTTACAGTGGTGCACTAATTTGTAATCTGCGGTACCTAGGATTGGGTTACCCACGTTATCGCCAAACCGACAACTGTCGATCATGCTTTGTCTATGCTCAACTCTAAAGCCAATTGAAAAGGGCTTGGCTTCAATGTACACACCTTGGTCATAAAGAGCCTCAAAGGTATCACGAGCGCTGTGGCCTATGGCTAAAATAACGTGTTTACAACTCAGGTATTCGTCATTAGACAAGAACAAACCTTTTATCTTGCGTTTGTTGGTGTCATCTGTGGTGTCGAAATCTAGCTTTTCCACGCGAGTACTAAAGCGAAATTCACCGCCCAGTTCGATAATGGTTTTACGCATGGCTTCCATCATATTGATCAGTTTATAAGTACCAATATGAGGCTTACTGACGTACATGATTTCTTTGGGAGCACCAGCGTCGACAAATTCTTTTAGTACCTTACGGCCATAGTGTTTGGGGTCTTTTATTTGGCTATAAAGCTTGCCATCGGAAAATGTACCGGCACCACCTTCGCCAAATTGCACATTGGATTCGGGATTAAGATCATTCTTTTTACGCCAAAAACCAAAGGTGTCTTTGGTGCGTTCACGAACCACTTTTCCGCGTTCTAAAATAATGGGTTTAAACCCCATTTGTGCCAGCGTTAAAGCCGCCAACAAACCACAAGGACCAAGCCCAACGACCACTGGGCGTTCGGTTAGATTACTGGGGGCTTGAGCGACAAATTTATACGTCATGTCAGGGGTTTGACGAACGTGTTGGTCTTTTTCAAAGGTGGCTAATAGTTCGGTTTCATTAGTGACAGCAACATCTAAGGTGTATATGAGCTGAATATTTTTGTTGTTTCGCGCGTCGTAACCTCGTTTGAACATATCAAAAGATACTAGCTCATTATCACTAATATTAAGCTTGGCTAAAATAGCGTGTTCAATGGCTTGGTCATCGTGATCTAGGGGTAATTTGATATCGGTTAAGCGCAACATAGTAAACAGTCTCTTGAATATGCCGGACAGCCTTTCTGTCAGGGCTAGACTATTTTAAATCAGTGCATGCACAAGGTACAGGAATACGTGCTTAACCTTTAAAGCCTTTACCTACTACATAGACTTCTCGTGATCGGGGTCTGGACGCATCGGGCTTGCGAATAATCACTTTGTTAAAAGATTGGCGTACGTCTTTTACATAGGCTTCGTAACCCACACCTTGGAACACCTTGGCGCAAAAACTGCCATTGGGCTTAAGAACATTTCGAGCCATGTCTAAGGCAAGTTCAACAAGGTAAATAGATGAGTACTGATCTGTGGTTTTTACGCCGCTTAAATTTGGCGCCATATCGGAGACTACTACATCAACTTTTTGGTTATTTAACGCAGCTAGTATTTCGTTGTATACAGATTCTTCGGTGAAGTCACCTTGAATAAAATGCGCACCAATGATGCTATCCATAGGAAGGATATCGGAGGATATCAGGCGCCCTGAGTCTACAACTATGGGCGCAATCACTTGCGACCAACCACCTGGCGCTGCACCTAAATCCATAACCACATGACCGGGCTGAATGAGTTTGTCTTTTTCATTGATTTCAAGCAATTTATAACTAGCACGAGAGCGGTAGCCGTCAGCTTGGGCTTTTTTTACATAGAGGTCACTTAAGTGTTCCTCCATCCATTTTTTACTGCTGCCTGACTGTGCCATAAATTACTCTGCCGTTACTGTTTTTGGAATCCCGCCTATTGTAAGCGGGCAACGGATATTTTCCAATTCATTGGCGCCACAATTCAGAGGTTTATTTGCATTTAACCTATGACAGCGGTTTTTTCTGACTTGAATTACGCAAACAGATATAATTCACCCTATTAAGACTCCGTTATAGCTGTTAGGCAAGGCGACATGAAATTAGACGACGTCAAAAAGTTACATCAAAAAAAGTACCGAGCGCAATTTGGCTATTATCTAGTTGAAGGAGAGCATCTAGTACTGGAGTTACAAAAAGCAGCCTTGTCTAAAAGTGACTATACCGATATTACGCTTTATGTCACCAGCGACTACCAAGACTGGGCGGCAAGGTTACAGTTTGACTATACCTTGGTAGTGGTTAACAACAAGCAAATGTCTCAGTTGAGTAATACGAAATCCCCTCAAGGTATTATTGCTTGTGTTCCCTTACCCAGTAAGGCTAATGTTGCTCCAGCTTTAAAAAACACTATGCCCAGTGTTTACCTGCACGAAGTACAAGACCCCGGTAACTTAGGTACGATATTGAGAACGTTGGCGTGGTTTGGGAATTTCAAATTATTGCTGAGTGAAAATAGCGTCGATCCTTTTAACCCTAAAGTGGTTCGCGCAAGTATGGGGGCGATATTTCATGTACCTATGGAATTAGATGTGACGCTAGCGGATTTACAAAAGCGCTATACCCAATTTGCATACTTGGACATGCAAGGCAAACCGATTTCTACTCCAGAATTTGCCGATTATCAATGCTATTTATTTGGTAACGAAGCTAGAGGTGTACCCAAAGAAGCGTTAGCGAAATGTAACGCTCAGGCTTTTACTATTCCGGGGAATGGTGCTATTGATTCACTTAATCTGGCAAGCGCAGTGAATATGTGCGCATACCAGTTATCAATATAGCGTTAGTTGGATACGTCCAGAGTTACCCATACCAATCGGTGATCTGATGAAACTTCTTTATCTGTTCCCCGTTGCCCTATACGTGGGTCGTTGAACAGTAAGCGGCCGGACTCAGATTCAGCGGGCCAATACACACCAGAATCAAGCACCTGCAAATCGGCAGAGGGCACGCTGTAATCGGCTTTGCTTCCGAAGGTCGCTGTACGAATTTTCGGGTGAGGGTGGTTGCGCTTATTTGGCTCTTGTTCAGCTCCTAAGGAAACAGGAAAGTGATTACCGTCGATACGGGTAACCTTTTGATTGACGAGTGGATGAAACATAAGCTGTTGAATACCATTGAACCTCTCGTCAGTGGTTCTTCCCCATGTTGTATCAGCATTTAAGTCGCCCATGATCACAAAGCTTTCTTTTCCAAGTCCACCGTATTGACCCTTGTCATCATATAAGACGCTGGTGTCGTTATTGCTGATGTAATGCAGCCAAAACAAGTTCTCGTCACTGTTGCGGTATTTATTATTGTCGCTAAAGGTATCAAATGCCGGTGGAGTAGGGTGAGATAACAGAGCATGAATGGTTTTTACTCCCGATTGGGTAGGAATGTGAATGGGCGCATCAACGTGGTTTTTTGAAGACAATCTTAGGTTCTGCCATTCTTCATCGGAAAACCAGTTGTCGCCACATGCCATGGCTGAGGGCAAGGGTTTTGTATCATCACAAACATTAATGGTGGGATTGACTGCGTGGGGTAAATCTTTGCGTTTAAATGTCTGAAACGTGCGAGTGTTGTTTTGATCAATTTCATACTTCGACAACAAGGCAAATGCATAATGGCCATGATAAACACCGTATCCATAGGCGTTGTTAGGATTTGTATTGTCATAACCCGTTGCGCTTTTGGTTAAATTCATTCCTGAAGCTAGGCCTGTATTTGTTGCGTAACTTTGTTGATAAGGGTAGTGAATCGGCTCTAGCATGTCGCCACCGTCAACGCTATTCATGCTTTGGCTTACGGACAAATAGTGTGTTTGAAACCCTGTTAACGCTAGGGTGTTTTTGCCTGTTCCGTCGTTATTAAATTCATTGAGTAACAGCACATCGGGTCGTACTTTTTGGATAATGGCGGCAACATTGCGAATTTGAATAATACGTTCAGCTAGTCGGTTCTGGCTTTCATCTAATGTCCCCTTTTTCCACGACTGAATGAGCACTTTTTGTTGTTCAACGGGGATATTCATAAAGCTTACCCATTGTTCAAAGTTCTCCGATGGATCGCCATCGTGAGCAAACGACACATTGAAAGAAGCAAATTTCACGGTATTGGTCAAAGTAGTGTGCTCATCAGTTGGTGGTGTGATGACTTTTCCATTACATGCCGACAGTAAAAGTAAAGATAGTAAGACGTAGGCGAATCGAAGTGGTGCTGTATGTGGAGTCATGCTGGAATGAATAAAGGTTGTCGATTTATAGCTGGCAGAATAGCCCTGTTAAATCGGGTTTTCAACTTTCGCTTTAGCAGATACAAAAAAACGACTCGAAGGTCGCTTTTTTGTATTTTTATTACGCTTTTTTAAGTTGCTTCTTAAGTTTTTTAAGCTTTTTTTCTTGTTTTGCGATTTTTAATTTTCTAGCTTTAATTTCTTTTTTGATTGTTTTAACTTTAGCCATGGTGGCACTTCCTTAATAAATATACATCGAGAATATAATGTATAACTTTTGTATATGCATTTCAAGGGCCTTTTTAAGCAATTTTATTATTTACGCCTTCAGCTAATTATTGAGTAGGGGTAATTTTGATTTGAGATGCCGTAATAACATTAGCGCAGGTATAACCATTAATGCGGTGATTAAAAAGAATAAGGTCCAATTGCCATTCATGATATCTACTAGCCAACCACTGGCCCCTGAAAGCGCAGTTCGACCAAAGGAACTCACAGATGCCATTAACGCGTATTGGCTAGCGGAAAAAGTGTGATTACACAGTAGTGAAATAAAGGCTACCATAGCTACTGTGCTCCACGCTGCGGTGAAACCGTCGATTACCACTGCTGCAATAAACCAGCTTGGGTCAGGGCCAACTTGAGCCATCACTGAAAACATCAGGTTACTTGCCGCCATCGCAATGCCAGCGACTACAAGCCCTTTATAAATACCAAAGCGTATAGTGAAGGCGCCACCAATAATGGCAAACACAATAGTAACCCACCAGTTGATTAACTTTGAATAAGCTCCAATGTCTGAATTACTAAACCCCAGTTCTTTGTAAAAAACAATGCTCATACGGCCAACGAACGCTTCTCCAATTTTGAACGAAAATATAAACAACAAAATGGTAAGGCCGATTTTTATTCCATTACGAGCAAAGAAATCAGCAAACGGTTTTATTAATGTATTAACGAACCATAGAGGCATGGATTCAGTGTTATTTTCGCTCGTTCTTTGTATGAGTGGCGGCTCGTTTACGCACAAGGTTATTAACGCCAGTAATGACATGATTCCAGCTAACACTAAATATACTTGAGGCCAGCTCCAACCGGGAAGGTCTGCTAGGAAAAAAGGAATAGCGCCTAAACCTCCGTAGCCTGTCCACCACCCAGCGGTAGCCATAGAGGATGACGCTGTCATGGCTGCTTTGTCATTGCCCATACTGTCGATTCGATAACCATCAATCGCAATGTCTTGAGTAGCAGAGCTGGTTGCAATGGCAACACCTAAAAGCGCTAGCCACCAAATTTGGGTGCTTAATTGCAGTTGGGAAATAATTAGGCAAAAGACAACTAACAGCAGTTGCATAGCAAAGACCCAACTTTTCCTTCGACCGAGTCGTTTAAAAATAGGTAAAGAAAGTCGGTCTACTAATGGAGACCAGGCAAAATTAAAGGTATACATAGCAAACACAAGGCCAAAAAGTCCAATGTCAGTTCGTGAAAATCCGTCATCTTTCAGCCATGCAGACATGACTGAACCTATCATTATCCAAGGAAAACCGCTGGCGATGCCAAAGCAAAAAATGGTGAGAAGGCGTTTGTCGCGAAATTGTGATATTGCGTGTTTGAGCGAAGTCAAAAAAGAAACTCTAAAGAAAATACAAAGGCCATTTGACCTTCTTTACGGTAAAATTACAACACCTTAAGGGCGAATTCCAACACACTCAAAAGGTTTAAACCCGCCGTGTTCAAGAAACTCAATACACTGTGCAAGCTCTGTGCGAAGCGTGTTGTCTTGAAGAAGTGAATCTGGAGGCAAAGCATGCACTTGATAAATTAAGTGCCAAAACACTTGTTCTCGTTCACTCAGGGGAGAGGAATGTCTATTCGTGACCTGCCTCCATTCTTCAAAGGTGTCCCAGACAAACAAGTTAATTTCGCTATACGGAATTAGGCCTCGCCAAAATCCGCGAACGTAATACACTAGCTGTACTGTTTTATGTCTGATGAAGTTACTAACGGCCATACTCTTTGTGTTGTCAAAAACTAACCTTTTAGAGTATAGACAATATTAATTAATTCGCATTACCATCCTAAGGATCTTGTCCAACCCACTATTTCGGTCCCAACCCAGTCAATTGCCGTACGTGACTGGGCTCTCGGCAGCATACGTTGGCGATAATCTAATTTTATTTTTACGTTGGCTTGCGTCTTTCTTGCGTTAATTGTCGATAACGCAAATCGATTAGAAGCAGCAAATCCAATATCTAAAAGTGGATAAGGATAAGCAGCGGTCAATTCTGGAATTGTATTATTTATTTCGTTTTGAGGCCAAAACGGAGAAATTAAAGCAACAGCGTCAGGAGTAGCAACCAACGTGTCTGATGCTGAAGCTAACAGTAATGCTGCGACTACGCCCTCTGCAATAAATAACCTAAAACCATTGGTATCGGTGGTGTCGTTTAAATGATTAACCAGCGAAACCATTTGTGTTTGTAGCGAAGTGAAATCGATATCCGGCTCTAGCGTCGACATCCAAGGTTGTATGTTTTTTTCCGTCATAGCCATGGTTTCAGTCTCTTTCATGCTTGCAGCGTCAGTCATAGTTGCTGCGTCTTTCATGCTCTCTTTGTCAATTAGGTCAATTTTGGGGTTGGGTTGTGACGATAACCAACTAGAAGATACAAGATCGACATGCCAGCCTTTTTGCGCCAATTCATTGGCTAAATCTAATGCTGAATAAAAAGATAACTTTCCTCTTCCTGGACTGACAAAAACCGTAGCTAAACCGAGAGTTAAAGGTCGTTGAGCATCAATTCTTATGCTATATGTTGCGCTGTTTTCGAGGTTAATCTCATTCACTGTATGGGTGGGAAATTGACGCGCAATGTCGCTAGCCAACACGGTATGCTGGCAAAGAATAAGTGCAACGACACATACCAAGAAGCGAAAATTCAACGAAAGTTACTCTATAAAGTCTGATATCTCTATATCGTGCTGTATCAGCATTTCTTTAGCTTCAGTATAGGTTTCTTTTAAACAAAGTGGGGAATATTGACTAAAAGGTATAGGGGCGCTAAAGCTGATTCGTTTTCCCGTTAACGGATGAACAAAATTTATGGTTTGCGCATGGAGTTGCAGTCGAGTAACGGCTTTTACCGATTCTACTGGAGAATATAAACGGTCGCCGAGTATGGGCGTACCCAATTCGCGCATATGTACGCGCAATTGGTGCGAACGCCCGGTAATTGGATGTAGCTCAACAAGCATACCGAAAGGTTCTGGCTGAATGACTTTATAGCAGGTTAAAGAGGGTTTACCGTTTTCCCAATCGACTTTTTGTAACGGCCGATTGGGATAGTCCACAATTAATGGAATGTTCATTATTCCTTTGTCGGCGTCTGGCTCTCCAAATAAACGGGCATAATAGCGTTTGTGAGTGATACGGTTAGCAAACTGATACGACAAATGTTTATGAGCGGCTTTGTTTCTGGCAAGTACTAATACCCCTGAGGTTGCCATATCCAAACGATGCACAACAGATACCGAAGGAAAAACACGGCTAGCGCGATACCAAGCCGAATCTAAATGAGCCTTTTCTTTACCAGGCACACTTAAAAGCCCGCTGGGTTTGTTGATAACCACAATGTGGTCATCAACATACAGCAGGGGTAAATAAGGGCGAGCCGGTGGGCGATAGACAAAATCCCTTAGTGTCATGTTGGGTTATTTACTATGACTCTTATTGCGTCTAGTTGTACTTCCGCATTTTTTAGCAAGGTGTCTAACTGCGATTGTTGTGCAACAAAAAACGCAATTTCTGAGTCTCGTACTGAAGGGTTCAAGGTTTTTAAGGTCTGCAAACGTGTTACTTCACCACCAATAGTCTCGTGCATATCTGCTAACGCACCTTGCAAAATAAGATCGGCTCGAGACTGAGCGATATCCCTTGCGGTGGTTAAATGCTGCTCTATTAAGGGTTGCAGTGCGCCAACCAATTGTTTGGCTATTTTGCGATTCACCTTGCGGCTTACTTCCGCAGACAAATCACAGGCATTGCCGTTGGGGTCAATAGTCAGGTGAATAGGGGTAGGCGGAAGAAAACGGTCAATTTGTAATTCACTTGGACCACTAGTTTGTAGTTTAAATACACACTCTACCCAGTATTGACCTTTAGGCAGTTTGTTATCTGCAATAAACGCCAGTGAGCTTTTACCTATGACTTCAAGCAATACATTGTCTATTGCCGCTTGCACTAAAGGGTGATCCCAAGTTAAAAAGTGTACATGCTCTAAAGATGTCGCTGTTGCTCTGCGATAAGTTACCGTCATGCCTTCTGGGTCTAAGCCTGGTAGGTTACTCACCATGGTTTCTGTGGGCGTTAGAATAAAGGTATCGACATCTTTTTCTTCTTGGTGAACGCCTAAGGCATCAAATAAACGGCTCATAAAACGAGGCAGTTCAGATGACGTATCTTGCTCTACAATTTCATCTAACAATGGGTCAACTTTATTCATACCAGAGGCACTAAGTTCAAGCAGTTTGTCACGGCCTTCCTCTAGCTGTGCTTTTAGCGCCTGATTAATGTCGGCGGTTTCTTGAATTAAGTTCTCAATTAACTCGTCGTCTTCTGGCACATGCATAGCTTCATCTAGCTGAGCTTGTACTTGTTCAAACACCGCACGGCCTGTTGGACACGTTTGCTCGAAGGCATTTAAGCCATGTTCATACCAGTCAGCTAAAACAGCTTGAGAGGTATTTTCAATAATAGGAACATGAATATTGACATCCCGAGTTTGCCCAATACGATCGAGACGACCAATACGTTGTTCAAGTAAATCTGGGCTCATGGGTAAGTCGAATAAAACCAAATGATGAGCAAATTGGAAGTTTCGACCTTCACTGCCAATTTCAGAACACAACATAACTTGTGCGCCATCGTCAGGATCAGAGAAAAAGTGAGCTGATTTATCTCGCTCTACAATACTCATGCCTTCATGGAATACAGTATGACGAATACCCGTTTGCGTACGCAGTGTTTCACCTAGTAATAACGCCGTGTCTGCACGTTGGCAGATAAGTAGCACTTTTTCTGGTTTTAAAATTTCCAACTGGCCAATGAGCCACACTATTTTGGCTTTTAACTCGTCAGCGCCTTCAAGTGGGTGGCGAATAAGCTTTCTTGAAGGGAAACCTGCTATATTGGCACGGCGGTTTCTAAACAATAAACGACCTGTACCGTGACAATCGATAAGCTGGGTGAGTAATTCGTGTTTTTCTTCGTCAGATTCAACATGAGTGAATTGCGCCATGATTTCTGGTGCAAACGCGGTCAATGTATCTGTATGGGCTTGAGATAAGGGCGCATTCTCGAATAGAGGGGAAACCGCTTCAGCTAAGGTTGCGTATTTTTCTTCTTCATCTAGAAAAGCTTGGTAATCGTAAAAACGGTCAGGGTCTAGCAGGCGAAGCCGTGCAAAATGACTTTCATGGCCAAGCTGATCTGGGGTTGCAGTTAACAATATTAAGCCAGCGCTTTGGGCCGCTAAAGTTTCTACCGCTAAATATTCTTCTGATGGTGCCTCAGCAGACCAACTTAAATGGTGGGCTTCATCAACAACCAATAAATCCCATCCAGCTTCTGCGCAAGCGGCAAGACGCTTTTCGGAGCCCGTTAAAAACGACGTGCTGCACAAAACAAGTTGTTCTTGTTCAAAGGGGTTTCCTTCTTCTGATTCTTTAATAGCTTCCCAACGGCTGTCATCAAATATGGCAAAGGCTAAATTCACTTTGCGCAGCATTTCTACTAACCATTGATGAACTAAAGAATCAGGTACCGCTATCAATACCCGTTTTGCTCTGCCCGATAATATTTGCTGGTGAATAATAAGCGCGGCTTCGATAGTTTTACCCAGTCCAACTTCATCGGCTAACAGCACTCTCGGGGCGTGGCGATTTGCCACTTCTGATGCAATGTAAATTTGGTGTGGGATAAGAGAGATACGAGCACCGGATAAACCACGTACTTCAGATATACCGTGCTGATATCTATGGTGAAGTGATGCAAGGCGTAAATCGAACCATTTAGGGTGATCAACTTGCAAGTTAAACAAACGCTCTTCGGGTTTGTCCATTTGTAAGTTGTGATCTAGCTGAGTCTCAGGAATTACTACATCTGATTTGTCGTCTTCGCGAATAGCGCGATAAATAACAACACCTTGGTTTTCTTCTACGTCAGTAATGCGACAAGGCCAACCTGTAGCTGTTTTTACTTTATCACCTTCCGCTAATATCAGGCGCGTGAGCGGTGCATCTTTTTGCGTGTAAGTACGGCTCTCATTTGTTGCGGGATAAAGTACTTCAACAGTACGCCCCTCAACATTCATAACCATACCTAAGCCTAATTCACTTTCGGTATTACTTAGCCAACGCTGGCCCATAGAAAACGACGGTGTGTTACTCATAAAATTCCTTGCCGACAATGCACGATTTTGTGCGGCGCGTATTGTATGTAAGCGTGGCAAGCAATGCAAAAATCTGCAAGAAATTGGTGTGTTTTTTTGCAAACTGCACTAATGTTGGAAGAGAGAGGGTAAAGGAGTGAACTATGCCACCGAAAAAAAGTGATTCCACTAAGATTTATGTCCTTGATACCAACATACTACTGCATGAGCCACACGCGTTTATGTCTTTCAAAGAGCATGACGTAGTTGTTCCAATGACAGTACTTGAAGAACTCGACTACATCAAAGACAGCAAGAAGGACGTTGCTCGAGATGCTAGAGTGTCAATTCGAGCAATGGAAGATTTACTCCACGACGCTACACCGGAACAAATGCTTGCAGGGGTAAGTTTAAAAGGTTTAGGGTCGGGGCCAACAGCGCCTACTGGAACCTTATCTATATTCAGCGATTTGAGTATGGTTAAAAACTTACAAGTATTTGCTTCTAACGAAAACGACAACCGCATTATTAACGTCGCCCTACATTTACAAAATGAATTCTCACCTCAGCCAGTTGTGTTGGTAACCAAAGACCTCAATATGCGTTTAAAAGCCAAAGGCGCAGGGCTGGCACAAGTTGAAGATTACCGCACCGATCAGTTAGTTACGGATATTAAATACCTGTCTAAAGGCTATCACGAGTTTGAAGGTAACTTTTGGGACCAAGTTAAGTCCGTTGAAAGTAAAACTGAAGGTCGGGATACAGTTCATACTATTGAACGTAGTTTAGTGCCCGATGCCTATATCAACGAGTTTCTTGTTGATGAATCAAATCAATTCGCTGGTTTGGTTGAACATATTTCCGATGAACATATCGAAGTGTTAGACCTAGGTGTTGAACGAATTATGGGTCGAAACGCATGGGGAATTTCACCTAAAAATATTGGCCAAGCCATGGCGCTGCATGCTTTGCTAGACCCACACATAGATTTAGTTATACTCACAGGACCCGCGGGTAGCGGTAAAACCCTGCTAGCTTTAGCCGCAGCGCTAGAAATGGTTGTCGAAAGGAATATGTACGACAAAATCATTGTTACCCGAAGCACACCGGAAATAGCTGAATCTATTGGCTTTTTACCCGGCACTGAAGAAGAAAAAATGGCGCCTTGGTTGGCGGCAATTACCGATTCTTTAGAAGTGCTACACAAACACGATGAAAACGTGAAAGGCTCCATGAGTTACATTATGGAAAAAGCCAATATTCAGTTTAAATCGGTGAACTTTATGCGTGGGCGTAGCATTCAAAATGCCATCGTTATTCTTGATGAATCGCAAAACCTAACTGCATCTCAACTGAAAACCATCATTACCCGTTGTGGTGAAGGGACTAAGCTGATTTGTGGAGGAAACTTATCGCAAATAGACAGCAACTATCTAACACCTTACCCAATTTCTTATTTGGTCAATATCTTGTTACCCCACCGTATTTACTGGCCTGAGCAAGGGGTAACACTATTTTCTCAAAAAACAAGTAATTTTAACTATAAGAATCATGCTCAAAATACAGGGTTGTTACCCCTAGATTCAGCAAATGATGATTGCTTAATGAGCTGTCACTTGAAAGAGGTGGCTTAGTATGAATATCTTTAATGTTAATAACGAACCAGTCAAACAAAAAATAGAGAGTGAAACTCATAACTGTAAGGATTTAACCAGCAAGAAGGCACTAACTACAATCAATAATCTTGAGGTAAATCTATAATGAATAATTCAAAAGAAAATAACTTACGTGTACTCGATACCTCTGCTTTAGTTCACGACCCAAAGTCTCTCCTTGCATATAGCGGTGATGTCTATATTTGTTTAACAGTATTAGAAGAACTCGATAACTTAAAAGAAAGAACTAATAAATCTGTCAGTGCTGACGCACGTGTTTGTATTCGGATGCTAGAAGATATAATCAATGGTCATAGCGCTGATGAAATGGAAGCTGGTATCCCTTTACCGTCAACTGAAACAGCTAAAAGAGGCAAGCTTTTCATAGGCATCGATACTCAGCTAGATATGGCGAAAGAGCTTAAGCACGGAATTGGAAGTGATGCGGACAACCGCATTATCAACTACGCACTTCATCTTCAAAAAGATTTGAAAAAAGACGTTACGATAGTCAGTCGAGATATCAATATGCGTCTGAAAGCTCGTACTGTAGGTGTAGCTGCTGAAGATGTCTCTGTTGATAATCAAATATCTGATGTTGATCTGCTATATACAGGTGTGCAAGCGTTCGAGGGCGATCTATTTGATCTTATTGAGTCGGACAAAGATTTTAAACTGTCTGGCGAGGTTTATGCGTTCCCAGTTTCATTATTTAATGATGAAGTTCAACCTAACATGTATTGGTACGATGAAGCTGGGCACATTGGCTTGGTCACTGAAGTTGCTGACGAAAAGGTATACACCAAGTTACTGCCTAGAAAGCAAGATAAAATTTGGGGCATCTCACCTAAGAACCAACGTCAGGCAGTTGCTTTAAATCAACTTACCGACCCATATTATGATTTAAACATTATTCTTGGGCCTGCTGGCTCAGGAAAGACTTTCTTAGCTGTCGCTGCTGCGTTACATCAGGTAGTTGAATTAAAGCAGTACAAAAAAATCGTCGTAGTTCGTTCTCGTGACTTCATGGATGACGACCCCGGCTTTTTACCCGGAGATTTGACTGAAAAATCGATGCCATTATTGGCTGGTATTACTGATGCCCTGATATCAATGCATTCAGACGACAACCATGATGGTAACATCCATGCTACAGTGGAGCATATCATTGAGCGAGCAAACATTGAGTTCACCAGCATGGCTTATTTTCGAGGGCGTTCTATCGATGATGCGGTTCTCATTATTGATGAAGCTCAGAATATGACGCGTGCTCAAATCAAAGGGATGCTCAGTCGAGGTGGAAAGAACTGTCGTACTATTGTACTAGGTAACCTCGCGCAGATTGATGATAAGTTTGTAACAGCCGCCTCAAGTGGAGCTTCTGCCGCCGTCAACGTCTATCGTCATTATGAGAAAGGCTCTGTTCTTATATTCGATGAGGTAGAACGTAGTAGCTTAGCTCAGTTTACAGAGCAAAATATGTAGATTAGTTAAAGTGCCAGATTCTGTTCTGGCACTTTAATCTCCAAGTTATCTCTTTTTTCCAAACTCAACATGTAATATTTCGCCAGTTTCTTCATCGATATCAATCTGGTGTTTTTCGATTAATTGAAATCTCAATGCGTCATTGTATCGATACATTTCTGTAAGTCGGGATATTAAAGCTCCTTCCGCTTCTTTCGTTTCTTTTTCACTTGGACCGTTAGGTTTATTTTTTTTCAACTCGGAAATCTTAGACTTGGCTTCTTCCAACTCAGCTTCCAGTTTGTTTACTCTCTCTTGGAGGCTAAGGTTTTCTAACTCGACTTTTCGTATCTTCTCAGCATCAATTATTTTAGTCCGAATTTTTTCATATGATTTTTTCCGCAAGACAGAATGGCTCCGTCCAGCGAGTTTAGCGACCTGTAGTCGGTTTATTACTGCTGTTGGATTTGCTATAAGCTTTTCTAGAGCTTTCTCCATTAGCTCTTGCCCGGTCAATTCAACTGTTTGTTCTTGATTAGAGTTAGTCATTAATGGAGACCTATTTTATTCTATTGATGATCATGCGATAGCCTCATCGTCCACAACAAATGGCTTGCTATCAGTTAAGATAACTTTTGCAGCATTAACAGTGTTTCGCCAACTTTCAGCCATCAAGGAATGTTCCTCTTGTTCGGAAGGTGAAAGAGAGGTGAAACGCGTTAACATGCTATTTGCTTGGTTTTTCATCGCTCGCCAGTGTACTTTTTGTTTTTCAGTTACCGTGTAACTAGGGCAATAAACACAGCCGCTGGGTAGGCCAACGTTCTTCAATTTACATTCGGCACCACCAGTACAGTAGCCATGCGGTAAACCACGTATGTTTTTGAGGTTCTGAACTAGGAATTCTTTGTATGAGTTGAGGTCTTTGAAATGTATCTGCTTAATTGTGCGACCAGTATTCGATTCACCAGAAGCGTCAACGTCAAATACAAGGCTTTTTGCTCCTTTGTTTAGTCGTTCACCTCCCGCACCAGATAAGTTACCCTCCTCAGCTTCTTCAGCAAGCTCTGAAGCAATTGTTTCTACAAGTAGTTCTTCAAAATCTTCAAACATGTTGATCATTTCGTCCATTGATTGATAACCACGAGTGGCATAAACCATTGTCATTGAGCTTGCTAGGTGTTTGAACTGATGTTTTATGTCGTCTAGTTCTCCCAAGCGATTTGCAATTATGAACCAAGCAAAGTTATGCCTGAACATGTGGGGTGATATGTGATAAACCTCACCTTCTATGTATTTTACTCCTTTGTATTTTCCACGAACTGGTTTGTAATTGCAGTCCAGTGCTTCTAGCTGGTCAATATCTTCAGCAGATAATCGATATTCAAACTTGTGCAAAGAAAACTTTGGATCTTTTTCAGGGTTAGAAGAGGTTTGGCCCAGCTTTGATTCAGTAAAGTTAATAGACGTCAGATAGTCAGCGACCCCAAAGATTAGTTTCTTATCCAATCCATGCTGCAAACGATGTTTTAGGCCGCTCGTTAAAATATCACTGTGGTTTTCTAGTATGACTTTTGCTCTTTTATGCATACCTTTTATATAGCGTTCTAAAAGCTTTATCGCGTCATATGTGTCCTTATTTGCTACCCACTTTAACTTGATTTCACCTTCATCGGTTTTTGTTAGGACGGCCTCAACATAATAACGACCATCTTTTTTAGTAGCGCAACCTAATGTACAGCTCAGTGCTTCTTCTCTTCGCATGCCCGTATAAGTGAGAATGTAGGTTAAAACATTTAACTTCAGGTTATTGAATGCAGAAAAACCAGCTCTTAACCTATCATTGAAGCTTTCTCCAACAGCCTGCCTCACTATTGAAGAGGTGTTGTTTTCGACATTAACTATGAAAGAATTTCCTATAGCATCTATAAACTCATTATTTACAGCTTCCCAGTTGCTAATTTGTTCTTTTGCCTCTTTTAACCGTCTCTCACAGTCTTTAATAATTTCTTTTAAAATGCCAGATGGAATTATTGGGTATGATTTTGCCGGATGGCTCCTTTCTATTGTAATGCCGAGTTTATCTATTTCCTCCCAGAAGATATCTAACGAATCTTCTGAAAACAGGCCATAGTTTGTGTGTATGCCGAAGAATCTGGGGCTTGCTAAAGTCTCTCCTGATTCTAGGTCTAGCTCCTTTGTTATGAAGTCAACAAAGTGGTTTCTTCGAATAAGAGGTGGCAATAAATTAAAAGATGCAAATGAGTCTACATTTAAGCTTTGAAGTTGTTTAGCAAACTTAATCAAAGGACGAATCTGTCTAACAGTAGTTCCAAATTTTTGGCCATCTCCACCTTCAAACAATCCAGAGTGCGTTGCCAGCAGTGCTGCTGATTTCACCTCATACATGAAGTTCGGTTTTAAGCCTTTGAAGCTAATTGATTCGGAAGATGACTCTCGCCATGTGTCATCTCCGAAGTGGATCGGGCCGTTGTACTTTTCATTTGCACTTTCAACGGTATTGATTTCAACCGAATTGAGCGAATTAACCTCAAAATTTTGCAATAATTTTATGGTCAATAGCCCTGTTTCATCTGGCTTAGAGATACTTTCTATTAGGTCGATTAACTGCATTACAGCGCTCCCAAGTTAGCGAAAAAAGCCCAATCTTCATGGCATCCTTTTTCTTCTAAAAGGTCTCTTCCAAGGCTTACGGCTTCTTGGCTATATTCTGATAACTCATCTAGAATCTCATCGACTCGATTGTTAATGATTTCAATATATTCAGCTTGATCTGTAGTGCCTTCATAGTCACTAACACCTCGCTCCATTTCACCGACTACATAATATTGGTAAGACAAGAGACGCCAGACATGTTCTGCATCAGCAACTAGCCTGAAATGTCTACAAAATAAACAGGCGTTGAAGTCGCCACATTGAGATGTTTCTGTGCCGGAATCTTTATTGAGGCGCTGTTGAGCTTTTCGAAATGCTTCTGCTTCTTCATCGTTACCTTGGGAGGCGCATCGACCAGAGGGTGTTTGCTTAGTACTAGCAGGTATTTCTGTAACGATGATTATGTCATCAGTAAGCGGACGACCTGAAAAGTAGTCAGACATGGTTGTTGATGCTGATGCTATTTTTTCTTCAGAACCAATGCCATCATCTCTAAGGTATACATCTAGGAACACTTTTAACGAATGTTGGCCTGCCTTTTTGTATTTCTTAAAGTCCTTGGCAAATTTCTTGTAAACATAGTTCAATCCACCTTTGCGAATGCGTTGAGTGTTGAAAGATACGTCACATTGAAACATCTTGAGAACGTCATTAACTTTGCTTGAGAAGCTTTCTTTTGCGAATCCAAATGTTTTACCATCCTCATCCTTATATAGAGCTAAACGGTACTTCAGCTTGCTATCTGGTTTTAATTGAGCACGCAAGTAGGACGATAGCTTGTCACGAATGTATTCTAGGTCTGATAGAGCATTTGTGACTTCCTTACCAAAAATTAAGCCTTCTTCATCAATATTGTCTGCATCCATGTCGAATTCATAAAATTGAGTGTCATACTTAGCTCTTTTTTTGAAAAGCCTAACGAAGTGCATGGCTTTACCTGTAATTGGTGCACTTAGCTGTAGTATGTCGTCAACTTCTAATCTCAATACAGGGGAAAGGTTCCAGCCTGTTTTAATAAAAACTCGCGCAAGACGCAGCAATAACTCATCGTGACTCGATAAGCTTTTGGTACTCAGCCCTAGTTCAATTGCGTATGTAATAGATACAACGTCCTCAATGGTGTAATAATCGGACGCTAGTCTCTTGTCTTCGTTTTTTTTACGCTTGCCTGCTGATATCTCGTAAGCGTTAACTTCAGTTAAATTGTAATGTTCGCAAAAGATCTTTAAAGCACGTTGCACTTGTTTCGCAGAACCTAACTTTAATTCATCAGATTCAAATTTTTGCTTAAGTGCATATCTGATCCGTTTAATTATTCGGCAGTTGTTTTTTTCAAAAGCATCAATACCGTGTTTTGCTAGCAACTCAAGGTCATTTTTATCCAATTCATTGAGGTGATTGTTGAAGATTGACTGGAGAGAGCCAACAACTCCGAAAGTTGTATCTATTGATTTTTTAAAGCCATCAATTCTTCGCAGCTCGTATTTTGCGTATTCAGCTAGTTTTTTTGCTAATTGCGGAAATCGCTTGGCAATGCCATCTAAAATGATGTAGCGATATTCATCATCACCAGAATCACATTCAAACGGAATGGCGTACTCCATAATGTCTGTGACAGAGACATTGATGCCATTTATGGCACTGTGCATTAAGAATAGCTCACCGCGAGCTTGGTCTAGGCGGTTATCTTCGACGGCGTAAATAGATTTTATGAGTGCATAGTCATTTTCAAAAAAAGCACTAATACCTGAAGAATGCAAATGATCTAGATTAGGTAGTTGGTCCTTGATGTCGAAAATTGCACTGCTGATTTTGGTCAGGCGTGTAATCGTACTAATCGCTTCCTTTTGGCCTTTATTTTCATAAACATCGAGAACATAACTTTGAGCTTGTGAAAACCATTTTGGAGATAGTTTGTGAAGCCAATGGGCACCTTTCTCAGTACTACCCGCTTTAAGAACATGGCTGTTCCTTGGGGCTTGCTTGGCCTCATTACCATGTAATTCTGGGTTGTGTACTTTTCTGGCCTTATGCAATCTACTTTTGTTTTTGTCGGGTGTATAAAAGATAAGCAAATTGAACAATGCGTCTTTATCTAATACTTCTTCTAAACTACCTTTTGCATCAATATGAGCAATCATGTCTTGGTCGTTGCGAGATTCTTTAAACGCACTAAGTGTTGCACCAATCGCACTTTTATACTTGGTGTGACCATTTGGTAGATCTAGCAGCTTTCGCGCTAGCTTATAGAAACTTGAGCACCAACCTGAGGGGTAGAGGTACATGTCTGAGATATCTATTGCTCTTTTTCCATACTTACATTGGCTCGGTGACCAAATGTTCTGAGCGTTGAAATAGACTTTAGCCAAATTAAGTACGTCAGATAAGATAGAGCCGCCTCGTTTAGTAAATACTCCGTTTAGTTCTTTTAAATACAATTCTTGCTCAATGTATTGCCACTCTGCCGGATCTTTAATGGCAGAGAACCCTTTTTTAATGAATCGTTGAAAGTGCTTAGTATCTTGGGTGTCGTTAAATAGCTCAATGTACTTAATTAGGTTTTTAAATCGCTCTATGGTGACGTCATGTCCTGCGCACGTTCTTTCACTAGCAGGCTTACAAGCTAATTCAAAAATGGCCAACCCATCTTGTGCGAGTTGCTTTGAATACGTTTCAACTTTGTCGATTTCTTTTAATGTACGCTTCGGGATCACTTAGTGTCTCCCTTTGCTTCAACTTTGTTCAGTATTTCTTGGTAGATATCAACTACCCACGAGTCCATTGCTCCATGCTTGCCGACATTACCTTCTATCGCGAAATCCAAGTAAAGCTGCGTTGTTCGAAAGGACTCATGAGAAAGCAAGAGCATGAGTTTGTTCTTTATATAATCAGGAGAGTAGCCTCTTTCCAACATGGCTATTGCCCAATATGTCGCGAAAGTAGCTCGAAGATCATGTACATCTCTCTCTAAATTAGGTTTCCCTAGTTTCTTTAATTCTGCTCTAACTTTTGCAATTGAATTTTGTACACTGGTTTCTTTCATGCGCTCGCCAGAGCTGTTGATAAAGAGTGGTAGAGGCTGGTCAGGATTATCCTTCCCGTACTTACTTTCGTGTTTAAGTTGTCTATCTTTGTAGGTTTTCGTTTGTGTGTAATCCCAAAGCAACTGCATTAAAGTTGCTGAAATTTGCAGATTGGTAGCTTTGTTGAACTTTCTCAATAGAGATAATCTGAAAACGACGCGCTTTTGCCTAGGATTGAAAATTTCGTTGTGATTTATCTGAACGACTTCAAATGATCTGAGTCCACCAAATAAGCAACACTTCAAAAACAAACCATATGTGCGATGGCGATAAACGCCGCTATCCATTAGAAGCTTTAGTTCTTCGCCGTTGTACGGTTGCAATCCTTTTCTTGGTTTTTTGTCTTTTGGTTTATCCTCAGCAGCGAGAGCAAGATTACTAATGTACTTTTTAACTGAGTTTTTATGATCGTAACTTGTGCCCGGTAAAGCAAATAAAGCACTAGCATAATCATTTCGTTTTACCGAGATTGCTTTGTATTTAACAGAGAAAGGGAGCGCGTCAACTTCAGCTCGTCTATAGGACCACAGATAAAATATTTTAAGGCTATTTAGGACTCTTTCACCTGTTGTAAAAGCCAACTCATCGTTTTTAATTTGCTGCCTTATATATTCTCTAAAATTCCATACAGGTAAAAGAGCCTCAGCTTCGTCCACTGAATTTGGATCATAGTTTTGCGGAACAGCCATAATCTCTTCATAAGATATGTCGCTATCAATCATCCAGTCTAGGTATCGCTGTAGATCTTTGGCTATAGGGTCTAAGCTGCTAACTTGAATTCCTTTGCCTTTTTTGGCTCCAAGCTCGCCTTGAGACCAGACATATTCTTCGTTACAGGTGTTCTTATTTTTACTTAATGAAAAGTTACCCTTATGCCTTTCGATCATATAGAGATTAAACTCCATACATTCTTTTATTCTCGTCGGGTGAAATAAGAGAGGGAAGTTTTCGACTTCATCGTTTGTGTGGTAAGCCAATGAACGAAGCTGAGAGTCTTTGAATTGCTCTTCGAAGTATCTGTCTTGATTATCAACCTCAAAGTATGGAAGTTTCCCAAGGTTGATTTTTGTGTTCAGAATTTTGGATTTAGTTTTACTAAGCATTGTTTCCTCAAGTTGATTTGAAACAAGGGTAACAGTGCTATTTACTTTTGTAAAGAATGGGGTATTATACATATTTGTATAATGAAATATATTCGCTTTATTTAACCTGTTGATATAAAAGAAAAAGTTCATTTCTTCGGCTGAAAAATAATTTTTATTTAATTTCATTTAATTGTTTTTTGCCTAAAAATTATCCATGCTGTGTTACTTATTATTAATTTGCGACAATATTTCTTTGAAATAACCCTTATTTCATTGGCTTTTCAGAGAAGCCTGTCTCCACATGCGGACGAAATGGATTTACTCTGATGTAAGAAGATAAAACAGATCCCGAACTATTCTTGATGACTTTGGTGCTGTGGGCCAGACGTCATGCGGTTTGGTATATGTATGTCTTTTGAAAAAGATGAACTGCTTATGAATATCAAAAGGCAGTCGAAGCGCTTGTCGAAAAAATTATCTTGCCCCCTTGGGCAAGCCCAAGAAGCTATGGCCATATGTGTTTACGAGTGCGGTAGCTATAGCGAATTGTTGATACAGATTAGGTCAGCATCTTTCCGAGATCCTCGTTTAGTTTTAGCTGCATTGTCACCCGGCTCCGATTTATTTTTATTTAAAGTGTTGGCGGATAAACTTGATAGCATTCTGAGAAATTTTGATAACAAATTTCAAGATTACGATATTAATGAAGAAATGGTTATATCCCTTTTTGGCCTTGGGATTGAAGAGTTTAAAGTTAAGATTTCAAGTCAATAATTGGAACTGCACTACAGTTGTTTTTTTATTTTTAAACGATAATATTAGGTGGGGCTGCACGGACAGCCTACGCCTACGCATGGTCATTTTTATCTTGTCCATGAACAGTGAAGCGGAGCATCCGTAAAAATTTGGTTACTTGAACAATAAATAAAGCAATGTGTTGGTAGGCCATTGTTTATTTAAAAGTTGTTTGGAGAACTAAATGATCTCACTTTATCAATTAAAAAATAAGCTTAACATTCAAGCAAAAGAATTTGCTAAGTTATTAGAGTTTCCTGATCTTTACGCACAAGGTCTGTGGGCTAGAGGTGTTTATAACTGTTCCCATTTTTCACAAGCGCATGAGCGTCTGCAAGATGCTTTTGATAGCCGCAATTTAAATTCAATTCTAGAACACAACTCATTTAAATACTTGATGATCAACGAATACGATGATCAAGAAATCATAGATTCACTTCATAAAGAAATCGAGTCAATGGCATCTGAAATTGAAAGTCTGATGCTTGTTGATATTGATACACTAGAACTGATTTCTACGATATACAAAGTTTTAGGTTTGCCTGAAGATGCTCAATTTATAGTTAACACTGGTGCTGACTTTAGATTAGAGTGGCGGCCATATTTTGATTCGTTTGATGATCCGTTGATAGTCCAATACGCAGACTTAAAATTAGACGGTTGCTACTACAGGCTAATTGCTTCTAAATTTCCATTTGAACAGCTCACAATTGATAACATCAAAAAGTACATGTATATCACTCACGTTAATCATGACGGTGAATTCGAGGGCTGCATATCCGACGGAAATAGCTTTTCGAAACATGAAAATTGGTTGATGTTGACACTAGAATTGTTCAATAGCGGCAAAGTAAATAAGACTCAGTTCAATCCAACAACCTTCAAAATTGAGGGGATGCGCTATTTAGTGTATGGCTTCCCACTGATCCCTACTTTTGCATCTGACTGGCACAAGCCGGAGCTTTGTTTACAAGTCAAAAACGTAGATGGTGATCAAAAATTCATTGTTCACATTGATCAGCAAACCCTTGTTTTCTATGCACGCCGTGTTGATACCAACTTTTTTAACACTATCGACTATGAGAAATACATTTCATTGTATCAATCTAGCGTTTTGTCTCACTTTGATGCAGACAACAGTTTACTAAAAGTAGATGAGGTTAAGTATCTGAGTTTTTTCCGTCCATTTTGCATAGAAGATATCAATGGAGCATAAACATGAGACCAAGAGTAAAACTAACTAACGCCACACTTATATCTATTCAGTCAGATTCAGAAGAACAGGTTGAAAAGTGCTTTACGCCACATTTGCTGAAGATAATGAAAATGGTAAAGAAGGAGATACCTTATTCACTACAAAGCAGATGGAAGTAAAGGATCGTGAATATCGAACTTTTGGTGCTGACTTTTATATCTTAGATGCTGAACCTAAAGAGTTTGAAGTAAATGCATTTGAGTTCAATTTAATGCATGAGTGTATGTACTCTCCTGATGAATTATCAGAACAGAGAGAAATGCTCCCGTCTAGCTATTAATTGGGAGTTAACAATTGGATAAAACATATTTAAAGGATGCCAACATAGTATCTGTTTACGACTATAAGGAATTTGAACAAAACTTTCTTGGCGAGTTTTTATCGGGGGTTGTTATTGACGATGAAACATTTAGATTTCGGCCCTTTGAGCAAATAGTGACTTCAAAGGTTGTTGGCAAATCTACTGTCGAGGATAATTTAGAAGTCATCACGCATAGTGGAAGTTGTTATGTGATAGATGCTGATCATAAGTTAATTGATATTTCGTTTGTTGAGTTTGTTGTCATGAGAGCCGGACCTTATTCAGCAGATCGTATTTTAGAAATGAGAGAACAACTTAAGTCTCAAAATAAAAGTCATTAAATAATGAAAATAAGGGGCCTTGAATGACAACAAAAAATTTAATAACTGATCAGCTTAGTGACTTTAAGCAAGAGCTGTGCTTTGTTTTGAGATCAATTAATTGTTTGATCGAAGATACTAATGCTTTAGACGTTGGAAAATACTATTAGATTAGATGTCTAGAACTTCACTATGAATGACTAGACTCAATCATTGACAAAAAGCCTCTACGCTCCATAAGAGTTCAGCATGAGCTAAGCCATTCCCCTGCTGTTTCACAGCAGCAGGATTCCTATTGTGGGGGGTATTTGTTAGTGGGTAACATTTAACCTGTTTGTATGGCTTTTTGCTATAATTAATGAGGTGAGGAGAGTATTGATGAAGAAGCAGCTAGACATAAACTACCCATCGTTATCAGATATTGATATCGACTTTGAAGCTGAGCTTGAATGCTCGCGAGAGAGTTCGTGCGAAGACAAGTCTTATACGTTTGAGACTCATCCGTTTTATAGTCAACTTGGCACAGTTGATTTTGAGATGCCTGATAATGACTGAAGTGAGTATAAGAGAGTAGTTATTCGGTTTGATAATTCAAATACGCTGAAACAAGCTCAAGCAAGCATGCAACTAGAGTCGTTAGCCTTACCTAAAGATATTGAAGTAATATTGAAGAGGGCTTTAACTGACCCCAGCATAACTACAGAGCATGTGTTAGAATTACTTCGTAAACATCATTCTTGTTAGTTGGTAACGTTAATTAGTTGTAGTCCTTTTTGACAACCTTAGCCTCAATGTTTTCTACCAACATATAAGTTCTGTTGTTGATAACAGCGGTTTCACCAACTTTAAGCTTCTCTAGTTCTTGAGGCACAAGCTGGGGCTTGTTTACTGAAGTAACATTGTTTTTATCAAGCCTTTGTTTTCTGCTCACTAGAGCCTCCTTCAGCAGTGTATTTGTCATATGCTTTTTTGATTTCAGGTGTTGATTGATGCGGTATTGATATAACACGGTCACATTGATTACATACCCCAGATAATACCTGCTCTACGATACCCATGCCATTTGAAAAAGGTACGTCTCTGAGCTGAAAAGTAATATCTACGACAGCTTTGCAGTCTTGGCAAACGGCTTTACAAGTATCTCCAACTTTTACCTTCTTCATTTTTTTACCTATTACAGGGTTTGTAAAATATAACCTCTCACAGGTTACAGTTTATGTTAGTGGGTAACGTTTATTTTTTTGATTCTCTTTTGATTGATGCGAGTTTTCTCATTTCGTGTACATTTGTATCTAGGTGCTGTTCACAGCGATACAAAATAATCTTACGGATCGCATTGTTTTCATTTTCAGAAGGGTAGCTGAATATTTCTGTTCTCACATCAACAGCTTTGTTAAAACAGGCATCACACTCATGATTCATTTCTTTCATTTTACGATTATTCATATTTTAAAGTGGTAATTACTACGATTTACTAACAAAGCTAATACTTGTGAGTGGGTAACATATTAATGGCTAAACGTAATCCAGTGCCTATTCATGAACCCTTCTCTCAAAATACCTTTTGCTTCAAGCTTTGTAACCAGCTCTCGCGTACTTGATGAATGCGTTTCTAGCATTATCATTCTTAAAATGTCATGATCGACTTTCATACTAAGCAAGTATTCATCCCAGTTATTTTTGTCCTTTCTAATGGAAAGTCTGTCAAATAATTCTGAATCGATAGGGATTTGCCTTTTTCTTTTACTGCTATTTCGCTTATGTTTTGCTTGACGTTTTTTAGCTTGATATCTTCTCCAGAAGTCAGGCCCCAAGGCATCTATAGCCTCTTGCAGTAACTTGATATCTGATTCATCTGCTTTGAATTCAGCGTCTTGCCACGTTTTTATCCTTTCTTTGATATCGCTTTCTTTTTCTTCTGTTATGCCGTCTTTAGCAAGCTCTTCAAAATACTGCTCAATTCGACTTTTTACCGCAGCAGGAGACTTGTTTTTACGATACCCCTTCAATGCTAACTTTTCAGTTATTTCAAGTAACTTCTCTCTAGGTTCCATTTCGTATCTGAAGCGGTCCTTATTTAAATAGTCACCGTTTGATAGGTCATCAACTATCTCATGGATATTGTCAGCAGAAACTCCTTTCTTACGTCGTCCTCGCTGCTTTTTAACGACTTCTTCGCTATTTTCTGTTTCGTTATCCATCATTTTTCCTTCTGAACTGCGCTCTAAAATATTATAGTTTCCCACTCACAAATATAAAATTTAATTTTATGTTACTGGGTAACTTTTTTAATTTCTTCTGTTAATAGGTAGGCAAGGGCTGTATTTCGTTTATCTGTCGCACCTTGTCGTTCAATGGCGGCTTCAAGAAAGGACTTAGTGCCAACAAGGTGAATTTCCTGTTCTGCACGGGTGATTGCGGTATAGAGCCAGTTTCTGACTATCATGCGAGAGCTATTTACAGAGACGATAACGCGTTTAAATTGGCTCCCTTGGGCTTTGTGTAACGATCGCATAAGCAGGCTTTATGGACTCTAACAAGGTCTGGTTCAACTGTATTACTTCACCACTGTCATCAAGTTGGACCTCCCCAAACTCTGATTCTTCACTTGCTAATCCGATAAGAGTACATAGTGAACCGTTTTGAACTCCCATTTCAATATTGTTCTTTGTAAAGATGATCGGGTCATTCAATTTGATAGGAAGTATTGCTCGCTGACCAAGCCACTCGAACTCCAAATTGTCTGAGTTAGCGTTGATAGACTGCTGGCAATGCTTATTGAGAACGTCAATGCCACCTTTTTCATTCTTATACGTCGCTGCTGTTATGCGGCTATTAGCGGGGTCCTTGGTGTATAAGTCAACGCATGTTTGATTGATATCATCCTCATTTGTCCAATGAAAAGTGACATTACCAAAAGATAATTCTGGCGGGATAACGCCTTGAGCTATACATGAAGAATACTCTGGAATCCCAGTGCTGCCTTATTGCCTCTTTACGATATCAAGCGTTGCGACAGGCACTATGCCGCTATCTACAACATCTTTAAGCACCAAGCCAAAGTCAATAGGTGGAGGCTGGTTTTGTTTTTTGGGTCAATGAAAATAGTCGTTTGGTGCGAATCGGTACGTCATTTCATCGACACAGATACTCCATAAAATTTTCCCTATCATTTCTTCACCATCAATAATAGAAACGATGTGCCAGTCTTTAACAATTGTATTCATGATCAAAGCTCCGTAAAAATTTTAAGGTGATCATAGAAAAATAGTTTTTAAAAAGATAACGAAAGCGTGGATCTAATATCGACTTTTTCACTCTAAACTTGGCGTTGACGATAGACTTCTACTATGGCCATGATCAGACAAATAGATATTTGTTAGCCATTAATTTTACAAATAATAATTAACTTATTGGTGGTGAAATTGAGCCTTGTTCCCCTGTCATGCTGATCGTGTTTCGGCTTATTAATTTTTGTTGTTCCATAAGGTGGTATTTGGTGTGCCATTCGGATGAGAATTTACAATTAGCCGTCAATTAGGGAATATAGAACAGCGATCAATCTGTCTTTTTTAACTTATCTTAATGATGCTATCAAAATGATTGCTTCTTTTACCTGAATCATGTAAGTTGATAATTAATAATCATAAAAATAACTTATGAACTAGATGGATTTAGAAAAGCTAAATTACGCACAACGAGAGCGTATTGCGTTTATTGATTTTTGCTTGCAATTTGTAGGACAAATAGCGCGTGCAGATCTGATCAATCACTTCAAAACTGGCCTAGCTTCTTGCTCTAGAGATTTAACGCTTTATAAAGAATTAGCGCCTAATAACCTTAAATTAAAACACGAAGATAAACAGTACTATCGTACAAACGAGTTCCGGCCTGTATTTACCCATAACCCTGAAGCCGTTTTAACTAGCCTTTGCAGAGGTTTTGGCGATGGCTTATCGAATGGTTCACAACCATCAGAGCATTGCTCTGATGCGACTCGTTTGATCCATCCTGATTCAGAAGTGATTGCCACTTTAATGCGTGCAATCAATAGTAAAAAAGCGGTTCGATGCGATTATGTTTCTCTGTCATCAGGTGAAAGCAGCAGAGAGATTGTCCCTCATGCCATTGCGAATAACGGTCAACGTTGGCACGTTAGAGCGTTTGATCGTAAGAGCAAAGAGTTTCGTGATTTCGTCTGCACGCGATTACAAAACGTTTCAGAAATTCACCAAACAATAAGTGACAATCAACTCGCAGCAAATGACATGAGTTGGAACAACATTATTGATATTGAGTTAAGCGTTCACCCATCGATTAAACATAAAAAAGCAATAGAGCTAGATTACAACATGATTGATGGTGTTTTGGGCTTAGAAGTAAGAGAGGCTCTGCTTGGCTACCTTATGCGACAGTGGAATGTAGATTGTACTAAAAATGCCTCCTTAGTGGGTGATGAGTATCACCTTTGGCTAAGCAATATAAATGAATTAGAGAACGTGGCGAGTATGACAATCTCGCCCGGATACAAATAGAATTTTAAGATTTAATCAAAGCGAAAGAATCGCTTTTTATAGGAATAACAATGGATCACAGCGTACACAACAAATTAGTTTCTTTCATATGGTCAATTGCTGACGACTGCCTCCGTGACGTATACGTGCGTGGTAAATATCGTGACGTAATTTTGCCTATGGTTGTTCTTCGTAGATTAGATACTTTACTAGAACCAACCAAAGAAGCAGTGCTTGCTGAAGTTAAATTTCAGTTAGAAGAGATGGAAGCAACGGAGCTTGACGATGCACCATTAACGGCTGAAACAGGTTATGTGTTTTACAACACTTCAAAGTGGACTTTAAAAAGCTTGTTCAGCACTGCTACAAACAATCAGCAGATATTATTGGCTAACTTTGAAGAATATCTAAATGGCTTCAGTGCCAATGTAAAAGAGATTGTCGAGTGCTTTAACCTTAAAGCACAAGTGCGCCATATGGCGGGTAAAGATGTATTACTCGATGTACTTGAAAAGTTTGTATCGCCTTATATTAATTTAACTCCGCACGACAAAGAAGACCCTGATGGTAATAAGCTTCCACCATTGTCGAATCTCGGCATGGGTTATGTTTTTGAAGAACTAATCAGAAAGTTTAATGAAGAAAACAATGAAGAGGCTGGTGAGCATTTCACGCCTCGTGAAGTTATTGAATTGATGATCCACTTACTGTTTGATCCGCTGAAAGGTAACTTGCCAGACCCATTAACCATTTATGATAGTGCGTGTGGTAGTGGCGGTATGCTTACTGAAGCGCAGAACTTTATAGAAGAAAAGTTTCCAATCGAAGGCACAAAACGCGATATTCACCTCTTTGGTAAAGAGATCAATGATGAGACTTACGCCATATGCAAGTCAGATATGATGATCAAAGGCAATAACCCAGAAAATATTCGTGTTGGCTCTACGCTTTCAGTTGATGAGTTTGCAGGTAAAACCTTTGATTTTTCAGCACAAAACCCACCGTATGGCAAGAGCTGGGCCAGTGAACTAAAGAATATTAAAGATGGTTCAGATGTTATCGATCCGCGCTTTATCGTGGAGTTAGCTGATTATTGGGGTAACAAATCAAAAGTGGATGCCACCCCTCGCTCTAGCGATGGGCAGTTGCTATTTTTGATGGAAGTTGTAAGTAAGATGAAGCGGCTAGATATTAGCCCACTGGGTTCTCGTGTGGCTTCTATTCATAATGGCTCCAGCTTATTTACAGGTGATGCAGGGTCTGGCGAGAGTAATATTCGCAGGTACATCATTGAAAACGATATGCTCGATGCCATAGTGCAACTACCAAACAATTTGTTCTATAACACGGGTATCACTACTTATATTTGGCTACTTAGCAATAACAAACCTGAGGAACGAAAAGGTAAAGTTCAGCTTATTGATTCCAGTCTACTCTTTAAAAAATTGCGAAAGAATTTAGGTAACAAAAATTGTGAATTTTCGCCTGAGCATATTGCAGAGATTATGCAAACATACCTAAGTGCTGCCAATGTCGAGCGTAAGTTAAATGACAACAATGATCCTGTCGGTATTGCCGCGAAGGTTTTTGATAATAAAGACTTTGGTTACTACAAGGTAAATATTGATCGCCCAGATAGACGTTGCGCTCAGTTTCAAGAAGAACTTATAGCCCCACTGCGCTTTGATAAATCTCTACGAGAACCAATGGAATATTTGTTTAGCGAGTATGGCGACAAAGTATATGAAACAGGCTTCCTAAAAAAAATCGAAAATGACGTTATCATCTGGTGTGAAGACAAAAATGTAAGTTTAAATGCCAAAGCTAAAAGCAAACTGCTTGATACCAAACAGTGGCAAAAACTTAGAGAACTTGTAAATACGGCTAACCAATTAAAAGCTGCGTTTGAAAGTAAAAAATTAAGTGGAAGCAATGACTTCAACAAATTTAAAGCCGATGTTGATGTAGAGTTAAAAACGCTAGAAATTAAACTTAGTGCCTCAGACAAGAAAGCGATTTTAGATGCCGTTAGTTGGTACGATGAAGATGCCGTAAAAGTAGTTAAGAAGGTTGTTAAATTTAAGCAAGATAAGTTTGATGAGCTATTACATCACTTAGGTTGTGAAGCGTCAGATTTGGCAGATTTTGGTTACTTTCCATCAACAGAGAGTGACGTTGAAGGTAAAAAATTAGAGTTTACTACGTATGAAACTAACTCTGATTTGCGTGATGTAGAGTCAGTACCGCTAACCTATCTTGAAGATAAAGACTCTAACAACAGCGAAATTCACCAATATTTCCTTGATGAAGTAAAACCTCATGTCGAAGATGCATGGATTAATTTAGACAGTACTAAAGTCGGTTACGAAATAAGTTTTAATAAATATTTTTATCGCCATAAGCCATTGCGTTCAATGAATGAGGTGGCGTCAGATATTATTCAGCTTGAGCAAAAAGCTGAAGGACTGATTGCTGATATTCTAGGTGTTGATGTATCAAGAGTTCAGGGAGATTAGAGTGATCGATTTAGCGAATGTACCTAAATATAAATCTTATAAAGAGTCTGGTGAAGAATGGATTGGAAGTATACCTACTAATTGGGAATTGGTTCCTATCAGGGCAATATTCAAGTTCCGAAATGAGAAAAATGATCCTGTAAAAACTGAAAACATCTTATCATTGTCTATTGCACATGGTGTAACTGAGTACTCTGAAGAGGGCCGAGGAGGCAATAAAAGAAAAGATGATTTGTCAGCTTACAAAATAGCACATCCGAAAGATATTGTTATGAACAGCATGAATGTTATTGTTGGAGCTGTGGGGATGTCAAAATACTATGGTGCGATTAGTCCAGTGTATTATGCACTTTATACTCAAAAAGATGATGCTCTTGTTGAGTATTATGAAAAGATTTTTTTAAACGAGGGCTTTCAAAGAGGGCTGTTAAAATTCGGCAAAGGGATTCTTATAAAACTTAGTGGTACTGGGAAATTAAATACAATTCGCATGAAGGTTTCTACTAATGATTTAAAGACGCTTTACTTTCCCAAACCTCCAATAGCAGAGCAAAAGCTTATATATAGCTTTTTAGAAAACAAAATATCGCAAATAGATGAAGCGATTGGTATAAAAAAACGGCAGATTGAACTTCTCAAAGAGCGTAGCCAAGTTATTATTCAAAATGCTGTCACTCAGGGTTTAGAGCCTTCAACTTTGAAGAAAGAATCTGGAATTCAATGGCTAGGTGAGATTCCTTCTCACTGGAAAATCGCTCTGGCAAAGCATTCACTACAAAAACTAGAAAGGCCACGTAAGCAAAATGGCGATACCGTAATTTGTTCAAATCATGGATGTACAAAGTTATTAGGTGATGTCAATCAAGGGTTAGTTTCATTAACGCAACATGATTATCAAGGAGTTAATGAAGGAGATCTTTTAGTTCATGGAATGGATGCATGGCATGGTGCAATTGCAATATCAAAGCATTCTGGTGACTGTACTTCTGTCGTCCATGTCTGTGATAGCAAGCACAATAAAGGGTTTATTGCATACTTTCTTAAAATGTTAGCGATTATGAACGTTTATAAAGTCATTTCTAACGGAGTAAGGCAAAACACTAGTGACTTTAGGAGCTGGTCAAAATTTGGAGATATTGAAATCCTCATCCCACCAAGGGATGAACAAGACGCTATTGAATCTTTTCTTGATCAACAAATTAGCAAGACTGAACAAGCAATTTCATTAGCTGAACAACAAATCATCAAGCTGAAAGAATATAAAGCAACTTTAATAGATAAAGCTGTTACGGGAAAAATCAAAGTTCCGGGTGTCATTGAAGGATAAAAGTAAAAGGATAATTAACGTGAATCAGCAAATAGAAAATCGCATAGAAGCAAATGACACGAGCATTAATAGCTTACTCAAAGGGCAAAAGTTTTACATAGACTATTTCCAGCGGGAATACCGCTGGGGAGAGTCTCATATAAAAACCTTAGTAGAAGACTTAACTAATACCTTTTTAAAGTCATACAAAGACGGTGACGCACCAGAAGCTGTGGGCAGTTACCAAAGTTATTACTTAGGACCTGTTGTCTTTAGTATTAACCCAGAAACGGCTAAAAAATCGATTATTGACGGACAGCAGCGTATTACTTCAATCACTCTATTGCTGATTTATCTAAATAATCGCCAAAAAGACTTTGATGATGACGATAAAGTTCAAATTGCCGATCTAATTTTCTCTGTTAAGCATCGTGTTAAATCTTTTAATATGACTGATGAAAATCGTGAGCCTTGCTTAAAGTCACTCTTTGAAACAGGCGATTACTCATTGCAAGATGATGACGATGAAACAGTCGAAAATATGCTTAATCGCTATCTAGATATTGATAGTTGTTTTCCTGAAGAAATTGACGAAAAAGCACTGCCATTTTTCATTGACTGGTTTATTGAGAACGTTGTTGTTATCGAAATTAAAGCCTATTCAGATGAGAATGCTTACACCATCTTTGAAACCATGAATGACCGTGGTTTAAACCTTACATCAACTGAGATGCTCAAGGGGTACGTGTTATCAAAGATCACTGATAGAAAGCAACGTAACGAAATAAATGATGTTTGGAAAACTGCGATACAGTCGTTGCATCAAATCGACAAAAATGCCGATCAAAGCTTTTTCCATGCATGGTTCCGTGGTCACTACGCTAATAGTATTCGCCCCGGTAAAGCTGGCTCAGAAAATCAAGATTTTGAATTAATCGGTTCTCGTTTTCACAATTGGTTTAAAGACAATCACCTAGAATTATTTGAATTAGAAAGTTCGAATGACTTTTATCAGTTCTTCAAAGTACAGTTTCCATTCTATGTAAAGTGGTACTTGGCCTACAAAGAAGCCAGTAAGCAATATACACCTGCGCTTGCTCATATCCATTATGTGAAAAATTGGGGAATAGCTGACTCACTACAAGAGCCAATGATCTTGGCACCAATTTGTGTGGGTGATGATGAAACCACTATTAAAGCCAAATTAAATGCGACTGCTAAGTACATAGAAACGTTTACGGTTCGCAGAAGCGTGAATTACAAGAAGTTTGGTCAAACTGCTATCAAGTACACCATGTTCAATATTATCAAGGCTGTGCGTAGTAATGAGTTGAATAAGCTTATCGAAAACTATCAGCATTTTGCTGGTGACATTCCGCAAAAATGGGATGCAGTGGAGCAATTTAGATTGCACGGCATGAATAGAAAGTTTGTTAAGCACCTTCTTTGCCGCATCAGTAGTTATGTTGATGGTTTAGTGGGTAAAGATATTAGTTACACGCAGTACTTTGCACCCAAAGGCAAGCCGTTTGAAATAGAGCATATTTGGGCCGACAAGTTTGAAGAACACAAAGACGAATTTGAACAAATTACCGATTTTCAAACATGGCGAAACAACATTGGTGCATTGATTCTGTTGCCGCAAGGCACTAATCAGTCATTTAACAGTGATAAGTATTCAGACAAACGTGACCACTACATCAAAGAAAATACCTATGCTCAAACCCTTCATGAGAAGTACTACGAGAAAAACCCTAACTTCTTAAAACCTGAGCAAGTGAAGGCTATAGGATTCAAATCACATAAAGACTTTCTTAAAGATGATATAGCAGAAAGAAATAAAGTGGTTCAGCGTATTTGCGAACAAATTTGGGATTTTTAGGGAAGAAGTATGGTTAGTCAAACAAACGAACAAGCATTAGAGGCTGCGATAGAAAAAGCATTAACGGGAACTTGCCTAGAAGACATTAAAGCAGGTGTGCAAGAAGCTGCACCTGATTTTGGCAACAAGTTTTATAAGCTTGGTCAACCAACTGATTTTGATATGCATTATGCGTTAGACACGAACTTTTTCTGGCAGTTCTTAGAAACTACGCAAGAAGAAGAGCTAGAAAAGCTAAAACGCAATAGCCCTAATGATTGGCAGCGTAAAGTACTTGAACGTTTTGACCGACTGATAAAAAAGCACGGCATATTACACCTATTAAAAAAAGGCTTAAGTGTTGATGACGCGCATTTAAACTTAATGTATCCAGCTCCGCTAGCAAGTAGCAGTGACAAAGTTCATCAGAACTTTGCGGCAAATATATTCAGCGCAACTCGACAGCTTCATTATTCAAAAGCAAACCCGCTTCAAGAAATAGACATGGTGCTGTTCATCAATGGTATTCCATTAATAACCTTAGAGCTTAAGAATGCATGGACAGGGCAAACAGCGCGATATCACGGTCAAAAGCAGTATCGTAATGATAGAGATATAACTCAACCGTTACTGCAATTTGGTAGGTGCTTAGTTCATATGGCGGTTGATACCGATGAAGTGTATATGACCACCAAGCTTGCAGGTAAAAGTACTTTCTTCTTGCCATTCAATAAAGGTAATGGTCATGGACAAGGTAATCCGCCAAATATGTTTGGTCATAAGACTTCATATCTATGGGAAGAAGTATTTACCAAAGAAAGTTTGGCTAACATTATTCAGCATTTTGTCCGCTTAGATGGCTCAAGCAAAGATGATCTCAAAAAGCGCACACTTTTCTTCCCTCGTTATCATCAAATGGATGTTGTTCGTAAGTTAGTAAACCATGCCGCCACGCATGGCGTGGGACAAACCTATCTTATTCAACATTCGGCTGGCTCTGGTAAGTCTAATTCTATAACGTGGGCTGCGTATCAGCTTATTGAAACTTACCCACACTCATCAGATGTACCGGGAAGTAGAGGCGTAGAGCAGCCATTATTTGATTCGGTGATTGTTGTAACGGACAGAAGGCTTTTAGATAAACAACTAAGAGATAATATTAAAGAATTCTCTGAAGTTAAGAATATTGTAGCTCCCGCTTTTAAATCATCAGAACTAAAGTCAGCACTCGAAAATGGTAAGAAGATCATTATCACTACAATTCAGAAGTTCCCATTTATCATTGATGGTATCAGTGATTTAAGTGATAAACGTTTTGCTGTGATCATTGATGAAGCGCATAGCTCCCAGTCAGGTTCTGCTCATGACAACATGAACCGGGCTATGGGTAAATCTGAAATAGAAGAAGTTGAGGACGCTCAAGATAAAGTACTTCAAGCTATGCGCTCAAGAAAGATGCGAGGTAACGCATCTTACTTAGCATTCACTGCAACACCTAAAAACAGTACCTTAGAGAAATTCGGACAGCAGCAAGAAGACGGTAGTTTTAAGCCATTCCATCTGTATTCAATGAAACAAGCGATTGAGGAAGGCTTTATTCTTGATGTAATAGCGAATTATACCACTTATAAAAGTTATTATGAGATTGAAAAGTCAATTCAGGACAACCCTGAATTCGATACTAAGAAAGCTCAGAAACGACTACGTGCATACGTAGAGACTAGTCAGCAAACCATCGATACCAAAGCTGAAATCATGCTTGAGCACTTTATACCGCATGTTGTGAATAGCAAAAAGCTTAAAGGTAAAGCTAAAGGGATGGTTGTTACTCAAAATATAGAAACAGCTATTCGTTATTACAAAGCGATAACTAGACAGCTTGAGCAACAAGGCAATCCATTTAAGGCCGTTATTGCATTTTCTGGAACCAAAGAAGTTGACGGTATTGAATATACTGAAGCAGATATGAATGGTTTTCCAGAAGGAGAGACCAAAGATAAATTTGATACAGATGAATATCGCTTACTGGTCGTCGCTAATAAGTATTTAACAGGCTTTGATCAGCCAAAACTGTGCGCAATGTACGTTGATAAAAAGTTAGCGAGTGTACTTTGTGTTCAAACGTTGTCACGTCTAAACCGCTCAGCACCTAAGTTTGGCAAAAAGACAGAGGATCTGTTTGTGCTAGATTTCTTTAATAGTGTTGATGATATTAAAACATCATTTGACCCATTCTACACTTCAACAACGTTATCAGAAGCTACTGACATCAATGTATTGCATGAGTTGAAAGATTCGATGGATGATGTTGGTGTTTACGAATGGTATGAAGTTGAAGACTTTATTAAACGTTATTTTAACAATGAAGATGCTCAAACGCTTAGCCCAATCATCGATAGCGCTGCGAATCGTTTTAATTACGAATTAGAGCTTGAAGACGAAGATAAAGTTGATTTCAAAGTAAAAGCTAAACAGTTCGTGAAAATCTACGGGCAGATGGCTTCAATCATGCCATATGAGATTGTTGCATGGGAAAAACTGTTTTGGTTTTTAAAATTCTTAATACCAAAACTTATTGTTAAAGACCCTGACTCTGAAGCGCTTGATGAATTATTAGAGTCCGTTGACTTAAGTTCCTATGGCCTTCAGCGGGTTAAGTTGAATTATGGTATTGGACTTAATGCAGAAGAAACAGAGTTAACACCACAGAACCCTAATCCTCGTGGAGTGCATGGCGGTGAAGAGGAGCGAGATCCGCTAGACGATATCATCAAGAACTTTAACGAAAGATGGTTCCAAGGCTGGAGTGCAACTCCAGAGGAACAGAAAGTTAAATTTATTAATATTGCAGAAAGTATTAAGCAGCATCCTGATTTTGAAGCTAAATACCAAAACAACCCTGATCCACATAACCGAGAACTAGCATTCGAAAAAATGCTGAAAGAGGTAATGTTGGCTAGGCGTAAAGATGAGCTGGAACTTTACAAGCTTTTTGCTGGAGATCCCGCTTTTAAAGCATCTTGGATGCAAAGTATGCAGCGAACAGTTGGTTTATAGAAATAACAGAAAATAGGCGGTATTAGTTTTTTACTGCTGATCAAATATCTGAATCTCAAAAGTGTTAGTTGAATATTCACGACAATTTATCTTTGCCACATGGTGAACGAAATTCACTGCTTAATTTCGTTCATGAACGAAACTATATATTTGACTTTCGTACACTCTTATTATAAGGTGTACGAAAGTTATAGGTTTCGTACATATGAAAGTTGGATTTGCAAGAGTATCTACTAAAGAACAAGATTTAAATATTCAGCTTAAGCATTTAGCTGACTTTGGCTGTGAAAAAATATTCCACGGTAAACAATCTGGCGCATCTCTTGAAAATGATGGTAAATTAAAAGAATTAGTAGACTTTATCCGTGAGGGAGATGAAGTCATTGTTACTCGCCTTGATCGCCTTGGGCGATCATTAAAGACTATTTTGGATGCCATCGATAATATTCACTTGAAAGGAGCGTGCCTCAACATAATTGATGGTTCACTTAATACGAGTAATGACAATCCATTTTCAAATGCAATGATCAACTTATGCGGAGTTTTCGCTCAACTTGAGCGAGATCTTATAAAGGCTAGAACAGCAGAAGGGCGTGCTGAAGCCAAAGCTAAAGGGCAGCACCTTGGACGAACACCTGCGTTATCTGATAAACAAGCAAAAGAATTATTAAAGGATAAGCAGAATGGCGAGTCAATCGCAGCTCTAGCTCGCAAGTATGGTGTAGGTAGGCCTACCGTGCATCGGACGTTAGATAGAATGGGATATCAGAGCAATCAATTGGACAAGTGATGATATTGAAAATAGGGATATTTACCCCACTTGGTAAAGTAAAGGAATAAGAATTAATATAAATGGCAGCAACAATTCAATTTAAACCTCAGCAAAAAGGTCGCTGGGTATCTGGCTATCAACTTGAGCAGCTCTTAACCGAAGCCAAAGATGATATTTATAGTAACAAAAAAGCTCTAACTATTGTCGTCCAAGCCAGAGCTAATGCACCAATAAATACCTTAATACGTTTAATCAATGTAGCAAATCAGCTAGATGAAAAAGGGGTGAGCGTAACTCTGGATTTTTCCGGTAAAACCAATAAGTTACTTGGTTACTGTGAGACTATGGGCTTCTTTGATTGCTTGGCTGATGGAGTCAAATTTAAATCTCCCAATGGAGTTAATAAAGTCAGTAGGGTAAAAAAAATTGGCAATTCTTATATTTCAATTAACAAAATATCTGGTTCAGTACATGATAAAACTTTGCCAAAGAAGTTGGCGAAGAAAATTACAGAAAAGATCCCCAAAATTACTGAAGAACAGCGCAGTGAACTGTATATTCAGTTTTTTTCATTGTTTAGTGAGCTAACTAGAAACGTTTGTGAGCATAGCCAGACCGAGTTAAATGGATTAGCTGCATTACAAATATATAAAAATAGAGCTGAAATTGTTGTTTGTGATAGTGGGATTGGGTTGCTAGAGTCACTCAAGCCTAGCTTAGCGAGTCATAATGCAGCCTATACTGGGTACTCTGATGTAGAATTAATATTGGAGATGTTAACTAAAGGTATTTCAAGTAAGGAAGGCGATCAGGGTGGCAATGGACTATGTACTTGCTTTCATCATGCGAAACTAACCAATTCAGACATGCATATTAGGCTTGCGGATACTTATTATCACTTTTTTAAAGTTGCTGAAAAGCCAAATTTAGTAGACTCCCTAATGGTTAGCGAGGAGTTATTAGAACTCACAGGAACATTTATATCTTTCGCTGTACCATTTAACAAATAATTTGACAAAATAGGGTGTTATCTGCTTCAATATAAAATATGAAACAGAATGAAAATGTTATAAGTCTCATAAAGATTTTTGATAAAAATTCTTTGACAGGGATCGGGGACGATGAAGGCAAGCAAGTTTTTAACGAGCTTGTTTTTTTTATCGATAAAAAACCTGAATATAAAATCTTCTATATCTCAATTAAAGATGTTGTGTTTGACGCATCTTTTGCGAGAGAGGCGCTTGTTCGTCTAGCAAAGCATTATAGAAAAGAGAAAGGGATCTGCCTCGTCGATGCTGAAAAAGAAATGTTAAGACTTAATATCTTAGCTCCTGTGTTGAGTTTAAATCAACCAATGCCTTTTTATAATGGTGATCATTTTGATCATATTAAAATGGATAAAGTTGGTAGCCCCTCTAAAACAAATAAACCTATATTTGATTTTGTTTATAAAAATGGTATTTCTAGTGCAAGTGATGTTGCAGAGTACCTTGACTTTAAAGTGAATAACGCAAGTACAAAACTAAAATCGCTATATGAAGATGGCTTCTTACTTCGAATAGAAGATAAGTCTGAAACAGGCGGTGTCGAGTTCAAATATTACGCCATAAAATAGACCATCAAAAAAAACTTTGATCCTTTTGTTCAAATATGTATACTAAGACCATCAAAATTTATTTTGATGGTCTAGCTTTGTTGTACATTAGATTGAATCACTGGATTTATGAAAGTCAAAAAAGCTTATCAAGGGAAGGATTGCCTGATCGAGTTACCAGCAAGATCAGACAAAGATGAACCACACTTGAGAGGCACATCTAAGAAATTTTTTACGTTCCAAGCGAGACTAAATTTAGTCTATTTCGTAATTTATTTCAACCTTTAGCCTCTCTTTAAACTTTAAGGAGTTGGCGATGGCCGATAAGAAAAAAAAGATCCGTGTCCCTAAGGGCATGAAGCTGATTTTTCGCAGATATCGAAAAGATCCCAAGTCAAAACAACTATTAGATGCTCGCAAATATGGTTGTAAGGCTTGGCCTATTTTGGTTCCAGCGAAGTAACAGCTAGCTAAAACTAGGGCATTAAGCGTGATGTTTCATGCCCATATTCTTATTAAATTTTACGGAGTAGTTAAAATGACTAATTCAAAACAATCTTCAAAGGCGTTGGCTTCAAAAGCCGCGTCCACATTAAACGATCCATCTGCATCACAAGTGCAAAAATCGCTAGCTGCATCAGTGCTAAGCCAGTCAAGTTCAAGCAATCAAACAAGTAGTGAGATGGAAACAAAAGCTTCTGATGTATTAAAAAGCAGTAAATATAGCGATGACACCAAGTCATTCGCAGCGTCAGTGTTATCCCAGTCAAATAAAGCAAGATAACAAATATTAACAACCAATAACTGCGCTATTTATTAGCGCAGGTGGGGGACGTATGTCTTTTAATAATTTAGCAGTACAAAGTATGAGCACATCTAAGTGGGAAGATAAATTTAAAAACTGGTCAACAGGGCCGGGTAAAACAGAGCAAGAGCGCTGTGAAAACGCCATTAATATGATTAAGAGCGCAATAAATGCATCTGAAAAATTAAAGAGCAAGTCAATAAAAGTTTTCCTGCAAGGATCTTATCGAAACAAGGTAAATGTTCAGGCCGATTCTGACGTTGATGTTGGTATTGTTTGTTCTGATGTCTTTTTTGGGGATTACCCGAAAGGGTATAACAGAGACTCATTTGGTTATGTGGCTGCATCTTATACCTTTGACGATTTCAAAAATGATGTAGAGGAAGCGTTAGTTGAAAAGTTTGGTGAAGCGGCGGTAACACGTGGTAGTAAAGCATTTGATATTAAAGCTAACACCTATCGAGTTGAAGCCGATGTTGCCCCTTTTATGGAGCATAGGCGTTTTAAAGCGGATGGTAGTTATATAACAGGTGTTCAACAATTTTCAGACGATGATAAAAAAGTTATTAATTGGCCTGAACAACATTACGAGAACGGCGTAAGTAAAAATGCACTTACTTCACGAAGATATAAACGAACAGTACGAGTCTTAAAAAAATTAACTAATGAAATGGCCGCAAATGGAATTGAGGATGCCAAAGGCATTCCGGGCTTTTTGTGTGAATGTTTGATGTGGAATGTACCGAATCATTATTTTAGTTACACCTCATTTTATGATGTTTTACGCAACTCGATCATATACCTGCACGAAGAACTAGGAAAAGAGTCTTCGGATGAATGGGGCGAAGTGAGTGAACTAAAATATTTATTTAGACCAAGCCAAAAATGGACAAAACAACAGGCCCGTAAGTTATTAGTTGCAGCATGGAACTACGTTGGGTACGAATAATGAAAAATATAGTACTCAAAAGCACAATTTACGTTTTGATTGGAGTGTCTGCGCTAATCTGGTTTGGATTAGCTTGGGCAGGTGATCTAAACCTGTCATTGGCTAAAGATTTCTTTAGTCTTGTACCTAAAGTTGTTAGTGCAGATCTATTACTTATCGCCGTTTTTGTTAAATGGGGATGGAAATTTAAAATATTTAGGGGCTGGTTAGTACCGTTTCCCGATCTAAACGGTACTTGGGTTGGTTACGTATACTCTAACTGGGTAGATGAAGCGACAGGTAATAAAATAGCACCTATCCCCGCAATGCTCACCGTTAAGCAAACATTTTTTACAACATCATATGTTGTTAGAACTTCTGAAATGCAAAGTGATTCTTATGTTGAGGGCTTTTTAATTGATGAGCAACGTCAACAAAAAGAACTTACTTACAGTTATACGAGTAAACCACGCGTTAGCTTGAATCACCGAAGTAACCCTCATGACGGTGCATGTGTCTTGTCTATTATTGAAAGCCCCAAGCGTAAACTAAAAGGCCGCTATTGGACTGAGCGACAAACAACAGGCGAGATGACCTTTGATTTCTACAATGATGATTTACTTGAGGAGTTGCCCGAAGATCACTGCGAACACCCAAAAACTGAGCCTGAAAACAGGAGGTAATATGAAAAGTATTTTAAATCATGCCTCAGTATTCATTAGTCTAGTATTGGCATCATTTTATAGCATTGGGTTGATGTATCATCAAAGTTTTCTAATGGCCTTTGGTATCGAAGAAACACAATTTCCGCTGTCTATCGACAGAATTTTCTATCAAGGTTTCTTTGCCTTTGCAGAGTTAACAGCGCCAAACGTGGTTTTTGTTGTTTTTTGTGCATCTGGTGTCCTGATAACTGCGTATTTGGCGCTTTTAGTCGTTGAAGTAGCTAAGCGCGTCAATGTTGTAAAACCGATCCTTTCAAAGTTACAAAAAGCATTTACTCAAGAGCCTAATAAAGTTGAACTGTCCCCTGTACTTGAAGGCTTTACTGAATTTTCAACAAAAGTATTTTGGTACATATGCGCTGGAGTCCTCTCCTACCTGTCGGTGCTACTGGTGCTGATAGCGGCTGAACACGCAGGAAAAGCTAATGCACAACGCTACAAAGACAAATTTACGAATAATGAAGTTGCAATAGATACATTATTAGTTGAAGTATCAAAAAGCGAATTTGAAACATTTAGAGATTACTCAATTGTATGTAACAGCTCGCAGTGTGCTTACTTTGACGGTGTTACCTCATCTGTATTCAATAACAGCGCAGTAAAGTCTCTACGCTCCAAACCTATTTCAATATAAACCTTACTTTCTGCTTAAATAATCTACTGGAATTAATAAAATACGATGACAACGCCTTTAATCAACACCCAAGACCAACGCGCAATGAAAGCTGCTTTTTCTATGTTGAGCTTTCCTCATAAATATTTTGCTAATCCTGCAAACATTCCTAGATTGAAAGCAATGTTTGAAGGACATGAATCAGCGGAGCAGCTCATTGACTTGCTTAGTGAATTGCAGCTAAAGCTTGCAAACTATATGGATTTTTCTACCAAAGATATCGGTGGATATAAAAGGATTAAAGATGTTATTTCTGATCAAACAATTAAATATGTAAATGTTCAATCGGAATTTCAAGATGAAACACCATTAGAGTTAACATCAGTTGGTATTGATAACCACATACGTAACGTAAATATGAATGTGGCTGAACTCATCAATGATCAACAGATTAAATTGAACGATGGTGAGTTGGATTCTGATGTAGTATCGGAAATTTTAGATACAGCTTGGGTTATTCAACATTTTTCTTTGTTGGCAGCAGGAACATTGAAATTGGAAGTTCAACCAGATGGCTCCTTTTTATTTATGCCGAAGGAGTCTGAGCTGCTCACACCAGTATGGTTTGGTGATTCTTTAGAATATATGTCTTTGAAAGCGGCAACCAGTGCTATAGCAAGCTTCGCTGTTGCTACGCACCAAAATGATGAGAAGATGAGTGAATCAGTTCAAGTTTTACACGCAAGAGTGCTTTCAATTATTCCTCAGCACTGGCGACTAGGCTTAGGCAGTAGAACGTTGGAACTATTCCATGAAATAGCCGATCTGGTGATTTTCTTAGTAAATGTTGTTCAACGAAAAGAGATCGATAAAACTGAAAAGCCATTAAGTAAAGGTGAGGTTAAGCGAATGATCCGCCAATATCCTGAAAGAAAGGGGTTATTGAGAACTTATGAGCTTATTAAGGAATTTCAAAAGAAAAATAAACCAGAAGATAGACTGTTTGAAATTAGAAATGGAGGGCTTGTTTTAGGCCCGCTCCAGTTGGTTCGTGGCCTAATCCAACAGATGGAATATTTTGCTTTGAAAAAGCAGGGAGCAGATTGGCACTCATTACTTGAAGAAGAGCAAACGCGTTTTTTACTTGATGATTTAATCAAGTGTGATCACATTGATGTTCTAGAGTTTGAGCTAAAACCAGATAAATTTGACTCATCTGATTTCACAGAGTTAAGACTTGATGTTGATTTTTTTATTCGAGATAAATCGATTAATACTGTATACGCAGTACAGCTAAAACATGTCACTACAGATACAGAAGCTGGTTTGCAACAGTGGTTCAAACTTATTGGGCAAAAAGACTCTAAGTTGAATAAAGGTATTCTTCAACTTGAAAGATTAAATGAAGTAGTCAACAACTCCAGTTCAGCAAGGGAGTATTTAATTGAAAATGGTCTAACTACAGAGGAAGTTTTAAATCTAAAACCAATAGTTGTTCATAACGTTGGTTCCTTAGATTGCATTACACTTCACAATAATATTTGCCTATATGATTTATACACATTCAAAAAAGTATTATCAGGTTGTTGGGGTTCCATTGAGTTATTTAAAGATGGTCACTATGAAAGCTCATTTGATGAACAAAAAAATAGGAGCAGTGTTGATCTATCTAATCCATACAATGTCATTGAGCAGTATATTCAAGAGGCTAGATTTACCGAATTAAGGCATTTTGATGGAGCAAGGTATATTACAAGAAGCGTAACGATAAATGGAAATAAAATCTGCGCAGCAGGGGTTGGGATTTAATAAACAATTTTATTAATCTCCAGAAAGAACAAAGGAGAGCAATTAGCTCTCCTAAAGTTACTATACGACAACAAAAGTTGAAGGGTTAGCCGCTGCCTAACCTGCCAAAAACTTGTCTTTTACAGACCGACCTTCAGCAAGGTGCCTACGCGGGTCTCGTCTGGATTTTAAGAGCGGGGAGACTCAAGCACACTCTATATTGACTATTATGAGCTTAATTAATCTAATCGTCAAGTTCGTTTAGCAGATGAACTTATTAAGCTAGCGCCATGAATTATAGCCTGAGGAAACATTTGTTGCACTAAGTTATGGGCTGTTATTAATGTTGTACCTGTTGCCAATAAATCATCAACTAATAAAATTCGCTGAGGTTGACCTTGCACTGTACCTACATTATCTAAACATAATGGTGGGAATTCACTTCTAAAAGATACGGGAATTCCTTTAAGTGAAAAGTAACCGCCGAAACCACTTTCCTGTCTTTGCTTTCTCAATCTAAAGGATAATGCTTTATGCTCTTCAACGCTTACATCAGCTCTATCAAGTAAATTATACGCTTCATCAATAGTCAACTTACGTAAAAAATCGGACGAGTGATTCGCTGTAAAAGTGTTTGCTAAACGTTTACCAATAATACGACTAATGTTGTGTGATGAAGGCATAGAAATTACCAAGTCGTAACCATTTGGCTCATTAGCCTGAAATGTATTTACAATTGCTTCATAGCTCTCACGAAGTTTTTTTATACTTGTTATATCTGTCGTTAAATTATCTTTGCCTTTTAAAGCATATATTATTGGGCAGTTATCTCCGGGAATTTTATTACGATGTTTTCTTCTAGATTTACGCGAAGCTAATAGTCTTTTAAATAAAGAATAAACTGTTAGCCCTTCAATATTTTCTTTTGTTGGGTTGCCATGTGGAGTTGTCTTTAACCATTCCTTGATATTATGATCAACTTTGACTACATTTCCCTGTACTACAAGTCCCAATTACAGCCTCGATGTTTAATATTTTAAAAAGGTAGTTTAACTATTTATAGACGAATTTGAAATTGCTTTAATTCTCCATTTTATAATATCCCAGCCTTCGGCTTCAAATATCTATTGGTGAGTTTGTTTGCTATGATTAATTCAATGAAATTTAAATCTTATTATCATTATTGTTAATAATTATCTGGCGATCATTATCTATGGGTAACAATGTATTTTACTTTTATAGAATGGGGTCGCAGTAACAATTAAAGAATGGGGTATCGGCGGTGACGTCGGGGTTAACCTATTTAGTTGAACGATTTAAGAACTTTTCAGGCAGTGCCACTATTAACTTAGATGGGGTAGTGCGGTCGAGATTGGCTGAGTTTGCTGAGAAAGAGCTTTAGTTGATTACATTTGTGGGTACTGCTTTTTATGAGTACCCGCAAATTTGAGGGTTAATTAAAGCTTAGCGTCACACACCTACCATTGTCTAATTCGCGAACGTCATAGTGCCAGCCATATCGCGTTACTAGTTGCTCGGTTAAAGACAAACCTATACCAAACCCTAAATCGGGTTGATGACCAGTACTTTCAGTGTTTACATTTAAAATGGTTACAATACCGCCTTTTTGACTGACCTCTACTTGCCCGCAATAAGTGTGCTGAAAGGCATTGCGAATTAAGTTTGAAATAACGATGGTGCATAACGTTTCGGGTAGATTAATAGATTCATCATCTACATCGATGACTACAGATACTTCTTTTGAATCGACTAAATACCTTAAATCATCACTTACATGCTTTATGAGCGAACCAATATTGATTAGGTTGGTTTCGGTTTCTCTATCTTCTTTTCTTCCAATCCATAGCAGTGTTTCTGTTAGCTGCGTCATGGTATTGGCTGCACGTTCAATTCGACTTGTGACCTCTAGTTGTTGTTTACGTGATTTATCTTCCTCAATTAGCCTTTTTAACAAGGTAACATTGGATTTCGTGACCGAAATCGGCGTTCTTAATTCGTGGCTGGCATAAGATAAAAATTGACGTTCTCGCTGTAGGCTTTTTTCTACTGAAGTAACGCTGTTTTTAATGATTTTTGCCATATTGTTTAAGTCAGAAAAACCAAAATCAGGAATGGCTTCTGACAGATTTTTACTAGAGAGTCCTTGCGCCCAATTACTCATATACCGCAGTGGGCTCATGATCCTGCGAAGTAAAATAATTAATAAGATACTAAAAACAAATAGTCCGCCAACGCAGGTATAAAATATCACTCGAAAATACCTTGCTCCAGGTTCAGTCATAACCGCTTCAGGAGTTGATAAAGTGACAGAAACAAATCGCTGTTCTCCATCTACCTGAGAGATCATGGCAAAATAGGCGGCTTCTGGTTGGGAAAAAAAGTTCGGTTGGATCACTTTCTGAATAAAACTTTGATTAGAGGCTTTTAACGGGTCAAGATGAAACCGCAAATCACTAGGTAAATCTTCCCAGTGACTCGCAATTGTAAACTCGTTTAGCTGAATAGGTTGCCCTTTTGTCGGCGCTTCTAATTCAAAAAAACTCTTCATACTTTCTCTCATTGAAACATCCATACCCGCAACAAAATACTTCGCACTCAGTAGCGAAAAAGTCACAATAATTAATGTTCCGGATACCATGATACTCAGAGCGAGTAGCATACGTAGACTAATTCTTTGCTTCATGTATTTAGCTCTTCACGTAAAACAAAGCCTTTACCAACAATGGTGTGTAGCAATTTGGGGGTAAAATCGGTGTCTATTTGTTTTCTTAAATTAAAAAGGTGCACCTTAAGGCTGTTACTGTCGGGAATATCGTTTCCCCATACATCATTAATTAACTTATCTCGCGAAACGATAGAGGGACTCGCTCGCATTAATACTTCTAGTATTTTCATACCAATTGGCGAAACATGAATGGGTTTTCCGTCTCTGGTGACTTCGTTAAGTTTCAGTTTATAGACTAAAGGCCCTACGGTTATTCGCGTAACTTGGCCACTTTTTCGCGTAGATAAAACTCTGCAACGAACAATCAGTTCTTCCATTTCAAATGGCTTGATTAAGTAGTCATCAGCGCCTTGGGCGAATCCAGTGATTTTGTCTTTTAATGTATCTAAGGCTGTTAGCATGATTACAGGCGTGTCGTTACCTTCTTGCCTCATCATTTTGCAGACATCTAACCCATTTAATTTGGGCAGATTTATGTCGAGCACAATAACATCATAAGAATGTTGGCGGATTAAATTGAGGGCTGATTTACCATTGTTTGCATGGTCGCTAGAAATTCCTTCTAACTCTAGAAAATCTATAATCCCTGCTGCTAAATCTGCATCATCTTCAACGACTAATAACAGCACAAACGCTCCTGATTATACTGGTGTTAAAAAAGGTAATATCTTGCTTTATCATTAACATAGCAGGCATGAGTACTAATGTAATAACAGTAGCGAATAAAATACCATACCCTAACGAAGCTGCAGCTGGAATTAAAAATTGTGCTTGTAATGATGTTTCACTTAATAATGGGAGTAAGCCCACGAATGTAGTTACAGAGGTAAGTAATACAGCCCTAAGCCTACTTGTACAGGCATTTACGATTGCTGTTTTAGGTGGTTGATGAGCTGTTTTGCGCAAATTGTTATAGGTTGAAACTAGTAGAATCCCGTCATTGACTACAACACCGCTCAACGCAAAAATTCCATTCAGGGAAAGAATGCTAAGTGTTAAGCCATTTGCCCAATGTCCCCAAATAGCACCAATAACGCCAAATGGGATAATCATCATGATAATAAGAGGCTGAATATAAGATTTTAAAGGAATTGCCAATAGAGAATATATTACTAACATTGTGAGTATAAAGGTGTGTGTCAGCGAGTGGGTGGTTTCGCTTTGCTGCTCTTCTTCTCCTGCAAACGTAACACTGAGTTCTGGGTATTTTGCTAACAAAGAACCTAATAGATTTTCTTTTAAATCGTTTACCACTTGATTTGGAGATAAGTTGTTTTTATTCACACTGGCGGAGATAAAAGCTGATCGTACTCCGTCGATACGAGAAATTTCCTCTTTTTGATAGCGTGTTTCTATTGAAGCTACGCTCATTAAAGGAACCACAAAGCCTTGTTCTGTTCTTACGTTCGTGTTTTCAATATCACTTAGGGTTTGACGATGGTTTAACGGGTAACGTACTCGTACATTAACCTCATTATTTTCTCGTTGAAAGCGCTGAACAATGGCGCCTCCAAATGAGGTTAAAACTTGTTGAGCTAATGATGAGGTATCGAAGCCTAATGCTTGCCCTTGTTCTGTTAACGTGAACTTATATAAAGGCGCTCCCACTTCTAAATTGTGGTCAATTCCACTTAAATCGTCGATGTCGTGTAAGTACGCTAAAATTTCATCACCCGCAGACTTTAGCGTGTCGCTGTCCTGAGCTTTTAACACAATCTTGAAGTTATCGAGTAATTCTAGGGTCGAAACAATCTGTAACTTTTTAACGGCTTCTAATTGACCAATAGACTTTTCCCAAGTGTGGGCAAAATCAGAAATAGTGTAAGTCGCCGAGTCATTTAATTCGATTCGTAAACTAGCCTCGTGATCGCTAGTTGCAATGACTTGTATACTACCAATACCCGACGCGTTGATTCCTGCATCTTGCTGATACTGGGCGTCAACGTCAAGGGCTACTTGTTCAGATGTCGTCAAGTTTTGATACAGTTGCCCATAGCTAGCGTCGTCATACATTTTGATTTTTGCTTCAACAGTATCGCCGTATATTTCAGGAAAGAAAGCAACTTTTACTGTGCCTGTGATAAGCATTCCAACGGAGAATGAAAACACGACTACAAAGGTTATTACAATAGCATATCGCCACGCTAAAACTTTCCATATTAAAGGCTCGTAGAGCCGCTTATTAAGCGTCGTTAGCCCATTGTTGGCAGCATTTTGAATATGGCTCCACCAAAAAGGAGAGGCTTTTCTATCTGTTTTTAATTTTGCTAAATGGCTTGGTAAAATCAATTTAGATTCTACAATAGACAGGAGTAGGCAAATTACCACAACAGTTCCAAATTGCGCGTATATTTGACCACCGTAACCATCAATATTAGACAAACCGATAAAAGCAACGAGGGTTGTTAACACGCCAAAGAGTGTTGCTGAAGCTACCTTAGTTGTTCCTGCAATGGTGTTTTGCCTTGTATCTCCATTTTCTCGCCTTGTGGTGTAAATACTTTCTCCAATCACAACGGCATCGTCGACGACTATGCCTAAAGCCATAATAAAGCCAAGGGTCGTCAGTTCATTGATAGTGAGACCAAAAAAGCGGTCAGTCATAAGGTAAACAGTACCGAAGAATATAAAAGGCAGTCCGGCTGCCACCCAAAATGCGACTCTTATATTAAGGAAAATGGCTAACACAATGAAAACTAGGGCCATTCCAGTCATTGCATTTGTTACCAACAATGAAATGCGCTCTTTAATCAGCACACTTTGGTCATGCCAACTGTCGATTGATACATTATGTGGAAGCAGTGAATCCCATTTTTCTATAATTTCATTGGTTTGTTCTGCAATATCGACGATATCGCTATTTTCATCTACCAGAATTTGAATTGCTGCTGCGTTCTTTTGGTTGTATCTGGATAACACAAATACGTCTTCCTCAAACGTTTCTGTAACTGTGGCTACGTCCCCCAAGGTTATTCGAGTACCATCAGAACTCGTTACTAATGGGATATTGCTAAATTCTTCTGCGCTATATGCTTGTACAGCAACTTTAAGACGTACTGATTTTTCTTTGTTTCGCAAACTTGTTGTTTGCGCTGTCGTGGACGTTAAGTTGATAGTGTCGGCAATATCACTTAACTCTAGTCCGTAGGCTTGTAATCTAGCCTCGTCGACTTCGATTGAAATCATGGGATCTGGTTTGGCTTGAATGGCTAAATCTTTGATTGCAGGTTTTCTTTTTAGATCATCAAGTAGCTTTTCTGATAACGACTGTAATACAGCGTGATCTACATCACCGTAGAGCTGTACCCAAATTGCATGTTCAAGTTGACGTACTTTTTCAATAATCGGTCTTTCTGCATCTTCAGGAAAATTGAAAATGGCATCAATTTTTGTCTTTACATCAACCAGTAGTGTATCGAGTTCATAATCGCTGGTTTTTAATACGGTAATTCTACTTCCTCGACTATTTGATATTGAAGTAATGCGCTTGATACCGGGTATCATTTCAATTGCATTTTCCACCTTTATGGTTATGCCTTCTTCAGCCTGAAGCGGATCGCCACTATCGAAATTGATAGAAATAGTTAAGCTATCAGGTTCTAAACTAGGAAAAGCCTCTTTTCGTATGTCGCCGAGGGAAAACAACCCGACAATTATCACTCCTATGAGTAAGAGGTTCGCCGCGATAGGGTTATCTATAAACCATTCAATTGGGTTTTTGTTATTCTGCATCAGAACGCTCTCCCGTAACTTGGACCAGCATACCTTCTTCTAGGTGACTTAATGGGCGTTTAACAATGTATTTAGTTAGCGATTGGTCAGATGTAATGGGCAGTACATACGTCTTCTCATTTACATCAAACCTACGTTTTGCTTTCGCTTTACGTAAACTTTTATTGCTATCGACAAACCAAATATCGCCGTTTTGAGATATGGCAGAAGAGGGCACTTCCCATAAATTTTCTATTGATTTACCTTCAATTTTGGCTTTCACAAAAGTGCCTGGATAAAGTCCGATGTTTTTATGAAATGGGTTTGATACTGATACAATAATGGCTCGTTGCCGCGTTTCGCTTGATAGGTGCTTTTCGGCTCTTTCGATAGTTCCTTCCCATGACCTATCACCGGCGGCATTTGTTAGTTTTACCTTGTGTTTATTTGAAAAAGCATTCCTTTGGCGTGGCATGTTTGACCATTGCGCTTCAGACAAAGGCACGCGAATTTCTACTTTGTTTGTACTATATAAAGTGGCGACTTGTGAGCCCATTTGTAAAACACTACCTAATTGAATATCTCTTGTGACAATGAGTGCATCAAATGGCAGGCGGATTACGGTGTTGTTTAGGTCACGTTGGGCTTTAACAATATCTATTTTTGCACTGGCTAAGTTCGCTTTGGCTAATGCTAACTGGGGAGAACGAAGAACTAGCTCCGACGCTGGTTTGTTAGCTACACCGGACCTTTTCCATTCGCTAAGCGCTTGCTTGCTTCTTCTTTCTTCTTCTAGTAACTCGAGTTCTAATTGAATTAAATTAGCACGAGCCTTGGCTAATAATTGTTTGTGGTTTGTATCATCTAATTGAGCAATCACCGTGCCTTTAGGTAATATTTTTCCGGTTTTGAATGATTCAGATAGAGAAATCACTCGTCCATTAATTTCACTGGTGAACAAGAGTTCGTTAGCGGCCTTAGCTTCGCCAAAACCAATAATATTAGGGTGAAAATTTCCAACATTGGCCTTGGTTACACTTACTTTGGGTAAAGAGGAGGCGATTGATTTCTTCAAATTTACTGTATCAGTATGGGGTAACTGGTTGGAGCTTAAGCTCGACGTCCCTATTACCGTCACTCCAATGAGCAGGGCAGCGGAGAATGTGTACCTTCTAGTCTTCATTGAGTTGCTCCTAGTCCGAGCGCAAGTCCAAGGTCGATACGGTTAATTAAACGCTCATATTTAATTTGAATTAATTGAGATTGGAGATCGAACATTTGCTGCTGAGTTGTGAGTAAGTCGAAAATGTCGGCTAACCCTTCTTGGTATTTTTCTCTAAACGATGTGTAGCTTGATGCCGCACTGGACAGCGCGTTTTGCAGATAGTGCTGGCGCTGCTTACTGTTGAACTCAATAGATAGTGCAAGCTCAACTTCACTTACGGCTTTGAGTAGTGCTTCTTGGTATGAGTAGACTTGTTGAGCCAATGTTACTTCAGCAATATTAAACTGATTTCGTAGCCGGCCACCTTGAAAAACAGGTGCTGAAATTTGCCCAAGTAGTTGCCAAATCGGATCGGTCAATAGGGATTCAATTGGTGATGTATCGGAATCTGACAATATTGCTGTTAATGAAAATGAGGGAAACATTGCTTTGTATGTGGCATCTGTGCGAAAGGCCTCTGCTTTAATCCCGAGAAAGCTCGCTTTTAAATCAGGGCGTTTTGATAGCGTTTTTATTGAAATGGCATGTGTAGGAAAGAGCACGTTAGGAAATACAAGATCCTTTTCGTCAAAGGTTATTTCGCTATTGAAATGTCCGACTAATAAACTAAAGGCTTGCTCGGCCGCGTATCTTTGTTGTTGTCGTGCGACTAGCTCAGATTGTATTTGAAACACGTTTGCTCTTGCGTTATCGAGTGATTCTAAATTGTCTAAGCCGGAACTATAACGGGACTCAATTAATTCGAGATTTTGCATTTGGTTCGATAAACGATGTTGCTCTACGTTAATAAGTTCTTTTTGAAGAACGATATTGAGCCAAGCACGCATAATGCTTGTGACTAAAACATTTTTGGTTTGATCAACGTTTTGCTCTTGTGATGCTAGGTCTAACAACGCCGCATTTTTCTCATCGTTCAGTTTGTTCCAAAAATCAAGTTCCCAGCTAACACTAACCTCGGTTGAGTACTCAGTAGACTGTGTATTTTCTATTCGAGATCCTGAAACGCTTAAGTCAGCAATAGGAAGACGTTGCGAACGAATGATATTCGTTTGGTAGTAGGCGGCACGAAGAGACTGAAGACTTTGCTGTAAATTAGGATTGTTTTCTAACGCAAGATTGATGTAACTGTCTAGCACTGGAATTTGAATAAGGTCGTTTAAATGAAAAACCTCGCCACTTGATTCAGATAAAACCCGTTCGTTGGTAGATAGTTCATTCTCGGCTCTTTTGGCGAGTTCATTTAGCTGCACCTCGAAATTATCGAAACTTCCCGTATTTGTGCAGCCAGCAATGGCAATGATTAAGGGTGCTAATATTAGTTTTATACACTGGTAAGGTTGAATGTTTTCCATGATCCCCTCCTAAAGATATATGCAAACGATATAATGCAGGAGGTTAAGAGAGGGTTAAGAGGTGTAGATTGATTGAATATGAAAAATTGATTTAGGCTATTGTGCAAAGGTTACACGAAATAAGAGAGCACATTGATACCATAGATGACATTATAAAAATTAAAACTCACGTGGTATTGAATCAATGGATAGGGTTGTGCGAAATGAAGTGACTATTTCGTACGCAATAGTAAAGGCGAATTTGTTGGAGTGTAAATTTCAATCATAATATTTGTGATTTATATCTTTTTATTTTAAAACAGTAATGTACGGTGTGTTGGATGAATTTTTACTCTAATTAAGAAATTATAAGGGAAACGATGACGCTTTTGAAAAGAACCTTACTTTGTTGTTTATTTATGTTGTGTTTTCCGAGCTCAACGCAAGCAGGTGAGGTGATAGAAAATGCTCATGTGATAAATTCAAAAGTACTAGAAGAAGATCAAAAATTTACGGTTTATCTTCCAGATGATTATGATGAGCACACCGATCATCAATATCCGGTTTTATATGCATTAGATGGCAAATATTACAAACAAATGGTGAGTGCGGTTATCGCGCGTTTTTACGACGATTGGTTAATACCTGATACTATTGTGGTGGCGATAGAAAATGAAGATCGCATACGTGATTACACTCCCGTGCCCCACGCAACGGTTGATGTGCCCAGCGGTAAAGCCGATCGCTTTTTAGATTATATCGAAAAAGAGCTCATTCCGTTTGTTGAGTCACATTATCGCACTTCTGAATTTCGAATTTTAGAAGGCCATTCGTTAGGCGGATTGTTGTCGTTGTATACAGTTCAAGCTCGCCCAGAGCTGTTTACTGCGCACTATGCCTTCAGCCCTTCTCTGCACTGGGGAGATGATTCAACCGCAGACAAAATCATTCGTTACATTTCATCTCGTCAGTCTTTAAATCAATTTATTTATTTCAATTTAGGTAATGAAATAAATAAAAGTGAGTACGAGAAAGCAAATACTATGAGAGATTCGTTCTTGAGGTTGCAACGCTTTTTTAACGAAACTAGTATCCCAGGATTAAGAGTGAAAAGTGAGCTATTTTCCACATTACCTCATGCAGCCACTAATACCTTGGGGCTAGTACATGCTACTCATGAACTCTATAGAAATTGGGTTTTACCTTTTCCAGTAATGGAAGGTGGGCCAAATGCCATTACGGCACATTACAAAAAGCTATCGGCGGATCTTTACTATGAAGTGAAACCGGACAAGGGATCAATAAATTTTGCTGCTGATTATATTACAAATGGCGTAAAAGCCCCTGAGCGTGGTTTAGCATTATTAAAATATAATGCTGAGTTGTACCCAGATTCTGCGTTAGTGCAATTTAATTTAGCCAAAGGTTACAAAGAGCGTGAAAATCTTAAATTGGCTAAACAAATCGCAGAACAAGCGTTAACACTTATCGCGCTAGACGAAGATGAACTGAAAACCAGCATCACCCAATTTTTAGAAGCGCTATAAGGTTTGAGCTAGTCACCCATAATGTGACGATAATTACTTGCATTATAGGCACCGTCGCTAACCGAACACTTAAACAAACCAAACTAATCAAAAGTACAGCTGTGAAAGAGGGAGTAAATAGCTTTTATTCTCCTTATCATGATACTCCAAAGCGTTTTCGTCTGAGCGCGGCACTTCTAAAAATTGAGTAACGTTACAAACTGGCACAGAAGTCAGTCGACAGTATTTTTTATGTTAATGAAAATGAAGGCACTTGAATGGTTCAAGTATTTATTAATAAAAAGGGAAGTTTTGTATGAATAGTCATTCTATTGTTGAACTCAACGAAGAGTCGATTGATCTAATATCGGGAGGTAGCTCTAATATTGATTGGGGAGCCGTTGGTGCATGAGCTGCGTTCATAGAAATAAGTATTGCAGTTGCGACGACACCTGTAGGTTGGGTAGGTGCCGGCTTTGCAGCCGTCTCAGCGTTTGGAGGAGGCTTTGCTGTTGGTACAGGGGCTGGCTTTTTTATGGATGAACTAGGCTGGTAAATATGCTTAAAATAACGTTTAACTTTTGTTAGCTACTAATAAAACATTCTAATACTTCGAGGTATGATTATGTTTAATGGAATAAAACACTATCGAGTTATTCATTTAACGATGTGGGTTGCAGCCGGCTTGTGCGCCAGTGTAGGTTATCTATATGATTTAACTGTTGTTGGAGTTGGAGTTGGGTTGGGGCTTGGTGCAATTCTGGCTTACATTGGGTTGTGTTTGAAATATGGCAGACAAAATCTTAATGTGTAGAGCGTCTAAGGCGTTGTATATATTCTAAATAAAGGCTTATTGCGGCTATCACGGAATAACTTGAAAGGTCGCTAAGCCTCGTTGGATCATGGTTTTACTTGATTCAGCTGCTTCGCCAAAACCAAATGGAGCAGGGCCGGTGGGCTCCATAATTACGAGCCTTGCACCGTTATTTTCTACGGTAAAATCAGATGGCTGTTCACTGGTTTTAATGCCTAAAAGTGCGTGCTTAGGCAAAATAATGAATTGAAATTTAGCTTGGGGTAAATAATTTCTTAGTAAGGCTGCAAAAAGAACACTTTTACTGTCGCAATCGCCCATGTTGGCGTCGAGCAGCCTTATTGGAGGTAAAAAACCGGCACCATTACTTTCTCCTCTACCAGTTAAAGTACTATAAGGAATACTTTGCGCCCAACTCAATAGCAAATCGATGTAGTTTCGCACTGATTTCTCATCACCTAACAACTCATAAAATTGTTCTGCGATTTCTTTAAATACCGGAGTAAATTCTTGAATATAGCGGATATGATCAGCCTTCACGCCATTTGCGCCACTTGATGACGTAAATTTTTCAAAATAGTGCTGTTTTAAATAGAGGTCATAAGTCAGCTGCTTTTGATTTTGAAATTCGGTGTGCAATAAGTTTATTAACTGAGGGTTATCACTGCGGATGGAAACGTCTAAGTCATTGCCAATTTGCTGTAAATTAATTCTTGCTTTGCGTGGATCTACGCCTTTGGCTAAACGAGTTAGGTCTCGTCTTATTTTGCTTTGGATTAATGCGGGTTTATAGTTAGCTTGGTTGCGAGGCAGTTTTGCAATAGCTTGTTTATCTATTTCAAATGTAATGTGTCTTAATTTATTGTTGTGATCATACCAGCGATAATCGTACTTGATGGACTGGCCTTTTTCGACGCGGTTAAAACTAAGTTGTTGGTTTGGTACACCGAAAGTGGAGCGAGAAATGCCACATAAAAATACAAAGAGCAATAAGGGCAACCACATTCGATGCATCATAGCTCTCCGTTTTATTCGTTATTGTCTTTCTCGTTAAACCAGCTTAGCTCTTTGTGTAAAGACACTACACCACCTACTATTATTAACGTAGGTGGTTTTACTGATTTGGTCAATGGGTCGCTTGTGATTGATTCAAGTGTTCCAGTTACAACCCGTTGATTTTCTCGAGTGGCAGATTCTATTAGCGCAATGGGCGTAGTCTTATCTAAACCGTGTTCAATCAGTTTTTCACACAGTATAGGAAGGCCTGTCAGCCCCATGTAAAATACAACTGTCTGATTGGGTTGGGCTAAGCTTGTCCAATTTAAATCGATGGAATTATCTTTTAAGTGTGCCGTGGCAAACACCACTGATTGCGCATAATCTCTATGCGTAAGTGGAATACCGGCATAGGAGCCTGCGCCGGCTGCAGCGGTTATACCTGGCACAACTTGAAAGCTAACGCCATGGCTAACAAGGGTTTGAATTTCTTCGCCACCACGGCCAAAAATAAAAGGATCGCCGCCTTTTAAACGAACAACCCGATTGCCCTTTTTGGCTTCATCTACCATTAACTGGTTAATGTCTTCTTGAGGAAGAGAGTGATTGCTTCGAGCTTTGCCGACATACACTTTTTCAGCGTCCCGTCGCACTAGCTCTAATATTTCGTTAGATACTAAGCGGTCGTAAACAACAACGTCGGCTTTTTGCATTAACCGAAGCGCTCTAAAGGTAAGTAAATCAGGATCGCCTGGACCTGCACCAACCAGATAGACTTCGCCTTGAATGTTTTGTTCTGTACCTGCAGCATCAAGAGCAAGTTCAAAATCTTGTTCGGCTTTGTCCATTTGGTTTTTAACTACAGATTCGCCGATATCGCCATCGAGTACATCTTCCCAAAAATACCGTCTTGCGGTTACTGAAGGTAGTTTTGCTTTTACTTTGTCTCTGAAACGTTCAGAAAATTCACCTAAACGACTCACATGGGTAGGGATGACTGATTCTAACTTTTGTCTTAGGTAACGAAGTAATACTGGCGCTACACCACCGCTGCTCATGGCAATGATGATGGGGGAACGATCTACAATAGAAGGGGTAATAAATTTACAAAGTGGAGTATTGTCCACAACGTTAACTAAAATGCCTCGTTCTGTGGCCAGATCGTGTACATATTTGTTTACGTTTTCGTCATCAGTTGCCACAAACACAATATTAATATTGTCTAAATCAGCATCTTCAAACTTTCTATGATGAAAGGTCAGGTCGTTATCGTTAACCAGCTTGGTTACTGTAGAGACCGCTTCAGGAGATACTACAGTAATCTTGGCTGGTGTTTTTAAGATAAGTTCTAGTTTTCGCGCTCCCACTTCGCCAGCCCCTACAACGAGGCAGCGCAAGTGGTTCGCGTCTAGAAATACCGGAAAATACTGCATAACGTGTTGCGTTACTTGCTATCTTCTCTTGGCTTACGACGACGCTTAGGCGGCGTGTCAGACCATTCTCTTATATTTAATCGCTGACCCGCTACCCGTGTTTGACGAAGGGAATTACAGGTTTCTTTTGGCATACCTTCTGGTAAATCAACAGTACTGTATTGGTCGTGGATTTGGATTGCACCTATGTGCTTACTGTCAATGTTTGCTTCATTAGCAATAGCACCAACAATATTACCCGGTTTTACTTTATGGGCATGACCTACATCAATTCTAAAACGCTGCATGCCTGCTTCAGCAGGACGGTTTTTACGACCACCGCCATCTCTGCCTTCTCTTCCACCTCTACGCGGGCCTCGGTCGCCACGGTCAGATTTATCGTATTCACGACGTTCTCTTGGTGGTCTGGCGTCTAGGTTTGGACGATCAGATTCCTTCAATATCAGTGGTTCTTCACCTTGAGCTAAGCTCATTAATGCTGCCATTAATATTTCAGGAGAGGTTTCAGATTCTTCTTTAAGCATCTCAACGATAGGCATTAATGTTTCTAATGAATCGTCTCTAGTGGCATCCATCACCGATTGCTTAAACTTGCTCAAACGGGTTTCGTTTAGCTCGCTAATCGATGGTATTTGCATTGGTGCAATAGTTTGCTTAGTGGTGCGCTCGATAGATTTAAGCAAACGCTGTTCACGGTGCGAAATAAACAAAATTGCATCGCCTTCACGACCCGCACGACCAGTACGACCAATTCTGTGAACGTAAGATTCAGTATCATAAGGAATGTCGAAGTTAACAACGTGGCTGATACGCTCAACATCTAATCCACGTGCAACAACATCAGTTGCAACTAGAATGTCGATTTTGCCCTGCTTTAATCGTTCAACAGTACGCTCACGAGATTGTTGAGGAATATCGCCATTTAGAGGTTCAACGTCGTGACCACGAGCAGAGAGTTTATCTGCTAATTCTTGTGTTGCGGTTTTGGTGCGCACGAAAATAATCATGGCATCAAAAGGCTCTATTTCTAAAATACGGGTTAGAGCTTCAAGTTTATGATGACCATTAACTTGGCAATAACGCTGACGAATAGTACTTGCCGTTGATACTTTAGATGCAATTTTAACATGCTGAGGATCGTTCAAATAACGCTTAGTTATTTTACGGATGGCTTCTGGCATGGTTGCAGAAAACAGCGCTGTTTGACGAGTTTCTGGTGCATGAGACAATATTTTTTCAACATCATCAATAAAGCCCATTCGCAGCATTTCGTCGGCTTCATCTAGTACTAAAAAGCGCAGCTTGTCGAGCTTAAGCGTGCCTCGGTTTATGTGATCAATAATTCGACCAGGTGTACCAACGACAACTTGAACACCGCGTTTTAGCTGGCGAATTTGGTTGGTATAAGATTGACCGCCATACACAGGTAATACACGTATTGCCTTTGAAAAGCTTGCATAGGTTTGAAATGCTTCAGCAACTTGGATCGCAAGTTCACGAGTTGGCGCTAAAACTAGGCATTGAGGATGGGCATCTTCAATATTAATTTGCGCTAGCATAGGCAGTGCAAACGCAGCGGTTTTACCTGTTCCTGTTTGCGCTTGACCTAAAAGGTCATTCCCTTCAAGCAGTAAAGGTATGCTTTGTGCTTGAATAGGCGAAGGTTTTTCATAGCCAACTTTTTCCAGCGCTTGTAAAAGTTCTGAAGGGAGATCTAAATCGGCAAAGGTTATATCAGTGGTGTCGGTCATTCATGGTCCAAAAACAAATAATAGGAAAGCAGCACAAAATAGGCTACTAATTAGCTAATTATAAGCTATCCTACGAATGGTTGCCATGACTGTCGTTCTGAGTCACACTTTTAATTATTTTTGTTCGCTAGGAAAGCTACAATGACCATTATAACAAAAAGACTGCCATTGGTCTTTGCGATAGCCACAGTTTTATCTTTAACAGCTTGTGGTGAGAAGTCCTCAGAAGAATATTTGTTAGCTGCAGATCAATTTATTGCCGCAAATAATTCTCAAGCAGCCATATTAGAATTAAAAAATGCACTGCAAGTAAATCCTCAATCCGCTGACGCGAGATTCAAATTAGGTAGCATTTATCTGGATCAAAAAAGATTTGAAAGCGCCGAAAAAGAATTAAATAAAGCCCTTGATTTAGGGTACGATATAACCAAGGTAATGCCATTAATATCAACGGCTTACAAAGAGACTGGGGCAAGTAACGCCTTAATTAATTTGTCTTATACTAAACAGGACTTAAGCCCTGTAGAAAATGCAAAAATTGGTTATTTCCAATTGGTCGCTTTAGTAGACTTAAATCAAGATGATGAAGCTCGGAAACTGATTTTAGAGCTACAAGACCTCAAGACTAATTCAGTTTACAAAGGGTTATCTGCGTCTTATGGTCATATTTTATCTGAAAATTATGAAGAGGCATTAAAACAAGTCATTGAATTGCGCAAACAGTCGCCAATGAATGAAGATGTTTTAACCTTACAATCTAGGTTATATATCATTTTGGGCCAAAAAGACAATGCCCTTGAGACTATGGGGCGACTTTATGGCCTGCGACCAGACAAAATTGAAATAAAATTCTCTTATTTGGCGGCCTTAATGGACGCAAAAGAATATCAAACTGCCAAACCCATTGCTGATGGTTTATTAGCCTTAGATGACGCTAATGGCATTTTAAATCAATTCAAAGGCACTATTTTAGCAGAAGAAGGACGTTACTCTGATGCATTGTTACATTTGCAAAAAGCATTAGTGAATGGTCGAGATAATCAAATTGTTAGGTTGTTAACAGGGTTCAGTGCCTATCGTATTGGAGACTATCAAACTGCGGTAGATAATTTAGTGGTCATCGCTGAGTCTTTGCCCAGTGAACATGTTGCATTAAGGCTATTAGCCGATAGCCAATTAAAAATTGGCCAGAATAAAGAAGCGTCAGAGACTCTTTTAGGGTTAACTCAAACGTCAGAAAATGATACCTCTTTGTTTTCTCAAGCGAGTTTTCAACTGATTCAAGAAGGAAACCTTGAAGCTGCAAAAGAAGTTGTTGCACAGGCTAATGATTTAGATAAAACCACAGAAGAGCTTGTTCGTTTGGGGCTTTTACAGCTTTCTTTAAATGACGTTTCAGGCTTCATAAAGTTGGAAGAAGCTGTAGAGCAAGCCCCTAATTCTGTGGTAACGCAAAAAGCGTTAGCATCTGCTTATCTTAGTGCTGGAGACTATGATAAAGCATCGGCACTAGCTGAAAAGTGGAAATCGGAACAGCCTTCTGCATTTGAACCTTATGTTTTGGCTGGAGAGCTAGCCATAAGCTCAGGAGATTTTGACCGAGCTAGAAGTGAACTTGAGCGGGCACTGGAGCTGTCGAATAACGATGAAATAGTTCAGTTATCATTGGCAAATTTGCTGTCAGCACAAGGCAAACATGATGATGCGATTGAGTCTACAAAAGCGATATTGAATGAATTCCCTGAAAGCGCGAGTGCGCTGACTTTTTATTATTCGTTAAGTCAAAAAAATAACGATACTAGTGATGCTATTATGCGTACGGAGCGAGCTTTAACTGCAGACAGTGATAGCTTGAAGTTAAGACTGTTATTGGCTCGAATGCAGTTTGCTAACGCTGACGTTAGCTCTTCGCTTTCTACGCTTGAACCGATTGAGTTGAACAAAGCGCTACCTTCCGTTTTTTGGCAAATGAAGGGGCAAGGGTTATTAAAGCTAAATAAGGTCAATGATGCTGCCGAGCACTATGAAACTTGGTTGAATTATAGCCCGCTGAATAAAGATGCACTACTGGGTGTTTTGTTAACGAAAGATGTTCGCCAAGATTACCAATCTGCATTAACAGCAACTGAATTGTATTTGGCTCAAAGAAAAGATTACCAAGTTGATATTTTTGCGGCCTATTTCAATGTGATGTTGAATAACGTAGACAAAACTAGAACTATCATTAACCAGCTTCCTAGTGACGCTCAAGGGTTGCCTTTTGTTAGAGGAATTAAAGCTCGATTGGCGCTGTTTGATAACCGCTTTGCCGATGCAATAGATGATGCTCGAGTGGCATATAATGATAGAAAAACAATTCGCAGTTTATTGGTGCTTGTTCGTTCTCTTGATGGGTTGGGCAAAGTAGATGAGTCATTTAACACAATAACGGATTATACCCAGTTATACCCAAAGGATCAGAGGGCTAAATTGCTGCTAGCAGAACGTTTAATAGCAAAAGACAAAGCTGCAGCAATCCAAGAATATGCCAGTTCACTTGAAAAGCTGCCTAATAATTTTGTGGCATTGAATAATTTGGCGTATTTGTATTTTGATGATAATCAATTGGATAAAGCACTGCCGTTGGCTCAAAAAGCGGTAGATATGCGTCCCAGTAGCCCAGAAGCTGTTGACACTTTGGGGCAAATTTATCTAGCACAAGGTGAAATAAAAAAAGCCCGCGCACTATATGACACTATTACTAATCAAGATAATATTAGTGATGAAGTAAGCCTTCACTATATTGAGTTGCTAATGAAAATGGGTGATGAGCAAAGAGCTCAGCGGCGATTTACTGATACAAGCTGGACGTTACCAGAGATGCAGCAAAGAGCACAAAGTGCGCTGAACGGTCAGTAGTTGTAATAAATATCTCGAATTGTGAAAAACGCCGCTAATTATTGCGGCGTTTTTGTTGATTTCGTCTTTTCTAACTCTTGCCTTAGCGACTTTAATTCCACCATCACATCGGCAATAGTTGGCTCTCTATTTTCGATGTCTAAAGCCATTCGAGCGTTAGCATTTTCTTGTTCCATTACGTTCACTACTATGCCTATAACCATGTTTAAAAACGCAAATGCAGATAGGAATATAAAGGTTAAGTAATACACCCAGCTCAACGGGTAAACTTCCATGGTTTCGTACATTACGTCGGTCCAATCTTCAAAGGTCATTACCCTAAATAACGTGAGCAATGAAATGGTAATGTCTCCCCATAATGTTGGATTGATTGCTTCAAACAAAGTGCTGCCAATTGCTGCGTAGATATAAAAAATAATGAACATTAGCAACATAACATAACCCAATTGAGGCAAGGCTTTTACTAATGAAACTAGCAATATCCGTAATTCAGGAACAATTGAAACCATCCTTAACACTCTAAAAACCCTAACCAATCGAGCAATTATCGCCATTTCTGCATTTTCGGCTGGGATCATGCTAATAAAAACAATTAAGGTATCGAACCAATTCCAAAAGGATTTAAAAAAGGTCACTTTATTCTTCGCGGCTAAAAATCGAATCAAGATTTCGGTGAGAAAAAACAAACTAATAAACCAGTCGAAAAAACGAGTAGCTTGAGTAATTGCTGAAGGTAGAGGGTAGGTTTTCGCACCGACTAACAGAGCCGATAATACTATGACTGAAATGACAAAAAATTCGAAAAATTTATTAGAACGTATACGTTCAAAACGGTGTTGTAGCGCTGAGGTTTGCATAAATAAAATAGTGAATAAATGACGACTAGATTTTTGCTGATAGTGAAGTGAGTTTCAACAAAAATATGTTACTGGATATGATAAATAAGACTTCGCCTCAGAGGATAAGGCGAAGTCTGAAGTTACTTCTACTTAAGATTTAGGTGTCATTAAGCCTTTGTTTATCATTTCAAGATCGCTTTTTGTTAGCTCTCCTGATGCGCGCTTTAGATTAATAACTGCTTGAATGAAGTCATAACGTGCACTGGCCAAATTACGGCTAGCATCGAACAAATTTCGCGTACTATCTAGTACATCAACTATAGTACGGGTACCTACATCGAAGCCAGCTTCTGTGGCTTGTAACGCACTTTCTGCAGATACAACTGATTGCCCTAATGCTTTTATACTCAAAACCGCTGCACGTACATCATTGTAAGAGCTGCGAACTTGTTGAATAGTTTGTCTATGAATTAACTCACGTTGTTCACTTGCAACTACATAGGCATAGCGTGCTTGCTTGGTTTGTGAACGAATACGGTTACCTGCAAATATAGGTATGCTAATTGTTGCTTGAGCGCCATAGGTATCAACGGAAGGAATATCGGCTTCAGGAAGATCGCCTATTGTTTGTGTAGAATCATCCTCATCGTAAAATGCAGACAAGCTTGCAGTAGGATATAAACCCGCTTTGGTTGCATCGATGTCATCTTTTGCAATTTGAATTTGTAAGTTTTGCGCTAATAGTTCAAGGTTGCGTTCTTCGGCAATATCGAGCCATTCTTTCACCGTTTCAGGTTGTGGGCGGGTCGCGCTGAAACGTTCTTTATTTAATACGTCTAAACCTTTGTGGTATTTACCAGTAATTACTCGTAAATCTTCTAATGCTAGCTCAACCGCGTTTTCTGCCTGTATCTCGCTGGCGACTGTGTTGTCAAAATTTGCTTGGGCTTCGTGAACGTCAGTAATGGCCGTTAAACCCACTTCAAAACGTTGTTTAGTTTGTTCAAGTTGGCGGGCAATAGCGCGTTTTTCTGCTTGTACAAATTCTAAATTGTCTTGCTCACGCAAAACAGAAAGATAGGCTGTGACAACTCTAACAATTAATTCTTGTAATTCCGCTGCGTATTGAGAGTCGCTTTGCTGAGCAACCTTTTCTGCTCTGCGTAAGTTCACCCAATTACTATGGTCATAAATGGATATACTTGCGTCAATGCCATAATTAAAGTTGGTTCGCTCTGAATCAAACACGGGGAAATTAAAACCTACAACATTTCCATCAGCATCTTCAATTTGTGCGGCTTGAGACGACGTACCACCAGTAAAGGTGTAACCAATTGACGCCGATACTTGTGGGAGCAAATCTGCTCGGCTCACAGAGATCCCTTTAAACGCAGAATCGCGGTTAGCCTTTGCTTGCTTAACTACCGGGTCGTTAGCAAGTGCTTGTTCATATATGTCAACTAGGTTATCTGCCGCTGATGCGCCAGAGAATACAAGTCCTACTAACAATGATAACGCGGTTTTTTTCATTCTTTAGCCTTACTGGTGAAATGTTATCCCTGTTTAATTAGCCCTCAATACCTATCGATAGCAACTAAAAAAACAATCTCTATTATTCAATTATACTTATATTTATATTACATAAGACTACACAAGTGTAACAGATTGTGTGAACGTGGTTCGCCAGAACGCTATGATAAAACGATAAACGCGATACTGGAGCACAAAATGGCAAAGATAAGCCCTGTTTTTTCGAAAAAAGACGTCAAAATACTAGAAACCGAATCCCTTTATACCGGTTTTTTCAAAATGGTGCGTTACACGGTAAAACACCGATTATTTGAAGGCGGCTGGAACACCCCTTTTACCCGAGAGCTATTTGAACGGGGCCATGCAGTAGCCGTATTACCTTATGACCCTGAACGAAAAGAATTCGTCTTAATTGAGCAATTTAGAATGGGGGCAATGGAAACGTCTGACAACCCTTGGTTAATTGAAGTCATCGCGGGTATTGTGGATGAAGGGGAAACCATGGAAGAGGTGGTAGTAAGAGAAGCCAAAGAAGAAGCAAATGTTGATGTGACTGATGTGGTGAAAGCCTGTGGTTATTTAGCCAGCCCCGGAGGAACCTCAGAACAGCTCACTGTGTTTATGGCGAAAGTGGATGCGTCGACTGCATCAGGCGTGCATGGTTTAGATTATGAATCTGAAGATATCCGAGTACATAGAGTGAGCGAAGTAGAAGCAAAAAAATGGCTTGATACAGGTATAATCAACAACGCCGCGACCATAATTGCGCTACAATGGTTTTTTATGAATAAAGCATCATTACTTGATACGTGGGCTTCAGTTAGGCGTTAATTTTCGGAGTGATTTTGAAAAAGTATGTCCCTCATTTAGCAAATTTACAGGCCGTATGTGCAAACAACTACGCCTATGTAATGAGCTTACTTCCCGATATAGATACGGACGCCTTAAGTTACACCTTTTCTGTTTCTAATCGGTTAAAATATCGAATGACGATTTTAGACACTGCGCCTTATACAACAACGCTGAAAATGGAACAGCTCGATGGTGGGCAATCCTTTTTAACACCTGTGATGGATATTCGTTTATATCACGACGCACGTATGGCTGAAGTGCTGAGCAGCCAGCATGCAGGTGCGCTTGCACCTTCTTATGACTACCCCAATCCTAATATGCGTCACAGAGATGAAAAAGAGCGGGTAAATGGGTTTCTTGGTGAATGGCTCAAGTTCTGTTTAAAACACCGCCAAACCGTATCGATTAATCAGTAAGGAATAAAATGAAAACGATTGTGTATTTACATGGGTTTTTAAGTTCACCGCAATCTGAAAAAGCGCAGGAAGCACTTGATTACTTTTCGGCGCATCATCCTGAATGTCGTATGGTTATTCCGCAGCTTCCCAATAGGCCGGATAAATTACGTGAAGCGATGGAGGCACTGATTACGCAAGAAAAACTGGCTGTAGGAGAAGGCATTGCGGTTATAGGCAGTTCTATGGGTGGTTACCTTGCTACTTGGTTAGTTGAAACTTGTGGTGGAAAAGGCGTGTTGATTAATCCCGCGGTAAGGCCGTACGAACTATTTCAAGATTACCTGGGCGAGCATGTTAACCCTTATACTCAAGAAAAATTTGAATTACGTCAGCAAGACATGACCACAATTGCAGCATTAGACACTCCGTCAGTACGCCGTGCCTCAGATTATAAAGTGCTGTTGCAAACCGGTGACGAAACTTTGGATTACCGTCAAGCAGAAAAGAAATATCAAGATAGCGCATTAACAATAGAAGAGGGGGGCGATCATAGATTCGTGAATTTTTCTGATCACCTTCCTTCAATTGCAAAATTTTTGCTTGGTTAAACAAGCGCTGATAACATCAGATAGATTAACTTTGACTATTCACAATTAAAACAGGTGTTGATACGCGCATATGTCTACACAATATAACGCTGAAGCCATTGAGGTTTTAAACGGATTAGACCCGGTTAAACGCCGTCCAGGAATGTATACCGATACCACACGGCCCAATCACTTAAGCCAAGAAGTGATTGATAACAGTGTGGATGAAGCGTTAGCAGGCCACGCCAGAAATATTAAAGTGATCTTACATGAAGACCAATCGTTAGAAGTGATAGACGATGGTCGTGGTATGCCCGTAGATATTCACCCTGAAGAAGGGATTTCCGGTGTGGAGCTAATTATGACCAAGCTTCACGCGGGGGGAAAGTTTTCCAATCAAAATTATAACTTTTCCGGTGGTTTACATGGCGTAGGGATCAGTGTGGTGAATGCGCTTTCTAACCGTGTCGAAGTGAATATTCGACGTGACGGCAATGTGTTTAATATCGCGTTTGCCGATGGTGACAAAGTGTCGGATTTAACCGTTGTTGATACCTGTGGCAAGCGCAATACTGGCACCACAGTGCGTTTTTGGCCAGACCCACAATATTTTGATTCAGCCAAGTTTTCTGTGTCTAAGTTACGCCATATTTTGCGCGCTAAAGCGGTACTTTGCCCAGGGTTGCGTATTCGTTTTGACAATAAAATTGCGAAAGATTCAACAGAATGGCACTTTGAAGATGGCCTAAGAGACTATCTTTATCAATCGGTCAGTGAATTTGTTACCTTGCCTGATGATACGCCTTTTGTTGGCAGTATTGCAGGAAAAGAAGAAGCCGCCGATTGGGCTGTGATGTGGTTACCCGAAGGGGGTGAACTGGTCACAGAAAGTTATGTGAACTTAATTCCTACCGCCCAAGGAGGGACTCATGTAAATGGTTTACGCCAAGGTTTGTTGGAATCGATGCGTGAATTTTGTGAGTTTAGAAACTTATTACCTCGCGGTGTTAAGTTAGGCCCAGATGATATTTGGGACCGCTGTGCTTATATTTTATCAACTAAAATGCAAGATCCACAATTTGCAGGGCAAACTAAAGAGCGCTTATCGTCTCGCCAATCTGCTGCGTTTGTTTCTGGGGTTGTTAAAGACGCGTTTAGTCTTTGGTTGAACCAGCATACTGACGTCGCTGAAAGTTTGGCAGAAATGTGTATTAGCAATGCCCAGCGCCGATTGCGACAAAACAAGAAAGTCGCACGTAAAAAAGTGACACAAGGCCCAGCGTTACCCGGTAAATTAGCCGATTGCGCATCTCAAGATTTAGCTTATTCAGAGTTGTTTTTAGTGGAAGGTGACTCGGCAGGTGGCTCTGCAAAACAAGCGCGAGATCGAGAATTTCAAGCCATAATGCCGCTACGTGGAAAAATACTGAATAGCTGGGAAGTAGAATCTACTCAAGTACTTGCGTCCCAAGAAATACATGATATTTCTGTTGCCTTAGGTATCGACCCAGATTCCAGCGATTTAAGTGGCCTTAGATACGGAAAAATATGTATTTTAGCCGATGCGGATTCCGATGGTTTACACATAGCCACATTACTTTGCGCCTTATTTGTTCGCCATTTCAGACCTCTTGTCGAAGCAGGCCATGTGTATGTTGCTATGCCACCTTTATTCAGAATAGACGTAGGCAAAGAAGTGTTTTACGCACTGGATGAAAGCGAGAAAAAAGGCATTCTAGACCGTATTGAAGCCGAAAAGAAACGAGGCAAAGTGAACGTGCAACGTTTCAAAGGACTAGGTGAAATGAACCCGCTTCAACTGCGAGAAACCACCATGGATCCTAATACTCGTAGGCTTGTCCAACTCACAGTAGATGACGACGTGGATATGATGGAACTAATGGATATGTTGCTAGCCAAAAAGCGGGCGAGCGACCGCAAGCAATGGCTAGAAAATAAAGGTAATTTAGCTGAGGTTGTGTAACTTCAGCTGTAGGCTAAACCATAAGCTGACATCACTAAACTAAAAAATGTCATAGCTAAACTACTTTTTGACATGACAAGCAAGTTGCTCTATAACTTTGATATGCAATCGGAGTTATAGAGTGATGCCCAAATCAGAATCAAGACGAGTTATTAAGCACTTAATGTCTAAAAGCATTAATGTGCAAAATGGTAACAAGTCATTAGATCCCATTACATATACTGAAAGCCCGCTAGAGGCTGATTATGTCTATCACCTAGAATACGATCCCACCGTAAAGAGTTATATGGCTCAACCGCCTAAATTTTCATACTTCTTTGAAGGCAAAGAGCGAAAATATACAGCGGACTTTGAGGTTTTCTATGAAGATGGTTCGGTATGTTACTTTGAAGTTAAATATGTTGCTGACCTTGAAAGAATAGAAAACTATGAGGCTTGGAAAGAAGCTATAGCGAAAGGTGCCGCAAGATTGGGTAAAAACCTGAAGGTTATTACAGAAGAGACAATAAGGCAGGAGTTTTATTACGAAAACCTCCAGACACTATACAGTGCTAAGACGATCGATATAGATAGTCAGTTTCTTCTTCACATCATAAAGGCATTCGAAGATAAAGACGGTATTACAATTCGAGATTTAATAGCAGACGAATCAACGGATGTGGAGTTTGAGCAAATATACCGTCTTATCTTTGATAAAGTACTTATAGCTGACTTGGAAATGGATTATTTGTCGAAGGATACAACTGTGTACAATAGCGGGAGTGGCTATGATCAGTACTTATAAAGTTGGCGACCATATTATTATTAATTCTGGTGACACAGAGAAGCAATTTAAAATTGTGGAGTGCGGTAATAACTACATCAGAATCTTAGACACTTTTACTCAAATTAAGTCTAAACGAAAAATCACCGAATTAGATGAATTGGTCGTTTTGGGGACTGCAATTATAAAACCGCAGGCTCCAGCGGAAAGCAGAGTCAGTGGTATAGACGCTAAAGACTTCGCTAGTTTTAGTGAAAAAGAAAAACAAAAAGCCAGAGATAAATATGCTTTCGTTAACGGTATTCTTGAAAGGGATATAGCGTCTCGTTCAAAAGATGTTATTGATCCCATTATTGATGAAATTTGGTCGGGCCAAGATGACCCCTTTGCAACTATCAAAAAAAGACCACATGCGCGAACAGTCCAACGTTGGATATCAAGCTACATTGAAGCGAATAACAGCATTCGAGGTTTGCTTCCCCTAGATTCACACAAAGGGAATTATAAAACTAAGGTAGTCCCTGAAGTTGATCAACATATTGTTACAGCAATAGCCTATTTCAAGAGTCTTGAGAAGCCTTCTATCGCAAGTTCCTATGACCATTTGGAGACACTTGTTGAATTTGATAATGGTAAAATTGATGAACCCTCAAAAAAGAGAAAAGTACCGTCATTACCAGCTTTTATTAAGCGTTTGGAAAAAGAAGCTCCTAAGCAACTCAAGTTAGCAAGGGAAGGAAAAGAAGCTGCTAATATCGCATTTAAACAAGCGAAACTACCGCAAGAAATTTCGCTAATTTTACAAAGAGTAGAAGCCGATCACACTCAACTTGACTTATTTATTGTTGATGAAAAAAGCGATCTAATACTAGGACGACCATATATAACTTCAATTTTAGATTACAAATCTAAGAGTGTTTTAGGCTTTTATGTGGGATTTGAAAAGCCGAGCTATTTAAGTATTGCTAGAGCATTACGACATGCTATTTTGCCTAAAACTTATGTCAAAGAACTCTACCCTGAAGTGGTGAACGAATATGATTGTTATGGCTTTCCTAAAGTACTAGTAACTGACAGGGGGAAGGACTTCGAAAGTATCGCATTACAAGATGCTTGTATGGACCTTAATATCAGAATTCAGAAAAACCCCGGAAGGCATGGATGGTATAAAGGTAGTATTGAAAGGCACTTCAGAACTATCAATGATGAATTATTGAGTGATAAGCAAGGAAAGGTTTTCCCAAACATCTTAGATACTAATGCATACAAGCCCGAAAAACACGCCATTATAACAATGACTTTATTTATGAAAATTTTTCATAAATGGATAATTGACGTATATCACCAGAAGAAAGTATCCAAAGGCCGAATTATCCCAAGTGTAAGTTGGGCTGAAGACTTAGATAAAGTCCCTCGGAGAGTAATACATAAAGACGCGCTAAATATAGTGTTGTCTGAAAGCAAAAAACTAAAAAACACCAAAGATGGCATTAGATTTGACTATATAGATTACGACAATCAAGCCTTAACTAACCTCAGAGCCAGAAGAGGTTTTGAAAAAACCTTGTTCAAATATGATCGAGAGAATTTAGGCCAAATTCAGGTTTTTGATCCTGATGAAAATAAGTTTTTTGAAGTCAAAGCATTGAATCAAAAATATGCTCAAAAACTATCTTTGCATCAGCATAAGGTTATTAAAACCTTCCACAAGAAGTTTATACAAGGAAAAGTTGATACTGAGGCTCTTGCCGTAGCTAAAATGCAAATAATGGACATGGTTAGGGAGCATATTGAGTCTAGAAAAAATAAAAGTGTGGCTGCTTCTGCTGCCGTTGCAAGAGTTTTGGATATAGGGCAACAATCGGATAACACAGTCAAAGACTCCGTGCATGATGAAATTGATAAACAGGCACCACAAAATAAACCAACCCAACACAATAAATCTAATGAAGCTTCCAAATCTTCTGCTAGTACTGACAGTATTAAAACTTATGATGGGAAGAACAACAAAATGCGTAAAAAATTAGAATTCTAAAGGCTTATCATGACACCAGAGCAGATAGAAAAAATAAAAATTATCAAAAATATTTTTGTGCCATCAGAGAACTTGCAACTGATTCTCGACAATATGAAAAAGATCCGCCAGTTGAGTATTATTGATAATTACGAACATCTACCCACTTGTATGTTGGTTACAGGTGAAACGGGGGTTGGTAAAACAACCTTTATCGAACAGTATATGAAGAACAATCCTCGCTCAACGCTAGTGAGCGAGGAAGATGAAAGAACGATTATTCCCGTTTTGTATTGTGAGCTGCCAAAGGCTAAGCACCCAAAGCCTGTAGCGGTTGAGCTATTGAAACGATTAGGAGACCCTGTTAAAGCTAGTGGTGATGCTAATTCACTGTTGGATGATATAGCTGACTTACTAAGCAAGACTAAAGTAGAGTTAATCATTATTGACGAGTTTCAACATGCTATCGAAACAACGAACAAGGAAGTACTAAAAGAAATTGGTGAGTACTTAAAAAGGCTTATTAACAAAGCTAAAGTGCCCATAGCATTCTTTGGTATGCCGTGGTCTACCCCAATCTTTGAAGTAAACAGCCAACTCAAGAGGCGTGTGCGAAAAAGCAAATTCAAAATTCAGAATTTTTCTCTAGACACATTTGATGAATTTCAAATGTTTTTAGAAATCGTTCAGGAAGAGTTACCAATAGAATTTGATGGCTCTATGTGGGAAGACCATGAATTAGCGTTCAAATTATTTGCCGCATCTTCAGGAAACCTTTCAGATTTGATGGAAGGTATCATTATGCCTGCCGCAATTGATGCCGTGATTGATAATGAAGATTTATTGACAGTAGACCATTTAGCTGGAGCTGCTGAAGATCACCTTGATTTTCTCGAAGAAACAAATCCGTTCAATATGAACCTCAGAGATATAGAAGCTAAGCAGCAAGTGCAGGATTCTTACTGGAACTCAGATGCACCTAAAAATGCGCTAAGAGTTGAAGAAGCTCAATACGCTAAGGTTAAGTTTTCTGATCTTGAACTGAAGATGGCTTTAAAAAAACAATAAAATAAAAATGCTAGTAAGACCATATATTAAAGATGGCGAATCATTTCAAAGCTATTTGTATCGATGTGCAAGGCTAAACAGTTGGACTGATAATCGTCTTAAGCAGTTTTTAAGGGCTGAAGTTGCTCCTTTGTATTCGTATAAAGCTGATGACCGTGAAAAGTTAAAAAATTGGCTAAGTAATATATCAGGAAGAAGTAAAGTATCGAGTCTAATAGATGTATGGCTATTTTATTCTAATTTTAAGGAATATTTCGATTTTTCAAGATTTAAAATATGCCCTAGCTGTTATGCAGAAAGTAGCAGAGTGATCCCAGCATATTGGCATTTAAGGGCATATCTAGTTTGCTCTGAACACAAAACTCTATTAACTGATATATGTACTAGTTGCGGTGAAAATTTAACGCCAGAGTCTGTTATTGCAGGTAAGTGTTTAAGTTGCCATACCGATATTGCTGACTTTAGTACAAAAAGAGTTAAGCCTGATATTTACAGTAATGTGGCTTATGACGTTTTTGAAAGCTGTAAAGAACAAGAAATATTTTCAAGAGAACTAGAGCGCTCATATATCCCCTTGTTAAAGTCCATAAGTATTTTGGCTCCATTAACAGGGTTAGCTTCTGAAATTGGCTATGAGTATAAACAAAGGCGATTTCTCTCAATTGAGCAGCTCCACCAATATCAATTTTCATCTTCTGAGCTTTATCAAAGTAGTGAAAAGTTGTCTGAGTGTTTACTGAAAGTTGTTAATAGTTGTGTTTCAGTGGGAAGAGTGAGCTTAGCCAATATCTTTTTAAAAAAAGCCAAAGACTTTGAAGATGATGATGGTAGCTTTTTTCGCCAAGCTATACGTGAACTGATAATGTCTGAAAAATTGGATCATGAGGAGTTAACAGCAGGTCTATCTTGGGTAGCACGGTTATTTAAATATGACGAAAAAGCATTTATTCAGTTTGTTGAAAAAGAGTATTCATCTCTAATAATGAGAAAACCTCGTGAAAATATATTAGTGTTGCACTTGCCAGAGGTTATCAAAACTTTTGAATCATGATTTAGGGGACGCTGAAAAATAACTTTTGAGTAAAATTTCAATATCATTAGTATCAACATTTCTATCTTTTAGCGCTTGTTTAAGCAAAGCATAGACTTCAGGAGAAAGCGATAGATTTGCTAGTCTAATGTTAGCCAATGCTTGCTTGAGTGTTTCTGAGTTATTGATCTTCATTTTCGTTGCCACCATTTCTTTATGGTTTTACGTATAAGTTAACGCAACATCCATCAATGTTAGGCCCTGATAACTTCTTGTAATTAGCTAAAGGAGAATTTAGCTGGTTACGAAGCAAGTAATGCGATTTAAAATTAGCAATGCTCGCTTTTGAAATCATTTTTACAGGTCTAGGCGTGCGCTTTACTTTGATTTTTTTAGCCTTCAAATATCCAAGCTTTATGAAATCGTAGATCGCATTTTTATTGGTATTTAAAAGCTTAATGGCCTCAGAGGGACTAACAAATAGTTGGTTTGGCTCATCAGTATCGTCCAAAATCGGTATAAATTGCTTGAGCGAATGAGGCTCTTTCTTATCAGGTTTATAGCAGTATTCTATTGCACCAGACAGCATAGATTTTATCAGATTAGCGAAATTTACCTTTGAAAACGTGTAGCGTTTAACAGCATGTCGATTAGCCCTGACATTTTTACAAGCACTAGCGATGAGTTGTGTTACTAGTTTATCTGCTTCAGATCGATCAATAAGCCAATCTCTATTTGACTCTGTAGGGCGCAGCAATGGCTTAATAATAACAGCCCTAAATAACAATCTTGCATGGTAAGCACTTATAGATAAGTATGCTGCGCATTGCTCAATCGAGAGACAATGGCTTAACTTATTTTTGAAATTATGAACATCAATCCGCTTAAACAAGTCAGTGTCATTAGCTAATGTCTTACTCACTGATAATTGCCCCTCCCGGACATACAGGTTAACTCTCGATACGCGGCATCCTAGAATTTTTGCGACTTGTTCTTTGCTGATGTAAGTAGATTCTGTTTTTACTTCATCACTAACAATTGAGAGTGATGACATTAACAGACCATTTGAATAATGATCTTTCAGGTACTGCTCAAACCCTGATTTAAGCAGTTTATAAGCTGCTGAATATTTATTCTCTAGGCTATAAAGATCATCATAGAGATCTCTAAAGCATTTACGCACTCCAGTTAATCGTGAAGAAGCCATCGGGTTTGATTCAAAATGGTCTAGTAACTCAAAATAGCGAGCAGGCCATTCAGCGATATACCAATGAGCCGGAGCATAGAAATTACGGCTTGGGTTGGGTTCATATTTTGTCGTGGTATTTGAACCAAATGCTACCTGATGAAACCGAGCAAAAAACTCTAGCAAGTCACAGTATTCAGCAAGATCTAGAGCTTGATTAGCTATTACTAAGCTATTGTTGGAGAGCTTTTCTAATTGTTCATTTATTGCTAATTCAGCTTCGCCAATATCAATCGGGTGTATTTGAGGTATCCATGTTGGAGCATCACGCCACAGGTAACGTGTAGCCCATGTTAGCTTCTTACCAGTATCAGGATGAATGGCTACTAATGGTGTTTCATGCGTAATGCAAAATGTTTTCGCCAGCAAGCTGTTGGTGAACGGAATAGATTGCTGTTCTTGATAGCAATAAGGACATATTCGAACATTAGAAAAGTTAATTGTTTTGGTCAAAAACTCATGCCTAAACGCTAAACACCGTGTGCTCAATGTATGTTTGAAACTTAACTCTCTTAATTGCAAAGTCTCAATATTTGCCAGCGTTGCAACCCTGTTTAAATCAAAATCCCCAAAAAATATTTTTTTACCCGGTAGCCTGTTGTTGCTTAACAAGCAACGCTCATCACGCAATAGCTGCATTGAGTTTTTGTAACCATTTGCCGCAGTTAAGCTGAGCAGGTAATTGGGCAAAGTGTCAGTGGCTTTAGGATATGGACGAATAAGTAACACAGTGTTGAGCTTGTTTTATGGAAGTTACTTTTTAGTTAAGCAGTAAATCATGATAGATCAAGTCAAAATGATATCATCTAAATGATATTACTATTTTGATTGCAAGTGACAGGTATTCTGTTTAAAGTGATAATTAATAAACATAAAAATAATTAAAAGTGACAGTGACTGATCTCACAGAACTTAACTATGCGCAGAGAGAGCGGCTAGCATTTATCGACTTTTGCCTACAATTCATTGGGCAATTGGCGAGAGCTGATCTTGTTAATCACTTTAAGACTGGCCTAGCGTCTTGTTCACGCGACTTAACTTTGTATAAAGAGTTAGCGCCAAAAAACATGACGCTAAAGCATGAAACCAAACAGTATTATCGTACTGACGAATTCAAGCCCGTTTTTGAGCATAACCCTGAAGCGATACTCGGAAGTCTTTGTCGTGGTTTTGGTGATGGCTTATCACAGGGCGTTAGCCCATCAGAAAAATGTATTGACGCCACTCGTTTAATTCACCCTGAGTCTGAAGTTATCGCTACGCTAATGCGTGCGATCAATAACCGTCATGCAATCTCATGCGATTATATTTCATTAAGCTCTGGTGAAAGTTCTCGCGAGATTGTTCCACATGCTATCGCCAATAATGGTCAGCGTTGGCATGTTCGCGCTTTTGATAAGAAATCAAAGGAGTTTCGTGACTTCGTTTGTACGCGATTACAAAACGTAATCGAAATACAAAAACCAATCGCTACCATTCAATCTGGTGAATATGACAAACGGTGGCACAACGTTGTTAGCATTGAGTTAACTATTCATCCATCTGTAAGCCATCCTAAGGCGATAGAGTTAGATTTTGGTATTAGTAGTGGTGTTTTGCATTTAGAAGTGCGAGAAGCGCTCCTAGGCTACTTAATGCGTCAATGGAACGTGGACTGTAGTAGCAATGCCTCGCTTAGTGGTGGTGAACACCATTTATGGCTCAAAAATATAAATGAATTAGGTGAGTTGTCTTGCCTGAATATTGCGCCCGGATACAAGGAAAGTGAATGAGCAAAATAGATAAAACCAAACCTGATGTACTTAAGGTAACGGAATTTATTTTAGATAAAAATAAATCAGGTGACAGCTTCAGTATTTGTGAAGCAGCTAAAACACCAGAGCTAAATGGCATCAGTGATTATCGCATTGCAGAAATAATGCGAGATATCTGTTTGCAGCCAAACGGTCCAGATAGCATCGAGCTGCACACCAAAATTGATGGTACTTTTACTCACAACCTCCCTGCAAAGTGGCAGTTAAATCCAGATACGTATTTCAGCTATCTATCTTACCAATCAGTTAAACAATCAGAAAAAGCAAACTACATAGCACTTGCTGCTTTAGTCGTTGCCATTATTGCGCTTTTTGCTGCGAGTTAGAGAATTTAAGGAATTTATAAACATGGCAAAAGCTAACAAAAAAGAAATTGGATTTGAAGAATCACTTTGGGATGCGGCTAATAAACTTCGTGGTAGTGTTGAATCGTCAGAGTACAAGCACATCGTACTAAGCCTTATCTTCCTGAAATTTGTCAGCGATAAGTTTGAAAAGCAGCGTGAAAAACTAATTGCCGAAGGCATGGGCGACTATGTTGATATGGTTGAGTTTTATGCCAAAGACAACGTGTTCTATTTACCTGAAGAGGCGCGTTGGTCGTTTATTCAAAAGCAAGCTAAGCAAGACGACATTGCAGTAAAAATTGATACTGCACTACATACGGTTGAGAAAAACAATGCGTCATTGAAAGGCGCATTGCCGGACAATTACTTTTCACGTTTAGGGCTAGATGTCAGTAAGCTGGCGGCTCTTATCGATACCATCAATAACATCGACACTGTTGCCAACGAATGTCATATGACTGAGGAAGATCTTGTAGGTCGTGTTTACGAATACTTTTTAGGTAAGTTTGCCGCGAATGAAGGCAAAGGCGGTGGAGAGTTCTACACGCCAAAATCGGTTGTATCGCTTATCGCTGAAATGATAGAGCCATTCAAAGGTAAGATCTACGACCCATGCTGCGGAAGTGGCGGTATGTTTGTGCAATCCTTGAAGTTTATTGATAGCCATAACGGTAATAAAAAAGACATTTCTATTTATGGACAGGAGTACACCAGTACTACTCATAAACTAGCCAAAATGAACCTTGCGGTACGTGGTATTAACGGTAATTTAGGTGATGTTGCAGGCGATAGCTTTTTTAAAGATCAGCACCCCGATTTAAAAGCTGATTTCATTATGGCGAATCCGCCATTTAACCAGAAGCAATGGCGTGCAGACAACGAGCTAGTCGATGATCCTCGTTGGGCAGGCTTTGAAGTTCCACCCACAGGAAATGCTAACTATGCGTGGATCATGCACATGATCTCGAAGCTTAGTGAAAACGGTACAGCAGGTTTTGTTCTTGCCAATGGCTCAATGAGTTCTAACACAGGCGGTGAAGGCACAATTCGACAGAAAATTATCGAAAATGATTTGGTAGATTGCATGATTGCATTACCGGGGCAGCTTTTCTACACCACGCAAATTCCAGTCTGCCTATGGTTTATAACCAAAAACAAAAAAGAAAATACTGAACTTGGTTATCGTGACCGTCAAGGTGAAACCTTATTTATCGATGCCCGTGAAATGGGCACTATGGTTAGCCGTGTTCATAAAGAATTAACCACGGATGATATCGCTGAAATTGCTAGAAGTTATCATGCATGGCGTGGTGAGAAGAAAGGTGGCGAGTACCAAGATAAAGCAGGTTATTCAAAGTCCGCAACGCTGGAAGAAGTTAAAGCCAACGACTTCGTATTAACACCGGGGCGTTATGTTGGTGCTGCCGAATTAGAAGATGATGGCATTCCTTTTGAAGTCAAAATGAAAGAGCTAAGCCAAACCTTATATAGCCAAATGGAAGAGGCCGAAGCGCTGGATAAAGCGATTCGCCAAAACTTGGAGGTGTTGGGTTATGGGAGATAGCTTAAATACAGTTCCAGCTCATTGGAAAACAAAAAAACTAGTAGAACTTACTGAGACCAATAATATTTCCTATGGTGTCGTTCAACCGGGTCAACATGATCCAGATGGCGTACCAATAATTAGAGTTAATAACTTCAGCGCTAATGGCGTTGATACGTCTGAAGTGCTGAAAGTGTCACCAGACGTGGCTGAAAAATACAAAAAAACAAGATTAATTGAAAATGACGTGCTGTTAACTCTAGTTGGCTCTACTGGGTTAACGTATGTCGTCAATAAAGCTCATGAAGGGTGGAACGTCCCAAGGGCAGTTGGTGTAATTCGTCCTGTAAAAACCATCAACCCTCATTGGCTCAAAATTTGTTTGGACTCTTCTTTTACAAAACACTTTTTAGATTCCAGAGCTAATACTACGGTCCAGAAAACTCTCAATCTCTCTGACGTAAAACAAATACCAATCCCTATACCGCCTGATCATGAAAGAGAGTTCATAGAGAGTGTAGTGTTATCACTTAACGGTCGAATTTCGAAGAATATTGAGATTAACCGTACCCTTGAACAAATAGTTAAGGCGTTATTCAAAAGCTGGTTTGTTGATTTTGATCCTGTTATCGACAACGCCATTGCCGCAGGCAACGATATCCCTCAAGCACTGAAACACAGAGTAGAACAGCGCAAACAAGCCCGACAGCTACCAGACTTTAAACCACTACCCGATGATATCCGCGTATTATTCCCAAGCGAATTTGAGCAAACAGGCGAACCGATAGTTGGTTTTGATGGTTGGATACCTAAAGGTTGGAAGGCATCAAATATAGGTTCGAGCTTTGATGTAACTATGGGACAAAGCCCTCCGGGAAGTACTTACAATGAAATTGGAGAAGGTATCGCATTTTATCAGGGACGTGCGGACTTTGGTTTTAGATATCCTAAAAACAGAGTTTATTGTACGGCTCCAAAAAGACTTGCAAATAAGTTCGATACATTGGTAAGCGTGCGTGCTCCAGTTGGTGATGCAAATATGGCAAAAGAAAATTGTGCTATTGGCAGAGGCGTTGCCGCAGTGAGGCATCAATCAGGAGCTATCTCTTTCACCTATTACTCAATTCAAAATTTAAGTCATTACTTCGAGAGGTATGAAGGTGAAGGGACTGTTTTTGGCAGTATCAACCAAAAAGACTTTAAAAACCTCCCGTATGTTGCACCTGATGACCTAGTAATAAGTAAGTTTGAAGCTATTTCGTCATCAATGGATGAAAAGGTTGATCTAAATAGTAAAAACTTAGTGGAGTTGGAAAAGCTAAGAGATAACTTATTACCCAAATTAATCTCAGGTGAATTAGGTATTCGGAAGCAACATAAGGAAATGGTAAGTGGCTAATTTATCTATGGTAGATAAACGATTGCTTGAGGACTTACTTGGCATGGCTGGTGGTTATGTATTGGACTTTTCCAATAACACCTTTGCTGAGTTTTTTAATCAACATGGCATCGAGATCTATTTAGATAAATATACGACCTTCGGTGATTCTAAAGCCAAAAGGTTAAGAAGTTTCTGGCAAATAGAATCAGATACAGTGGTAGCCAACGTATTAAAAAGCTTATTTGAATATGTAGACGCAATTAATCCAGAAGGAGCTGGTGAACTTACTAAACATCATTGGCAGATTGTCAGCAAGTTGCAGGGAATTTCGCCAGTACAGACGACTTCCACTGATACTGTGTCATCGTTCTTATCACAGCATTATGAACCCCCATCAATTTCGAAGCTAAATCTTGATTCTGTTACTGAACAAGTGTTGAAACAGAGACTTGATGAAATACAGGTCTGTCTCAAAAATGGAGCTTGGTTATCGGTTGTCTTCTTGATAGGCAGTTCATTGGAAGCTATTTTGCTACATACAGCCATTTTAAACCCAAAGGAATTCAACACTTCAAGTTCAGCTCCTAAGCAAGACGGGAAAGTTAAGCAATTTCATAACTGGTCGTTAGCAGAACTGATCAATGTGGCTCATGCGGAAAGTTTTATTAGCATGAATATTAAAAAATTTGGGCATGCGGTACGTGACTTTAGGAACTTTATTCATCCTAATCAACAAATCATCGCAAGGTTTGACCCAGATGAACACACAGCGAAGATAAGCTGGCAAGTACTATGTGCCACTATCTCTGATTTAACATCATAAGGATACATGAAATGAAACTAAGGGCTTGGTCATCCGTTTTTATCTTCATCAGTGCGTACTTCCCGCTGGCAATTATTTTCGCTATCCAAGATTTTAACTGGGCAGTGAAAGGGTTTAATCATCTAAAGATCGTTTATTCGGTTATTGCTATTTCAGTAATAAGCTGCCTGATTGTATGGCTCTCAGTTAAATATTTGAAGGTTTCATCGCCACCTGTTGAGGTAACTTCTGTATCAAATAGATCAGGTGAGTTGGTAAATTACAGTATTCCCTACATGATTTCGTTTTTTGTAATGGATTTAGGTAAAACAAAATTATTGATTAGTTTTGGCTTTTTTATGTTCATCATGTATTGGCTGACATTAAAAACTCATAACATCTTTGTTAACCCTGTACTTGCTTTGCTTGGGTACAACTTATATGACGTTAAATACAAAAAAGATGGTAAAGAGTATGAAGACTTTTTCCTAATTAAAGGTTCAAGACTAAGGCAGGGAGAGTCTTGTCGTATTGTTGAACTTTCAGAAAAATTATTTTTAGTAACAGAACGCATCCCAAAGGTATGAAATGGAAAATTTAGAACAATTATTAGTTGAAATAAAGAAGGACGAGTGGGCAAATGCGACAGTTTCACTATTTGTTGCGAAACGTCAGCTTCGAAATAAACAAGCAAAATACACCGTTTATCAAGTGAATGCCGATGATTCATTACAACTGAAATTAAGAAATATTGCTAATCAAAGAATTAGTAAAGCCAATAATGCTGCGGAATATGATTTCAATACTGCTGACTTGGATAGCAATATGTTGGGTATTGAAAGTTCCGAAACCGATTTTCAAAAAATTTTAGAATCAATAACAGCAGATCCTGCTCCAAATTTTATAACAGAATATAAAGACCTTGTTGATACATGGGTATACATCGCAAGGTTTGATGTTCAAGGCAATGAACCTTTATTTTCCGTTAGAAAGGTCAATGAAGCTTGGTCTACCAAGAAAGTTAACCAACTGGTTAGCGCATTCTTCCATGACAATATGCTTGTAGATCTAAAGCAGGAACATGTTTTTAGAATTGATGGGAAAGTCGATTTTTTCGCACATCAAGGTGTAATTTTTATAGCTGATAAGAAGAATTTTGAATCAGCTTTGAACTTTAGAGCGGGCATGGAAAATAATAGGGATTTAATTGTTGAAGAATTTAAAGAAACGGAGCTTTTTGTAGATGCGGATGAAATTAAAAACTTGGTTGGAAATAGCCTTCCAAGGTTAAGAAAGTTATCGCAAGTGAAGAAGTCTGGTTACTACAAAGATGTGAATTTTTTAACCAAATTGCGTCAAGTTAGTAATCAAGAGGGCTGGGGAATAAAGTACTCTGAAGATGGAAAATTAATTGTTGATGAAGACGATATAGATACAGTTTTACGTGTTTTGAACAACGATAGATTGAAATCAATGATAAATGATGAAAATTTTGATGTGGATGTTAAGCACAAGTTGGCAGAGTAATTAATAAGACAGTTAAAAAGTTTACGGGTAGTAAAGGATTATAGGAGACACAGTGAAGTTTACAGAAGCACAGCTAGAAGCGGCAATTGTTGAATTACTTGGTGAACAAGGTTTTCCTTACGTACCCGGTAATGAGCTTACTCGTAGTAATACTGAAGTTTTGATTAAGGATGACATACGGCAGTTCTTATCTGATAAGTATCAAGCGGACAATATTACTGCTGGTGAAATTGATTCAATCATCAAGCAAATAGAATCATTGCCTGCTAGCGACTTATACGATAGTAACAAAACCTTCTGTAAATGGTTGAGTGATGGCTTTTTGTTAAAGCGAGAAGACCATACTCAAAAAGATCTCTATATCCAATTAGTCGATTACATCAACGTTGTTCAAAGCCTGTTACCTGATTTAGTAAAGGAATTAGCACCAGAATTACCGAAAGTAGCAGAACAGCCACCTACATATAATGACACCAATATATATAAAATAGTTAACCAGCTAGAGATAGAAGGTGTTGATGGCGAGAAGCGCATCCCCGATGGCATTTTGTATATTAACGGCTTGCCGTTAGTGGTGTTCGAGTTTAAGAGTGCTATTCGTGAAGAAGAAGCTTCAATTCATGATGCTTATGTTCAGTTAAATACTCGCTATCGCAGGGACATTCCCGCTCTATTCGTTTACAACGCATTTTGCGTTATCAGTGATGGTGTTAACAACAAAATGGGCGGCCTGTATGCACCTTATGAGTTTTTCTATGCTTGGCGCAAGGTAACGGGCAACGAATCGATAGAAAAAGATGGTATTAGCTCTTTGCACACTATGCTTCAGGGGCTATTCAATAAAGCTCGTCTACGGGATGTTATTCGCAACTTTATTTACTTTCCTGATTCGTCAAAGGCTGAAGTTAAAATTGTTTGCCGCTATCCGCAGTACTATGCGGCTAGAAAGCTTCACCATAATATTAAGCTTGCCCGAAAGCCTGAAGGTGATGGTAAAGGTGGTACATACTTCGGTGCAACGGGCTGTGGTAAGAGTTTTACCATGCAGTTTTTATCGCGCCTATTAATGAAAAGTGTAGAGTTTGAAAGCCCAACCATAGTTTTAATTACTGACCGCACTGATTTGGATGACCAGCTATCTCAGCAATTCTCTAATGCAAAAACATATATTGGTGATCAGACCGTTGTTGCAGTTGAAAGCCGTGACCATTTACGAGAACTACTTCAAGGCCGAAATAGTGGTGGTGTTTTCTTAACAACCATCCATAAATTCACTGAAGATACAAAACTGTTAACAGATAGAAGTAATGTAATTTGTATTTCTGATGAGGCACATAGAAGCCAAACAAATTTAGACCAGAAAGTTCGTGTAACAGAAAAAGGTGTTAAGAAAACTTACGGTTTTGCCAAGTACCTTCATGAGTCTTTACCCAATGCAACATTTGTAGGGTTCACTGGAACGCCTGTAGATGCCACACTTGATGTGTTTGGTCAGGTAGTTGATGCGTACACCATGACTGAATCTGTGAAAGATGAAATCACTGTCAGAATCGTTTATGAAGGTCGTGCGGCAAAGGTCATTTTAGATAACGCTAAGCTGGAGGAAATTGAAGCCTATTATCAGCAGTGTGCTGATGACGGTAGTAATGAGCATCAGATTGAAGAAAGTAAAAAAGCTTCCGCAAATATGACTTCGATTCTTGGAGATCCTGATCGTATTAGAGCGTTAGCCAAAGACTTTGTTGCTCATTATGAATCACGCATTGAAGAAGGCTCTACCATAAAAGGTAAAGCAATGTTTGTAAGCTCTGCGAGAGAGGTGGCTTATTCATTTTATCAAGAGTTAAAAGACCTTCGTCCTACGTGGTTTGAAGTACGTGAATGCGAAGAAGGTGTTGAGTTAACTGAGCAAGAGCGTAAAAAAATTAAACCAATGGAACGAGTCAAGATGGTGATGACTCGTGGCAAAGATGATCCGAAAGAGCTTTGGGACTTACTCAGCACTAAAGAGTATCGTAAAGAGCTAGATCGACAATTTAAAAATGAAAAGTCTAATTTCAAAATCGCCATCGTGGTTGATATGTGGCTCACAGGATTTGATGTGCCATTCCTCGATACAATCTATATCGATAAGCCAATTCAACGCCATAACTTAATTCAAACCATATCGCGTGTTAACCGCAAATTTGAGGGTAAAGACAAAGGCTTAGTTGTTGATTACATCGGTATTAAAACGCAGATGAATAAAGCATTAGCCATGTATTCAAAAACGGACGAAACCAATTTTGAGGATATTGCACAGTCAATCATTGTTGTTAAGGACCATTTAGACTTGCTAGGCAAGCTAATGCATCAATTTGATGAATCACCATACTTTACCGGGCAACCCGTTGCTCAACTTAATTGCCTGAATAATGCGGCTGAATTTGTATTGCAAACGCAAAAACTTGAACACCGTTTTATGGTAATAGTAAAACGTTTGAAAACGGCTTATGACGTATGCTGTGGCAGTGAAAAGTTATCGCAAAAAGAACGTGATTATATTCACTTCTATTTAGCTGTTCGCTCTATTGTTTACAAGCTCACAAAAGGTAATGCGCCTGATACCGCACAAATGAATGCCAAAGTACGTGAGATGATTTCTGACGCACTAAAAAGTGACGGTGTAGAAGAGATCTTTAAGCTAGGTCAAGGCGAAGATGGTGTTGATATCTTCGATGATGATTACTTAGCAAAAATCGAAAAAATCAAACTGCCGAATACCAAAATCAAATTGCTTCAGCAGATGTTGGCAAAAGCCATTGGTGAATTTAAACAAGTTAATAAGCTTAAGGCTGTCGATTTCTCTGAGCGTTTTAAAGCGTTAGTTGATAAATATAACGAGCGTAAAGAAGAAGACGTATTAGTCAGTGAAGTTCTTGAAGATTTCTCTGATGAAATCATCAACATGTACCAAGATCTCAAATCTGAAATGGGGTCGTTTGAAGATATGGGCATCAACCTAGAAGAGAAAGCCTTTTACGACATTTTATTGGCATTAGCGATTAAATATGATTTTCAATACCCAGAGGACAAGCTTCTCGATTTAGCTAAAGCAGTAAAAGATGTTGTTGATGATAAGGCTAAATATACAGACTGGAGCCAACGTGATGATATCAAGGCTGAGTTAAAAGTAGACCTAATCATGTTGCTAGCTAAACATGGTTATCCACCCGTTGATCGTGATGAAGTATACAAAGAGATCTTCGAACAAGCTGAGAATTTTAAGAACAATAGAGCTGCTTAGTATTTGGCTAAAGCTAATAGGAAATTTTAATGGAACTAGATATTGAACAGCTTAAGAAAGCCTATTTATTTCTAAAAAGCTATACATATTTTGAAAATCTAAACTTATTTATGAAGCAGACGGTATCGGCATTTGAGTGCGGAAATGCTGATGAAGATCTTCAAACGTTACTTGAAGTAATTAATGCCGCAGATATTTGTGAAAATAAGGTTTTTAAGGGCTGGTTGAAAGGCATAAATTATAGACTGTTACCTAAAGGTGCCACTAGACCTGAAGAAGAGCAGCAAAAGAAGCACAATGAAGCTAATGGGCTGTACTTATCGAATGTTACTACATCAGAAACATATGAAGTTAGTAAGTTAAATTACCTTATAGAAGCACCAGCAGAGCTGCACATAATTGAGATGTTGTGGTGTTTGGTTGTCGCTCCTACTCTTGATCGTGACTTAACTTCAGATTGCTATGGCAACCGATTAAGTGATGCTGCAATTTCATTTAATGACAGCTTTGTATTTAGCACTGAACAAGTAAAATCTGAAATATTTAAGCGTTATTTTGACCAATATAGTACATGGCGAGATAAGGCTGTAGATTGTGCTTCTGAACTTTCAGAATCGGGTGAAAATGCGGCTTTCTTATCACTAGACTTAAAGTCTTACTTTTATGAAATAGATGTAGACTTTGACGAAATTGAAAATTTGCTTCTAGAGTCTCTCGATAGTGAGTTAATTATTCTAGCTATCAAACTTAATGACGCTCTTAAGGCCATTTATCAAGAATATTACTCGAAAATAAAAGAAAATTTGAGCATTACCCATCCTACAAGTAGTGCAAAGAAAGGTTTACCTGTTGGTTTAGCATCTTCAGCAGTCATTGCTAATTGGTATTTAAGAGAGTTTGATAAGTCTATTGCATCCAATGTCAGAGCAGAATACTACGGCAGATACGTTGATGACATATTAATTGTCATTAAAAAGCCTACCATAAAAGACAAAAATCAGATTGAATCGTTTATATCGGATTATCTTGGAGGTTTAATTGAAAAATCTGCAAGTGATGAAAACTACGTAGTAAAGGTTGATGAAAACAGCCTCCCTTTACAGAGAGATAAATTGATTCTTCAATACTTCGATAAAGAACATAGCCGTGCAGGTCTTGAGATATTTAAAAAAGAGATAGAAGAACGAAGTAGTGCTTTCAGATTTCTACCTGAGGAACATATAGATAACGAGTTGGATAAATTTGCTTATGACATTCTATACGATGGTTCTGCTAATAAATTAAGGAGTGTAGTCGGCTTAGCTGAAAACGAAACCGAATTGGCTAGATATCTATCTTCACACATAACAGCACATCGCTTGAGTAAGCTCGATAAAAAAGACGTTGTCATGCGACAATTGGGAGTATTCTTCAGCGGGGTTAATACGATTACTTTTAGCAGGTTATGGGAGAAGGTATATCAATATGGTGTTATTCTAAATCGCCCGTCATTTGTAGTCGATTTTTACAATGTGGTGGTTAGTGAAATTGCTAAGATTAAATTTAGTACAAACATCAATGATGCTTCTGGTCCCAAGAAAGCAAGCTTAACTAGGAGGTTAAGATCTGACTTAGAGTATTACAATAATTTGGGGCTAAGCCTGTGTTTAGGGTTATTGGATACTGCTTCATATGAACGCTTAACAATGCCTGAATTTCCTTCCAATATAGAAGAGATTCTCAAGCTACCTATTGATGAATGGCCTACGTCAGAAGGGTTAACTGGATTACCTTTATTTGCGTTTCGGAAAGAATTGAATTGTTATGTAAGGGTATTTAGAAAGGCTAACATGATTAGGCACCATTTAGTTGCATGGCCTCTTGCAAATTACACTGAATATAAGGGAAGTCTTGTTGATGATTCAATGTTCTTGGCATCTGATACCAATGAACTTGTAAAACGTAAATTGGATTATTCTCCCCGTTTTATTCATTTTGATGAATTTCAACTTTTTAAATTAAAGACAGCATTAAGCACTCTTAATGAAGAATTAACATTAAGCGATTGGCAACGGGAATCAATATCAGATTACTTGGATTTGACAGGTTGGCAGGACATTGGGGTTAAGTTTAAAAAGTTAGACGAAAGTTCAAATGACTCTCTGGTTGTTGAGCAATTGAAGGTTGGAGAGAAAGAAAAGCCTAAAGCAATGCGGTTGGCTTTAGGAAATACGCAGCTAAATGAAGTTGATATTGAAAATGCCGTTAGGGAAGATAAGTCACCTAATGTTTCTTTTTCTAGGCAACTCAAACTTTTCCATATATTAAATAGCTCTTTAAAAGAAAAAGCTGACTTATTAGTTTTACCTGAAGTTGCAATACCTGTTTCGTGGCTACCGTTTATGGTGGCTTACTCTAGAAGGCACCAGATAGGCTTGGTTTTTGGTTTAGAACACTGGGTCGTCAATGGTAGAGCTTTTAACCTTTTGATTGAGGCCCTACCTTATAAATTAGGAAATAAATATAACTCTTGTATAGTTACCGCACGAGTAAAAAACCACTACGCTCCTGCTGAATTAGAGATGTTAGATTCATTGCGCCTCACTCCTGCAAACCAAGCCTTAAAGCCTAAAAACTATTACCATAGTGTTAGTTGGAAAGGAGTAAGTTTCGCTACTTACAATTGCTTCGAACTATCTGATATTTCTCACCGTTCTATATTCAAATCTGAGATTGATCTACTGCTCGCCTGTGTGTGGAATAAAGATACAAATTATTACCAGCACATTTTGGAATCGGCTGTGCGGGATTTGCACTGTTATGTTGTGCAATCAAATACTTCTCAATATGGCGGCTCTTGTGTTTTAAGGCCAACTAAAACAGAAAGTAAGACAATGCTATACGTCAAGGGAGGGGAAAACTCTTGTGTTTTAACTGTAGAAATTGATGTTGATGCATTAAGGACTTTCCAATTCAAGTCAAAGCCTAATATTAAAGATAAATTTAAACACCTACCACCGGGCTATCAGAGTGAAAAAGTGAAAAATAGATAAATACATAGGCGGTCGATTCTGTTGAATAATATACGAAAAAGCATAAAGGCTTATTAGATACTAGGGCTGGGAAAAGTTAGATGGATGAGCTTTTAGAAAAGTCAGAAGGGTTAAGTAGTGAATTCAGCCGTGTTTTTGAATATGGACCAATTGATGAAAGCAATCGGGTCATAGCAAGTTGGGTGATGTGTTCAGTAGCGCTGGAACATAGCGCTAGTCTTAGACAATTAGTAATGAACGGTAATTACACTTCAGCAATTTGTATCATGCGGTCTCAATTTGAAGCACTAACTCGTGCTTTATGGCTATTTTATGCAGCGAGTAACCAAAAAGTTGAAAACACTATGGCGCTGCTGTCAGAACGTTCTCAAAATGCAGATCAAAAACCAAATAATAGTGAGATGATTACAAAGTTAGAAGGTAAAGCTCCTGAACAGGCTGTACAAATGTTAAAGGAGTTTAGGGACATCCAATGGAAAGCGCTAAACTCTTATATTCATGGTGGGATACACGCTCTTCAACGTCACGGTGCTGGTTACCCTGAACAACTAGTAAAAGACATAATCAAATCATCCAATGGATTATTAACAATGACAGCAATGATGGGAGCTATACTCACTGACAATAAAGTCATAGTTCAGGATATTTCGAGAATTCAATCAAGGCATAAAGACTGCCTGCCAGATTTGATATCTAACTCTTAGATAGCTAATTACCTTAATATGTTGAATATCGTTTTTTATATAGAATAAAAATGGCGTTATATGGTTTAATTGTAAGGGCGTAATGGCAAAAAGTGGTTAAATAATTTAGTTAAGTGATTCATCCACTTTATTGCTTATTAATTTTTTAATTGCCATACTGGTTAGTAAATACGATGGATGTAGGTAAATAAAAATGTTTCCGAGTAAAAGCTATAATGTGTCAACTTATGGTTGAACCCACATCAGCTAAAGCCTATCACGCTAGAAGCATGAGTTGGACGCAGCTTGAAAAAAGTATCCTTCATCGGCTCAGACAAAGACGTTACCGCCGCTTATGCGAGTGCCCCAACAAGAAAAATCAACTTCTGTTGCATAGATCAGGTCTGCGTTTTATTCTTCTTATACTATTTAGCCAATTTTAAAGTGTACGTTTCCCCAGCTCTAAACATAACCTCAATATTGAAAGTTTTAAGTTGCGTAAGGGTTCTTTATCAATCTGTCGTCTACGAATAGTACGAGTCTTAGATTTCAAGGTTAAGGTAGCCTTAAATCGTCATTCTATGAGTGAAAATAACAAATAAAAAATTTAAAGGGTGCAATTATGCAATTTACTAATATTCGAACCGTCCAAATTACATCATACTTATTGTTGGCCTTAGCAGTGACACAAGCTGTTTATACTGGCCTCTATCTTGCTCACATTACTGTTCCTCGGCAGTTATTATGGGGTATGGAAGGGGTGTTGTTTACCATTCTTATTGCGTTTTCTGGAGCTGCAATGGTGCAGGCCAAACACTCTCAAGTGGGATGGGCTGCTATCGCGTTCAGCGCGGTACTTAATGTAGTCCAAGTTAGTGTAGGTCTTTCTATGTTTGTGCCATTTCGTGAAGCCGCTAATCAATTAGAAGCACTTGGACCTTTGGCCGGGGCAGTTGTGGCTTTTTCCTTTATGGTTTACTACGCAGCTAAGCTTTTGTTAGGTTTTGCTGCTCTTACCTTTGGGATCGCAAAGATGAATGACGGCGCTAAAGTCTTGGGAGGCTTAACCGCTCTGGTAGGTATTGTTGCTATGTTGGCTAATGCTACTTTGATCGTATTTGGGCGTAGTGCCTTTCTACCTTCAGCGGTCGCTGGAGGAACAGGCGTTCTTGCCACTTTGCTTTTGGCGCTTTGCTTGATGAATGTTGCCCGCGAAGACAAATAGTTATTAAAGGTGGCGTGGGTTCTGTAACCCTCGCCTACTCAGTAAAGGAAACAGCGAATAACCATTTCGGGTCTCTTGTTGAAGCAGGTTATATGTATGTTGTTAGCCAAAAACTGGGCAAGTGACCGCAAGCAATGGCTAGTAAATAAAAGCAGTTTAGCTGAGGTTGTGTAACCTCTGGCTAAAATTTATATCGACGTAATCGTTGTTGCATTGACTCAATTTGGTGTGAAATCTCAGTACTATTTTCGTTTAATTGTTTTGCGTAAAGTGTATTGTTTTCACCCAAGGTCTTAATGCTGCTAATACGTTGAAATACGTTTTCGGTTAATTCTTTTTGTAATGCCGCGATGGACGTCGCATCTTTATTCAAGTCGGTTATCGAATTTACTGCTTTTTTGGCTTTCTCTAGAGAAGTACCTGCTTTTTGCGTGGTACTCACAGAGGAAAATGCCAATTCTTTATTGCTTTGCATTTTTGTGGAAGCTTCTCTACTGCCTGATTGAAGTCGCTCGATCATTGATTGAATTTCATTTGTTGAACTTTGTGTTCGGCTTGCAAGAGATCTAACTTCGTCAGCAACAACGGCAAAACCTCGACCTTGTTCACCCGCTCTGGCCGCTTCGATCGCTGCATTTAATGCAAGTAAGTTAGTTTGATCTGCAATAGTTTTGATAACGTCCATTACGCTACTAATGTCTTCGCTGGCGCTAGCCAATTCGTTCACAACACTTACCGATTGATCAATATCACTCGCTTGGGATTCTAAATCGTTAATTGTTAACGCGAGTACATTTGCACTTTCTGTTGTGTCACTGCGAGCCTCTTCTGCTGCGGAATTGGAGTCATTTATAATATTTCTTACGGCTTGACTGTTTTCAGTAACAGATTGAATTGCTGTGTTAATTGCATTGGTTTCTGAACTCAATGATTCGATACCAAGGCTTGATTTATTTGCGACGTCTTTTAGCTGTGAAGACTTATTGATCATAGCATTTGTGGTTGTATCTATTTCTTTTAGTGTGTCTTGAAGTTGCTGAATTAATATATTGAATGATTTAGCCATGCGCCCAAATTCATTGTTATTTTGTGCATCGAAACGAAATGTTAAGTCGCTTTCTTTTGAGGATAATTGTTCCACTACTCGAGTGAATTCTTCTATTGGCCTGCCTACGATATGTTTAATTAAATAAAATACTATGGTTAATAGCAGCCCACTTGCGATGATGATTTTTATGATAAGTGAAGATAGGCTTTTTATTACCAGAGTTGATAGCTCATCGTTTGATGACACCATTACAAGTTGATAGCCCCAACTCTCAAATTCTTTGGTGTCGATTGACCAGTCTTCGTCATTAGATGATAAAATTTGGCTTGCTGTTGAGGTGTCTATGTGGCCGGAGTGAAATAGTAAATTATTGTTAGCATCTTTTAGGGCGACAAAGCCCTCTTCTAAAATAGCACTTTTTTGAATGGCCTTTCTTAGTACGTCTAAATCAGCGGAATACCCCACGTACCAAATGCCGATAATCTCACCATTTTGATTTCTCATAGGTTCATAGCCAGTAAGGTATGGATTACCTAATATGTCTACTTCACCATAGTAGGCTTCGCCGTTGTTAATTTTGCTCATGGCTTTACCAGAGGGCGCCAGTTTGGTGCCAATGGCTCTTTGATTGTCTTTTATGACGTTGGTGCTCACGCGAATAAAGTCATTGCCAGTCTTACTAAATAGCGTGGCTGTTCCGCCCATGACTTGAGTTAAGTTATCAACGAGTTCAAAATTATTTGCTTGCTCGTGAGTACCTAAAAGTAGTTGCGAAGATACAACTGAGTTAACTGAAGTGGTGCCTTTTTGATTGGGTATTCCTAATTTTTCTCCTCGTTGCTTAAGTAGTTTCATACTACTTTTTACTCGGGTTAGCATGAGTTCATCAATAACAGAGAAAAGGCTCAGTAGCTCATGGGAAACCGCAGTTTTTTCTAGCGACACTTGATTTTTAATATCTCTTGTTTGCTGAACTGCGGTTGAAATAGCGAGTATCAAAGCGCCTAAAAAAATAATAGCAAAAAGGGAAAACAGGACTTTTTTTTGGATAGACATCATACAGCCTTAAGTAAACTACTAAACTAAATACGTTGAGAACTAGATGACGTAACTAAATAAAATAGAACGGAAATTCCCATAGAAATGCTGAGTCATCAATGTAACTGTAGTTCAGAACTTTCGTGCTGTAAAAAATAAGGTCGGTTATTTTGATTTCAAAAAATTATACTGGCTTCCATTAATTAGTTTTTAGCAGAATGAAATTGTACTAGGGTGGTTAGCATCAGTTCTAACTGTGCAATAAAGCTTGGTAAGCGTTGTTTTAGC
>NZ_JAFNJE010000014.1 GCF_017368475.1 Alteromonas sp. 5E99-2
TGGATCAAGACGAAGATGGAATGCCCGACGACGGCTCAACTATATTCCGAGTACCTGACCTCAATGGCTTAATTGGCCAATCAGAAAATTTTGCTAACCTAGTGGGCATATACCAAGACGAAAAATTAGAAGTGCGTATTGCGTACCAATGGCGTGACGAGTTCTTGAACTCGTACCAAACCTTCATTACAGGTAACCCCAATATCCAAGACGCTAACTTCTCCCTTGATGCCTCTGTCCGTTATCAAATTACCGATGCTCTACAAGTTAGAATACAAGGTACAAACCTAACGGATGAAGCGCAAACCTCACGAGATATATTGAATAGCGCCGGTGAAACCTTCCAGCGTTCGAGCTTCCTGTTCGACCGTCGGATTAACTTCGGTGTGCAATATACCTTTTAACATTTAAACTCTAGACAATAAAAAACCGCTGAAATTTTCGGCGGTTTTTTTGTTTAAGTGAACACTTACTACCCGATTACTTTATTCAGATAAACTTCATGTTGAGGCATCACCTCTAAACAGCGCTGTGTCGCTCTGTGTAATTCCGTCATTCTAAGTTCTAATGATGCATCATCTAAAGTATCTGCCAACGGATGATAGCGCGCAGGCGTGATATTTTGCCCATTAAACACAGCAAACCAACTGACTGGGCTAAATAGCTCTAAATCTTCTCGGTATAAACGGGCATTTTCTTTATATATTGCAATCCGATCAGACAAGGTTTTTGGTATTTCCATGGTTCGGCAATAATTCCAAAATGGGCTGTCGTCTCGTGTGGTCCCGTGATAATGCAAAATAAGAAAATCTCTTACTTGTTCATACTCTTCCTGGGTTTTGCGGTTAAAGTAATCGATATCAGGCTGATTAAAGGTTTTATCAGGCCAGTTTGTCATCAAACGAGCGATAGCAGACTGAATTAAATGAATAGAGGTAGATTCAAGTGGCTCTAAAAAACCTGCGGATAAGCCTATTGCCACTACGTTCTTATTCCATGTTTTCTTACGAATACCCGTTTTAAAACGCAATAGTCTGGGTTCAGATAACGGCGCCGTATCTAGCCCTTCATTCAATGTGGCTACAGCCTCATCATCGCTGATATAGTCACTGCTATACACATAGCCATTACCAGTACGAGATTGCAGTGGAATACGCCATTGCCACCCCGCAGCTTTGGCAGTAGATCGGGTATAGGGCACTAACTCATCTAATCGTTCACTTAATCTGGCCACCGCTCGGTCACACGGTAAATAGTGAGACCAATCTTCGTATCCAGTTTTAAGTGTTTTTTCTATTAATAGCCCAATAAAACCAGAACAATCAATAAACATGTCACCATCAATGGTTTGCCCGTTTTCAAGCTCAATACTCTCGATATTTCCGCTGTCGATATTTTGTTTAACGCTGACGACTTTACCTTCGGTTCGTTTTACCCCTCGAGACTCAGATACGCTACGCATAAACTCAGCGTATTTTGTTGCATCAAAGTGATAAGCATAATCAATTGAACTCATTGGAGACGATTGTAAATCGGTACGAGGATGTTGAAATTTGCCCGCTTTTGCAGCCATACCCGCTAAGCTAAATTCGTCGATGGGCTTAGCCGTCCCTTTTTTCTGTTGGCGCAGCCAAGAGTGATGAAAGTGTACGCTTTGCATGTCCATACCATAAGGTCCGAAAGGATGAACATATGCGTCGCCGAGCTTCCCCCAATCAACAAATTCAATACCGAGTTTATAAGTGGCATTAGTTGCTTTTAGAAACGCTTGTTCATCTAGGCCTGCTAGCCGGTTGAAGTATTTAATGTGAGGAATGGTTGCTTCGCCCACCCCCACAGTGCCTAAAGCTTCTGATTCTACGAGGTGGATACCTATTTTTTTTAAATTCAGTATTTTAGAGAAAGCGGCTGCAACCATCCAACCCGCAGTGCCGCCGCCCACAATCACAACATTTGTTACATCTAAGCTGCTCAAAAATCGTCACTCCATGTTTGCTTAGCAAAACGCTAAGCCTTTTACATTTTGATAACATAAATATTACCATGCTTCACAATAGAATTTCGACGATTTATCGAGAATTTACTTACCCGTCACCCAATCCATTTGCATTCCGGCGCGACGCTTTTTATCCAGTAGCTCTTCTAATAACGGAGTAAGTATTAACTCCATCGCTAGCCCCATTTTTCCGCCGGGTACAACAAGGGTATTAATCCGAGACATGAAAGCGCCATCTATCATTTGTAGAAGGTAGGGATAATTCACATTTTTCATCTCTCGACGAAAACGCACCACCACAAAGCTCTCATCTTGGGTGGGGATATCTCTAGCGCTGAAAGGGTTTGATGTATCAACAGTAGGGACTCGCTGAAAATTAACATGAGTGCGTGAAAACTGAGGAGTGATGTAATGAAAATAATCATCTAAGCCTCGAACAATACTGCTCATTACGGCTTCACGGGAATGACCTCGGTCTGTGGTATCGCGAACAATTTTTTGTATCCACTCTAAGTTAACGATAGGCACCATGCCAACCAATAAATCTACATGGCGAGCTACATCAATCTCATCTGTAGCCACACCACCATGTAACCCTTCATAAAACAACAAATCAGTATCAGATGCCAAATCTTGCCAAGGTGTAAAAGTACCAGGCATTTGATTAAATGGCACAGCATCATCAAAGGTGTGCAAATATTGCCTAAATTTACCTACGCCTTTTTCAGCATAACTTTTGAATAAAGCTTCGAGTAATTCAAAGTCATTGGCTTTAGGGCCAAAATAGCTAATGTGCCGTCCTTGTTCTTGAGCTTTTCTTATTTCCACTTCCATTTCAGGCCGAGTAAAGCGATGAAAGCTGTCTCCACCTACAAAGGCTGCATTGACATTAAGGTTACGAAAAATATGCTGAATCGCATTCGTTGTGGTAGATGTTCCGGCTCCAGAGGAGCCGGTTATCGCTATAATGGGGTGCTTAACAGACACAATTCGTTTACCTAGAGATTACGCAAACCCCAGTTATAAGTGTGTCTGTTGCAATAATCAAGCTTTGCTTTGTTCTCGAGCAATCGCGCGGTAAGCAATATCAGAGCGTTTCATCACGTCTTTCCATGAAATAGCGTTAGCTAAATCATACGCCGCTTTTTGAGCTTCAGACACTGTATTCCCAAGGGCTGTAGCGCATAAAACACGTCCGCCATTAGTCACCACATCATCGCCATTTAACGCCGTCCCCGCATGAAACACTTTACCAGGCAATTGACTCGCTTGGTCTAAGCCTTGAATTACATCACCCTTGCTATACGACCCAGGGTACCCACCAGCAGCAAGTACAACCCCTACCGATGCTCTTTTATCAAACTCGATAGAAGTACCTGCTAGCTCGCCTTTACAGGCTGTTTGACATAAGGCAACGAGGTCGGATTGCAAACGCAACATAATAGGCTGAGTTTCTGGGTCGCCAAAACGGCAATTAAACTCAATCACTTTCGGCGTTCCATCAGCCATGATCATCAAGCCTGCGTATAAGAAACCTTTATACGGCATGCCTTCTTTTGCCATTCCAGCAATAGTAGGCGCAATGACTTCATCCATAATACGCTGATGAATTTCTGCACTCACCACGGGCGCAGGAGAATAAGCCCCCATACCACCGGTATTTGGCCCCTGATCTTTATCAAACGCGCGTTTGTGATCTTGGCTAGTCGCAAACGATGCCGTATTCACACCATCAGCCATAACAATAAATGACGCTTCTTCACCATCAAGGTATTCTTCAATGACGACACGGCTGCCCGCATCACCAAATTTGTTGTCGGCAAGCATATCTTTAATTGCCGCTTCCGCTTCATCTAAGGTCATTGCAACAATAACGCCTTTACCCGCAGCTAAACCATCGGCTTTCACTACGATTGGAGCACCTTGTTTACGCACATAATCTAATGCAGGCTCGATTTCGGTAAAGGTTTCATAATATCCCGTTGGAATAGCATGACGGGCTAAGAAATCTTTCGTAAATGCCTTAGAGCCTTCAAGTTGAGATGCCGCTTTCGACGGACCAAAAATCATTAAGCCCTCCGCTTCAAATGCATCAACAACACCAATAACAAGAGGTGCTTCAGGGCCGACAATGGTTAATCCAACGTCGTTGTCTTTTGCAAAGGCAATAAGCCCTGCTACGTCTTCAACACCTACATTAACATTGGTTAATTTAGGTTCGTTAGCCGTTCCCGCATTACCTGGCGCAACAAAAACCTGAGTAGCTAATTCAGATTGAGCCGCTTTCCATGCAAGCGCATGTTCGCGACCGCCACCACCAATAACAAGTATATTCATTGTGAACTCCTTAAATAAACCGGCTTAGTGACGGAAGTGACGCATGCCAGTAAAGACCATAGCTATGCCATGTTCATTAGCCGCAGCGATAACTTCATCATCGCGCATTGAACCACCTGGCTGAATGACTGCGGTCACTCCAGCTTCAGCTGCTGCATCGATACCATCTCTAAATGGGAAAAATGCGTCAGATGCCATTACTGACCCTTTGACTTCAAGGTTTTCGTCAGCCGCTTTAATACCTGCAACTTTGGCTGAATAAACACGGCTCATTTGCCCTGCACCTACACCAATAGTCATGCTGTCTTTACAATAAACAATGGCGTTAGATTTAACGTATTTCGCCACTTTCCATGTAAACATTAAATCTCGTAACTCGTCTTCAGTAGGTTGCTTTTCAGTCACCACGGTTAAGTCGCTTTGCTCAACCATACCAAAGTCGCGGTCTTGAACGAGTAAACCACCGTTAACGCGTTTGAAGTCACTTCCATCAGTAAGCTGACCTTGCCAGTCTCCGCATTCTAAAACACGTACATTTTGCTTAGCGGCCAAAATAGCTTTTGCTTCGTCGCTCACTGTCGGAGCGATGATCACTTCAACAAATTGACGATCGATAATGGCTTGGGCTGTTTGTCCGTCCAATGTTTGGTTAAACGCAATAATGCCGCCAAATGCAGATGTCGGGTCGGTTTTAAACGCACGGTCGTAAGCTGTAAGAATGGAGTCGCCTAGCGCAACACCACAAGGATTAGCATGCTTCACTATGACACACGCTGGCTCGTTAAACTCTTTTACACACTCTAATGCTGAATCTGTGTCTGCAATATTGTTAAACGACAATGCTTTACCTTGTAGCTGAGTTGCCGTAGCAACAGATGCTTCTTGTACATTGTTTTCAACGTAGAACGCCGCATCCTGATGGCTGTTTTCACCATAGCGTAAATCTTGCTTTTTAGTGAATTGCATATTGTAGGTGCGGGGAAAATTAGACTCGCTGTCTTTTAAACGGGAACCAAAATAGTTAGCTATCATGCCGTCGTATTCAGCGGTGTGCTCAAAAGCCTTAATCGCTAGGTCAAAACGTGTTTCTATGGACAGTTGATTGTCGTTATCTGACATTTCTTTTATTACTGCTTGGTAATCACTTGCGTTAACAATAATGCATACGTCATTGTGATTTTTTGCAGCAGCACGAACCATAGTCGGACCACCAATATCGATATTTTCAATTGCGTCGACAAGAGAACAGTCCGGATTTGCAACAGTTTGTGCAAACGGATAAAGGTTTACACACACCAAATCAATAGGAGCAATTTCATGTTGGGCCATCACCGCTGCATCTACGTCACGTCGTCCTAAAATACCGCCATGAACTTTTGGATGTAGTGTTTTAACTCGACCATCCATAATTTCTGGATGACCTGTATGCTCAGACACTTCCTTTACTGGAAGACCGTTTTCGGCAAGTAATTTGGCAGTACCGCCAGTAGATAACAGTTCAACTCCGGCTTGGTGAAGAAACGTTGCCAATTCGACAATACCTGACTTATCAGAAACACTTAATAGTGCGCGTTTAATAGACTTTAGTTCTTGCATAATAGATCGCTGTAATTAAGAGGTTAAACAAAAAGAGCACCAATTGGTGCTCTTCTGAAGTGGGCAAAGCCCTTAATTTTTAGTTCATTCCGTATTGCTTTAACTTCTTGCGCAACGTGCCACGGTTAATCCCCATCATTATGGCTGCGCGGGTTTGGTTACCGCGAGTGAAGGTCATAACTTCATCTAGCAATGGCGCTTCTACCTCGGCCAATACCAAGTCATATAAATTATCGATATTGGTGTTATCTAATTGAACAAGATACTTATTCACCGCTTGCTTAACAGAGTCACGCAATGGTTTTTGCGCTTGCGTTTGTGACGGAGTTGTCACTGTTGTGGTGAAAGGTGAAGTTAAATTTTGATCGAACATAATACTCGCTTACTTATCAATACTCATGCAGCAGGAGAAACAGGGTTTGAATCTTCTCGCTGCAACAACAAAAAATAGTTTTCAATAGCCTCTAGCTGGTCCGTTTCAGCTTCAATAGCATTGAAAACACGCCTAAATTGACGATCCTTGTCGTGATGTTCAAGGTACCAAGCTGCGTGTTTACGCGCTATACGTACGCCCATTACATCACCATAAAACTGATGAACATTGATCAAATGCTCAATGAGCACATCTCTTTGTTCATTTAAAGAAGGCTGCGCTAGCAGCTTTTCATGTTTAAGATAATGATTTATCTGTTTGAAGAGCCAAGGGTTACCTTGAGCTCCTCTACCTATCATCACTGCATCAGCACCAGTAAAATCCAGCACTGCTTTTGCTTTTTCTGGCGATGTAATATCACCGTTAGCAACAATAGGAATAGAAACCTCGGCTTTAATTGCCTTTATCGTGTTGTACTCGGCATCGCCTTTGTACATACAGGCTTTGGTTCTACCATGCACTGCCAACGCACTAATTCCGCAATTTTCCGCGATACGGGCAATGTCTACACCGTTTCGATTTTCAGGGTTCCAACCCGTTCTAATCTTCAGTGTTACAGGTACATCAACTGCATTTACCACTGCGTGAAGAATCCTCTCTACACGGTCTGGAAACTGCAACAATGCTGAGCCTGCGAGTTTTTTGTTCACTTTTTTTGCGGGGCACCCCATATTGATATCAATAATTTGGGCACCCTGTTCGACGTTCATTCTTGCTGCACTCGCCATAAGCTCAGGCTCTGAGCCGGCTATCTGCACCGAACGAATTCCCGTTTCGCCAGCGTGATCCATACGTTGTTTAGATTTAGTTGTATTCCACACCCGAGGATTACTCGACAGCATTTCGGAAACTACTAAGCCCGCCCCCATACGCACGCACATTTGGCGAAAAGGTCTATCGGTTACGCCAGCCATAGGCGCGAGAATCACATTGTTCTTTAATGAATACTCGCCAATTTTCATTACTACAGCCTTAATCGAACAAAAAACAACCGCTCATTTAAAGCGGGCGCTAAGTTTACGCATTTTTTCACGCCTTGAAAAGGCTAAAAATCACACAATTTTTTGACTTTGAGTATTGACATTTACGTTGCTTTGCGAAGTCCAGAAACACGAGCCCATTCACCGTCTATTTTACTGGCTTCTAATTCGAAATCTTGACCATAGGCTTTCTCTATATTCGGAACTTGTTCAGCCAGAATTCCAGATAGCACTAATTTGCCACCGGGTTTACAAAAAGCGGAAATGGTTTCACGCAAAGAAATAAGCGGTCCAGACAGAATATTGGCAAATACAAAATCAGCCTGCAAGCTTGGTTGATCTTCTGGTAAAAACACCTCAAGTGCGCTATCGACATCGTTACGTCTCGCATTTTCCATACTGGCTTGCAGTGCTTGAGGGTCGATATCTATGCCAATGCCTTTTTCAGCACCTAATTTAAGTGCAGCCACGCCGAGAATTCCTGAACCACAGCCGAAATCAACAAAGGTCTTGTTTTGTATCGCTTGGCTGTCTAACCATTGCAAACACAAAGACGTTGTAGGATGAGTTCCCGTACCAAAAGCCAAACCTGGATCTAGCATTACATTCACAGCATCAGGGTTAGGCACGTCACGCCAACTTGGACAGACCCAAAGTTTTTTCCCGAATTGCATAGGATGAAAGTTATCCATCCATTCCCGCTCCCAATCTTTATCTTCTAGTGGATCGGCTTTCCAAGGGATGTCTGCGCTTAACTTATTGCTTTGAACTAACTCGTTAATCAAGGATTCAATATTCGTTTGCGCATCAAACAGCCCAACCACGCGAGTATCAGGCCACAACATGACTTCCCCGGGCTTAGGCTCGTACATCGGCGTGTCTTTTGCGTCTAGAAAAGTCACGGCTAATGCACCAGCATCTGATAACACATCGCCAAGAGGCTCTGCATTTTGAGCATTTGTATCTATCTTAAGTTGAATCCAAGGCATAGTTAAACCCAGCGCCGTTACAACGCCAGCAACACAATAATAAGGTTGAATGAAGGCATTATATTACAGGTTTAGGGTTTCGCGTAAGGAAACCGCTTTTCTTGTTGCTGAGTGACATAAGCATCTAGGCCATTTATGGCCACAATTCCTTTGGACGATAGCGATACAAATCCATCTGACTGAATAGCATTGGCTGCGACATGAGCCTGAACAATCTCGCCAATGATTAAGACTGTGCCATTGTGCTTTATAGGTACAATTTCTACCAACGCCATACCTAATTTAATTGCACTTTGCTGTACAAAAGGGGCAATAAAATCACTTAAATACTCGCTGTCTAGTCCCACTTTATCGAATTCATTTTCTTCTGCTTGGTAGCTAGCTGAACTTTGATGAGCTTGTTCAACAAAATCAACACCAATATGGTTTAGGGTGTAAACCTTAGTCGCTTTAATATTTTCTAACGTATCTCGCCGCACTGTGTGTGGACGCATAACCATACCCATTAAAGGAGGATTAGCTCCCAAGTGCACAACGGAACTCACCACAGCTAGATTTTCTATACCTTGTTGATCAATTGACCCCACTAAGTTTGCGCTTTTAAAACCAGACAAACTATTAACAAAATGGGCGCGATACCGCGTTTCCATATTGTCGATATCACTGCGGAAAAAAGTTTTAATCATAGTCCCGTTTCGCCTCAATTTGTATACCGAACTCATTATTGTGAACAATTATATCGATAGGCTGACAACATATTTGACAGTCTACTATTTGGGTTTGCTCTATGTCGTTTTGAAAGTCAATTTCTATATCGTTGTACGTCATACAATAAGGACACTCGAATTTAGAGGCCAAGGCTCGTTGGCGAACTCTAATAACTAATGAATAAAAAGGTGTACGTATACGCTGCCATTTTGGATTATTCATTTAAGTGATTTGGATCATTTGCTCAGTCGTGAATTATATGAAATGATAGCTGTATATATATACAGCCTCTGTTTTCGCAATTTATTATGAAAAAAACGCTTCCTGCTTTTTATTACCTAGCCCACTTCAACGAATTTTTACAGTTCTTTGAAGGTACTCATAAGCACTTGCTTTCAACAGAAGCAAAACAATTTATTACGCAATTCAAGCAAACAGATAAATCACTGCAAGCGTTAATTGTACGTATAGCAAACAGAAAACATCCTGTTGTGGCTTTAAAAACTCTCTATTACGAGGAAATAGGCGATCCTGCTCCGTTAATTGAGCAACTCATATCAATAGGGTGGGTTTCTCCGCTTTCTCAGGCTACTCCAGAATTGTTAGCCGAAGCCCTACCAAAATCAGAATTACTTACGTTATTAAAACACCAAGGCGCAACACTTCCCAAAAGCTCGATAAAAAAAGCCGCACTTCAACGTTATTTTTGCGAACACGTAAACATAGGTGAAATTCATGAGCTCATTGATATGCCTTTTATTGTTCGTCAATTTGACGTCCCTCTACAGTTTTTATTGTTTTTATATTTTGGTCATATGAAGGGAACTCTTAGTCAATTTTCAATGCGAGATTTAGGGGTGATAAAAACCCGTTCAGACGCAGTCACAGGAGAGCCTAAATTCAACAGTGAAGATGACGCAAAAAACGCCTTTTTTTATTCAAAAAACACTGAATTTATTGATATGAAGAGAAAATTTGCACTTACTAACTTAGACACTCTTCCAGAAGTCACTTCTGCCTATGGAGTTAACGCAAAAAACACCTGGCTTTACAAGGTAGGAAGAAGCGCATTAGACGCTCAAAAAGAATGGGCGTTGAATGCATTAGCCCTGTCTGAAAACGATAAAGCACAAGAGCTTTGGATCCGCGAACAATATAAAGATGGAAACAAAGAGCTCGTTGAAAAACGGTTAAATGAAATTATTGAATCAGGCTCTTCAGAAACCTTACTCGTTTTCGCAGAAGACTTTTACGCCCGTAAATATCAGAAAAAGCGCACCAGTACATTAACTGATATGCTGCGAAAGGCGACCCGATGCCTGCCTATTGATAGCCGATACAACACCCAAGTAGAACAAGGCGTAGTTGCCTATTACTCAAGAAAAAACATCTTCGCGATTCGTACAGAAAACCAATTATGGCGTAGTCTTTTTGGTCTGTGTTTTTGGTCGGTTTTGTACGAACAAGACTGTGCTAACTTGAGCAACGAATTTGAACGAGCGCCACCAGTTTTAAAGCAAGGTACATTTTACAAAACTCACAGTGAAACTATTGATAGACACTTAAATTCTTTTAAAAACAATGACGATTTGTTTTCTTTTTTGCTAAAAAATGCCACAAAACACTATGGTAAAAGCAACTCCATATTTAAATGGCGAAGTCACCTTGTCGATCGTTTAAAACCATTATTACAACATGCTTCACTATCAAGTATTCTCGCCCAACTTAAAGCGATGAGCCAAGACTACAACGCTTTATGTGACGGCTATCCCGATATAATGGTGATAGACAATAACCAGCTGCGCTTTGAAGAAATTAAAGCGCCTGGGGATTCATTACGTCGCAATCAATTAATTACTATACAAAAATTACAAAAGCTAGGATTTGACGTTCAAATAACTCAAGTAGAGTGGGTACGAGATCCCAATCAGCTATATTGTGTAATTGATATTGAAACCACTGGGGGGAAAGCAGAGCATCATCGAATAACAGAAATTGGTATAGTAAAAATGCAAGGCAACCGCGTTATAGACACTTGGCAAACCTTGGTAAACCCGCAGCGACACATTCCCAGCGCTATTACTCGTTTAACAGGAATTACTAACGCTATGGTTGCGGATGCCCCCTTATTTAGTGACATTGCCGACGCACTGGACCAATACACTGAAAACACGCTTTTTGTTGCCCACAACGTGAACTTCGATCTCGGTTTTATTAAACACGAATTTGCTCGCTTGCATCGGCATTACAGACGACCAAAACTTTGCACCGTTCAACAATGTAGGCAGGCATTTCCAGGGTTAGCTAGTTATTCTTTAGCCAATTTAACGGCACATTTCGATATTTCTATGGAAAGCCATCATCGTGCATTATCCGACGCAAAAGCCGCTGCAGCCTTGCTTTCATTAATCCTTGAGAAAGAAACCCAATAAGTGAGTTATTTTTGTATTGCACTTTGAGCGCTTTAACGGCATGTTATTGGTCAATAACAATAAAAGGAAACAACATAATGAAAAAAGCACTCACCGCCATCACTTTAATTTCATCTGTAATATTGCTCTCAGCATGCTCACCCAAAGTAGGTAGCGAAGCTTGGTGTAAAGACTTAAAAGAAAAGTCCAAGGGCGATTGGACAGCAAACGAAGCCAAAGACTTCGCATCTCACTGTATATTTAAAAGTAAAGATTAATAACAAAATATATTTAAAATCATATCATGAAGCGCAAGTTCGCACTTACAAACTTCAAGCTTTTTTCAAACACGTCTGAAAGCCAAGACGCTGCGATTTTAGTAGATAAAGGCATGATAGTTAAGCTAGTTTCCAATGCCGCTATTCCAGCTGATTATGAAATAGATGATTTGCAGGGACACACGTTAACCCCTGGCTTTCTAGACATTCAAGTAAATGGTGGAGGGGATACCTTATTCAACGACAACCCTAGTGTAGAAAATATTAAAAGCATTGCGTCAGCACACCGAAAATACGGTACGACTCAATGTTTACCCACGTTAATTTCCGATGATATTGATAAGGTAAAAGCAGCGATAGAAGCGGTAGATCAAGCTATCGCTGACAATGTTGCTGGCGTAATTGGTATACACCTAGAAGGCCCTTTTTTAAATAAACATAAAAAAGGCATTCACGACGCATCCAAATTTATTGACCTTACCGAAGCATTAATACCAACGATTTCATCGTTGAAACGAGGCAAAACCCTTGTCACATTGGCGCCAGATAGCGTTGATAGCCACATTATTGAGATGTTAGTGGAGTCTGGCAGTATTGTGTTTGCAGGCCACACCAATGCTACCTATGAACAATGTGTAGAAGCCGAAAAAAGTGGGTTATCTGGTTACACACACTTATATAATGCCATGTCTGCGTTAGAAAGCCGTGCTCCAGGGGCAGTAGGTGCAGCCTTGAGTTCCGATTCAGCTTATTTCGGTGTTATTGCTGACGGTCATCATGTACACCCTGCGGCGCTTAACGTCGCAGTTAAAGCGAAACCTCACCACACAATATTAGTCACAGACGCTATGCCTTCCGTAGGCGGAACAAAGCCCTATTTTGAACTCGGTAAAGAAAAAATATCCGTGAGCGGCGGTCGCTGCCTCAGTGACTCAGGCACATTAGCTGGCTCTCATTTATCGATGCAAGATGCCGTAATTAATATACAACAATTTTGTAATGTCTCGTTGCCTGAGGCGATAACTATGGCGTCATTAAACCCAGCTAAAATGCTTGGCTTAGATAAAATCTACGGAAAAATTGAACCTGGCTATAGCGCCAGTTTCACCGTTTTAAGTGAACTTGGAAAAGTCACCTCTACTTATATCAATGGTGAGAAAGAGATTTATTAGAGGGTGTTGATCTGCGCTGTATGTTTTATACTGACATAATAAGACAGCCGTTTTTTTATTGTAGGAACTAACATGAAGTTTTCCGTCACCTTTGTTCTGTGCTTTTTCATCAGTTCATTTGCAAACGCTTCTTTTGATGTTTCATTGGAAAAGCGCTGTTCTAACAATCTCGAGCATGTTTATTATTTTTCTAATTTGATTATTGATGCTGATTACAGCGTTAAGGTAGGCGATTCCGTTTACCCTTACGATGTATCTTTCGAACTCGTCGACAATATTTACGAAGCCGACTTAGTCTTTGTAGAAAAAACCTTTAATAGCGATCGGCATGTCATTGAATTTAGTAATAATAGCGACATTCAAGTGTGTAAAAAGTTAACACCATCAAATGCCACAAAAATCAGATTGGGAAATAATTTACAAGACCCAGACGTAACCGTAAAACTCTCGAACTACGTGCTAAATAGAAACTACACTTTGTTCGTTGATTCGTCTCGCCTGTCAGCCAAACAAGTCGCAGCGATTTACGCTAGTATTTGGAACACTGACAGGGAACTATTTTTGAGTTTGCTCGATTAATCGTTATCGGACTTAGGCAATAAAACCAAGTCGTCTCTGTGCACTATTTCAATACTGGTACTAAACCCCAGAGTTGCTTCCATTTGCTTAGACTGCAAACCGATAACACGCTCTAAATCTTGGCAATCAAGCAACACTAACCCCTTTGCAATTAGGTCATCTTTATAAAAAATATTAACTGCATCGCCCGCTTCAAATTGCCCTTCAACACCTACAACACCTGACGGCAATAACGATGCTCCAGTATTAATGAGCGCATTTTTAGCACCAGCATCAACAAATACCTTTCCTTGGCAATCTAATGTATGAGTAAGCCATAAACGACGAGCACTGTGGTCTGACGCTTCCGGAACAAATAAAGTCCCTGGGCATTCATTATCTCTTAACGCGTCAAATGTACTCGATGTGCGACCATTCACAATAAGAGCCTGAATCCCACTTCCCATACACTTTTGCGCTGCTTCTATCTTGGTTTTCATACCTCCAGTCCCTACTTTAGAGCCTGCTCCACCTGCGAGGTCAAACAAAGCTTGATCTATTTGAGTAACTTTAGGGATCAAAGAAGCATCTTTATCTTTTCTTGGGTCGGCAGTGAATAAACCGTCAATATCAGAACAAATTACAAGGGTGTCAGCACCAGATACAATGGCAGTATACGCAGCCAAATTGTCGTTATCCCCGACTTTTAATTCATTTACGGCGACAGTGTCGTTCTCATTTACTATGGGAATAGCTCCGTGCTTCAACAATGCAGCGAGTGTTCGCTTAATATTAACGTAACGCGTTCTATTTTTTAGATCGGCATAAGTTAGTAGTATTTGCGCACAAGGCCGATCAAAAAAACGCTGCCAATTTGCCATCATTTGCGTTTGCCCTATGGCCGCCATTGCTTGTTTTTCTGCAATTGAAGGTGTATGGGTTACCGGTACAATTCTCCGCCCTGCCGCAACGCTTCCCGACGACACAATAATGACTTCTTTTCCCTGTTTATGAGCAGCACTAACAAACTGAGCAAGAGGTAGCAAAAATTCAGCACTACACCCTTCCCCTGTAGGGGAAACTAAAGAGCTACCGACTTTTATAACCGCGCGCTTCCACTTGAAATTAGACATCTTAAACCGTTGTAAAAAAATCTATACGGCAAGGATAGAAAACCTTCCGATCAATTAAAAGGTATTTCACCTTGCTAGACGAAAATAACCCAGCCATTATGGGTTTATTAACTCTTTGCGCTGAAAGTATAAACAATGACAGACAAATCATCCGGAAAAGCGGTTCCCACCTCCCGTATTAGCCGCTTCGGAAAAATGGGTTCATTAGCGGCAAGAGTCACAGGCAATGTTGTCGCTAATGGCACAATGAAACTATTATCTGGGGAGCGACCATCACTTAAATCATTAGTACTCACGCCTTCGAACATAACGCGGATCACAGATCAGCTCGCTAATATGCGCGGTGCAGCAATGAAAATTGGTCAGCTGCTATCTATCGATGACGGTGAGTTTTTACCGCCAGAGTTATCCGCCATATTAGCTCGCCTAAGAGACGACGCTGAATCTATGCCAAAAGATCAGTTACAAAACGTTCTTGATGAAGCCTGGGGAGAGGGGTGGAAAGATGAGTTGTTGTATTTTTCATATGCCCCTATCGCTGCAGCATCCATTGGGCAAGTGCATAAAGTCATTTTAATGGACGGCACCACCTTAGCCGTCAAAGTACAGTATCCAGGTATAAAAAAGAGTATAAACAGCGACGTAGACAATGTAATAGGCTTAATAAAGTTAGTAGGTGTGATCCCAGACAATGCCAACATCACCCCGCTGCTTACTGAAGCAAAAGCACAACTTCATCATGAAGCAGACTACCAGCATGAAGCACAAATGTTAGAGCGCTACGCAGAATTAATTGATGATGACGAACGCTATCGTTGCCCAAGTGTAAATCACACATGGACGCGAGAGACGGTGCTGGCGATGAGCTTTTTAAAAGGTGAGCCAATAGGCGCCCTAGAGCACGCTTCGCAAGAAACGCGAAATAACATGATGACATCACTATTCGCTTTGTTTTTCCGCGAAGTGTTTGAATTTAGGTTTATACAAACCGACCCCAACCTTGCCAATTACTTAGTTGATTTAACCGACAACACATGGGTTTTACTGGATTTTGGCGCAACAAGGCCAATTCCTTCAGCATTATCTCAAGGCTATTTAGCACTAATTAATGCGGCTTACTGTGGTAACACTGAAGCCATGCTAGACGCAGCCTGTGCAATTGGCATTGCAAATGAAGACGCCACCGAGCGTCAACTCAGCATGATCCTACAAATGCTCGAAATTGCCTGTAAGCCGCTACACAGCGAAGGTGGGCATAATTTTGCTGAGAACGAATCAGGGGTTGAACTACAAGAACTTGGTTGGGCACTGAGCTTTGAGGAAGATTTTTGGCATACGCCTCCTGCAGACGCAGTATTTGTGCACAGAAAATTAGGCGGGCTGTATTTATTGGCAAAACGGTTAAAAGCGAGAGTAGATTTACGAAGTTTGCTATCACCTTGGTTAAACTAACGCTCTATTCAATAAGGTTGCCGCATTGAAAAAGGTAAAGCCATCGAATGTTTCGCTTTAGGTGGATTGCCAATCATTTCATCATAAGGCGTGTCGTGTACCATCACGGCTTTATCAATTGAAACGGGTTCAAATGCTTCTCGTATATGCTCAGCACTAACAAAACGCTTCGGCCTGTTATTGTTTCCATACACCATACCTGATTGCTGACCAACCGTAACTGACACTAAATATACATTCATTTCAAATGAATGAACTTCAAGTAAATCAATGCTAATTGTATGATTTATCAACTCGGAGAAAAAAAATTTCACAATATTAATCCGTTGTTCAGGTCTAATTAAGTACGCTATTAAAATAAATCGGTTCATTCTGGGAACGGATTGGCCATATTGATTTCAAAACATACGAACCCATTTTAGGTAAGATGAGTAAAACAATGGAAAAGGCAAACACTATGCAAGAACATAAAACACCTCAATCTATAAAGCCTCATATAATCATTATTGCTGTGATTGTAATTGTTTTACTTGCAATTTTGTTATGGCCATCAAGTGATACGCCGCCATCAAACGAACATAAAACGCCCCAACAAGACGTTCCTGAAGCCGCAGAAGTCGTTGTTTCTCCCGCTGATGAGATTTTTCCTGAAACACAAGAAGAGCCCCTAATCGAGCCAGATGTTTTTGAGTCCATTCCCAGTCCCGAAGCTGTTGAACTGGATGTAGGACAACCTGATGAACCTCAGCCAGAGCCCGAATATGTAGAACCTGAACCTATCCCTGTTGATATCAGCGATGCCGCAATTGAAAGTGCACTGGTGACTATCGCGAACAATAACGCACTTGTTGATTTACTTGTTGATGACGCACTATTGGAACGTTTTGTGGTAACTATCGCGAATTTATCCAACGGTGAAATAGCGCCAAATCAGCGCCTTTTGAATCCGCCCGAAAAGGCATTTAGAGTATATCAGCAGGCGAACCGATACTGGGTCGACCCCGCCAGCTACAAACGCTACACACCTTATGTGAATGCCATGGAATCACTTGAAAGTGAACGCTTGCTAACACTGTTTGAACGTTACGAAGATGACATGATGAACACCTTTGAACAAATTGCCGCAAGCAATCAAACTTTCAATTCAGTGTTTATTGACGCCATTGATACCCTACTCGATACTCCCGAAGTACCGGTTCCTGTAGAAGTGTTTACCGATTCAGTAACATACAAATACAAAGACGAACGGCTAGAGAATTTAAATGCGCCGCAAAAGCAGCTACTGCGTACAGGGCCAGATAATATGCGTCGTATAAAAGCAAAATTAAGGGAAATTAAAAGTCTGCTAGAAGCGAGAGAGCAATAACTAACTGATTTAATCAACGACTCATCGCAGAACAGGGCCGAGTTGTTTTGCCATGCATGGAAGATTCACTTAAAGTGGATCTTTCATTGTTTTACTTAGGTGACAGATTTGAACAAATTACTTGGCTGTGTTGCTACTGCGTTGCTGATGTCTAATTCAGCTTATTCAGATACCCTCATTCATGCAGGGTCATTATTTACTGCTGAATCAGATAAAACCCTCTCAAAACAAACTGTAGTGATTCAAGACAATAAAATTGTTGAAGTGAAATCTGGTTATATAAAACCTCGCGCTGACGATACGGTTATTGACCTAAAAAACTACACAGTCTTACCTGGTTTAATGGACATGCACGTGCACCTTTCGGGTCAACATGAAGGCCCTAGTACGTATATAAAGCGATTTACTGACAACGAAGCTGACCTAGCCCTTAGTGCGGCCAACTATGCCGAAATCACTTTAGCATCAGGCTTCACTAGTGTAAGAAACTTAGGCGACAGTAAAAACGAAACCATTGCATTAAGAAATGCGATTTCAAAAGGCATAGCCCAAGGCCCCCGAATTTTTAGCGCAGGAAAATCCATTGCGACAACAGGTGGCCACGCCGATCCTACCAATGGTATGAGCAACGATTTACAAGGTGATCCCGGCTCAAAAGACGGCGTGGTAAATGGCATTGCTGAAGCTAGAAAAGCAGTAAGACAGCGCTATAAAGAAGGTGCTGATGTCATTAAAATTACGGCAACTGGCGGTGTATTAAGTGTTGCCAAAAATGGTCAAAATCCACAATTCATGAGCGATGAACTGGACGCTATTGTGGCTACCGCAAAAGATTATGGCATGATAGTCGCCGTTCACGCCCATGGTGAAGAAGGTATGCGACGTTCAATAAAGGCTGGCGTAGATTCGATTGAACATGGCACCTACATGAACGAAGAGATCATGGCGTTGATGAAAGAAAACGGTACCTACTACGTACCTACTATATTGGCGGGTGATTTTGTTGCGAAAAAGGCAAAAATAGACGGTTTTTTTCCAGAGATAGTAAGACCTAAAGCCGCCACTATTGGCCCATTAATACAAGACACCTTCGCTCGTGCATACAAAGCAGGGGTGAACATTGCGTTTGGTACTGACAGCGGCGTGTCGGCTCATGGCGATAACGCTCAAGAATTCTCTCTAATGGTAGAAGCCGGTATGCCCGAGGCTGAAGCCATCATCAGTGCCACTCGTAGTGCATCAGAATTACTTAACGTTGATGATACCTTAGGTACCATCAGCAAAGGAAAGTTTGCCGATATCATTGCGGTTAAAGGCAACCCGTTAAACGATATTAGCTTATTAGAAACAGTGGCTTTCGTTATGAAAGACGGCGACATTATTGTTCACCCAGATGCTAACTAACATAAAATAGGAAACACCCGATGAAAAAACTCGCGTTATCACTTACCGCACTAGCCCTACTTGGCGCAGGAACTTCATTTGCTCATGACGGTGAAGATCACTCAATTGAAGCGAAAGTAAGAGAAGCGATGGAGTCTGAAATAAGAACCGAAGCCGAGGTTAAGCGAGATAGAAACCGCAGACCTGTGCAAACATTGCAGTTCTTTGGTTTAGAAAGCGACATGAAAGTCGCTGAGCTTATTCCTGGCGGTGGTTGGTACACTAAGCTTATATACCCAGCAGTTGCTGATCACGGCGAATACTACGCAGCTATTGGTACTGGTCGATTAAAAAGTTCTTTAGGAAAAGATCCTGCGTTTTCCAAAATGAAAATAGTCGCTGAAGATGCAAAATTCAATCGTGAAGAAGGCGCGCGCTTACTTTCTTTAGAAATCGATTCGCTAGAAGTCAAAGACTTAGACATGGTGTTGACGTTCAGAAACTACCACAACTTTGATGAAGCGGGTCGCCGTGCCATGAACAAAGTGGCTTTTGAAGCCTTAAAGCCAGGTGGTATTTACGGTGTTGTAGACCACACTAAGCGCCACATGGAACCAGATACACGTTCAAACAGACGTCGCGTAGACCCAGTATTGGCGATAAAAGAAATTCAAGAAGCGGGTTTTGAGTTTGTTGATTACTCAACACTTCATTATCGTGAAGACGACGAGTTGCGTTATGAAGTTGGTGTTAAATCGGTTACTGGTAATTCAGACAGATTCACATTCAAGTTCAAAAAACCTGAATAAGAAAAAACAGAGTTAAAACATAAAATGCCAATCAGTTTCGCTGATTGGCATTTTTTATTGGCCTTTTTATTGGTCTTTTTTGACGACAAACCGATAAGGTAGAGTTTCGTCCTGTTTTGCCACTAAGGTGTGGTTCATATAGTGGCAGAAACTGGGAATATCTCTTTTGGTTGCTGGATCGTCAGCAATCACTTCAACGGTTTGCCCTATCTCCATTTTACGCAACTGAACTCGCACCATCATAACGGGCTCAGGGCATAATAAGCCCAAAGTATCCAAGGTGTGATCCGCGTTAAAAGACATAGTCTTAGATACCGTATTTCGCACGGTATGCAGCAACAGCGTCGACGTGCTCGTGTAAATCACCATGTTCTTCAACATAGGTCATTACATCGGCTAAGCTCACTATAGACACCACTTGTGTGTTGAAGTCACGTTCTACTTCTTGAATAGCCGACAACTCGCCTTTGCCTCGCTCTTGTCTATCAAGTGCGATTAACACTCCCGACAAATTCGCGCCTTGTTGTTCAATTAACGTCATGGATTCGCGAATAGCCGTACCCGCGGTGATAACGTCATCCACTAAAAGTACATTGCCCGACAATGGGCTACCTACTAAATTGCCGCCTTCGCCGTGAGTTTTTGCTTCTTTTCGATTAAAGCAATACGGCACATCAATATTGTGATGTTCTACCAGCGAAACCGCTATAGTTGTCGCAATTGGAATGCCTTTATACGCCGGACCAAACAATACATCAAAGCTAATCCCTGCATCGACAATAGCCGATGCATAGTAACGTCCAAGCTTGGCTAAATCACCGCCAGTGTTAAACAGGCCCGCATTAAAGAAGTAAGGACTTACTCTTCCACTTTTCAATGTGAATTCGCCAAATTTTAATACGCCTCGCTCAATGGCAAAGGCAATAAACGCTTTTTGATAATCTTTCATTAGTTCAACGCTGTTTTCTGTATATCGAAAAGTTCTTTTAAGCCGCTTTTTGCAAGCTGTAGCATTTCATCCATTTCATCAAAGGTGAACGGTTCGCCTTCAGCGGTACCTTGCACTTCAATAAGGCTGCCCGTTTCTGTCATTACAACATTCATGTCGGTTTCAGCAATGGAATCTTCTGTGTATTCAAGGTCAGCAACGGCTTCGCCATTAACAATTCCCACAGACAAGGCTGCAATCATGTGTTTCAGTGGGTTTGCTTTAATAATACCTTTTGAACGCAAATAAGTAAGTGCATCAACCAAAGCCACACAAGCGCCGGTAATAGACGCAGTACGAGTACCGCCGTCTGCTTGAATAACGTCGCAGTCGATAATAATGGTGTTTTCACCTAATAGCTTTAAATCAACCGCGGCACGCAATGAACGGGCAATTAAACGCTGAATTTCTAATGTTCTGCCACCTTGCTTACCTCTGGCCGCTTCACGCTGGCTGCGGGTATGGGTTGCACGAGGTAACATGCTGTATTCAGCAGTCACCCAACCTTTACCTTGGCCTTTCATGAATCTAGGAACGCCTTCTTCTACTGTTGCGTTACATAATACTTTGGTATTGCCAAACTCAACCAATACTGAGCCTTCAGCATGACAGGTGTATTGACGGGTAATCGTAACAGGTCGAATTTGACTAACAGTTCTGCCGCATGAGCGCATTTTATGATTCCTAGATAATGATAATAACTTGCCGGAATTATACATTAATAATTGTAAATGCAGTGTCAGAAATTTCGCCTTCCATTGAAAAACAACAAACTTATGCAATTGCCATTGAATTCGTCTGGCGCATGCACGACTATAAGCACCTTAAAAATTTCATTCGCAACAAAGAGTACCCTTATGATTTACAGTATGACCGCCTTCGCCCGCAAAGAAATTAAAGGAGAGTGGGGTACCGCCACGTGGGAAATTCGCTCGGTCAACCAACGTTTTCTAGAAACCTACTTTCGTCTACCTGAACAATTTCGTTCACTGGAACCTGTTTTAAGAGAGCGATTCAAAAAACAGCTTCAGCGCGGAAAAGTAGAATGCGCCCTTCGCTTCGCAAGTAACGACGCAGCAGCTAGTTCACTTCAGCTCAATGAAAGCTTAGCAAAACAACTACTAGACGCCGCAGAATGGGTACAATCACAAGGCCAATCGTCAGGTGTCAACCCAGTAGACATATTGCGCTGGCCTGGTGTTTTAAGTGCGAAAGAAACCGATATGGACGAACTCAACGCCACATTACTAACCGCGTTTGACGAAACACTAAACGAGTTTATCGAAGCCCGCGCTTCTGAAGGCAGCAGCCTAAAAGCGCTTATCGAACAGCGCCTAGACAACATTACTGTAGAAGTTGAAAAAGTTGCAGCCCACCTGCCCACCATTATGGATTGGCAAAAAGACCGCCTTCAAAGCAAATTCGACGAAGCCAAAGTCGAACTGGAAGCTGGCCGTTTAGAACAAGAAATGATTATGCTTGCGCAAAAAATCGATGTTGCCGAAGAGCTAGACAGGCTAAACACTCATGTTGCGGAAACCAAAAAAATCTTAAAGAAAGGCGGTGCTGTAGGCCGACGCCTAGACTTTATGATGCAAGAGTTTAACCGCGAATCTAATACGCTGGGCTCTAAATCAATTAACACTGAAATCACACAATCAGCGGTTGAATTGAAGGTATTGATAGAGCAAATGCGAGAACAGATCCAGAATATTGAGTAGGGTTTTATTCGACCATGCCAATTATTCATAGAAATAGTGGCATGATGTGACGTTAAGAGTGCCTTTTCGATTTAAACCTTACTATTGTTGATTTCGACTAAACATCAACTTTTTATTATTTTCACAGGAAGACAATGAAATATTCAGTCTTAACTCTTTTAGCCTCTTTTTTGTTGTTAATAGCAAATTGGAATTTAGCTTACGCATCGGGAAAAGATACGTCTCCTATATCTGAGTCTATTAATCAGCAATTGGCTAAAAATAGTGAAAGGTATGGCGTAGTTGGACAGTCTGTTTTAATTCTAAAAAACCATCAGCACTTTTATCAAGGGCATCACGGATTTGCGAACTTAGAGCTGGGCGTTAGTGTTAACGAAAAACACATTTTTCCCAGCTACTCAATAACCAAACTATTTACAAGCGTGTTAATGATGCAGCAGGTTGAGCAAGGAAATGTCGTGCTTAGCAACTCAATACGTGAGTATTTGCCTTATCTTCCTAAAAAATGGCAACCAGTAACGGTAGAACACCTACTTAATCACACGTCTGGCATTCCTCGTTATTTCGATAAAGCAATAAACCAAGGTAGCTTTTTACCAACCAAAAAAGCGGTCTTCTTATCTCTTATTGATGACCCAGAACATTTCAAATTGGGCACAATGAACAGCTATAACAATACGAACTACCTTCTGCTTTCTGCGATTTTAGAAGCTAAAACAGGTAAGTCTTATAAAGAATTAGTAGCAGACGTGATAATCACACCTTTAGAGCTAGAAAACACAGGGCACACTAGTGCAAAAGACATAATTAAAAATCATGTATCTAGTTACTGAGGTTCTAATGGGCTAATACGCAAAAATATAAATATTGATTGGCCTGAATATACATTCCCTCATTCTGCTCTTTACTCCACCCCTAACGATCTCGCAACGTTTATGACCGCTTTAGTATCAGGAAAGTTCGTCAGCCAAAAAACACTGAAACAAATGTGGAAACCCATGAAACTTAGTGATGGAAGAAATGGTCGTTATGCATTTGGGTTTGAGTATGATTTTGAAGATGGATATAACCTGTTCGGCCATGATGGCGGAAATCATGTAAAGCTACGTCATTATGTTAATCCTAAAAATAGTTTAGATAGCTATACGTTAGTTTATGCAACCAATGGGAATGCCCATGACGTTTGGACTGATGTGTTAGCAGATAGTGTAATGGCAATTGTCGCCCCAAAAAAATTCAGAATGGCTGTACTTAAAGAACAGTTTTTAGAAGCTGTATTAGAAAACGACAATAGAAAGCTAGAACAAGTATACCAAGCTGTATCAAACACTTTCGATGGTGATGATGTACAAATTGAGCGCTTTTTTCTTTATCGCGCTTATGCCCTTAGATATGGCAGTGGTCCCGAGTCGTCAATTCCAGCTTTCAAATTCTTAATAACAAAGCATCCTCACTCCGAAGACGCTCGGCAAGGTTTAGTTGATACAGAATCAGTCATTGGAAAGAAATAACTTACGAGCCCTACTCAAGATGCTCCAAACACACAAGCTAATGTAATTCAGCAATACCGCTGTTTTCTTTGGGCTTTGTTACAAACATTAATTTCTCAATAGAGTGGGCATCGATTAGTTGTTTTCGCGTACCTAAGACCTTGTCTTTAACTGGAGAATAAAGATCACCATCATATGTAAAAATGCCGTCTTTTGATTGAAATATCAGGCTATTTCCCACAGGAATAACGATTCCATCAATTGGCGGGTTAAGCGACATATCGACCACCCGCTCTCCCCAATATAGATGCTTATCTTTATAAAAAACAAGCTCATCTTGTAAGTTTAAACGAGCATAATAGTTTTCACCTGAATTCATTATTATTGACGATTGAAAAGACAATAAATCGAATTTTTCAAGGTAGTAGCTATTATTGCGCTTCGTTGCTATTAAGATTGTGCTTTCGTCACTAAATCCATCGAGTACAGCCGAGAAATAAGGCGGCATAGTATGTACTTTAGTACTCTTATCATTTAACGAATACTCATACAATGTCTGCCCTAGCCCATAATAAATCTTACTCTCATTTTTAGACCAAACAGGAGCCCGACGTATCGTCAAACCTTTAGGATTGTCATTTATCAAACGTTGCTGGCCATTATCTAAAACGTAAACTTGCGGTCTTCCTGCTCGATAAGAAACAAACGCGACTCTTTTTCCTGAAGGAGAATATCGTCCTAAATAGTCTTGGCCTGTTGAACTAATAAGAGGGTAACTTTTTCCTTGTTGAGGCTGTAGTTCAATTAAGTCGGTATCATTCTGTGAATAAGTTACAGCAATTTTATTGCCATTGGGATGAAACTCTGGGTTAAACACCCGATGAAAACCAAAAAGCGGAATATCTTGTTTGTCGCCGTTTAAACCAAGTGTAAAAAGTTTATTTTCATTGTGAACCAATATTTTTTCATTATCAGGATGCCAACTGATCTCTGTAAACCCAATTGGCATACTATAAATAGAGTCAGACAAATAATGTTCAATAAGAGAAAAAATACGAATTGCGAGCTTCCCATCTGCGGCCTCTCCCGCTATGGCTAACTTACTTCCATCGTTCGTGATTGCGATTCTGTACGGATCGAACCCCTCACTGTTTTTCAATATTGTTACCTGTTTTCCAGATACTTTATCTCTTTGAATTAGCTTTATTTTTGCAGAGTTATTTGCAGGCAATTCTACTAATAAATAATATAGATACAGCTGGTTATCGACGACTTTCCAAATTCTACTTGGTTCATTAATTTCAAATAACCGAGCTAGCCTTGTGCCATCAAATGATAATTGTCCTACCCATTCTTTGCTTTTTTCTCGAGTAATAAAATAAAAGTGTTCGTCATTGAAACTCCACGTAAGCGATTGGTAGTCTTTTTGACCAGATAAAACAATTCGTTCCCCCCCTGTCTCAAGGTCTTTTACAACGATCTCATTCGCCTCTGTCACTTGTCGAATAAAGGCTAAATACTTACCGTTAGACGAGTAAACAGGATTAAAGTCGTATGCAGCAGAAGATGTAACAGGCTCTAATTTTCCAGAAAATTCTTCATTACTATTCATTGATTGTGAAAACATAAATACAACAAATATAGATAAAGTAGCACTGACAAATATCCACCATTTTCCATATGAGGTATTGTCTTTGGAAAAAGTAGGACAAACTTCTAAGCTATAACCCCGCTTAGGGTGGGTCAAAATATAAGTCGGATTTTTTGCATCGTCCCCCAACACCTTTCTAAGTTGAGCAATGCATCTTTGTACAGCCCCAGGACTAAAGGTGGTGTTAGGCCATAAAGCATTAAAAAGTGTTTCCTGAGTAATAACTTGTGTTGGATGACTGGCTAAATAGGCCAACACATCCATTACTCTTGGCTCAATAGACACCTGAGCGCCATTAATAGTCAAACAGCTTCGTTCAACGTCAACTTTGATACTGTTCAAATTAAACGTTTTCATCACTTTAAAACTCACTTAACCAATTGATTTTTATAAACATCAACAAATCATCAGATAAAAATCGAAATTTCAATATAGGCAAATAGTAAGGAACAAAGCTTTAATATTTTTCACTTTCAAAACTTATATTTACAAAGGAAAAAGTAAAATGAAATTCATCTTGTATATCGTGCTTTTTATTACCAGCTATAAGGCTATGGCCGAGTCATACTATACAGATAATGTGCTTGAAACAAACGTTCCTATATTGATGAAAAAATATTATGTTCCCGGCATGGTCGTTGGTATTTTGGAAGAAGGTAAGGTCGCTAAATATTACTATTTTGGCTATAGCGACTTAACAACTAAACAAAAAGTAAATAAACACACCGCTTTTAACCTTGGTTCTATTTCAAAATCAGTGACGGCTTGGGGTGTAATGAAACTCGTCGAAAAAGGAAAAATAGAACTCGATACACCAATTCAAAATTATATTACGCGATGGCAAATTCCAAGCTCTCCATACAACCCATCGGGTGTCACTGTTCGACGATTGCTAAATCACACATCAGGACTATCACAACATGCTGTCCCTCAATATGAATTAAACGAAAACGTTCCGTCAATTGAAGTTTCACTCTCAGAAAGCGCTAATTTAGGAGGCGAAAAAGTTAGGCTGATTTATGAACCAGGAGAAAAATGGTCATATTCTGGCGGTGGTTATACGTTATTACAGTTATTAATTGAAGAAATCACAGGCCTGCCTTTTTCGACTTATATGGAAAAAGAAATATTGCACCCACTTGGCATGTTTAATAGCAGCTTTGAGCCAAACCTTGAACTACTGGAAAAATTAGCCAAGTCGTACGATCGAAACGGGCAAGAGACTGGTAGATTGAAATTTGCTGCGACGGGTTCTGCTGGATTGCAATCTACACCTCAAGATTTAGCTATTTTCGCTAACGCAGCGCTAACTTTAAGCAATAACCTTGTGGCAGGCCGAGGCGTACTAAAACCTCAAACTGTGTCAACGATGACATCCATTTCATCTAATGCAAAATTGCCTGATGGCAAACTAGCCCACAGGAATTACGGTCTTGGATACTTCGTTACCAGCAAAAAGCCCTTATTTTTCGGGCATGGCGGTGACAATAGAGGCTGGCACTCTCGTTTTATTGTGTATCCAAAAACAAAGAATGGAATTGTTATTTTAACTAATAGCTCCAATGGTTTTTGGATGGCAGAAAATCTAAATTGTTTATTGGCGAAAGTGCTATCTGACGATAATGGTGAAAAATGCGTTTAATATTACTGGCAAGACTAAAGCAGATTTCGGCTCTTTCGCTTCTATACAAATAACACTAAAAACAAGAACCAAAATCATGAAAACCTTATTCGTTTCTTAATGCCTTAATAGGGTCCTGTTTTAAGGTTTTATTAATGGGCACGAACGTAACGCCCATAGCCATTAAAAACAGCCCTATCCATATAAGCGATGTTAGTAGCCAATTGATGGGTATAAACACGTTTACTGGAGTAGCCATGACGTATTAACTACTCAGTTTTTAGAATTAGATATTCAAGACATAAAACGCCCGATATTGTCACAACGAGAATTCAATTATAATAGAATAAGGCCTTTTTTTACTATTAACCCTGATGCCTCATCTATCTTATATTCGCAATGGGGAGAAACGAATCAAAACATGGTTTATCTAAAAATCGATTAATTATTACCTTCCAGTTAATAAAGTTTTCAGTCTCTGCAAAACAAATATTTATAACTCATCAAGTACTAGTTACTGCAACCCAACACCTAACAATTACTAAAAACCTTTGTTCCAAATTTGTTATTTCTTGGGTTTAGGTCTAGTGTCAAAGATTAAAAGAAAAATGTCTGATTTAGCACATTTACTCAGGAAAATACTGATGACATTGAACTGCTTAATACTTTTAGCATGCTGTAGTGAAGCGCAATGAAAACCCGTTTCTTTGCTTTTTTTTTCGCCCTAAGTTCTAGTTTTTTATCTTTTGCCGATGCAGTGACACTGCGAGTTGTTGATCAAAACAACGAGCCTGTTGAGTTTGTCGTTATTGCCGCAAAAAATACTGGTGACACACCCATTCCTCTGAAAAGATCAGTATACATGGATCAAAAAAGAAGGCAGTTTGCGCCTCGAACTCTAGCCGTTCAAGCCGGCCAAAAAGTCATATTTCCAAACAGCGATGATATACAACACCATATTTATAGTTTTTCCACGCCAAAACCCTTTCAAATTAGACTGTTTGAAGGTGGGGAACGAGAATCTGTGGTGTTCGATAAACCAGGTATTGTCGTGCTTGGTTGTAACATACACGACAACATGGTGGGTTATATATATGTTGCTGAAAACGAGTTAACCACAGTCACTGATGAAACGGGCTCTGCGACAATAGATACATCTGAAACAGAGCTTTTAATTTGGCACCCTCGTTTATCGGCCACCAGTACTGAGCGCCAATCCATTGTTATTGATAGCGAAAAAAGTGAAGTCCAAACCCTTGAACTACAATTACTACCAGGTAGGGGCGTAACCTTAGGTGCTAGTCGTTGAGGGTAAATTCATTAAATCACCGAATTTTCAGACTCGTTGTAGGGGCGGTGTTACTGACTTTTTTCACCATAATAGTGACCGTTTGGTTAGCGACTTCAGAGCAGGCCAATAAACGGCTTGAACGAGACCTCGACGTTGCACAAAAGGTGTTACAGCAAGAGCTGATAAACAGAGAAAACCGGTTATTTGATTCAACCAAAGTACTCACCGCAGATTTTGGTTTTAAACAAGCCGTAGCCACGCAAGACAAAGGCACCATCGACAGCGCATTACTTAATTTTGGTAACCGTATCAACGCAGACGTTATGGCATTGGTCTCGTTACAAGGGAGTAATATTGCCAGTATTCCAATGCTGTTAGAAAGTGACTCGCCTTTTCCTTTTCAAACCTTAACAGAAATGGTTATTCAGGAGGGCAGTGCGTCAGCTTTTATTGTGCTAAAAGATGAACCTTATCAAGTTATCTTGTTAACTGTTGATGCTCCTGCTCCTATTGCTATTGCCGTTGTGGGCTTTAAATTAAACGCAGACTTAACCAATCAACTAAAATCCATAACTCAACTTGATACTACAATTCAGGCTGTAGGAGCCGAATCAACTACCTATTCTGTTAGCACCTTATGTGAGGCGTGCTTAGATAACGCCTTGGCCCAAATGGGCAGAAAATTGAACTGGTTTTCGGTTACCGTAAAACAAGACATTCCGTATATTTCTAAAAAAGTCGTTCTTTCAGATGATTACGGTTACACCACGCAAATTATTATTTCTGAAGATACTAAAAAACTATTTGCTGACTCAAAACGCCTGCAAATTACCATTACGCTAATTGGTTTTGCTGCTATTTTGCTTGCCATGTTACTTGGAGGGTTGCTTACCAAGAGGCTAGCCACTCCGCTAGCCACGTTGGCACAATTGGCTCATAGAATTTCTACTGGCGATTACAGTAAGGCCATAAACGACACCTCTAATACATTAGAGCTAAAACAGTTGTCGTCGACTTTCAATACCATGCAAAAGAACATTCAAGCCCGTGAAGATAAAATTATATTTCAAGCTCAGCACGACATACTCACGTCGTTATATAACCGCAATCATATAGAAACTCTACTCGACAAAAAATTTCGCTCTGCAACACCTTTCGTTGCCATTGGCATAAACATTTTCGGGTTCCGCGGTATTAACGACAGCTTTGGTTATCACAATGGCGATAGATGTTTAAAGATACTTGCCTCTCGAGTTGAAAAGTTAGCCGGATTATCTGCACGACTAACCGGAGGCGAGTTACTTTGGGTTCCGGACAACGCGCCAACTGAAGCCCAATTAAAAGACATCAAAAGCGCCTTAGAAAAACCTATAGATACCGGTGATGTAGAAATAGATCTAACCGTAGCCCTAGGTATATTAACTTGCCCTCAACACAGTACTAATGCAGAAGATTTGTTTAAGCGCATGAATATCGTACTCGACGAAGCGCAAATCACTCGTCAATTTGTATTGTATTACGACCCAGAGCTTGAGCAGCGCTATGTACGACGTTTGTCCATTATAACCGAGCTTAAGCACGCTTTGGCCCACCAGCAAAACGAGCTCGATTTGTTTTATCAGCCTAAATTGAATTTGGCCTCACAAACTGTAGATGATGTTGAAGCTCTAATACGCTGGAACAACGAAAAGCTTGGTTTTGTTTCACCAGAAGACTTTATCGCCATAGCAGAACACGCAGGCTTTATTGAACAGGTAACAGAATGGGTTGTCGATAGAGCAATCAGTGACGCTATGCAATTCAAGCAAAGCGGCGTTATGGTGACAATTGCAGTGAATCTTTCAGCTAAAGATATAATGACTGAACACTTACTGCCGTCAATTCTGGCCAAGTTAAATGAAAACAGCTTAGCTGTTGATAGTTTATCTTTTGAAATCACCGAGGGTGACTTAGTTAGAGATCATGAAAAAGCGGTAGCCCAATTGAAAAGCTATAAAAAACAAGGCTTCAACATTGCCATTGACGATTTTGGCACAGGTTATTCTTCTATGGCTTACCTGCAAAGCCTGCCTGTTAACACGTTAAAAATTGATAAGAGTTTTGTGATGCAACTTGATACTAAGCAAGGTGATCAACACATTGTAAAAACGGTAATTAATTTGGCTCATAGCTTTGATATGTCAGTAGTAGCTGAGGGTGTAGAAAACCAAGAAGCTTTAAATTTACTGAAGCAGTGGGGCTGTGAATGGGCACAAGGCTATTTTATTTCAAAACCGATTACGAGAGATCAGTTCATTGAATGGTATAAAAAAACAGCACAATAATGTGCTGTTTTCAAATCAAGAGCAATGATTTAGAAATTAAAGCTCGCTTGGTGCTTTAAATTCAATGTTTTTCCACTTTTCATCAGCTTGATCGATGAATGTAGGGATGTCCTGTTTCCACGCCTCATATACGTTTTCGCTTTTGTTTACATAAAGAGTACCGTCAACAATTTCAAACGCTTTACCATTTACTTCAAATTTCTTACCAAACGTAGAGCCGTATGCACAGTAACCACCATACGCTGGCTCATATTTGTTTGGATCAGCTTTAAATGTATCTCTGTTTTCTGCAGAACTAAACTGGTAAATCGCGCCTTTATGTACCGCTGTAAATTCTTTTGTACCTTCTACTGCTTTGCTTTGAGTGAAGTACGCAACAGCATCATAACCAGCTAAGATAACGTCGTTTGCGTCTGTTTGTGTATCAACACCAGCAAAAGACATTTGGCTAAGGCCTAAAGTAGCCGCTAATGTAAGGGTTTTAACAATTTTATTGAATTTCATTTTTGTTCCCAATAATAAGTAATCAAGTTTACGTTTTAATACCGTCTAGCGGTTAACGAGAGAGAGTATATGTATTATATTCAACTTAAACTCGACAAATCGTCTTAGTTATATGTCATTTCGTCTTACAAAGACTAGAAATGCTTGTTTCCTGTTTTATCTACTCCTTTAGTTAAAACTGGCAAACCTTCTGCTCATCACCTAACTTTTTACAGTGGCTTTATTTATTCCACTATTTATTCCACGTATAGGAAGACCCAATGAGTGAAGAACAAAACCAAGTTGAATTAGTTCACTGTATTTATGCAAGCGCCTCTACTGTCAGTTTTACTAAAGATGAAATAACCGAACTGTTAGCAATAGCTCAACGTAACAATGGCGCTTTAGGTGTTACAGGCATGTTGTTGTATGAAGATGGGTCTTTTTTTCAAGTTCTTGAGGGAGAGAAAGAGACCGTAAGTGCCCTATTCAAAAAGATCGCACTTGATAAGCGACACAGTAAAGTAATTAAAATAATACAAGAGCCTATTCAAGAACGAGCGTTTTCAAATTGGACTATGGGGTACTCAGGCATAACTCGTTATGAGCTCAGTGCCATAGATGGACTAAACGACTTTTTCACATCTAAACAGTGTTATACCGACCTTGATCAAGGCAGAACAAAAAAATTATTAGAAGCGTTTAAAAGTGGTAAATGGAGAACATCCATTAAATAACCAATAAAGTATGGCCTCAATTGCTGAAGCCATGCTTTTTAATGTGTTTAGTGAATCGTATTGTTGTAGATATCACAGGCTTTCTTGTAAGGGCCTTGAATAAACAGCACTAGAATAACAACCAACAGTGCTAAAGACACATAGCACAGAGGTAAAACTGTACTTGATGCCGCTCTTAAGCCTCCGCTTGCTGTGGGGCACACTGCGCTACTCGAAAACATCTCAGCTAACGATGCGAACGCCGCGATAACAAATGCAACGCTCCAACCGATGCAGAAAAAATAATGCTTACAGCCGTTGTGGTTAAATATTAACGCTCCCAGCATTAAGCCATATGCAGCCGTGACCACGTAACAAATAGGCATGTTTAAAATATTGGGGCAGGAAAGCCCATTAAAGTTATCAATACTCACTTTAAGGCCTCCGAAAAAGCCCAATAACACCAATGCCCACAAAACAATCATACTTATTGATTTAGATTTCATTAAAATTACTCGACTAATCGCTATAAATTAATTTGCTGGTTTGAGAATTGACCGCGTACATTCTCGCTTCGGCCATCGAGGTAGTTAACAGTGACAGCGATTGCTTTTTGTTGGCCTAAACCAAAACTCAATATATGACTTTGGTCAGAGCACAAGCCTTCACCCACAACAAAGGTTGAATAAACTGATTTACCATTGTCTAAATCCACTTTGACTTTTGCTCCCACAGACACAGCATTATTTGGCAAATTCACTTTCAAATAGTTAGCATTGCCGCCTTCGCTTAAGAATACCTTTTGTGGGCCGAGTAAATTAACGTGAATTAAATCGGGGTAACCATCTTTATTAAAATCAGCAGTTAAAGGGCTAATACCATACAAGCGATTCGTCACGCCCGACGCTTTACCTACAGCTGCAAATTCCCCTCTTTTATTTTGAACCATAAAACGGCCGTCTAAACGCCACGCAGGTAAGATGTGAGTAGGGAAACCTACATAGTTTTCAGATACCACTAAGTCATCATTGCCATCTAGGTTGAAGTCTTCAAACAACGCTCCCCAAGAAAATTCATAATCCGCCAATTTACTTTCATTCGCGATATCAACAAATTTGAAATCACCTTTGTTTTCAAACATGATCCACTTGGTATTAAGCACTTGTTCGCTGCGTAAATCACCACGTACGATTGGTGCCGGTGTTGTGCTACCTACGTTCGAGAAGTAAAAGTCAGGGTCGCCATCGTTATTGTAATCGGTAACGGCGATCCCCATAGGGTATGAGAAGTAATCTGATGTAGGGTTAGGCATGTCTTTGAATTTCAAGTTGCCCATGTTTTTCCACGTTTTTACGGTTCCCGTATCATGGGCAACCACTAAATCTTCTAGGTTGTCTCCGTCAACATCGATAAAAATACCTTGAAAGGTATTATGCTGATAATACATACCGGCTTCTTTGGTGATGTTTTCGAATTCGTTGTTACCCTTGTTGATGTAAAGTGCACTGATACCACCGTATTCTTTATTGAAGATGGTTTCTCCTTCAACGTGCTTACGAGCAATATAGGCCGCCACATACATATCAAACAAACCATCGCGGTTTAAGTCACTTACAGCAATAGAAAGGGGCACTGATTTCTCGTCTAAATCGAGGTTCAAACGCACTCCTGAAAATTGCCCATTGGTGTTGTCATAGCGCCACACACCAGATTGGCGTGCAATTAACAAATCTGTATCGCCGTCGGTATCAAGATCTAATGCGATAGAGCCGAAGGTTTTATCTGGCGTAGCTTTTTCCCACCCTGTTTGTGCAGTGATGTCTTTAAAGGCGCCGTCTTCAAAACGATAAAACGCATCGCCTTGATCAATACCACCACCCAAAAACACTTCTTCTACACCGTCACCGTCAATATCGATAATTGCACTGGCGGTGAATGGAATAGTTTTGTCTTTGTCATACGTGGGCACAAAATCTATGGTTTGTTCAGTAAATGTGGGGATAGAAATTCCATCCGTGTCGACATCATAAGGAATTGCACGGTCGTGAGACGTAAGCCAAAACAATCCTGCAACCAAAAGCAGAACGATTAAACTCAAATAGAAGATAATCGATTTTATTAATTTAGAAGGAGACATAGTTATTGCCCTTGTTGAGGTACTGCTTTAGCACTTTTAAGTGAAAGCAAAAAGAAAGTAAAGAAGGCGACATTCAATGCAATTGGCATTAAGTGCTTGCCTATTTCTGGTGCCACTAAGTAAATAGCAAAACTCACTAAAATAAGAACAAACGGATTAAATACTGCCATCCAGCGAGGGTAGTTTGAGCGCCCCGTTAAAGTTAACCAAATAAAAACAATAGATAATACTAAAACTGCAATTCGAACTACCGTTAACAAGACTTCATAGCGCAATTCATAGAGTTCTATTAGGTGGGTAATATCGGCAGTTTGAGGTAGCTGCATTAGCGATGAGATGTGTGCACGTGAGCTTATCCAAACTGCACCGACGATAAACCCGAATGCGCTGACAAAAAATGCCGTTTTTGCCGCAGGTTGATTTGCTGAACGCAACATTAAATAAATGTGATAACAACCAACAGGATATAAGGTTGCACCAAAGACACCGAAAAAGTGCCCAATAGTAGTTCTGTGTTCAGCTATGCCTTGCATAAAAACAAAGCCACCTTCTGCAAAGCGCGCTAACGGGTCATAATGCAGTAAATATTCGCCAATACCGACAAAAATAGAAGCAAATAGCCCTAGAATGCCCGTAAGTATAAGTGTGCTTTTCATCTATCCCTCTGTTTAAGGTTTACAATTTATAGACACTCTATCAATCGTCAATTCATATTAAAAATAACATTTTGTAAACTTTTCATTCAGTACACGACTATTTAAAAAGGCAATACCTTTAATTCAACTCCCGCACCTACCTAATTCTATGTGATCTAATTCATCGATAACTTTTTGAACTCTGCTTTCTACAGAGCCCGTTAACTTAGTGTAAGGAATACCTCTGCGTATAAGTTCTTTTTCAATAAATATCTGAAAGGCTTTTCTTTTTACTTCCCCTGAACGCTCCCACGTATCCTCGAAAGGGATTTCGTCACCACATAAAAACACAAGATCAAACCGTTCTTTGCTTTCGTCTGCTAACTTATCCAGCTCTGGCAGTGCACAGCCATAATAGTCTTGGGCAAAGTGCCAAGTGGTTAGCGCATTTGTATCGACAAAAAGGTATTTGTTAGCTTCCATTAAGGCTTTATCTTCAAGCCTGATTTGTTCTTCGGCGATGTGAAGTAACTGTTCTTGAGATAACAAGCGGTCTATCTGATTTTGTTCCCAGTAAGTTCTGCCATACTCTAACACCAACTCAGTCTTAAAGTGCTCTGCCAATGCAGTCGCCGTCGTTGTTTTACCTGTAGAAGGGGCACCCATAAAGACGATTTTAGTTATTGATTCTTGATACACGTTGTCACTCAATTAGTGTTTATTTAGAAAAGAATACCTTTATTTTTAAACCTATCAAAATTTATTCAGTATCCGCGCCTGTTCACCTTCATACTGTTTGAGCTTTATATTCACGCCACCAGCTAAATTGTCCCCATACGCACATAGATAAAAAGGTGAAATACAAAATCGATGTAGGGTACAGACCTTTTTGGAAATACACATAAATAGCGACAATATCGACCAGTATCCAAAACAACCAATTAAACAGATAACGACGTGTCAGTAAAAATTGTGCCACCAAACTAGTGCAGGTAGTAAAAGCGTCTAAATACGCAAAACTTGCATTGGTATTTTTGTCCATGACAAACCCTAAGATTAGGCTTGCTAGCAGCGCAACTCCAGCCCAAATTAGCATAGTAAAAGCCGTAGCCCCGTCTATTTTTAATTCGGAATCTTGAGACTGGTTTTGCGTGTAGTTATTACGCCAACTCCACCAGCCATAAAACTGCAAGAAGATATACACAATATGCAGCGCTGCATCAGAGTAAAGCCGAATACCAAAGAAAATATAGCTGTAGAGCGAAACTTGTATTAACCCAAAAAACCAACACCAAATATTGCGCTGAATTATAAGAAAAACACAAATAAAACCGGATAAAGCGGCTATCACTTCAAGGCCGCTCGCCCCTAAAAAACCGCTAATAAATTGTTCAATAGTCATAGCGAAACGAGCTACATTTAAGCTTTAAATACCAGCATGTTTCGATGAGCACTATGCCATGCATTTTATATAGCATTTTTAGTTTCCTCGGTCTTAACTTTAAGTTTTTTCAGCAAAGCGTCTATTTTATTCTTAAGCAGTTTGCCATTCTTTTCTCGAGGAAGACTGTCGACGACATAAATAGGGCGAGGAACAAACGCGCTATCGATACGCTCCCGTAAATATCGAATTAAACTGGTTTTATCGCTACCCTCATTAAATGCCACTATGGCACACAAGCGGGTAACCTCCAAACTGGATTCAGGTCGCACGATCACTCCGTCTCTAAGCCCATCAAAACCCAATAGAATTCGATTTAAATCAAACAACGAGCCTCGCTTGCCAGCAATTTTTATTAAATCAGACGCTCTACCACATAGGGTAAAATGATATTCACCATGAAGTTGAATACGATCTTGTAGCACAACATCCGTGGGCAAATGGTTAGCACTCGCTCTTATGTCTTCGCCATCAGAAGTAAACTCGATGCCCTTAAAGCGCAACCACTTATCTTCTACAGCCGTTCGCCTCACGGCCATTGAGCCCACTTCGCTACACCCATAGACTTCCCGTAAAAGCGTATCGCATTGGCTCTCAGTGTCTCGAGCTAATTCGGCAGTCAACGGTGACGTAGCGCATAAAATACTATGCAGCTTTAAGTCGGTGCAATCTGTACTGGAAAGTGCCCGTAAATGCACAGGCGTAGACACTAGCATGCGTGGTCTAGGTAGCATTTTTAATGTGTCTACAATATCTTGAGGGAACAAGGGTTTGGCATCACTCATACACACGTCACCGAACAAAGGCATCAAAATAGAGGTTTCTAATCCCCACATATGCTGGGCTGGAACAGTTGCAAGTTGATACACTGTGTCGCCTTGATCAGGCAGCATATTGTGAAGATTGATTTTCGTGCTGGTATGTAGCGTACGCCAATATTTTAAGTTCGGTTGAGACGGGCCAGTAGACCCTGAAGTAAAGCTAATACACGCCAAGTGGTTATCTTCAATATAGGGAACATCACAGGTAACCGGCGCGTTAGGATCGAATGAAACCTCGTCTATATTCACATTGGGAACAGAATTTAATGTATCCAAACCTTCATGTAATACAAGGCTATTTGGATAGGATTCCGTAAGCTGGCGTTGAGTAACTTGGCTGCTATTAGGTGGCAATAAATTGGTTTTTTTACTCACTATTGCAGCTGCAAATCCCACTAAAAACAGATACCTGTTTTCGCATAAATTGATTACATAGTCGCAGTTATCCAAGGTTTTTGCGACGCAGTTAACATGAGCCAAAAACCGTGCCGTATCAATAATTCCAGCGGGCTGGTGAAAATGTTCTATCGGCCTCGTGACAAAAGCGATAGGCGCGCTTTTATCACGATTTAAAAGAGGGAATGATGTTGTCATCAATCAGTTTTTATTTGTTGGTCTCGACAAAATCGGTCAAACTTTTAAGGGTTTCAAATGCTTTTCGTGTTGCTTCGTCTTCCGCTTTCATTTGAATGCCGTATTGCTGAGATATCGCTAGTGAAATTTCCAGTGCATCGATAGAATCTAAACCCAAACCGTCACCAAACAATTGTTCATACGGCGAAATTTCGTTAGCTTCCATGTCTTCGAGATTAAGTGCTTCTACCAGTAATTCAGCCATTTTCAATTCGGCTTCAGTATGCGTTGTCATTGTCTAATCTTGTCCTAGCGTATCTGTCTTTATTTTTGTGGTTTGCTAGTTTAAACTATTGCATATTGAAAAACTAATGTTGTATCACGTAATATTTTATTTGTTTTTCACTTTTAGTGGGTAGGAAAAGTATTAAAAAGCAGCCTCTGCCGTAAATGGATATTAAGCAAAGCACCCGATATTACAATATGCTAAACCACAACTTTTCACCTTTATCTTCTGACGAATTACTAAATACCCCTTACACACTAGCAGTCATGCCTTTTTCTTCTCATTGCGCACCATCGACTCTAGGGCTAATTTATTCTGGTCTTGAACAAGCCAATCTCCCTCAAGTAAACGAGCTATGGACCGTTGAACAAGAAGTCACTAGAGGAGTTTCAGGCCGTAATCACTGGTCTAAGAATGAAAGTATTATATGCGTTGCTTATTGGTTAACCGAAGATGAGTGTAACGATATAGAAAATTCGACCTATCAGGCATATACATCGGTGTTGTCCGAGATAAAGTCGCAAGGTTTTCCCCATGCTTTTCGGTTCTGGAACTACCTTCCCAGTATTAACAACGGAAGTGGTGACGCTGAGATTTATAAAAAATTCTGCTCTGGAAGACTACGTGCTTTTGAACAGCTCAATATAGAATCAACCGACTTCCCTGCTGCATCGGCCCTGGGTCATCACGGTAAAGGAGCGGTAGTGTATGTTTTTGCAAGTTCTCAAATACCCCTTCACTTTAACAACAATAAACAAGTGAATGCCTTCGAGTACCCAAGGCAATATGGTATTAGCAGCCCGTCGTTTGCCCGAGCGACCCACATTAATTTGGGAAGTTCTTCGCACTTGTTTATCTCTGGTACCGCAAGCATTATTGGGCATAAAACGGTAGAGCAAGATAACATTTCAGGGCAATTAGACGTCACAGCAGCCAACATTGAACATTTGTTAGTTCATGCAAATCCCGACAAGAAGGCGTTGTCTACATTTAAAATATACGTTCGTCATCAAGATCACGTAGAATTCGTCTCAACGTGGATAAAACAGCACTACCCAGAAGTGAAATCTGTCATCACCTTAGCAGACATTTGCCGGAGTGATTTATTAGTGGAAATAGAGTGCGTTTGTCAATAATCACCCATAAATTGTATAAAACACGGCAAATCTGCAGTGCAGCCATCGCTTACTTTCTATTCGGTTTAGGATTGTTAGTTATGGGGTTATTTTTTAGATTAGTTAGCCCTCTGCCTTTGTTTTCAGCTTCGATGAAGCAACGCTGGATCAGAAACTGCATTCATTTAGGGTGCCTAGCATTTATTAATATCATGCGTCTTTTTGGGCTTATAAAATACACTTATAAGCTCTCATCCATGCAAAAAGCCACGCCCGGACATATAGTCGTAGCCAACCATCCATCGTTAATAGACGCGGTATTTTTATTTGCCGCAAACAAAAACATGTGTTGTTTGGTAAAAGGAGCACTTTGGAACAACTTTTTTACAGGCCCTGTGGCTCGCCTTGCCGGATACATTCCAAACAACACCATTGAAGCGGTCCCCATGGCAGTAGCCAAATTACATGGGGGCGAAAATCTGCTTATATTTCCCGAAGGAACAAGAAATAGCGACAACAACAACATTCATTTTAAACGAGGCGCAGCAAACATTGCTGTTGCTGCAAACGCAGACATTTTACCGGTAAAAATTTCGTGCAATCCACCAGCATTAAAAAAATCGGATAAATGGTATAACATACCTGATGAAGTAGTGGAGTTTTGTTTAAGCTCCAATGAGCAAATAAAACTAAATGAATGTATTGACAGAACAAAGCCTAAAACTCGTCAGTATCGAGATTTGACGCAGTTTTTGGAACAGTATTATTTACAATGGACAACCCGATAAGCTTATGAACGCACAAAAAGAAAAAATTCTAGAACAAATCAAAACCATACTCGTAGACCTTTTTGAATTGGACGAAGCCGCTATTGTTCCTGAAGCAAAGTTGTATGAAGATCTTGATATAGACAGTATCGACGCTGTCGATTTACTTATTGATTTAAAGAAGACCATAGATGTCGACATTTCATCCGAGCAGTTTAACGATGTAAAAACAATACAGGATGTGGTGGATACCTTTGCTGAGCTTTCATCAAAAGAGTAAAAACAAATGGAACCCGTTGCACTTCACTACGAAATTCCTTTTTTTGATGTAGATGCTTATCGCGTTGTTTGGCATGGTAATTACCCCAAGTACCTTGAAATGTCGCGATGTGCACTGCTTGAAGAAATTGGTTGTCCGTACCATGTTATGGAAGAACAAGGGTTTTTCTTTCCAATCGTTGACTTGCAGATGAAATATATAAAACCTCTTCTGTTCAAGCAGCAAATCATCATAGAAGCGACGTTGGTTGACTGGGAGCACAGGTTAAAAATTAAATACCTGATAAAAGATGCAACCACTGGCGAAATTTATACGAAAGCAACAACATCTCAATTCGCTGTATCTATGCCTGATCATATTACACAATATGTTTCACCCGAATTTCTAACCAACACCATAGAGCAATGGATGAAGGCTCAACAAAGTGATTAGACTTAGTTTATTCATACTGTTGATTAGCATTGGCGCTTTGTGGCCAACAAATGCAAATTCTTCGCAAAAGCATAATTCAACTGAGCTACAGTTACTGGCCGACTTATCACCAACTAGCTGTCATTTTTCAGGTACATTTTCACAACAAAAAAATGTAAAAGGGCTGCCCGTTCCTTTGCTCTCAACCGGCGACTTTTTCTTTTCCTGCGATTTAGGGCTTATTTGGAACACATTGTCCCCCTTTAGCGAGGCTCTTTTATATATCAACGCATCGAACAACTTTCGCATTGATGACAAAGGCAATGTAGAGGCTCTGTCTGGTGTTGCGCATTACAGTATGTCTAAAATTTTTCTGAAGCTGCTTAAAGGTGATACCCAATACTTTGCTGACGCATTTTCTGTGGTGTTAATTCCAAATAGCGACACTATTGAGCTAACACCCGAAAGCAGCTTTATGAAAAAAGGGATTGAGCACATCCACTTTAATAAAAACAAAGACGAACAGGGCAATATTCAACTTGAAATTAGAGTAATGGACATAACGGGGCAGATGACAAAAGTAGAAATTAACAATATTTCGGAGTTTGACATTAGCGGAAAAAGGCAAGCCTTTGAGCAATGCGAAAAAGCGTATCCGTCTCCTTTGCAGTGGTGTAAAGGTCTTCGTTCCCCCTTGCACTTTCAGCGTTAATTAAATGAATTCTTTGCTTGTTCGATGCTCCTTTACTGTTTTAGTAATCGCTCTTATCTCGTTTTTTATATTGGGCCATCGTCATATTCAAATTGACACCAACTTAAACGCGCTCAATCCTAATAAGGTTGCTAATCAGGACTTAGGGTTTGCAATCAACACTCTCACTGATGATATTAATCACAGGTTTATTGTTGTCGTTTCTGGCAGTGATGAAGCCTCTGTATCAATAGCATCAGGCCAAATGCAAGCCAAATTAGATAGCATTCAAGGTTTATTGGTACTTACAAATGAAACATCTCAAAATGCTTACTTATCATCTATTGCTCCGTACCGATTTAATTTTTTGACTCACAGTCAGCAGCAAAAGCTCTCTGCTGCGAACAAATCGACGGCGAGCAAAGAAGAACTTGCAACAGAGGCACAAAGAAAGCTTTATCAGTTGGGAGATGGAATTCGTGTTATTCCATTTGAACAAGACCCATTAGGTTGGTTTTCTGACTTTTTACTATCCCAAGTAGAAGGCTTAGAGCCCGAATCTACCGGCACTTCACACTTTGAGTCATTTACTGTTTTGATTACTGATTATCCTGAAAATATGGCAAGTCAGAACGCGCTTTATCAAGCAATAAAAGACATAGAGCATGATGTTATCCACACCAATGACGTTAACGTCTTACATTCGGGTATCTTCTTTTTTGCCGTTGATTCTGCACAATCGGCGAAAGGCGACATTCAACGTATCGCCATAGGCTCTATTGCCGGCATTCTATTTCTTATGCTGCTAGTTTTTCGCTCGCTGCTACCCTTGTTATTGTCGTTAAGTTCAATAGCAATTGGTGTGGGCTTCGGCGTACTTACGAGTACACTCGTATTCGGTTCAATTCACGTACTAACCATTGTTTTTGGCGCGAGCTTAATCGGCATCGTTGTTGATTACTCTTTACATTACTTTTATCACTTTTTATCTGAGAAAAAACAACACAACGACAAAAAACTTTTGCGAGCAATGATACTTAGCGTGATCACATCACTGGTTGGCTATGGCGCTTTGGGGCTATCGAATTTATTGATATTGAAAAAAATAGCCCTATTTTCCTGCTCAGGCTTACTGCTGGCCTGGCTTAGTGTGATGATTTTTGGCCCGTTAATAGCCAAACGCCCAATTGTTGCTCGCCAAACCACTTTGATGTTTATTATTAACTGCGTACAAAAGGTTTTTGCTAGTCGTCCCAAATACCTCGCAAGTGCAGGAATGGTTATTGGCATTGCCAGCGCACTCTTTATAGTGTTTGGCTCAATAAAAACCAATGATGATCCTAGACAGTTTTTTCACGTGTCTCAAAGCTTGATAGCCCAAGAAAAAGAGGTTTCTGCTGTAACACAAGTTTTTGAACCTGGTCGATATTTAGTGGTGGAAGGGACAAATAGCGACGACATTTACACTACGCTATCGCTATTTTACTCACAACTTGGTTCACACAGACAAAATCTCACAAGTGTATTAGATTGGCTTCCATCAAAAACAACGCAAGAACAAAATTATAAGTTACAAAGCGCGTTGTATAATGATGGTGGCATAGTCGATTTGTTTTTCCAAAAGCTGGGTATGACAGAGAGTTACTCAAACGACATAAAAGCTGATTACCTAAACGCAAAGCACCATCATCTGGATTTTACAACGCTACGAAACACAGTCCCTGCGCTTCCGCCATTGTGGATTGAAAAAAATGACTCTGTTTACAGCTTTGTACTCATAAAAAAGAACAGTGATTTAGAAAAAATAGCCTTGATTAGCCAGCAAATCGACAATATTTCGTATATCAACTCGTTAGGTGAAGCGATATCTGCATTAAAAGACCAACGCATCAAGGCAACCAAACTATTAGCTGTAGCTTATTTGCTTATCGCTATCATGCTATTTTTTTACTATCGACAACTCTCATCTATTACGCTTTTACTTATTCCCCTAGTCGCGAGTCTAGTTACCATTGCCTCGGTAGCATTTATTGGTCAATCGGTCACTGTGTTTCACGTTATGGCACTTTTTTTAGTGTTGGGTTTAGGTATGGACTATATCATTTTTGCAAAAGAAATGACCGACACACACGCCGTCACTCAACAAGCTATTCTTCTGTCTGCGGTGACAAGCTTGTTGTCTTTTGGCCTACTTGCATTTAGTTCTATGCCTATAGTCAATGCGTTTGGAAGTACTATTTTAATAGGCAACAGTATTAATTTTATTGCGGCGATATGCCTTTTTGGCCTAACCAAAAATAAGCGGAGTAAAACACAGTGACAGATAAAAGACGGGTTTTGGTAACAGGTGCTAGCGGTGGTATCGGTAAAGCAACGGCAATCGCGCTGGCCGCACAAGGCTTCGATATAGCCGTACATTACCGAAATGGCAAAGACGCAGCAAATGAAGTTGTAGACACAATTAAAGCTGCTGCAGGCTCTGCAAGAGCGCTATCTTTCGATGTTACCAACAGAGAAGAAGCTCGCTCTGTATTAGAAAACGACATTGAACAATACGGCGCCTATTATGGCGCCGTATGTAATGCCGGCATCACTCAAGATAACGCGTTCCCCGCGATGACAGAATCTCAATGGGATGGCGTTATTCACACAAATTTAGATGCTTTTTACAACGTATTACACCCCATTGTGATGCCAATGATACGTCTTCGCCAAGGCGGACGAATTATCACTTTATCATCTGTGTCTGGGTTGGTAGGAAACAGAGGACAGACGAATTATAGTGCATCAAAAGCGGGCATTATTGGCGCCACAAAATCTCTCGCGATGGAATTAGGTAAACGTAAAATTACCGTTAATTGTGTTGCACCGGGCGTAATAGAAACAGGAATGATTGACGGCGTTTTTGCCGATGAGGCAAAAAAAATGATACCTCTAGGCAAATTTGGTCATGTTGATGATGTTGCTCATACCGTAGGCTTTTTGATGTCAGACAACGCAAGCTATATTACGCGACAAGTAATTAGTGTGAATGGCGGTATGTGTTAATTGAATTACACCTGGCATAACGCTATATTTACGCGCCTAAATCTCAACATAAAGGAACTAACTATGAGACATTTTTATTCTATTCTTATCACTTTAATCTTCTCATTCAGCGCTTTTGCAGATATTAGCGATGGCGAACAAAAGATTATCGACATGCTTTTATCTGGTGATTTGCAACGAGCAAAAATAGCAGCTAAAGCCATTGAAGATGCCAGCATAAAAAACACCGAAGTCATTGATGTAGCCGCAGAGGTTTTATTAACAAAGGCACCTCATATGTATACCTCTGATGTCGACGCTTTAGCTTGGATTGCGCGCTCCATTGGCTCTACAGAAAACGACCGCTATTACAGTGTTTTATATGACATTTTAACATCATCCAATGATAAAAAATTCACTCGTCATGTAAAAAAAGCATTAAAAAAGGTTGGTAGTGGAAGTGGTGAACAGTACGTAGCAGGGATGTACGCCTTGCCAAATAACCTGTATGCCAAAGAAAGTGACGAAGCTCGAGATAAGCGTAGTTTAGAGTTGTTAATGGAAGGAACTTTAGCCAGCGCAAAATTGGGTGCTAGAAGGATCGCAGAAACCAACACGCAAACTATAGAGGTAACAGACACAGCAGCTGAGATATTGTTTACTTACTATGCGACTGCGACTGATGGCCAAATTGATACCTTATCTTGGATAGCAACAGCATTAGGTCAATCGAAAACTGGCCGTTATGCCCATTTATTGTCTGAAGTTGAAACAAGCGGTGCTCACCGTAAATTGCGTAAATATGCAAAAGCCGCGGCAAAATTACATGGACAACCTCAAGGTAAGCAATACGAAAAAGGTATGCTGGACAAAACAATGCCCACTTATGATTTTTAGCGGTAAATTATAAAGCGATAGTAATAAGGTTTAACTGTTTCAACTCTATCTAGTTGTTACAGTAAACCTTGTTTTTATTCAGAAAAACGTTTAAAGATCAATGATGTATTAATGCCGCCAAAGGCTAAATTGTTGCTCATTATAATATCAGTTTGAATCTCTCTGCTTTCGTGCTGAATAAAATCCAGTGGTGCACATCTCTCGTCCACATTATCCAAATTGAGAGTAGGCGCAAACCAGCCTTCATTCATCATCATAATACCTACATAAGCTTCAAACGACCCACACGCACCGAGCGTATGACCTGTGTAACTTTTCATGGTGCTAATTGGTTTTTCACCCATAACCTCAAACGTTGCTTGGCTTTCTGCTATATCTCCATGCACTGTAGCAGTGCCGTGGGCTGAGACATAGCCAACATCATCAGCGTCAATACCAGCGTCTTCTAAGGCTAGCGTCATGACTCGTTTAACGGTATCAAGGTTGGGCTTCACTAAATGGGCTCCATCTGTGTTTGTCCCATACCCTATTACCTCACCTAAAATGGTCGCACCTCGCGCTTTTGCATGCTCGTAAGACTCAAGGATAAGAGTACATGCGCCTTCTCCCAAGACTAATCCATCCCGTTGTGCATCGAATGGACGGGGTGTGGCTTCTGGTGTGTCGTTTTTCTTACTGGCGGCAAACAAGGTGTCAAATACAGCGGCCTGTGACGGACACAACTCTTCTCCGCCACCGGCTATCATCACATCCTGCTGGCCACTGCGTATAGCCTCATAGGCAAAGCCTATTCCCTGACTTCCTGCAGTACAGGCACTAGAGGTAGTGTACATTCGCCCTTTAGTACCAAAATACACACTAATATTCACCGCTGCGGTATGGCTCATCATGCGTAAATACGTGCTGCTATTAATACGGGATGTAGACAAGCTTTCAAGCATGGGAACAAATTCAAGAGCTGCTTCACTGCTACCTGTAGCGGAACCAAATGCAACTCCGGTAGATTCTGACTTTATAACTGGATCATCGAGTAAGTTAGCGTCAGTAAGTGCTCGCTCTGTAGCCAACACACTCATTTGAGCAACTCTGCCCATACTGCGGCGTTTCTTTTTAGTATAGTGTGGGGGTAATTCGAAATCGTGAACTGGCGCGCCTAAGTATGTTCCTAAACCATTGTACTTTTGCCAATCATCCATAAAGCGCACGCCAGACTGTTTGGCTTGAATTGTCGACTTTATTTCTTCCCAATCGCTACCAAGAGAAGACACTAAGCCTGCTCCAGTAATCACAACACGTCTATATTTGTTATTCAAAACTCTTCTCTCTTAGTGGCTCTGGCGGCGAAAAACAGACAAACTAGCCTGGGCCAATGGTTCACTGCATTGTGCTTTGTCACAATAATACTCAATTACACAATCGAAAGTTGCTAAATCGTCTCCAACTAACGCCTTTTCTTTACAACTGATTTTCAATTTAGTTCCTTCTGCAAAAAAATCACACGTCGATTTATAAGAACGAGTTCCTAGCAAAAAGCCTAAATGGGGCTCAATAAGCCCTTTTTTTAATTGGTGTCCCGCAATCAATGCAGCAGTTTGCCCCATATATTCTAGTCCGATCCAAGCCGGCACCCCCATGCCAGGCTCAAAAAATGAAGCCTGTTCATCGACATAAACCAAAGACGACGAAGACCTTTCATCTACCTCTAAAACTTTATTTATCAATAGCATTGGGGGTCGGTGGGGAATAAGTTCAAACAGCAAAGGGTCGAAACGGTTATTCTTTTTCTGCTTTTCTTCCGACATTAGCTTACTTCCACCTTGTTGCTATCAGCGTTTTTTTCACTTGTCTCAGGATCCCAGAAATCATAAAAGTTAAACCACTGATACGGCGCTTGAATACTGTGTTCTTCTAGTTTTGATGCAAATGACTGTGCATAGTTGGTAATATCTTGAATTCTATTTTTGCGGGATAAAACAACCTTGTCACAAAGAGGGGTTACATCAAAAACCACTTTGTTTTCTTTTGTTCTTTGCCTATAAGCAAACATCAACTTTACCGGACACGCTAGTGCCTTAGCCAACATGTAAGGGCCTATAGGCAGTGGCGCTGAACGACCAAGAAAATCAACATTTACAGTGCGCTCTAATCCACTAAGAGGTACTCGATCTCCCGCTATAAAGACCCACTCTCCAGCATCTATTTTTTGTTTAAGCATCATAATAGTAGTGACATCAAACTCATCGACTTGAAATACGTTTAAGCGGGAATCTTGATTTTCCTTTTGCATAATTTTAACGAAATTTCCGGCATGCTTGTCGTACAACAAAACATTGATCGTTTTGTCTTTGTATCTGTGCATAAAACCACGACAAAACTCCAAATTACCAAAGTGAGAGCCAATGATGAGCTGCCCTTTTTGATCTTCGAGCAAGCTTTCAACTAACTTTTGGTTCGTTAAAATAAAATCAGTTTCTTCAATATCGATTAGCCAGCCTAGAACTTTGTCTAAAATCACCTCAGCAAAACTTTTAAAATGGATTAACACATGAAACAGGTTGGGTTTATGTTTCCAGGCCTGTGAGCGGTAGTGGTAGTGATTCAATAAAAACTGAAGAGATGCGTTTCGTTGATCTGTGCGAAACAGTACAAAAAACAAGGCTACAGGGTACATGATCAATGAAAAAAACCACCGCCCAAATACGCGATGTAATAAATACAGAAACCGCATTCCACCTAGGGTTCCAGCCTCTTGAATATTTGACCAATGTTGTGAATTATCAACAGATTTGGTTGAATTCTTACTACTCATGAAATTATTTGCTCAAAATAGCTTTTATTCGGTTGTGTATAAGTCGAGGAGAACGAATAAAAGAACCAAACAAAAGACGAACATGTAACTGAACTAACATGCTGTTGTCTCTCAAATAATGAAAATGAGACACAGTGTTTTCATGGTAAATAACTTTCGTTGGAATAAAGTGAACGTCAATATCTGCCCACACAGCCTTAACCAGAATTTCAGTATCAAAATCCATTCTTGAACCTATAAAATACCGATCAACTATATTTTCAAACTCCGCTAGTGGGTATACACGAAATCCACATAAACTATCTTTGATTTTGAATGAAAAGGTTTCCAGTGCAACCCAGAAATCAGTGATTCTGCGGCCATACACTCTTATTTTAGGCGCTGTTTCGTCGAAAAAAGGTTTCCCTGAAACTATGGTGTTTCCATTTGCTTTACTGTGATTTAAAAGTTTTTCAACGTCGTCAATATTGTGTTGCCCGTCAGCATCTAACTGCACCGCATGAGTAAACCCCATAGCGCTAGCATGGCAACATCCGGTAATAACCGCGGCTCCCTTTCCTCGATTTGTTCGATGCTTAATAAAGTGAAAATTAGGCATATCCTGAAGCAATTTTTTAACTTCATTAAAACTCGCCTCCCCACTGCCATCATCAACTACAATACAAGGTAAGTTCAATTCAGCCACTTTAGGTAAAAACTGAGTAAATAGAGTTTCGTGTTTATAATGAGGAATAACGATGCAATATTTCATGACGATGTAAACTTAATACTTCCTGTAGAAAAAACATTGTTTGCATTAAAATACTGGAATTTTAAGCTACCTTTACTTTCGTTGTACTGCAGCTCTAACGTCAACTGAGTGTCCGGCATGATCATTGTTTTGAACTTAATATTTCCAAGCTGCTGAAATGTGGTTAACGCAGGGAAAAGCGCCTTCCCTAATTTACCAGCCCAATCCACCTGCACAACGCCTGGCAATACCTTTGCATCGGGAAAGTGGCCATCAAACCAAGATAAATCAGTAGGAATATGAAGCGATAGTAACGCGCTTTCCGGCATTACATTAGCTTGAAGGATTGCTGGTCCTTCAAAATCATTAAAAACCGCTGTTAGTATGTCTAATTGTGTATTACTCATCGACTATATTATGTTTCTTTTTGTAATAGCCTCGATATACCCATTCACCACCGGCAAAGCTCGCTATTAATACGTAAGATAAAACGCCGTTATACAGCGCCCAAACTGACAGACTAGCATACCACGTAGTGTAAGCAGACGCAGCAGCGTTAATAATCAGTACCACTCCCCATAGAAAGCACAGTACTCTGAGGTATTGATGAGCTTCTGGTGGAGGTACTTTCCCTCCTAGCTTTGCAAAGGTCTCAATAAGGCATTCTTTTCCAGCGAGGGATAAGAAAAAAGCAAAACTCATCGCCAAATTCATGAGCACGGGATAAAGCTTTAGTAAATACTCACTTTCAAATATTAATAAGCTAATACAGAATAAAGATACTCCAGCGAGCATGATCCAATCACTGCCTGTTCTACTTTTACCCGCAAAGCCAAAACGTGCCAAAAAGAGTGTAAAGATGATAGCTGCAAACCACTGCGGACGAATAACATCTATGTAGCGGTACACCAAAAACGGGTAGGCAAGCATTACGATCACCCCCATTAGCGTTAATACTGCTTTTATTGGCTCTTTAGGCGCAGGAGGCATTAAGCGAGTACGCTCTGGCGGTAATGACCTAAAATAGCGAATTCTTCCTTGGAAATTTCACTAGAGGGGTTATCTGTTAGCATATCTTCAAAGTAGGCAACGACTTTTTCCATCACTGCCAAGTTGGAGGCCAGGGCTTGAGTCACATCAATGTCTTTGGTTTTTAATACTTGGTTAAATTGATTCAAGCAGGGGACTAAAAATTGGTCCATAAACACGCTATTGGTTGCTAACACTAATCGTTTTTGCGCTCGTTCGTTGAGTAACCCTTGCATTTTTTCATTTAATTTTTGTGCTTTTAACAAGTTAGGATTAAGTTCTCTCATCAGTTCGATATCACAAATACTGTCAGTAAAAAACAGCAGGGTTAGTACGCCCCAGTAGTAAGTGTAATCCCACACCAACTTAATAGACATCATGCGACGATCGCCAAAACCACCGTATTGTCCTTTATAAAGCGATAATGTGTTTTCAAAAAAGGAATCATAGAATTTGTGAAATAAAAGGCTGTCTATCCGAATATCATCACCACGGCTTTCTTTTTCTATTAAGTCAGTAATAAAGGTATTACCAATCGCAATAAAATCACTTCCAGGGGAATAAAATGGGTCTGGGAACCCGCCGGCTTCTCCGGTCACAGCCCAACCTTGATCAGAATACATTTGTTTACAGCTGTACGAATAATCTTTGATTACTTTAAAATCGAGTACCTTTGCTCCAATCAGTGAATCTGCACAGATGGGTTGCTCATTGCGCAACCATTGCAATGCGTCATCATAAGATTCAATCTTGCTTTCAGCCAAAGCCTGATCGTCCATAACAATACCAAAGCTTGTGGCCCCCGACCCCAACGGAATAATCCAAACCCAATAGCCAGGCCCCATAAGATGATTTGTACTCAACCAGCGTGTACCCGGCTCAACTAAACGCTGTTGCCAATTTTCGCTATCAGACCATTCGTCGATAACAATTTTTTTATCCACGCGAAAGAAAACCGCATTACCTTTATGACCACTCTTTTTGTGCAAGTTTAGTTTTGACTTCAGTAGCTTCTGACGTCCAGCAGCATCTATTATCCAGCGCCCAGTATAAGAGGTTGTCTCGCCACCTTTTTCACAGGTAACTGTATGGTGTTTATCACCAATTTGAATATCGATAGGAAGGGTACCATCAGCAATCACCACACCTTTGCTAACAAGTAAGTGATAAAGGTGATTTTCTAATACCCCTCGTTCAATTTGGTACGTAGGTATACCGAAAAGCTCACTCACTCCCAGCTCATCATATTGACTATAATCTTTTGTTCCTTTACCAAAGAAACAACGCAAACCATGCTTCTTTAAATGATGACGCTGAAAATGCTCTTTTAAGCCTAAAACATCTGTAAGGTAGTGAGAACCAATTTCCACGGTAGATTCGCCGACTTTTGCCGTAGTATCGGGCACAGGAAAGTGATTTTTTTCAATGACAACAATCTTAAAATCAGAATTTTTGTTATGTAATTGCAAAGCTAGGCTTAGCCCCGCTAAACCACCACCCGCAATAATGATATCAATTTTGGTATTACTCATAACCCAACCCTAATTCCTTTCGAACGATAATGATGTTGCTGCACTTAACGGCATAGAAATCCCAGCACCATCTTTTTTTGATGTGAGTAACTCGGCTAAACACAAAATTTTTGCGCTTGGGTTCTCTTCATACAATGAACAGATGTCACTATTCGTCGAGTGCAAAGTTGGCCACGCTTTATATTCATTACTATTAACACAAGCAGAAATAGAAATGCCGTTAATGTCTGAGGATTTGGGATATATAATGATTGAAAACGCAAACGCCTCATTATTAGAGAGCAAAGGCTGCAATATTGACGTCACAGGCGCATCGTAGAATGTCATCATTATGGGGACGTTTTCCGATTCACATTGGATCATAGCTTCAAGCAATGTCAATGACACTGAATGATTAAACCCAGCAACCGAATTTGCCGCAGTCATTGTCTTCGTGCTGATTGTCCAGTATCCCGCAGGAGCATTGTGTACCGAGTTATGGAATTTTGTAGGTGACAATTCTTTGTGCTCAGACGCCAGCACTTTACACATGTAATCAGTCAAATCAGTATCACCAAGGCCTGAAACAAACACACAAGTCAGGGTTTCTGGTGAAATATTCGCAGCCTGTGTTGCTTGCCAAGAACTCTCAACAGCTAAACGAACAGGAAGAGGCGCTCGTCGCCGTTCATTGGGTGGAATTATGGTCGGTTTAGGTCCTTTATTTCGAATGTCAGGTGTCGCTGAACCTGAAAGTAATTGTTGCAACGCTTCCCAACTATCAAAATAACTTCCCCAAGCTCCAATACTTGCCACTTTACATGTTAATTTTTTGGCATTCATATTAACTCACCTTACTAAACAAAAGTGTGCAATTGTTGCCACCGAAACCAAATGAGTTGGTCATTACATGCTTGCATTCTTTACTGCTACTTTGCGCTTGAATAGAAAAATCCAGAGCGTGATCTAACGAGTCTAAATTCATAGAGCCAGGAATAAACCCAGTAAGCAGTGAATCCATTGCAATAATAGCTTCGGTAATTCCCGCAGCACCTAATGTATGTCCCATCCATGCTTTCGTTGAAGAGCACACCGTTGTTTTTGGAAACAAATCTGAGATAAGCTGGCCTTCTATGAGGTCATTCGCACGGCTAGACGTGCCATGTAAGTTAATATAATCAATATCACTTGGATTCAAATTCCCGCGTTTAAGCGCCTGAGTCATCGACATACGCGCACCTAACCCTTCTGGGTGAGGGTGAGACATATGATAAGCGTCCGAGCTTTCACCATAGCCAGCCAAACGAATTCCTTTACTGTTCGAACTTTCTCCGCCGCGTTGCAAAATAGCAAAACCAGATGCTTCGCCTAAATTAATGCCATCTCGATGTTGATCAAAGGGCTTGCATGGATTGGAAGACAATAATTGTAGTGAATTAAAACCGTGTAGTACGCTTAAACATAGTGTATCGACCCCTCCCACTAAAACCGCATCGACAATACCAAACTCTAACCATCTAGCGGCTGTAGCAAAGACTTTTGCCGATGATGAACAGGCAGTGTTTATAGTTAACGCAGGGCCTTCAATACCTGTGTAATGGCTTACAAACAAGCTGGGAGCATGAGGGTTATGGACCTGCTTTTGTTGATATTTAGGTTTCAACACCCCTGTATCATCTAAATCGGTATACGCGGTTTCTGTTCTATCAATACTGGACGTGCTTGACCCCATCACTAGTCCGATACGAGCCGAGCCGTACTGATTAATAAGTTTCGTTAATGTTTGACGCAGAGTACCTTGCTCAAGACCTAGCGCAGCTAACGCATTGTTTCGACTCTGCCATTCTTTTAAATCAGTTACCTTATCAATATCCGGTACGCTGCCTATCCAGGTATCAAGTTCAGAATAGGGCAGGTTATTTTTGATCAAACCACTTTGTTGCTGCTGAAGCGCTTCTCGCAGGCTAGACATATTAATTCCTGCAGCGGTGCAAGATTCATAGTCGATAATATCTACATTCATTGATTCAAATAACTTCCAATGTCGAAAACACAATTATAAGCTTTGTGATTTTTCAACTCAAGAACCCTTGTTTGTTCCTATTTGGTCCTAAATAATACGTTGCATAGCGCAAACGGATTACATAGTATTTCAATCAATTTAAGCAACTTATCATATGCAAACAAAGGGAGTTGCGTTAGATATGTATCAGTCCCTAAAATGCAATGAAGCTGCGATTGAATTACCCCAAAATCACGTTCACTTATGGTTAGTCGACCAACAAGAAGTATTAAAAAACACCTCACTGGAACGTTATTCTAACTTGTTGTCTCACGACGAACATCAACGCATGAGCAGCTTTAAAACTCCCCTTCGCCGTCAACAATACGTGATTACCCGTGTCGCTCTGCGCACTATATTGTCGCTATACATGCCAGCGAAATCGCCTTTAGACTTTGAGTTTGTAACTAATACCTATGGTAAGCCTCGCTTAGTAAATACCCCATCACCGCTTTTTTTTAACTTGTCTCATTCGAAACACAAAATTGTTTTAGCATTTACTACAAGTGGTGAAGTAGGTGTTGATATCGAATACTTAAAGCTAGAGCGGGATGTGAATAAAATTGCCAATCACAGCTTTCACAAGCATGAATGGTGTCTGTCACAAACTGAAACTCAAGACACTAGAATCCAACAATTTTATAAACTGTGGGCCCTAAAAGAAGCATTTATAAAAGCTCAAGGTAGCGGTCACGCCATCCCTACAAATAGTTTCTATTTTACTGGGCTAGACTCCCATGAACCCTGTATTAAATTTGATAACCCATCAACATACGAGCCGAAAAAGTGCCGTTTTAGACACTCATTTATAGTCGAACAATACAGTTTAGCAATTGCACTACAACAGGCTCACAATCCCTCTCTGATGTCTGTTTTTGCAAGAAACTATATTCCTTTTAAATCAATGTCATCTTTTTTACCTTTGTGCTCGTAAACAATGACATATCACATTATAAGAATACAACCGATGCCCTCTCAATTTATCCAATTTTCTATTCGTATATTTAGTTTGGTTCTCATAGGGTTAACTATAGTTGGGTGCACAAACACATCCTACAGTCAGCGAAGCGATCACAGTGAAATATTTAGCCCTGCTATGGGTCGTTCAATGGCGTACTCTGTTTATACCCCACCAGGCTGGACACCTGAAGAACACTTGCCTTTAATGGTTTTACTCCACGGAGTAAGAGACAGTGAAAGTAGCTTTGATAAATACGCTGTCGGTAGTGTATTGGATGCAGAAATAGAGGCAGGAAACACCCCTAGAGTCATTATTGTTTCTCCCAATGGTGAATTGGGGTTTTGGGAAAATTGGCATGATGGCAGTAAGTTGTATAGAGATTGGGTGGTGAAAGATTTAATACCGCATGTTGCAAAACGCTATGTGACATTACCTTGTCCGCAAGCTTGCTTTGTTTCAGGCATTTCCATGGGCGCTCACGGCGCTATGCGATTTGCTTATTATGAGCCAGATACCTTCAGTAGTGTGTCGGCAATCAGCGCACCTATTATTTCTAAGCTTCATCCTGGTGATCCTAGCTTGGTGCAAACCATAATAAAATGGTTTATTCCTATTGAAAGAATATGGGGAGATATTGACGGCGATACAAGCCATGTACCTAAGGACCTAGACCCCTACAAAAGCTGGGTAAATCGATCTGATATGGTTGAAATGCCGCTTTTACTTACTTGGGGGAATAACGATAGGAAAAGTATTGCTAAGGCCAACGAACACTTTCATCAGCATTTAGTTTCACATGGAAAAAACCATGATATGTCTATTTTTGATGGTGGCCATAATTGGGAATCTTGGCGTGAAATAATGAGCGAAGTAATTCGGTTTCACTTTGATAGTAACGAAAAAAGAACCATCAAAATACACAATTGAATCTACTACATAGTTATCTAACGAAAATCAGTTATACACAGCCAGTTGTGGATAATCTGTGTGTAAATAATCTTGTATTGTTGATTCGATACAATGAAACTAAATTGGGTATATTAAAGGCCACAAAATTGAAGCCTTTAATTCTCAAACTTTAAGTCACTGGCTGTATTGTTAACTCAACTCTACGATTTTGTTGTTTTCCTTGCGCTGTAGCATTTGATGCTTTTGGCTGATACTCACCCATTCCTATTGTTGTTAAACGACTAGGGTTTACGTTATTGACAATCAAAACACTTTTAACTGCATCAGCCCGTCGTTCTGATAATGCTTGATTGTATTGCTCAGAACCATCGCTATCAGTATGACCTTTAATTAACAAAACTGTTTGATTGTATTCATTAATTACTTTAGCAACACTTTGAAGTTCAGGAGTAAACTCTCCGCTCACTACAGAACTATTTTTAGCAAAGGTAATGTCACCAGGTAAAATCAAATCAATGTTGTCACCGTTCCTTACAACTTCAACACCTGAACCCGCGAGCTCTTTGTTTAGCTCTGCTTCCTGTTTGTCCATATAAGAACCTATTGCACTTCCTGCAATAGCGCCCACAGCGGCTCCCCAAACGTAACGACTTTTATCATTATCACCGGTAGCCTTACCTAACAAAGCGCCCACTACAGCACCTATAGCTGCGCCATTTTGGGTATTATTATTGGTTGCACAACCCGTTACCAATAATACCGATGACAACCCCATTGCAACTACAATATTCTTCATATTACTACCTTGAAATTTTTCGATTTATCTATATTAGAATTACAAATCTGAACCCAGTATTAATCTGAAATAGATGCCAGCACGTTGCGTTCAAAAATGGTTTTAACATCAATTTTGTAGTCATTTGCTAATACTGGTTTTTCAATAGAAACTGTGGATTCAACTAAGTTTAAATCTTTTCCTTCTAAATAGTGATTTCCCCTCGTTGAGTAGAATACATTCACTTTTGGTTTTAACGGTTTTTCTTTATTTTGCTCAATAACCATAGCAATTCTTTCATTCGACAATTTAACAAGAGTTCCAACGGGGTATATCCCCATGCACTTAATGAAATGTTGTAGCAAGATATGGTCATATTTTTCAGGGCAATCTTTTAGTAATATTTGCAACGCTTTTTGTCCCGACATCCCCGATTTATAAACTCTGTCAGCCGTTAGTGCGTCATATACGTCTGCAATGGCTATCATACGGCCTGCTTGGCTTATTTCATCGCCTTTTTTACCATAGGGATAACCCAACCCATCTAGCCTCTCATGATGTTCGGATACAACTCGAATTAAGGAAGAGTTAAGACTTGACTCTTTTAAGGTTTCAACGCCATAAACCACATGTTTACGCATGACATCCATTTCACTGTCTGTGAGTCTTCCGGGTTTATTTAGAATGTCATCGGGTATTTTTATTTTACCTATATCATGTAAGAACCCGGCATGGGCAAGTTCTTCAACCTCGGCAGAAGACATACCAATGGATTTTCCGAAATTAGCAAGCAATATCGCTACATTTAAGGAATGCTCTAGCAGGTAATCATCTTTGTCTCGTATTTTTGTCAAACACAGTAAAGCGTTGGAATTTCGGTCGATAGAATTAACCATTTCCGTAGCGAACTCTTTTGAAATTTGCTCATCGTACGGTAAACCGTTTTTTACACTACGCATCAGCGATTTTTGAATAACTTTACCTTGCTTATATAACTTTGACGCTTTATCAATTTCACTGCTAAACGATATTTCTGGTAAGGTCTCTTTCTTACAATTTTCCAAGTCTCCTTCGTTATCAGGAACATCTTTTAGATTTTGTAACTCACACAATTGTTTGGACGTGTCTATAACTAGTGTAACCACGCCCTTTTTTTTAAGAATATCAATCATGCAAGCTTGCTTGATATGTCCTTGCGATTTGACGGAAAGTTTCCCTTTTTTATCCGTAATTGCTTGAACGTACATACCTACTGCTAACTTATTTATATTAATTTTCTTTAAATGACTATTAGACATGCTGTACCACTATAAAAAATACGCTTCTCCGGCTATTGTTAATATTGACTTGTCTTCTATTTAATTTATTTATGCGACAAATATGTGAAAAGTGCCACTACCCTAGTTCCACATGTATTTGCAGTTTTGTGAAAGTAATCTCTACAAAACATAAAATACATGTTTTACAACACTATAAAGAAACAAAACATGCAAAAAACACAGTACGCCTAGCCCGCTTAGCAATACAAGATATTGAATTAAGCGTAATAAAAACAAATGACGATGTAACTCAAATATATCAACAACTAAGAAATAAAAAAATTTGTGTCTTGTACCCTAGTAAGTGTAGCAGAGTATTAAATAAAGAAAGGTTAGCTTTCAAAAACGCAAATTATGACGAGATCATTTTTATAGACGGTACGTGGAAACAAACTAAGGGAATATTTAATCGGCTTGCCCAACAGTGTCATATCGAACCGTGGGAATTAGATAACGCTGAGTTGCCTCATTACTATATTCGTAAATCTCCGATTAAAGAGGGGATGTCTACTTTAGAGGCTATTGCTTCTGTGTTGGAAACAGTGGAAGAGCTAGACGTAAGTACTTTATATAGCTTGCTAAAAGGATTTCAAAGTCATTGGCAAGGGCCACAAAAAAACCCAGCCTAAGCTGGGTTTTTAATTTTATTACAGTGCGAACTACTTACGCATTTTTTGGATTAGCTTTAATTGAGCAACCGCTTCTTCAAACTCCATCAATGCTTCAGTATGGTCAAACTCTGAATCACTCATGTGTTCTTCTGCTAAGCGTTTTGCAGATAGTACTGCTTGCTCATCTAAATCTTCTCCACGTACGGCCGTATCAGCAAGAACAATCACGCAGCTAGGTTGTACTTCAAGTACGCCCCCAGCAACATAAATTAACTGCTCTTCTCCACCTTCTTTAACAAGGCGAACCATACCCGGCTTAATTGGCGTAAGGAGTGGTGTGTGACCAGGATATATGCCTAGTTCACCTTCACTGCCTGACACTTGAATAGTTTCAACAAGACCCGAAAAGATTTGCTCTTCGGCGCTTACTACATCCAAGTGTACTGTCGTTGCTGCCATAAACCCTCCTTCAGTTGATCACTGAAGCTTTAGAATTAAGCGTTTTTCGCTTTTTCTAACGCTTCGTCTATTGAACCAACCATATAGAACGCTTGTTCAGGTAAGCTATCGTACTCGCCACTTAAAATACCTTTAAAGCCGCTGATTGTATCTTTTAGAGATACATATTTACCCGGTGATCCGGTGAAAACTTCAGCAACGAAGAAAGGTTGAGATAAGAAACGTTGAATCTTACGCGCACGTGATACAACTTGCTTATCTTCTTCAGAAAGCTCGTCCATACCCAAGATAGCAATAATATCTTTAAGTTCTTTATAACGCTGAAGAACAGACTGAACGCCACGCGCTGTATCGTAGTGATCTTGACCTATAACTAATGGGTCAAGCTGACGAGACGTTGAATCAAGTGGATCAACCGCTGGATAAATACCTAAAGACGCAATATCACGAGACAATACAACCGTTGCATCTAAGTGAGCAAAGGTCGTTGCAGGTGATGGATCTGTTAAGTCATCCGCAGGTACGTATACCGCTTGGATAGACGTAATAGAACCTGTCTTAGTTGATGTAATACGTTCTTGAAGTACACCCATTTCTTCAGCCAATGTAGGCTGGTAACCTACCGCTGAAGGCATACGGCCAAGAAGTGCTGATACTTCTGTACCCGCTAGCGTGTAACGGTAAATATTATCTACGAAGAAAAGTACATCGCGACCTTCGTCACGGAACTTCTCAGCCATTGTCAAACCTGTAAGCGCTACGCGCAGACGGTTTCCAGGAGGCTCATTCATTTGACCGTAAACCAACGATACTTTATCAAGTACGTTAGAATCGTTCATTTCGTGATAGAAATCGTTACCTTCACGAGTACGCTCACCAACACCTGCGAAAACAGAGTAACCACTGTGTTCGATAGCGATGTTACGGATAAGCTCCATCATGTTTACGGTTTTACCAACACCAGCACCACCGAACAATCCAACTTTACCACCTTTAGCGAAAGGACATACCAAGTCGATAACTTTGATACCCGTTTCTAGTAGTTCAACTGAACTTGATTGCTCTTCGTAGCTAGGTGCTTCACGGTGAATAGACATACGCTCTTCTTCACCGATTGGGCCCGCTTCATCAATTGGGTTACCTAAAACGTCCATAATACGACCTAGTGTCGCTTTACCTACTGGAACGTTAATAGCTGCGCCTGTATTTTCTACTGGCAGACCACGACGTAAACCGTCAGTAGTACCCAATGCGATACCACGAACAACGCCACCGCCTAATTGCTGCTGCACTTCAAGGGTCAAACCCTTTAAGTCACCTTCTGTAACTTTTAGTGCGTCGTATACTCTTGGAACCTGATCCTGTGGAAATTCAATATCCACAACGGCACCAATAATCTGGACGACCTTACCTTGACTCATAATTAGTCCTCGTTAAACCTTTAAACCTTCGCCTCAAACATGCAACCTAAACGGCAGCAGCACCACTAACGATTTCACTGATTTCTTGTGTAATCGCAGCTTGACGCGCTTTGTTGTATACCAATTGCAGATCGTCTATCAGGTTGCCTGCGTTATCAGTAGCGGCTTTCATCGCTACCATACGCGCTGCTTGTTCTGATGCAGCATTTTCTACTACACCCTGATAAACCTGAGATTCAATATAACGCACCATCAACGCCTCTAATATTGGCTTTGGATCTGGCTCGTATATGTAATCCCAACGATGTGTATATTCATCGTCTTCCGATTTTGGCAAAGGAAGCAATTGATTGATCACTGGCTCTTGCGTCATTGTGTTAACAAATTTGTTGAATACGAGATAAATACGATCCAATTCACCTTTGTCATATGCGTCTAACATTACTCGCACAATACCCACAATGTCACTGCTCTTTGGCGCGTCACCTAAACCAGATTCAGCGGCTAACAATGAGCCACCGAAACGATTAAAGAAACCACATGCTTTAGACCCTAATGCTGCGAAATCTACTTCTACATCTTTCGCTTGCCACTCTTGAACTTGCTGTGTTACCACTTTAAATTCATTCGTATTAAGGCCGCCACATAAGCCACGGTCAGTGGAAATCACAATATAACCAACGCGCTTTGCTTCACGCTCGTCCAAATAAGGATGGCGATATTCTAGGCTACCGTTTGCAATGTGACCAATCACTTTAAGCATATTGTCTGCGTAGGGACGGCCAGAAGCCATCCGGTCTTGCGCCTTTTTCATTTTAGACGCAGCAACCATTTCCATCGCACTGGTAATCTTTTGAGTATTTTTAATACTCCCAATTTTACCTTTTATCTCTTTACCGCTTGCCATGATTTACTCTCCCGTTATCCGAATAGGATTACCACGTTTGCGTATTTTTAAACGCATTCAAAGCATCTTTAAGCTTAGCTTCGATGTCTTTGTCGTAGTTTCCAGTTTCGTTGATAGAGTTCATCAATTCAGCGTGTTCACTGTTCATGTAAGCATGCAAAGCAGCTTCAAAATCAAGTGTCTTAGCTAACTCTACGTCTTTTAAGAACCCTTTTTCAACAGCAAACAATGAAACGCCCATGTCAGCTACGCTAAGCGGAGCATACTGGTGTTGCTTCATTAATTCAGTTACGCGCTCACCGTGTTCAAGCTGCTCGCGAGTTGCATCGTCTAAGTCTGATGCGAACTGAGAGAATGCCGCTAGTTCACGATATTGAGCAAGTGCCAAACGAATACCACCACCTAATTTCTTGATGATTTTAGTTTGTGCAGCACCACCAACACGAGATACCGAAATACCTGCGTTAACCGCTGGGCGAATACCTGAGTTAAACAAATCTGTCTCAAGGAAAATTTGTCCATCAGTAATCGATATTACGTTAGTAGGTACGAATGCAGATACGTCACCGGCTTGAGTTTCGATAATTGGTAATGCAGTCAAAGAACCGGTTTTACCTTTTACTTCACCCTTAGTGAAACGCTCTACGTATTGTTCATTTACACGCGCCGCACGTTCTAGTAGACGTGAATGGAGATAGAAAACATCACCAGGATACGCTTCACGACCAGGAGGACGCTTAAGTAGCAATGAAATTTGACGGTATGCAACAGCTTGCTTAGACAAGTCATCATATACGATAAGTGCATCTTCACCGCGGTCGCGGAAATATTCACCCATTGTACAACCTGAATAAGGTGCAAGGTATTGTAATGCTGCTGATTCAGAAGCAGAAGCTGCAACAACAATGGTATGCGCTAGGGCACCGTGTTCTTCCAACTTGCGTACAACGTTTGCAATAGTAGACGCTTTTTGTCCAACTGCTACGTATACACACTTAACGCCTGTGCCTTTTTGGTTGATGATGGCATCTACCGCAAACGCGGTTTTACCCGTTTGACGGTCACCGATAACCAATTCACGTTGACCACGACCAATTGGGATCATTGAATCAACAGATTTATAACCAGTTTGTACTGGCTCATCAACTGACTGACGCTCGATTACGCCTGGGGCAATTTTTTCAACTGGCTCAAAACCATCTGCTTCAATTGCGCCTTTACCATCAATAGGAGCACCCAATGTATTAACAACACGGCCTAATAAACTACGGCCAACAGGAACTTCTAAGATACGACCAGTAGAGGTTACTTTTACGCCTTCTTGAAGGTCTGCATAAGGTCCCATAACAACGGCACCAACAGAATCTCGTTCAAGGTTTAAGGCGATAGCATAACGGCTACCAGGTAATTCAATCATTTCGCCTTGCATTACATCTGCAAGACCATGGATACGGATAATACCGTCTGTAACACCAACGATGGTCCCTTCATTACGGGCCTCGCTAGCGACACTGAACTGTTCAATGCGTTTTTTGATCAGTTCAGCAATTTCTGTGGAATTGAGTTGCATACTCTTATTTCCCCGATTTTATGCTAATCACGCTTGCAACGCGTCTGAAAGACGGCTCAGCTTAGATTTAATTGAACCATCGATAACAGTGTCGCCTGCTTTAATTACCATTCCGGCAACTAAAGATGCGTCAACGTTACAATGAAGCTTCACTTTTCGTGCCAAACGTTTTTCCAAAGAAGCACTTAAACTGTCTTGCTGCTGTGCAGTAAGTTCAGTAGCGGCCGTAACATCAACTTCAATTTCTTTCTCGTAATCCGCTTTTAAAGCGTTAAACAAAGTTGAAATAGCAGGTAACGCTGGAAGACGTTTATTTTCGGCTAATATCTTTATAAGATTTTGGCCATTTTCGTCGAGTTGTTCACCGCAAACATTGATGAATAATTCTGCAAGGGTGTCGGCTGCTAATGCACCTGACAACATATCTTGCATATTTTCATTCACCGCAACTTCACTTGCGAAAACCAACATTTCTTGCCATTTTTCAATGGCATTTTTGTCGACGGCAAAATCGAAAGCAGCTTTTGCATAAGGACGAGCAACCGTAGTCAATTCAGACATGGTGTCGACTCCTTATCAAAGCTCAGCGACAAGTTTTTCAACAATGTCACTTTGCGCGTTAGCATCGATTTCACGTTCAAGAATTTGTTCAGCACCAGCAACTGCAAGAGCAGATACCTGTTTGCGCAAATCCTCTTTGGCACGATTGCGTTCAGCTTCAATTTCTGCGTGGCCTTGTGCGATGATTTTTTCACGTTCGGCATGGCCGCGTTGTGTTTCATCTTCAACCAATTGGTTGGCACGTTTTTTAGCTTGCTCGATAATTTCAGCCGCTTGCGCTTTCGCGTCTTTCATTTGCTCAGCAATATTACTCTGAGCTAGCTCTAGGTCTTTTTCAGCGCGATCAGAAGCTTCAAGCCCATCGGCTATTTTTTTCTGACGCTCTTCAATTGCTGCCATCAATGGTGGCCATACGTACTTCATACAAAAAATAACGAAGACCGCAAAAGCAATTAATTGACCAACGAGGGTTAAATTAGGATTCATAATCCTGCCTCCTCTCTCTATTCGCTAATAACTGGATGAATAATACTTATGCACCAACAGCGAAAAGAAGGTATAACGCGATACCAACACCGATCATAGCGATCGCATCGATAAGACCCGCTACGATGAACATTTTTACCTGTAGGGTAGGTGCTAGTTCTGGCTGGCGAGCAGCAGATTCTAGAAACTTACCACCAAGTAGACCGAAACCGATTGCAGTTCCGAGTGCACCCAACCCAATAAGTAGAGCAACAGCGATGTATAACATTTACGTCTCCAAGTGTTTTTAAAGTTAAAAATTAAAAGTTAAAAAATTAGTGTTCTTCACTCGCCAAGCTTAAATACACGATGGTTAGCATCATGAAAATAAAGGCTTGCAGAGGAAGTACAAGAATATGAAAAACAGCCCATGCAAAGTGCAGTGGTAACTGCGCTAAACCAAGGCTAGCAATTAGAATAAAGATGAGTTCACTTGCGTATAAGTTACCAAACAAACGCAGGGCAAGAGACAAAGGTCTCGCAAGCAAAGTCACAGTTTCAAGAATGAAGTTAACCGGAATAAAGGCCCAATGACCAAAAGGCTGCATGGTAAGTTCTTTAGTAAAACCGCCAATTCCTTTCATTTTCAATGAGTAGAATAAGATAAGAACAAATACCCCTAGGGCTAAACCTAGAGTAACATTAATGTCTGTGGTCGGTACCGCTTTGTTGTAGACATGATGAGAATCAATACCGAAGAATTGTTCACCAATAATACCACTGATTTTAGGGATTACATCAACAGGCACAAGGTCCATTAAGTTCATCAATAAAATCCAAACGAAAATGGTTAGAGACAATGGCGCAATAAGCGCGCTTTTTCCATGAAAAGTACTTTTCACGTTGTCATCAACAAACTCAACAACCAATTCTACGAACGCCTGCATTTTTCCAGGTACGCCAGTAGTTGCCTTTTTCGCTACGCTGCGAAAAAGAATAAGAAACACTAAACCAAGGCCAATAGACCAACCCATTGAATCTAAGTGAATTGCAAAGAAACCCGCATCGGCACATGCTTCATTAAACGCTATTCCATTGTCCGTAGAACACATAGTAGCGTTAGTAAGATGGTGCCCAATATAGTCTTTGACTTCGTATCCTGATGCCATTGTTAAACCTAATTTGTAAAATAAAAATTCTTTACGAGCTTCGCTTTGTTATTGTTTATTGAGTGCGAAACAATACCGTCCAGTAGACGAAAGTAGTAGCAATAAAGCCGATAAAAACCGGCGCAGGAGACAAATTCAAACCTGCAAATGCGACCACAAATAAACTGATTGTAATGGCCAATTTAATTTTTGACCCTTGATTAAAACTACGCGCTACGGCTTGTGCTTGCTGGGCACCAGAGTAGCGAAATGCAAAGAGGGAAAACACTGCATTCGGTAGGAGGCTAATTACTGCGCCATATCCAACTGCCAAACCTATATTTATAGTACAAAATAAGGTGGCAATAGCTACCAGTAACGCTGAACATACCAGCTGGAATACGAATCCTTTTTTTGCGATTTTTTTACCTATCGCTATGGATTTTAATTTTCCAGTCAAATCGGGTTTTTCTCTTTATAAAAGCGCCGCGATTATACTGTTTTATCGATTATTATCAACATTTAGTCTTAAGAATAAACGAAACATTCTTTTTACACAATATTTACAACATTAATCGTTATCTAAATTGAAGTGGGAAAGTATGCCATCGAGTTGATCTAAATCATTAAAGGCTATAGTAATTTTGCCTTTACCTCGTTTGTTATGGTCGATTGCAACCTGAGTTCCTATGGATTCAGATAAAGACTCGGTAAGTCGTTTAACATCAGGATCCACCAACTTAGGCTCTTTGGGAGGGGAGGGTTCAAGTACATTTTTCACAAGTTTTTCTGTATCTCGTACAGTTAAACCTTTACCGGAAACAACTTGCGCTGCTTCAGATTGAGATTCGCCTTCTAGAGCAAGCAAGGCTCTTGCGTGGCCCATTTCTATATCACCGTATTCTAGTAACTTTTTCACATCTTCATTAAGGTTATTCAGTCTCAATAAATTCGTTACTGTAGTTCTGCTTTTTCCAACAGCTTCTGACACTTCCATATGAGTTAATGAAAATTCATTCATTAAGCGCTCTAGCGCTTGCGCTTCTTCCATTGCATTTAGGTCTTCTCGCTGAATATTTTCAATTAACGCAATTGCAACAGCAGCTTCATCGGGTACAGGTTTAACCAAACAAGGAATAACATCTAATTCTGCAAGTTGTGAAGCACGCCAGCGTCTTTCACCCGCAATAATTTCGTATTTATCTTCGCCAATTGGACGAACAACGATAGGTTGAATAATACCTTGAGCGCGAATTGATGACGCGAGTTCATCTAGCGCTTCTGGAGACATGTCTTTTCGTGGTTGATATTTACCGGGAGAAAGAAACTCAATGGGTAGCTTTTTTAATTCATTAGCATTGGGATTTGGCGCATCCGTATTAGCAGAATCTGTATTTTCATTGCCATTTTCTAATGTAGATTCTTGAGCGCGACTTGTCGCAAGTAAGGCGTCTAGGCCACGACCTAACCCTCTTTTTTTAGCAGACATACTTTCCTCTGTCTTATTATTTTACTAAACGTATTTAACTTGCTTTCGCTGTTTTTTTGATTGAGGAGGCACTTTTCCTTCTCAAAATCTCACCCGCTAACGCCAAATACGCTTTTGCGCCTGTGGATGATTTATCATAATACATTGCTGGCGCGCCAAAACTTGGAGCTTCTGCCAATCTTACATTTCTTGGTATGACAGTTCGATAAACCTGTTCACCAAAATGACGTTTGAGTTGTTCGGAAACATCATTAGCCAAACGGTTACGAGGATCGTACATTGTTCGCAGTACGCCTTCAATTTTCAATTTCGGATTTACAACTGATGCTAATTTTTGAATGGTATCCATCAATGCCGTTAACCCTTCAAGGGCATAATATTCGCATTGCATAGGCACGAGTACAGAATCAGAAGCGGCAAGTGCATTCACTGTCAGTTGATTTAGCGATGGTGGACAATCTATAAAAATATAATCGTATTGTTCTTGAACAACATCCAGTGCAGTGCGCAATTTCAATTCTCGCGCAAATTGCTCCATTAATTTAATTTCAGCAGCGGTAACATCGCCATTGGCCGCAATAAGATCATATTTACCGGACGTGTTTTTAATAATTACGTCATCAGTAGGTTTATTTTCAATTAGAAGCTCATAACAAGTCGAATCTACTTCGTACTTATCGACACCGCTACCCATAGTAGCATTTCCTTGCGGATCTAAATCGATCAGTAAAACCCGTCGTTTTGTTGCAGCCATAGACGCAGCAACATTAACGGCTGTTGTCGTTTTACCCACACCACCTTTTTGATTTGCAATTGCTATGGTTTGTGCCACTGAGACCTCTAAGTTGTCTTTTTCACAAGAATTAAGTGTCGTTCGCCGTCCAATTCAGGAATATCTAATGATTGGGTTGAAACAACCTCAAACGAATCATCAATATCAGATAATTCACTTTCAGGAAATTGACCTTTCAATGCGTAAAATATTCCTTTTGAATCTACCAGATGTTCGCACCAGTGCAACATATCTTTTAGCGATGCGAACGCTCTGCTCAATACTCCATCAAATGGAATCCCTTCTGAGTACGATTCTACGCGACTTTGTACTGGGTTAATATTTTCTAATTTTAAATCAAAAGCACACTGCTTCATAAACCTAACCCGTTTACCTAGGCTATCTAGCAAGGTAAATTCACAATCAGGCATAACAATTGATAAAGGAATTCCAGGTAAACCCGGCCCTGTACCTACATCGATAAAATGTTTCCCTTTGATATAAGGTTTTATCGATATTGAATCAACAATATGTTTAATTAACATGTCATCGGCGTTACGAACTGATGTTAAATTGTACGCTTTATTCCATTTAACCATCATAGCTAAATAATCTAATAGACATTCTTGTTGATTTTCTTCAACATCAAACGGCAATGCGTTGCAACACTGTTTTAATTTTGCGGTTAAACGCGAACGGTCGAATTCCATTGTTATTCCTTCACTAAGCGCTTTGCTTGTGATGTTTGCGCAGCAAACCTTGTTTTTTAAGATGCACGAGTAAAAGTGAAATGGCTGCTGGCGTAATACCCGAAATACGAGACGCCTTACCAATAGTTTCAGGTCTTGCTTGTGTTAATTTAGCAACGACTTCATTGGATAGACCGGATATTTTTGCATAATCAAAGTCCATTGGTAGGAGCGTGTCTTCATGTCTGCGCGATTTTTCAATTTCATCAAGCTGTCGAGCGATATAACCTGCGTACTTAATTTGAATTTCAACTTGCTCTGCGGCAATTTTATTTTCTAAGGCTGGCCCTAACGACGGAATTTTCATTAAATTCTGATACGTAATTTCTGGTCGTCGAATTAATTCTTCACCAGAATGTTCTTTGCTTATGGGCGTTTTTACTAATTTATTTAATTCAGCTGTAGCTGCGTGCTCTGGATGAATCCATAAACTTCTTAGGCGTTGTAATTCTTGTTCAACATTTTCTTGTTTTTCATTAAACGATGCCCAGCGCTGATCATCAACCAAACCAATTTCTCTTCCCATTGGCGTAAGTCTTATATCTGCATTGTCTTCTCGCAGCAATAATCTATATTCAGCTCGGCTTGTAAACATACGATAAGGCTCTTTTGTGCCCATTGTGGCTAAATCATCAACTAATACGCCCATGTAAGCTTGGTCTCGGCGAATTATTAAGGGATCTTTTTCCATGGTTTTTAACGCAGCATTTGCACCGGCTAATAAACCTTGAGCTCCCGCTTCTTCATAACCCGTTGTTCCATTAATTTGACCTGCAAAATATAGACCTTCAATGAATTTGGTTTCTAATGTTTGTTTTAAATCTCTTGGATCGAAAAAATCATATTCAATTGCATAGCCTGGACGAATGATATGTGCGTTTTCAAATCCTTTAATTGAATGAATTAAATTTGCTTGTACGTCAAATGGCAAACTTGTTGATATGCCGTTTGGATAAACTTCAATGCTGTTTAATCCTTCAGGCTCTACAAAGATTTGATGAGATGTTTTATCTGCAAAACGCACTATTTTATCTTCAATAGACGGGCAATATCTTGGACCAACACCTTCAATTACACCTGTATACATAGGCGAACGGTCTAAACCTGAACGTATAATATCGTGTGTGTTTTCGTTTGTATGAGTAATGTAACAAGGAATTTGTTCAGGATGTAAGCTTTCATTTCCCATAAATGAAAATACAGGAGTAGGGGTATCACCTGGTTGTGCTTGCATCACATCTAAATTTAACGAGCGTATATCTAAACGAGCGGGTGTACCTGTTTTTAATCGATCAACTCTAAAAGGTAAATCTCTAAGACGTTTTGCTAATGCGATTGATGGGGGATCACCTGCTCTTCCACCTTTGTAATTTTCTAAACCTATGTGGATTGTTCCACCTAAAAAGGTTCCTACAGTTAAAACCACGGTTTTAGCTTTAAATTTCAATCCCATTTGTGAAACAACGCCGTATACACGGTTATTTTCTACAATAAGATCATCACAACTTTGTTGAAACAAGGTGAGATTCGGTTGGGATTCTACTTTTTGTCTAATGGCAGCTCGATAAAGTGATCTATCTGCTTGTGCTCTTGTTGCACGTACTGCTGGGCCTTTACTTGCGTTTAAAGTTCGAAATTGTATTCCACCTTTATCAATGGCAAGTGCCATTTCACCACCTAGTGCATCTATTTCTTTGACTAAGTGGCCTTTACCTATTCCACCAATAGCTGGATTACACGACATTTGGCCAATAGTTTCTAAATTATGAGTAAGCAATAAAGTTTGTGCACCCATACGTGCAGATGCAAGAGCAGCTTCAGTTCCAGCATGCCCACCGCCAACAACAATGACGTCAAAATTTTGGTGGTAATACATACATACACCTTAGGGTAGAAAATTGGTCGCGTATTCTAGCTAAGAATGAGCCAATTTGGAATGGTCAAAATTGCTACAATTTTAGCCTATTATTGAGCGAAGCGATTTCTTTAATATTTATAAAGAACTTATATAGATCTTTATTATTACTATTATTAGGTTGGCCTTTTTTTGTGGATAACCCTTTTTTTTCTAATTAAAACAATATTTTGAATAACATAATAAAGTTTGTATAAGTCTATTTTGATCAGGTTTAGAACATGTGTATAAGGTGTTGATTTATTCACAGGTTAAAAATTGTACTTTGAATATTATTAAACTATAACTAGGTTATTCACATGATCTAGGATGATCTTATCCACAGCTAATAATAAGTTGTCATTATTTTGGGGATAAACTGTTAGAAGCTAACAAAATTAAAGGATGTGTAATGTGGATAGTATTGTGTGATTTTAGAAGTAATTATTTTTTAGATGCGGGTGAATGAATAATCTTTATTAGAAATAAGGATTATTCATTCATTTTTTATCGTTTTAGAAGGTAATTAAGAGAGAAAAATTAATCTGAATCCTGTTTAAGGAAGGGTACAAGTGTTTCTTTGTAAGCGCTAATTCTGACAGCACCGAGCGCGATTTATTAAACAGGGATCAGGTTAATCACTTTACTTGATTCGGTTTGTAGCTATTACTTGAATGGGATTCAGGTATTTCCGGTACGATTGTGTTTCGTCTGCTAGGCCCGCTGAATCTAACTTTATAGGTATCGTATTCTTTTATTGATTCAAAGCAATACTTGCCTAGAGCGTGTTCTAGCTCTTTTAAATTGTGATTTGATATCAGTATACAGTTTTTGTTGTCTGCTGAACGTTGGCGCAATACATGGCCTAACCAGCTTTGTGCATTCTTTTTTAATACGGTTTCGTTTACGCAAACTTCATCTAATATGAGCAAATCTACGTCTAATAATTGTTGATGTGCTTGTCTAAATTTTTCTCCGATGTTGTCCTGAGAAGAAAAATCATAGGAAAAAAAGCGCATTTCTAAAAGTGTCGATAGTTGTCTGTATAAAACGCTTATTTCATGCTGATCGATAAGCTTGTGAGCGATTGCACCGGCTATATGAGACTTTCCTCTTCCATAATCACCGTAGAACAACATCATGTGTGAGCTACTAGTACGCCACTCTAAATCATCGTGTGCTGCAATGAAGGATTCCGCTATGCTAATTGCTTCTATTACGTCTTCACTGTCTCTAGATAAGTTTTCAAAGGTCCATTTCGGATTTAAGTCAGATTTACCGTGTATCGCTTCAATGCGTTTTAGCTTGGTATGTTGTTGTAACTGCTTAATATCGTCATTAGCTTGTTGATCGTAAACTTTACGCATTGATTTGTAATCAATGGTATTTTGACTTATTTCAGGCTTACCTAATGAACGCGCTAATTTATCGAGCTTATTTTTAAAAGATTCCATGGGTAAAAACCTATTTATTGTTTTTCGTTTTCTTGTATTTTGCCACTAGGCGCTTGGCATTGTCATCTGCCTCGAGAGAAGAAACTGTGTTTGTATGAGTTTGAGTGCCTGTTTGTTTGCTTAAATTAGACTCTACAGAGGTTCTATTGCGCTTTAATTGTTGTGCAAACTTTTGCGTCCATTGATATTCGGTATGATTGACCTCGGTTCTTCCTAGCCAATATGCAATAAATTCACCCAACTCTTCTTGTGAATATTCAGTTTCAATGACACCTATTAGTGTGCAAATATCAATAAAGGTGTCTTTGTTTGGCTCCCAATCTCGGTGTATCGGGGTTTTATTGGAAAGGACTTTCGTTGCTTTTAATTTGGGGCTTGTTTCTTCGTTGCACTTTGGTAGTAACAATATTTTCCCGTTTAACGATAATTGAATGTCGTCATTGGGCAATAGTGCAACTAAATTGACGGAGATCAATTCTTTTATTAACGCGTTAATTTGTCGCCCACGAGTCAGTTTAGGCTCTTTCCCATTAACTAAATTGAGTAAGGCTTTGTAATCTAGTGGGCTAGTATACCCTGATTGCTTGTTAAAATTAGGTCTTAAACCCAACATATAAACGACTCTAGCATCGTTACTTAAAGGATTATTAAGTGCGTCTAGCTCTAAATCATTCATGCATTAGTAGTTTTCATTTACCCATTTTACCGCTTCATCTTCAGGTATGGGGTGGTGTAACACATCGATTGTGTGTACAGGGGTCACTAGTGTACTTCCTGCTGCAATTAATTTTTTTTCCATTGTCATAGCGCCATAGCAGTAGGTATCGTAACTGGAATCGCCTAGGCCAATGATCCGCGCTTTATGAGAAGACAAGTCGACATTATTTAATGCGTTTGCAAAGGGAACAATATTATCGGGCAAATCCCCTGCACCATGAGTAGAAGTACAAATTAACCATTCTACATCTGTTGGTATATCGTCAATGTTAGGTGCTAGGAATACTTGTGGTTCGTATCCTTTATCTTTTAAGCAGTTTTCTACTGCTTCAGCGACGTATTCGGTAGCGCCTAAAACACTACCCACAATGATTGCTACTTTGTTAGACACGTTATTTTCCAATACAAAAGGATGAGAATATTTTGCCTAATAGATCGTCAGATGTAAATTCGCCTGTTATTTCACACAAAGCACTATGTGCTAATCGAAGTTCTTCTGCTAGAAGCTCACCTGCCATAGCGTCATGCAATTGCTCAGTACCTATAGTTAAATGGTGTTCTGTTGTATTTAACGCATCCAGATGGCGTCTTCTTGCGATAAATTGACCTTCAGTCACTTGTGCAATGCCCATTGTTTCAGCTAAGTGGTTGCGCAAGGTGTCTATGCCTTGCTGAGCTTGAGCTGAAATTCGTATTACTGGGAAGTTACCGTGCTTTGTATTTACATCTTCTATTCCGGCGTTTTCTTCGGTTTTGTCTATTTTATTTCGCACAACTGAAACTGGCATATCACTGGGTAATTTATGCATGAAATCAGGCCAAATTTCGTAGGGGTCGATATTTTCGTTATCTTCAGCGTCGACAACAAATAACACTCTATCAGCTTGGTTTATGGCGTCCCACGCTCGTTCTATCCCAATTAATTCAACTTTATCTGAGCTTTCTCTTAAACCTGCGGTATCTATTATGTGCAGAGGAACGCCATTTATAGAGACATGTTCTTTTAAGGTGTCTCGGGTGGTACCGGCTATATCAGTTACTATCGCTGAGGCTTTCCCCGATAACTGATTTAATAAGCTTGATTTACCTGCGTTAGGTTTGCCGGCAATAACCACATTTAAACCTTCTTTTAGAAGGGCACCTTGCTTGGTTGTTGCTATGAGGGTTTTCAGTGTTGAATTAATAATACTAAGATCATTTGTGACTTTGCCATCGGTTAAAAAGTCGATTTCTTCTTCAGGAAAGTCAATGGCGGCTTCTACGTACATACGTAAATGAATAATTTCGTTGGCTAACGCGCTCACTTGATCAGAGAACACGCCTTGCAAAGAACGAAGTGCACTTTTTGCCGCGGCACGGGAATTTGCGTCGATAAGATCGGCGATTGCTTCTGCTTGAGCAAGATCCAATTTGTCATTTAAAAATGCTTGTTCAGAAAATTCACCAGGCTTGGCCAGTCTAACGCCTTCTAATTTTAGGATGGTTTCTAACAACATATCCATAATGACTGGCCCGCCATGACCTTGAAGTTCTAAAACATCTTCACCGGTAAATGAATTTGGATTAGTAAATAATAGGGCTATGCCTTGGTCTATAACGTCGTTGTTATCAGATAAAAAGGGAAGGTAGGTTGCTTTTCTGGGTGAAAGACTTGTATTTAAAACGTGGCTTGCGACATCTTTGGCGAGAGGACCTGACACTCTTACTATGCCTACACCACCTCTGCCAGGTGGTGTAGCTTGTGCGACAATAGTATCAGTCACGGAAATTATTAAATTGAAAAGGTTGGCCTAAGTCAGTGGTTTTTAATAACGCAATTGCCCCTTGTAGGTCATCGCGCTTTTTACCTGTCACTCGGACTTGGTCGCCTTGAATAGACGCTTGTACTTTTAACTTTGCGTCTTTTATAGCTTTAACTACTTTCTTTGCTACGTCTTTTTCTATGCCCTGTTTGAACAATATGGTTTGACGATAATTTCTTCCACGTACATCCATTTTTTGAACATCAAGAGCACTGGTATCTATTTGGCGTTTCGCACAGGCCCCTCTGAATAAGGAATCCATTTGCTGAAGCTGAAACTCAGCTTCAGCAGACATGACTACGCTTTCATCTTTGTATTCGAAGCTAGCGGCTACACCTCTAAAATCAAAACGTGTACTAAGTTCTCGCGACGCATTTTCAGTGGCGTTGCGGATTTCTTCCATATTTATTTCAGAAACAACATCAAATGATGGCATGGGCCTGTTTACCTTTCGTTTATTTTAAACCGCGCTTTTCCATAGACGCATAGATTATTTTTGCTTGTACTAATGTGATTACATTACTTACCAACCAGTATAAAACAAGACCGGCAGGGAAGAAGAAGAAAAATATACTCATTGCTACTGGCATGAATTGCATTATCTTCTGCTGCATTGGATCAGTCATAGTTGACGGCTGAAGTTTTTGTAAAAAGAACATACTTAAGCCAGTTAATATTGGAATTATAAAATAGGGGTCTTGTACGGAGAGATCAGTTATCCACAAGAAACCGGCGTGGCGTAATTCCACACTTTCTAGCAATGCCCAATATAAAGCTAAGAAAATCGGCATTTGTAGGAGTATTGGAAAACACCCCCCCATAGGGTTAACTTTTTCTTTCTTGTACAGTTCCATCATGGCTTGTGATTTTTTCTGTCTGTCGTCGCCATAACGGTCATTTAATTGCTTCATTTTTGGCGCTAGATTTCGCATCTTCGCCATGGATTCATATTGCTTTTTAGTTAACGGGTACATTAATCCTTTTACAATGACTGTGATAAGGATTATTGCTAGTCCCCAATTTTGTACAAGGCCATGTAAAAAATTAAGTAATTTAAATAAGTATACTGATATAAACCAAAGTGGTCCGTAGTCTACGGTAAGATCTAGACCGTGAGCCAGTGTTTTCAGGTGTTCTTGATTTTTTGGACCTACATATAACAAGGTAGAGATTGATACTTTGTCATTTGCCGCAATATTAACTGGGCTGCCAGTAAAGCCAATAATAGCATCGCCATTTCTAAGCTGCTTTGTATATAAGTTATTGGTCTCTGTTTGAGGTGGAACCCATGCCGCCACAAAGTAGTGTTGTAACATGGCTACCCAGCCGGCAGGCGTTGATTTTCTTAGGTCTTCATCTGCGATGTCGTCGAAATCGTATTTTTTATAACGTTTATCTTCAGTAGAATATGCAGCACCTTTATAGGTAGGCATAAATAAACTAGAAGAATCGTCTGCGTCGGTGGTTTGTTTTAGTTGTGCGTATTGCTGTATTTGTATTGGCGATGATGTTTTATTTAAAACGTCATAATTAACTTTTACGTCGTGGCTACCTTTAGCTATTGTGAATAACTTAGTCACACTGATTGTGTCGCTTTCCCAAGTTAATGGAATAGTGATTTCGTTTTGATTTTCATCAAGAACGAAATTTAATTGTTGTACTTGGTATTTTGGTCTTCCATCTTTACTTGCATCAGGACCATTTAAACCAACTAAGCCACTTTGGGCTACGTGAATTCCGTTGTCCCGTTGTAACAATATAAAGGGGTCGTCGCTGTCTTGAGAAATAGGGAAATCTATTAGAAGAGCGTCTACTACATCACCGCCAATTAAATCTATAGTGATATCTAATACGTCGGTTTTTACCTTTACGTATCTTTGGGTAGCGTCTATATTCGTTGTTTTTACAGTGCTAGCGTCACCTTCAGGCACGAAGCTGTCATCTACGCTTGTGGTAGATGAAACTGAAGGGGTGTCAGATTCAGGTAATAATGCCTGCTCTGCTATTGGTTCTATAGGTTGAGGTCCGTAATCCACTTGCCATTGCTGCCATAGCATAAAGGATACTAGAGCTAGACCTATTATTAAAAAACTGCGCTGCGATTCCATAATTATCACTTATTTATCAGGTTTATCATTTACACGTCCAGGTACAGGATCATATCCGCCTGGATGCAAAGGGTGGCATTTTAGTATGCGTTGGATAGATAACCAACTGCCTTTTGTAAATCCGTGTACTTTTAGTGCTTTTATAGCGTATTCAGAACAACTTGGGTGAAAACGACATTTTGGCCCTAAAAGGGGTGAGAGTGTATATCTATAGACATGTATTAAAAAAACAATGGGTAAAACGATTAATCGTTTGATTGATTTGCGCGTAAGCACTTTTTATTCAACCTATTCCAAGACTTTTTTACTAGAGAGTGTAATTCTTCGTTACTAAGAGTATCACATCCGCTCTTGGCCATTACTATTATATCTATATTGGGCATTGAGTTTGAGTGGAGTCTAAAACTTTCTCTTATTATGCGTTTTAAGCGGTTACGTTGAACTGCTTTTTTTACACGTTTTTTTGCAATAGTAATTCCTAACCTTGGATGGTCGTGGTCATTATTTCTTGCTAATAGGGTAAGGTATTGTGAACCACAAGGAATGGCTTTTTCAAATACATTGGAGAAGTGGCTGGGAGTTAAAAGTCTTAACTCCCTGGAAAATCTATTTTCCCCACTTAGGGAATCTGTCATCAATTATGCTGACAGAGTAGCACGTCCTTTAGCACGGCGAGCTGCAAGTATTTTACGACCATTTTTGGTGGCCATACGAGCGCGAAAACCGTGAGAACGTTTACGTTTTAAATTACTTGGCTGAAATGTTCTTTTCATTTCCAATATCTCACAATTAAAGGTTTGTCACCATTAAACGGTTAAGTTAATTAGGTGGTAAAAAATGGACGCTGAATACTATAGAAATTAGGTTTGGGTGTCAATAGATTATTATTAATACGATTAGTCGCGAGTGATGATTGTTAGTAATACTATGTTTAATAGTAGTTTATCCACATTTTTTATTTAATTAACATCAAAAATTTATAAATCAACTTATTTTTTGAAGTTTTTAACTACAATTTGAGTGATTTTAAAATAGTCTTTGTTTTTAAATTATTGTTTATTTATCAGTTGATTAGGGCGTATTTTGGTGTTTATTGGAATATGCGGTTTACTTAATGTTTAATTACCTTCATAATTTCCACAGATAATTTTATTTTAAACGCTATTTTACGTTTTTTCCTTTTTTTTTATGGAAATTTAGGTTTCATCGAGAGATTTTATTTTTAGCTGATTTTTCCTTAGCCTAATTTTCGCACATCAGCGTTTTCAAAGCTTTTTACTAAGTAATTTTGGAGTACACGGATATGTCCCTTTGGCAGTCGTGCTTAGATTTATTAAAACAAGAACTGCCCAATCAACAATATAATATGTGGATAAGACCTCTCAAGTCTGAAGAGTCTTCAAATGAATTGGTTTTGTTAGCGCCTAATCGGTTTGTATTGGACTGGGTGAGAGATAAATACAGAGATTTGATCAGTGAAACGATTTCTAGGGTTTGTCATGAGGACAATGATGTCCCTCTTGTAAAGTTTGATATTATTCAGCGTAGGGCACCGGTTGTTTCTCAAGTCTCTAGTGCAGTAGCTAATAATTATTCAGCTCCTACTTCACAGGTGAAAGTGCCTGAACAGTCCATGCAGACGCCTAATAGGGCAAAACCTCAACCTGATACTGCGGTTAAAAAAGCTAACTTACAAAACAGGGTTCCTCAAGGAGCTGTAATTCCTCTGCCAGAAGGCATTGCGCATAAAAGTAACATCAACACTAGCTATACTTTCGATAATTTTGTCGAAGGTAAATCAAATCAGCTAGCTAGAGCAGCTGCTACTCAAGTTTCTGATAATCCCGGTGGTTCATATAATCCCTTATTTTTATACGGCGGGACTGGTTTAGGTAAAACCCATTTGTTGCACGCAGTTGGCAACGGCATTATTGCTAATAAACCGGATGCGCGTATTGTTTATATGCACAGTGAGCGTTTTGTCCAGGATATGGTTAAGGCTTTACAGAATAATGCGATTGAAGACTTTAAGCGTTTTTATCGTTCAGTAGATGCCTTGTTTATTGATGATATTCAATTTTTTGCGAAAAAAGATCGCTCTCAAGAGGAGTTCTTTCATACCTTTAATGCGCTTTTAGAAGGTAACCAGCAAATCATATTAACCTCTGATAGATACCCTAAAGAGATTGATGGTGTTGAAGATAGGCTTAAGTCTCGTTTCGGTTGGGGGTTAACTATAGCTATTGAACCGCCTGAGTTAGAAACTCGTGTAGCTATACTTATGCGTAAAGCTATGGATAGCAGAGTTCATCTTCCGAATGAAGTAGCGTTTTTTATAGCAAAGCGTTTGAGATCAAATGTGCGTGAACTTGAAGGGGCGCTCAATCGAGTTATCGCAAATGCGAATTTTACTGGCCAGCCTATTACCATCGATTTTGTTCGCGAAGCACTACGGGATTTACTTGCGTTACAAGAGAAGTTAGTTACTGTTGGTAATATACAAAAAACAGTGGCAGATTATTATCAAATAAAAGTAGCAGATATTATGTCTAAAAGACGAACACGAAGTGTTGCTCGTCCTAGACAAATGGCTATGGCACTTTCCAAAGAGTTAACAAACCATAGTTTACCAGAACTAGGTAATCAATTTGGTGGAAGGGATCATACGACTGTTCTTCACGCTTGCCGAAAAATAGAGCAGCTAAGGGAAGAAAGTCATGATATAAAAGAAGATTATAAAAACCTAATACGCACCTTATCTTCTTAGTTAAGTCTTTTATGAGAGAGTACTTGAGAAAATGAAATTTACAATTAGTCGTGAAGCTTTTGTACAGCCACTTCAGTTGGTTTCTGGCGCCGTAGAAAGACGCCATACTTTACCTATATTATCTAACGTGTTGTTAAAAGTTAGTGAAGGTTCACTATGGTTTACAGGTACAGATTTAGAAGTTGAGCTTATTTCTAGTGCTAAATTAGAAGAAGAGCATGTCGATGGAGAGATAACTGTTCCTGCGAAAAAGTTGTTGGATATTTGTCGTGGATTATCTGATGGAAGCCAAATTTCTTTTTCAGTAGACGGTTCTAAGGCAGTTTTAAAGGCGGGAAGAGGGCGTTATGTTCTTTCCACCTTGTCTGCTGATGACTATCCAAATTTAGAAGACTGGGAAGGCGAAACTGAGTTTGAAATTTCGTGTGATGATTTTAAACGTTTGATAGACAGTACTCACTTTTCTATGGCTCAGCAGGATGTGCGTTATTATCTTAATGGCATGTCTCTTGAAACAGAACAGGGCCTTATTCGTACTGTTGCTACTGATGGTCATAGGCTTGCTTTGTGTCGCAAGAGTTACGACGCAAATCAGTTGCCTGAACGTCAGGTTATCGTACCTCGCAAAGGTGTTATGGAAATTTCTCGCCTTATCGAAACTAGCGATAAGTTGGTAAAAATTCAGATGGGTGCTAATCATCTTAGGGTTTTTTCAGCTGACTTTATTTTTACTAGCAAATTAGTAGATGGTCGCTTCCCCGATTATCGTCGTGTACTTCCAAAAGAAGGCGATAAAGTTATTGTGGCGAGTAAGGATATTTTGAAAGAAGCATTTTCTCGTGCAGCTATATTATCTAACGAAAAGTTCAGAGGTGTTCGATTAAATCTTTCTTCAGGTGAATTGAAAATAACAGCTAATAACCCGGAGCAAGAGGAAGCGGAAGAAATTGTTGATATCGATTATGAGGGCGGAGATCTTGAGATTGGATTTAATGTCGCTTATTTAATTGATGTACTTAATTCTCTTAAATCTAACACTGTTAAAATCAGCCTTTCTGATGCTAATGCCAGTGCATTAATTGAAGATGCTGAAGATGACGCTGCGTTATACGTTATTATGCCAATGCGCCTTTAGGGGTGCATTGCGCTTTTTATGATTATAGAACGTATCGATACCACTAATTTTAGAAACTCCCCCAAAAATTCTTTAGAACTATCTGCTAATTTAAATATTTTCCTTGGTAAGAATGGCAGTGGAAAGTCCTCAGTAATTGAATCTGTTTATCTGCTTGGCTTTGGGCGTTCGTTTAGAACTAACAAGTTGAGCAGTTGTATCCAACATGATACTGATTCCTTTTCGTTGTTCGCAATTGCCAAACCAACAGCTGCCTCTAGTTCTTTTGAATATTTTAAGGTAGGTCTGTCTCGGAGTCGTACCAAAGAGTTTCTATGCCAAATAGATGGTGAGAGAGGTAAGCGCCTAACTGAGTTGGTTAGCCTTTTTCCTGTTCAGCTCTTCACCCCTCAGAGCACTGACTTGATATTGGGGTCACCAAAAGATAGACGTAGATTTCTTGATTGGGGAGTGTTTCACGTGGAACATTCTTATAGTCAATTGATTAGAAATTTTAAAACAGTATTAAAGCAAAGAAATGCGTTGTTGAAAAATCGAAACTTAGATTTGAAGCAAGTGTCTATTTGGGACCAGAAGTTCTGCGATTTATCATCAGACTTATCTGTAATGCGCAAAAACTATATCGAAGAATTTAAACCCATTTTTTCTGAAATACAGGCTAAATTTTTATCAGAGTTTCAAGTTGAACTAGAGTATAATAAAGGGTGGAAAGAAAACGAATCTCTTGTAGATGCGATGCAAGCAAGATTTTCGAGTGATCGGCATATGGGGATTACGTCTGTTGGGCCCCATAAAGCAGATATCAAATTTAAGATTGCGGGGAGAGATGCATCGGAAGTTCTATCTCGTGGTCAATTACGAATGATTGTTGCTGGGTTGTTATTAGCACAAACAAAAGCGTTTAATGCTAAAACGGGCAGTACGAGTATATTTTTGCTAGACGATTTAGGCGCTGAATTAGATGAAAGCAGACGCGAGTTATTTTTAGATGAACTCGTGAAAACTAATGCTCAGGTGTTGGTAACGGCTATTGATAAAGAGCAGCTTAAATTTACAAACAAATATGACAATAAGAAAATGTTTCACGTGGAACATGGTAGCGTGAAAGAGGAGTAAAACATGGCAGAAGAGAATAACTACGATTCTTCAAGTATTAAAGTTTTAAAAGGACTCGATGCAGTAAGGAAGCGTCCTGGAATGTACATTGGTGATACCGATGATGGTTCAGGATTACATCACATGGTATTTGAAGTGGTAGATAACTCAATAGACGAAGCACTTGCCGGTTATTGCTCAGATATATTCGTTACCATTCATAGTGATAATTCTGTGTCGGTTTCTGATAATGGGCGAGGAATCCCTACCGCTGTTCATAGCGAAGAAGGTGTGTCTGCTGCGGAAGTAATCATGACAGTACTTCACGCTGGGGGTAAGTTTGATGATAACTCTTATAAAGTTTCTGGTGGTTTACACGGTGTAGGTGTATCAGTTGTAAACGCGCTATCGTCTAAGCTTAAGTTACGCATTGAACGTGAAGGTAAAGTCCATGAGCAGGAATATCAGCACGGTGTACCACAAGAGCCTCTAGCCGTAACCGGTGAAACTGAAACTACAGGTACTGGTGTAAGGTTTTGGCCAAGTGAAGAAACATTCACTAATATTGAGTTCCATTACGACATTTTAGCTAAGCGATTAAGAGAGCTTTCATTCCTTAATTCTGGCATTTCAATTAACTTGAAAGATGAAAGAGACGGGCGTAACGACCACTTCAAATATGATGGTGGTATTCAAGCTTTCGTAGAATATCTAAATAAAAACAAAACGCCGGTTCATCAGAAAATATTTCATTTTACAAGTACTAGAGAAGATGGAATTTCTGTTGAAGTTGCAATGCAATGGAACGACAGTTTTAACGAAAATATCTTTACCTTTACCAACAATATTCCTCAAAGGGACGGTGGTACTCACCTAGCTGGATTCAGATCAGCGCTTACCAGAACCTTAAATTCTTATATGGAAAAGGAAGGTTTAAATAAAAAAGCGAAGACAAATGCGAGTGGAGATGATGCAAGGGAAGGTTTAACTGCAGTTGTATCTGTTAAAGTTCCAGATCCAAAATTCTCATCACAAACGAAAGATAAGCTAGTTTCCTCTGAAGTTAAAGCTGCAGTAGAAACGACTATGGGCGAAAAATTAAATGAATTTTTATTAGAAAGCCCTGGTGATGCAAAAACAATTGCTGGCAAAATAATTGACGCGGCAAGAGCACGTGAAGCAGCTCGTAAAGCTCGTGAAATGACAAGAAGAAAAGGAGCATTAGATTTAGCAGGCTTACCTGGTAAATTGGCTGATTGCCAAGAGAAAGACCCAGCACACAGTGAACTCTACATAGTGGAGGGTGATTCTGCAGGAGGTTCAGCGAAACAAGGACGTAATAGAAAAAACCAAGCTATCTTGCCCTTGAAAGGTAAAATTCTAAACGTAGAAAAAGCCCGTTTCGATAAAATGTTGTCTTCTCAAGAAGTCGCAACGTTAATTACCGCTTTAGGTTGTGGTATTGGTAGAGACGAATATAACCCTGAAAAACTGCGTTACCATAGCATTATAATCATGACTGATGCTGATGTTGATGGGTCTCACATTCGTACTTTATTACTTACTTTCTTCTACAGACAAATGCCTGAAATTCTAGAGCGTGGTTACATTTATATCGCACAACCACCTCTATATAAAATTAAAAAGGGCAAACAAGAGCAATATCTAAAAGATGATGATGCATTGAATATGCACCTAACAACAATTGCTGTTGATAACGCATCTTTATACACAAGCGAAGACGCACCAGCTATATCTGGAGTGGCATTGGAGTCGCTTGTAAATCAATATCAAGCTGTTGAGAAAATGATATCGCGTATGCACAGACATATGCCAAAGTCTTTACTTACATCATTGATTTATGAAGCGAAATTGGACGAAGCTAGTTTAACTGATGAAGTAGTTTTAACGTCGTTCGGTGAGTCTTTAGTTAAGAAACTAGCAGATGTAGAAACAGAAGGCGCAACTTATAGCTTTGAAGTGATTAAAGAGGCTGAAAAAGAAACCTTGTCTGTAAAAGTGACTATGCGTATGCACGGCATTGACTATCATTATACTATTGACCAAACCTTTGTTTGTTCAAATGAATACGTCAAGATTAAAGAGCTTGGCAACACCATTGCTGGAATGATGGACGAAACTGCTTATATCAAACGTGGTGAAAGAACCTTACCAATTGAAAGCTTTGAAGAGGCGCTTAAATGGTTAATGGCTGAAGCTAAACGTGGTCAATATATACAGCGCTATAAAGGTCTAGGTGAAATGAACCCTGAGCAACTTTGGGAAACGACTATGGATCCTGAAAGCAGACGTATGCTTCAAGTAACTATTGAAGATGCGATAGCTTGTGACCAATTGTTTACAACGCTTATGGGTGACCAAGTTGAACCGAGAAGGGCGTTCATCGAAGAGAATGCGCTCAACGTAGAAAACTTAGATATATAGTATTTAATATTTCAATTTAGAGTTTGTTAAAAGGGCTTATCTGAAAGGATAAGCCCTTTTTTATTGATAAAGACCGGATAAATTGAATTGCCGCAGTCATCTAAAAATAGTGTTTTTGATTAATGAAAAAACACAGAGTAATACATGAAATATGGATGCCTCAACAGAACTCTTTGTAAAAAAACAACGATGAAAAACGCTTAATACTATAATCACAAATCTAAGAATAAGGTTTAAATAGATAGGTAAAGAAGAAAGGAACAGTGGAAGAAAAAAAAGTTTAAGAAATTAAAGTCGATTAATAGAAAGAGTATAACTACCGCTTTGTTTCGCTAAACGGAATTCATAATTACCGTTTTTGTGAGGGGTAAACTGAAAGTTTTGGCTTTGAATATTGCAGAATAATTTTACAGCGATTTTCTCGACCATAACGACCTTCTTATCTAGCCCTCCACAAGTTTGAAGTGGAGACCAATTGGGATCGGATATCTTAAAATCTTCAGTACGCCCATCTGCTTCTAAATAAACTCTTGCTGACCAGGAGTTAGTGCCGTTACTTACAAAGCGAAAAGACTCTTGTACTCCCCACCAATTAAATGTTCCCCTTAAATAAAGCGCCTGCTCATCGAGAGACGCTTTATAAGGGTCAGGAATAACATAACCACTAGGTTGCGTAGTACAACCGGCTAAAATGAATGTCAGCGCAATTAATACACTAGTGCTAATTCGTTTAATTGAGCGCTGACAGTTTTTCATTTGGCTAAAACGGAAATGTCAGCAGTACGTAAAAACAAGCTACGCAGTTGGTTTAACAAAGCAAGCCTATTGCGTTTAATCTCTTCGTTTTCTGCCATTACCATAACGTTGTCGAAAAACGCATCAATGGGGGAACGTAAAGACGCAAGATTTGACAACGCAGTGCTATGATCTTGAATGTCTAGTCCACTCAGTTCAGTTATTTTTCGATACAAATTAGACTCATATTCAGACTCAAATAATTCAGCATCAACGGCTATATCATCTGAAGCAACCTTTTGTTTAGCTAAAATATTCGCTACGCGCTTATTTGCAGCAGATAATGCTTCAGCTTCAGGAAGTTGTTTAAATGCTTCTACGGCTGCGACACGAGCTACAAAATCATCTGGTTTAGTAGGGCGGCGAATCGATACCGCTTGAATGACATCTGAACCGTATCCTTTCTCTTGAAGTAGCGAAGAAAAACGACTAAGAACGAAATCAATCACTTCGTCCCCGTTATCGACCAATACTCCTTCCGGATACTGAAGTGCTGCAGTGCTGATAAGTTGTTGTAAATCCAAGTCTAAACCAGACTCAGATATAATACGCAAAATACCTATGGCTGCGCGACGAAGTGCAAATGGGTCTTTGTCACCTTTAGGTTTTTGCTCTATACCAAAAATACCGACAAGGGTATCTAGTTTATCAGCTAGAGATACACACATACCTGTCGTTGATTGTGGCAATACATCGCCAGAAAACTTAGGTAAATATTGTTCTTCAATGGCCAGTGATACTTCTTCAGGTTCGTTGTCATGGGCTGCATAATAACGACCCATTACACCTTGCACCTCGGTGAATTCCATTACCATTTCGGTCATCAAGTCAGATTTACTGAGTAAACCTGCACGAGCTGCTAGCGAAGAATCACTTCCTATTAGCGAGGCAATACGTTCAGCGGTGTTTGATATACGAGTGACTTTGTCTTTAAGTGTGCCCAATTTCTTTTGAAAAACAACTGTGCCTAAGTCTTCAACTCTTGAATATAAAGAACGCTTTTTATCGGTTTCAAAGAAAAACTCTGCGTCGGCAAGTCTAGGGCGGATAACTTTTTCATTACCTTCTACAACAAGCTCTGGTTTTTTACTGTCTATATTGGAAACAAACAAAAAATGATGACTCAGTGACCCGTCGCTATTTAGCAGGGGTACGTACTTTTGATCATCTTTCATTGTGTAAATAAGCGCTTCTTTAGGAACACTTAAAAAGCGTTCTTCAAATTTAGCTTGCAGTACTTTTGGCCATTCTACTAAAGACGCAATTTCTTCTAGTAGCGAAACTGAGTAATCAGCTTTAAGGTTCATTGAGTCAGCCATTAAATCTAATGTAGATTTAATGGTATCCACTCTACGAGAAAACGAACCAACTACATAGTGGTTGATAAGTGTGTTTTCGTATTCTTTCGCATGAGTTAATGTAAAGGTTTTATTCCCATGAAAACGATGCCCTCGGAGCAAGTTGTTTGACGAAATACCTAATACTTCCGCCTTTAATATGTCGCTTCCATATAGAATAGTTAACGTATGGATAGGGCGAATAAATTGATAGTCATTGTTACCCCAGCGCATAGGCTTAGGAATGGGCAATTTCTTCAACGCTTGAGTCACCATTTCACCAATGGCCGATGAGATATGTTGACCTTTAACCGTCGCTTTATGTAATAACCACTCGCCTTTATCGGTTACTAATCGTTGCGCGTCGGCAATATCAATACCGTTGCCTTTTGCCCAACCTAATGCAGCTTTTGTGGGATTGCCTTCTGAATCGAATGCAGCGCTAACGGCAGGGCCGCGCTTTTCAACTTCTACGTCAGGTTGTTCGCTTGAAACACTTGAAACTAATATCGCAAGCCTACGGGGGCTAGCAAACCATTCAAAAGACTCAGGCGCATAGTTGGCTTCAATTAACGCATTGTGAATGTTGTTGGCGAATTGTTCGCCCAAGGATTTTAAAATTTTTGGTGGTAATTCTTCAGTACCAATTTCAATTAATAAAGCATCGTTGTGAGACATTATTTATCCTTACTACACAATGGAAAGCCAAGCGCCTCTCGCGCTTCAAAGTAACTTTGCGCACACGCCTTAGCTAGTGTGCGAACACGCAAAATGAACCGTTGGCGTTCGGTTACAGAAATTGCATGACGTGCGTCAAGCAAATTAAATGCATGAGATGCCTTCATTACTTGTTCGTATGCTGGCAGTGGCAAGCTCTTTTCAATTAATAACTGACTGGCTTTTTCACATTCATCAAATTGAGTGAATAAGGTTTTCACATCAGCATATTCAAAGTTGTAAGTAGATTGCTCTACTTCGTTTTGATGGAAAACATCACCGTAAGTAACTACGCCTTGTGGAGTATGAGCCCAGACTAAATCATAGATACTATCAACGCCTTGAATGTACATGGCCAATCGTTCAAGACCATAGGTGATTTCACCTGTAACAGGCTTACATTCGATACCGCCTACTTGTTGGAAGTAAGTAAACTGGGTGACTTCCATTCCGTTCAACCAGACTTCCCAACCAAGTCCCCAGGCACCAAGAGTAGGGGACTCCCAGTTGTCTTCGACGAAACGAATATCGTTTTCTTCGGGATCAAAACCAAGCATGCGAAGAGAATCAAGGTAACGCTCTTGTATGTCATCAGGAGAAGGTTTTAACATGACCTGAAATTGGTAATAATGTTGTAAGCGATTGGGGTTTTCGCCATACCTACCATCTGTTGGTCTGCGACATGGCTGAACATAAGCACTGTTCATTGGCTCCGGGCCCAGTGAACGTAAAAATGTCATTGGATGGAATGTTCCCGCGCCCACTTCCATATCAAGTGGTTGAATAATGACACAACCTTGTTGTGCCCAAAAATCTTGTAACGCAAGGATCAAGCCTTGAAACGTTTTAGTATCAAATTTTTGCATGGACCTGCTGCCCGATTCGCTCAAAAGGCGGTTATTATAGCGGCTCGTGGCTTCAGAGTGTAGTTTAACCGTTAATCTCTGTGCAAAATTGTATAATTGATTCTAATTCGTTTAAAACTAGGGTTTCATGCTGAGACTCTATTTCCTGTCTTTGTCTATCTTCTAGCATTCTAGAACGCTTGTCTAATGCACGTCTGGCCTCTAATGTGGCAAAACCGCTAATAGCACTGAATAAGGTAAATATTGCAGGAAACTTGCTTGAATAGTCAGGTGAAGGGTTTAAGGGCAGTGCTTGCAACAAGTTACAAATCCGAATTGCACCTTCAGATAATTCGCATTGTTGTTGAAGCATGGCTTTAGAAATAGTAACAATACTTTCTAATAGATTATCTATGCGATCATCAAGGGCTTGTTGCCGCTGTTGATTTTGCTTTGACAATAATAATAAAAGTCGTCCAGCGTAAAAAGCTAACCCAGCGACGATGAGACAACCAATGATAAGTAATACTAGCAACATGTATTATTTGCTCTCGTCGTCAAAATCACTCATGGAAATAGCATCGAGTTTATCTAACGGATCGATATCAACATTGTCTTCGTCCTCAGACACATCAATACCTAGCATTTCGCACAAAATAGCGTGACGGCTTAGCTTGCTTTCTATGTAGTCTTTTTGATCTACCCGAAGACGTTGCCCTTTTTCTTGTTTATCCAATAAAGCGATAAGTCGTGAATCTGCTTCAATAGCGGCCAGTTCATCACTTGGTTTGGCATACACTACTTTTTTAACGTGGGTGACTTGTAGAGGAATTAACTTTTTGCTTCCGTGTCTGGGGTCAGTATTCTTACTACCGCCACTAGATCTAGTCGTGCTTTGTGCAACAGCTTGTCTATTGCCGGCAGGACGACCCTTACTTGGCTTCTTTACGTTTTTTTCTTTGCGCGTAAAGTCCGATGATTTTGAAACACCAATACTACCAACTTTCCTGGACTTCTTTTTTCTAGGCATGTTTAACTCTTAACCGTACATTATCGTTTAATTATACATTAGCTTGGCGACAGAAGCTTATTGAAAATAAGTTGATTGGTAGTGGAAGTAGGCTTAATTAAAAATAAAAAAAGGTGATGACAACCGTCATCACCTCATGTTCCGCGTCGTTAGACACTTCTCCCGATATACACATCATTGTGTTAGTGCTTCCATAGCATAGCCCCACTTTTGTTTTTATTTACAGAGCATTATTGTTTTAGGTCATCCTGACACTTTATATTTAGTCCCGTATTTATTAAGTGAAATTAACTAATTTCATCTAATTGATGAAATAGCATACACCAAAAAAAGTTGAAGACAAGGGGAGATACAAATTTTTAACATTTCAAGCTGGCTAATCTAAACTTGAAATATAGTTTGCCAATACCTCTATGTCTTCATCTGTAAGTTTTGCAGCTATACTTTGCATCATTCCATTCTTGTCATTAAGCCGGGTTCCTGACCTGAATGCTTTTAACTGAGATAGGGTATATTGCGCATGCTGGCCAGATATGTCGGGAAACCCAGAGAGGTTTGAACCATTTCCTTTAGGACCATGGCAAGAAACACAAGCAGGAATTTTTCTGTTTATATCCCCAGAATTAAAAAGAGTTTGTGCTTTTAAGTTTGTTGGTGTTTTTTGCTTTGATTCTGTAGGTGTTTGACTACTAAAATAAGAAGCAACATTTTGTACATCTTCATCTGTTAAAAACGATGCCATTCCGCCCATTATGGGACTGCTACGGCCCTCTTTTTCACCAGTTTGGATTGCAAGTTTATATTCGTTTAATTGTTTCACAAGATAAGTCTTGTGCTGCCCTGCGAGCTTAGGATTTGATGGTATTTGGCTATTTCCATCAACTGAATGACAGGCAGCACAAACTACTGATTTTGCTTTACCTGCAGCAATTTCATTTTCAGTAGATTGATTTTGAGCGCTTACAGAATGATGAACGCCAAACGTAAACAATGTTGTTAATACTAAAAAAGAAGAGGCTTTCATAACTTTCTCTACTGCAAATAAATTTATCGGAAAAACGCGAACGAATTCATACTTTTTTGCAATTTAATACCTTACATTTCCACTCCATAATACGAGAAGAGCTTTTATAGCGGTAAATTCATTGAATTGCGTTTACAATAGACAAAAATAACGCAATTGAGCAATTAAACAAGACAATGAGCTACTTTAGTAAAGCTAATTTTTCCATGAGCGCGCCAAATATCCAACATTTAGAGGGAGATTCTGGGTATGAGGTAGCTTTTGTTGGTCGATCAAATGCAGGTAAATCAAGTGCTTTGAACAAACTAGTCAGGCAAAAGCAGTTGGCGAGAACCAGTAAAACACCAGGTAGAACACAAATGATTAATGTTTTTACGCTGGACGAAGAGCGCAGGCTTATTGATTTACCTGGATACGGCTTTGCCAAAGTGCCGATAGAAATGAAGCTTAAATGGCAAAAAGCATTAGGGGAATATTTGAATGTACGAAAATGTCTTAAAGGTGTTGTTGTACTGATGGATATTCGTCATCCGTTAAAAGATTTAGACCAAGAATTAATTTATTGGGCAGTAAATGCCAATATTCCTGTTTTAGCATTGCTGACGAAAGCTGATAAATTGAAATCAGGGAAGAGAAAGGCACAGTTATTAATGGCTAGAGAAGCCTCGCTGGCGTTTTGTGGTGATGTTAGAGTTCACACCTTCTCTTCGCTATCAGGTATCGGTTTGCCTGATTTAGAAAATACGTTGAACGAATGGTTGAATATACCTTCTAAAAAGGCATAAAAAACCCGGCTCAATGGCCGGGTAAACACACTTAGAGAAAACACACATATAACATTAATAGAGACCTTACAAAGGCACTATTTGTTCCTGCAGAAATGAAAATTTATTTAATTTTTATTTAAGACATTCTTTTTAAAAGACATAAAAAACCCGGCTCAATGGCCGGGTAAACACACTTAGAGAAAACACACATATAACATTAATAGAGACCTTACAAAGGCATTATTTGTTCCCGCAGAAATGAAAATTTATTTAATTTTTATTTAAGACATTCTTTTTAAAAGACAAAAAAAACCCAGCTCAATGGCTGGGTAAACACACTTAGAGAAAACACATATATAACGTTAATAGAGACCTTGCAAAGGCGTGATTTGTTCCCACAGAAGTGAAAATTTATTTAATTTTTATTTAAGAGGCTCTTTTTAAAAGGCAAAAAAAACCCAGCGCAATGGCTGGGCAAAATACACTTAGAGAAACACATATTTAACACTAATAGAGACCCTTCGAAGGTCTATTTTGTTCCCAAATAAATTAAAAAATTTAATAAGGTGTTGAATTTATGTAATTCATTTGTTTTTAATGTGCTTCTTCCCAGTTTAATCCTGTGCCCACTTCGACTTCTAATGGTACAGAGAGTTGAGATGCATTTTCCATGATTGTTTTAATCTTAGCGACGACTTTATCTACATCACATTCTTTGATTTCAAAAACTAATTCATCATGGACTTGCATAGTCATTTTCACGTCTGGCGCTTCTTTAACGCGCCATTTTTCAACTTCTATCATTGCTCTCTTAATGATATCAGCTGCAGTACCTTGCATTGGCGCATTGATAGCGGCACGCTCAGCACCTTTACGTCGAGCTCCATTACTTGCTTTTATATCGGGTAAATATAATCGTCTACCAAATACCGTTTCGACATAGCCTTGTTCCTTTACAAGAGCTCTCGTACTCTCCATGTAATCTAAAACGCCGGGGTAGCGTTCAAAATAAACATCCATATAAGCTTGGGCATCAGCTCTTGAAATATTGAGTTGCTTTGACAACCCAAATGCAGACATGCCGTAAATCAAACCAAAGTTAATGGCCTTAGCACTGCGCCTTTGGTTGTCAGTAACATTTTCTGGGGTAGTCCCGAATACTTCTGCTGCGGTTGCCCTATGTACGTCTAATCCCTTGTTAAACGCATTCAAAAGCCCTTTATCTTTAGACAAATGAGCCATTATTCTAAGTTCAATTTGAGAGTAATCGGCAGCGACGAACACATATCCGGATTCTGGTATAAACGCTTGGCGAACTCGTTTTCCTTCTTCTGTGCGAATAGGAATGTTTTGTAAATTAGGATCGGAAGAAGATAATCGCCCTGTAGCTGTAACGGCTTGATGGTAAGAGGTATGTACACGACCTGTTCTGTGATTAATCATCTTGGGTAATTTGTCTGTGTATGTCGACTTCAGTTTTGTGAGACTGCGGTATTCCATTAATTTTCTGGGAATTTCATAGTCTAGTGCTAGCTCTTGTAATACTTCTTCAGAGGTGGATGGTGCACCTTTTGGGGTTTTTTTAATGATTGGAAGAGACAGCTTTTCAAATAAAATGTGTTGTAATTGCTTTGTAGAGCTTAAGTTAAAGACTTCTCCGGCGGTTTCGTGAACATCAGTTTCTAACTCTTTTATACGTACGGCTAAATCTTGGCTCTGTTGCGCAAGCAGTTGACTATCGATTTTTACGCCACACTGTTCCATTTTAGATAGGACATCACTTAAAGGTACTTCTATTTGAGTTAGGACATCACTAAGTTCGCTTTCTTTTTCCAATTTATTGTTAAGCACTTGATGCAATCTAAAGGTAATGTCGGCGTCTTCAGCTGCGTACGGTGCAGCAATGTCGATATCAATAAGGTCGAAAGTTAATTGCTTTGCGCCTTTTCCAGCAATTTCTTCATAGCTGATGGTTTTATGATCTAGGTAAGCAAGGGCTAGGGCATCCATGTTGTGGCGGCTTGCTGTACTATTGTAAACGTAGCTTTCTAACATGGTGTCAAATTGAACGCCCTTTAAGGTTATACCTTCATTAGCAAGTACGTTTTTATCGTATTTTATGTGCTGGCCTACTTTTTTGATTTCTTCGCTTTCTAAAAGAGGCTTTAATTGTTCGAGTACCCAAGTTTTATCTAATTGAGGTTGAGCTCCTTCCTGTTTGTGACCTACAGGAACATAGCAGGCTTCACCTTCTGTGACGCAAAATGAAAAGCCCACAATTTCTGCTTCCATGTAGTTTAGGCTTGTTGTTTCAGTATCTACTGCAACAAGCGGCGCTGTTTTAATTTTTTCTATCCAGCGGAATAAGTCTGATTCTGTGAAAACAGTTTCATAGTTTTCTCTAGAAATTGCTGATTCTACCTCTGCACTTTCGTTTTCAATTGTCTCGTCATTGGACGTTAGGGCGCTTTTGGGTGATGATTCACTATGTGCGTCCGTTAACCAGCGTTTAAATTCATACTCTGTGTAGAGTTCAATCAGCTTATCTGTATTTTCCGGGGTAGCGAGAAGGCTGTCAGGAGTATGTTCTAGTTCTACATGAGTATCTATTGTAGCAAGAGTGTAAGATAAACGAGCTTGTTCTTCGTATTCTGCCATTTTTTTCGCGATAGTTTTTGAACCACGAAATCCCAAATCCGCTAATTTATCTAAATTATTATAAATGTCATTTATGCCGCCAACACCGTTTAGCATTGCTTGCGCACTCTTGTCACCGACTCCCGGAACACCTGGGATGTTGTCTACTTTGTCTCCCTTAAGGGCGAGGAAATCAATGATATGTTCCGCATGGACGCCAAATTTCTCAAACACACCATCGATATCGGTAACTTGGTTATTCATAGTGTTGATTAGGGTAACGTGCTCATTGACTAGCTGCGCCATATCTTTATCGCCAGTACTGATGAGGCAAGCTCTACCTTGCTCAGATGCTTGACGTGCTAGTGTACCAATAACGTCATCGGCTTCTACATTTGGAACCACAAGAAGAGGAAGCCCCATGGCTTTTACTATTTCGTGTAACGGCGCTATTTGCTCTCTTAGCTCTTCGGGCATTGGAGGACGGTTGGCTTTATATTCGGAATAGAGATCGTTGCGGAAGGTTTTTCCTTTAGCATCAAATATGACCGCAATATGTGAAGGGTCATATTCCTTTATTAAGCTTTTTAGCATATTGACTACGCCATAAATTGCCCCTGTATCTTTACCTTTTGAGTTGGTTAGAGGAGGTAATCCGTGGAATGCTCTAAATAAATAAGAAGAACCATCTACTAAGATGAAGGGGGACGTATTGTCTTGTGGCATTATTGTAGTACTTAATCGGTTATATGACTGTCAGGATGCCACAAGATACCTATAATTCAAATGAAAGAAAGAGGCTGCCCTGTGGATAAGTCTGTGTGAAAAACAGGGAAAAATATAAAAAAATAAATAACTTCTAAAATTAAATTAAAAATTATATTAAAATCAATGCGTTATGATGTTTTTGAGGTGAGTTGTCTTAAACTTTACTTTTTTATGAATGTGAATAAAACGACTGTAAAGATCTTAAGTAACATTTTAATTGAATAAAGATTAGCATAAATTTTTTAGCGCGTGATACTTTTGTTAATAATAAAAAAGCACAATTTTAGAAAAAAAGTGTTTATTTTTTTATAAGCAAAAAAAGGTTGTTCTCTGAAACGCCATCTGACCTAATAACAGCATAAGAGTAAAAATAGAAAGTTATGCAATATAGAGCAATAATTCGTATTTTAGGGCTACTGGTTGCACTGTTTAGTGTAACAATGATTCCCCCTGCAATTGTGTCGTTAATTTATCAAGATGGCGGCGGCTTACCGTTTGTAATGGCGTTTGTACTTTGTTTATTCACAGGGCTCGCTTTCTGGTACCCCAACCGAGATATGAAATCTGATTTGAGAGCGAAAGAAGGGTTTCTTATCGTTGTACTTTTTTGGACAGTGCTGGCGAGCTTTGGGGCGATCCCGTTTATGCTGCTCGATCAACCTGAAATGAGTATAACTGACGCAATCTTTGAATCGTTTTCCGGTTTAACGACAACCGGTGCCACTGTTATTGAAGGTATCGACTTTTTGCCTCATGCAGTACAGTTCTATCGTCAGCAGCTTCAATGGCTCGGTGGTATGGGAATTATTGTGTTGGCTGTGGCGATATTACCTATCTTGGGGGTAGGGGGCATGCAATTGTATCGAGCAGAAACGCCAGGGCCTGTGAAAGACTCTAAGATGACACCTCGTATTGCCGATACAGCAAAACACCTTTGGTATATTTATTTATCGCTCACCATTGCATGTTCGTTTGCGTATTGGCTAGCTGGAATGACATTCTTCGATGCCATTTGCCATGCTTTTTCTACAATTGCGATTGGTGGCTTCTCTACTCACGATGCGAGTTTGGGATACTTTGACTCGCCAGTGGTGAATATAGTTTGTGTTGTGTTTCTTTGGATCGCAGCATTGAATTTTGCATTGCATTATTCTGCGGTAAATAATAAGACCTTGAAGGGCTATAAATATGATCCCGAATTTAAGGCTTTCTTTTTTCTTCAAGTAGTTTTGATCTTAGTTTGTTTTTTTACCTTGGTGTTAAGTGGTTACTACACTTCCGCAGAGCAAGGCTTAGATCAAGCAATGGTACAAGCAGTTTCAATTAGTACTACCGCTGGTTTTGCTACTACAGATTTTGCGTCATGGCCTTTATTTCTGCCTATTCTCCTTATCTTTTCAAGCTTTATTGGCGGTTGTGCAGGGTCGACCGGGGGCGGACTGAAGGTTATTCGAATAGTTCTACTTTATTTACAAGGAAAAAGAGAAGTAGACAGACTTGTACACCCGAAAGCGGTTTATGCTGTAAAGTTAGGTGATAGGGCTGTTCCAAGTCGTGTTGTTGAGGCAATATGGGGGTTCTTTTCCGCTTATGCGATTGTATTTGTAATTATTATGATTGGTCTAATTGCTACGGGACTGGATAACATTACCTCATTTACAGCCACCGCGGCGATGTTGAATAATTTAGGGCCTGGGTTGGGAGAGGTTGCATCCACCTATTCGTCTGTTTCAGATTCCGCTAAGTGGTTACTTGTACTTGCCATGTTATTTGGCCGTTTGGAAGTGTTCTCTCTATTAGTGCTCTTTTCGCCCACATTTTGGCGGGATTAGTACTAATAACCTTGTTGTTAGCCAAAGAAGAATGCGCTAGGTTGAAACAGTTTTTCAACATGGCCTATGTATTTTTTGTCTACCAAAAATAATATAACGTGGTCGTTGGCTTCTATTTCAGTATCGCCATGAGCAATAATTACGTTATCTTCTCTGACTATTGCGCCAATGGTTGTACCTGGCGGCATTTTTATATCTTTTATTTGACGGCCTACCACTTTTGAGGTGTTTTCATCGCCGTGAGCAATGGCTTCGATAGCTTCCGCTGCGCCTCTCCGAAGTGAGTACACATTAACTATATCACCCCTGCGAATATGGGTAAGTAATGCTGAAATGGTGGCTTGTTGAGGAGAAAATGCAATGTCTATTTCGCCTCCTTGGACAAGGTCAACATAGGCGCTGCGTTGAATTAACACCATGGCTTTTTGCGCACCCATTCGCTTGGCTAACATCGCCGACATGATATTTGCTTCGTCGTCGTTTGTTACCGCAATAAAGGCATCAACATTTTCTACGTTTTCTTCTGCGAGTAATTCAGCATCTGATGCATCGCCACTAAATACTATGGTTTTGTCTAAATGTTTCGATAAATATTCGGCTCTATCTGGGTGAAATTCGATGAGCTTTACGTTGTGTTTGTGCTCCAACTTTTTAGCGAGGCCTGCGCCAATTAACCCTCCGCCGGCAATCATTATGCGCTTGTAACTGCCTTCAAGCTTTTGTAGCTCGCTCATCACTGCACGTATGTGCTTAGTTGCAGCTATAAAAAACACTTCGTCATCGGCTTCAATAACCGTTGAACCGAGTGGTCTAATTGGTTTTCCTCGACGATATATAGCTGCGACTCGAGTTTCTACGTTGGGCATATGCTCTTTTAGTGCAGACAATGCATGACCTACTAAAAGGCCTCCATAATAGGCTTTAACGGCAACGAGGCTGGCTTTTCCGTCTGCGAATTCAACAACTTGCAATGCGCCTGGATAATCAATAAGTCGCTTTATCGCTTGGGTAACTAATTGCTCTGGAGCAATGATATGATCTACTGGAATATCTTGCTGTTTATACAATTGTGATTGATAAATAATGTATTGTTCTGAACGAACACGTGCAATCTTAGTTGGTGTTTTAAATAAGCTATAAGCAACTTGGCAGGCTAGCATGTTACTTTCATCGCTGTTGGTTACTGCAATTAACATGTCTGCGTCTTCTGCACCTGCTTTTCGCAATACATCTGGGTGAGAGCCCATTCCATGAACGCCTTGCAAATCAAGCCGGTCTTGTAACAAACGCAATCGTTCTTGATCGGAATCAATCACGGTGATTTCGTTTTTCTCTCCAACAAGGTTTTCAGCTAAAGAGCCGCCAACTTGTCCTGCACCCAGTATGATGATTTTCATAAATTCTTATTCTTCTGTACGACCTTACGCTAACCGTTCGACTTTACCAGTCGAGCATAATAGAAACCATCCATTTGTTCTTGGCCTGGCAAAATTTGTATATCGTCCATGTTTCTTGCTGCATCAATGGTGTTTTCTATGAAATTGTTTATTTGTTCACAATTTTCTTTGGGTAAAATAGAGCACGTTGCATAAAGCAATGTGCCGCCGGGCTTTAACAATGGCCAAATGGCGGAAAGAATCTCAGCTTGTAATGTCACTAGTTTGTCGATATCAGTAGGCTTACGCAACCAACGAATATCAGGGTGTCGCCTGATCACACCAGTAGCAGAGCAAGGCGCATCTAAAAGAATTCGGTCGAATTGCTCTCCATCCCACCAACTTTCTGGTTTAGCGCCGTCACCATGTACAATATTAAAACTGCACTTTAGCCTTTCCTGGTTTTCTTTTACTCGTAATAAGCGTTTTTCATCTGCATCTACCGCAGTAATGTGCGCCTTGGGAGCCAAGTTATATAAATGGCAGGCTTTACCACCGGGAGCGGTGCAGCAATCGAGAATTTTTTCATTATTTTGAGGATTAAGTAAAACAGCAGCTTTCTGCGCAGCACCGTCTTGAACAGCAAAAAAGCCTTCATCATAGCCAGGCAGTTCCGTCACATTACAGTTTTCTACAATTAGTGCATACTCGCTGTGGGCTGGTTGCTGAAACTGCACTCCTTGGTTTGTTAAAAGTGAACAAAAGCGATCAAACTCTACTTGTAGAGTATTCACCCGTAACCATATGGGCGCTTTGCTATTCATATTTTCAATAACCTTGTCACAGTCATTGGGATAGGCAAGTTTGACTGTGTTGTAAATCCACTTAGGTAAGCCTGATGCGATTTGAGGATCTTCTGGAATAGCAGGAGGAGAGCGTTGAATATCCCTAAGGATTGCGTTAACTAAGCCTTTGAGGCCATGAGCATTAAATAAGGTACATGCATTGACTGTTTCGTTTATTGCGGCATGTTCAGATACACGCATAAAGCCCAATTGATAAAGGCCAATTAGTAGTACATGCTCTACGATTTTTTTTGAACCTTTTAATGGCTTTTGTAATTTTGGGCGTAGCCATATTTGCAGTGTCGGTAAGTTTCTCAGCACGCCCAACACGGTTTCGTTGATCCAGTTTTTGTCTTTTGCTGAGGAATAACGTTCAAGCACAGGAATAAAAAGCTCCCGAGTTGAACGGCCTTCTTCTAGAACTTGATAAAGGATCCAGGCTGAATCAGCTCGTAGGTTTTGTCCAAATCTATGGTTCTTGTTCATAAAGTGCCACCTACTGAGAACCAGTGAGCTCTACCATTGAGCACTTCTCCTGCGGATAGTGGCTTTTTACCGGGAAGCTGCATTTTAGTGATACATAGGGCTCCATTACCTGTAGCAACGGTAATGCCTGATTTGTCAGCACTGATGATTTGACCCGGTGTAGCCCTGTTATCGTTAGATTCCACAACATGGCATTGCCAAACTTTTATTGCGGTTTCTTGAGTTTTAAACCATTGAACAGGCCAAGGATTAAAGGCTCTACAATTTCTTTCTAGTTGAGCAGCGTCGAGTTGCCAATCGATACAGGCTTCGTCTTTACTTAGTTTTTTTGCATAAGTTGCTAAGTCATCATCCTGAGAAACGGGCGTTAACGTATGATAATCCCGTAAAGTATCAACTAATGCTGTGGGGCCAAGTTTAGCAAGCTTTTCATAGAGAGATGTACTGGTATCGTCAGGTGTTATGCTTAATTCAGCTTTGAGTAGCATGTCTCCTGTATCCAAGCCTTCGTCCATTTGCATTATGGTAACGCCCGCTTTTTCATCTCCGGCCCAAATTGAGCGCTGGATGGGAGCTGCACCGCGCCATTTAGGAAGCAAAGAACCGTGAACATTTAAACAACCGTATGTCGGAGTCGTCAAAACGCTTAAAGGCAAAATAATACCGTAAGCGACTACGATCATTATATCTGCATTAAATGATGATAATTCTTCAACTGATGATGCTGATTTAAAGTTTTCTGGTTGGCACACTGGAAGACCGTATTCTAATGCTACCTTTTTTACATCACTAGCTTGTGGCTTTTTTCCTCGTCCAGCTGGACGATCTGGCTGTGTGTAAACCGCTGCAACATCAAAGTCTGCATCTAGCAGAGCTTTTAAATGTAGAGCTGCGAACTCCGGTGTTCCTGCAAATACTATTCTCACCTAAGGTCCTTACTGTTTAGCTGCTAAGCGAGCTTCTTTTTCAAGTTTCTTTTTTATTCTTTGGCGCTTTAATGGCGATAAATAATCGATAAATAGCTTGCCTTGCAAATGATCAAGTTCATGCTGAATGCAAATCGCCAATAAACCATCGGCTTCTAACTCGAACTGTTCGCCGTTTTTATCCCGCGCAACTACTGTTATTTCTTCCGCACGTTCAACTTTTGCATAATTGCCTGGTACCGAGAGGCAGCCTTCCTCACTGATAGTTGAGCCGTTTTTTTTCGTTATTTCAGGGTTAATAAATACTCTTGGCGTATTTTGTTCTTCCGATACATCCATAACTACTACACGCACATGTCGATTAACTTGCGTCGCCGCTAAACCAATACCATTTTCGTCACGCATGGTTTCAAACATATCTTCTACTAGTTTGCGAATATCATCATTTACTTCTGACACAGGCTTTGCAACGGTTCTTAACCGCTCATCAGGAAAACTTAAAACTTCTAAAATGGCCATAAATTTCTATGCTCCGTTGTAACAATCAGCGAGCGTTCTCTCTCTGTTTTGTATTGATCTTGTTAACAATATTTTATTTTCAACAAATTAGGTTTATATTTTAACGCATTATAGCGTTTAATGGCGGGATTATATCTGCCATACTCGTCACAATAGAGAAAAGTGGATTTTTAGAATGATAAAAAAGTACCTTGCTCAACCTCTCCAGTTTCTAGTTTTAGTTGCCGCTTTATTTTGGGGTAGCAGTGTCTTTGCAATCTATGCTGCAGATATAAAGGAATCTGCTCCTAGCCGATATGTGGTTAAAAAAGGTGATACCTTGTGGGATATATCGGGTTTTTATCTTGATGAACCTTGGCGCTGGCCTGAACTGTGGATTAAAAATACCCAGATAGAAAACCCCCATTTAATCTTTCCCGGTGATGTTTTAGTTTTGTCTTTTACTGATGGCGTTCCATTTTTGACCCTTGAAAAGCAGAAGCAAAAATTTGTTCTGTCTCCAGAATCCAAACGTAAAGATAAAAATAGTGCTATTGATGTTCTTCCATGGACCTTACTTGAACCTTATATTGGGCAAAGCTGGGTTGTTAGTGCTGATGACTATATTGTTTTACCTAAGGTATTAGGGAATGGAGAGGGCAGTATTACTTTTGCTAATAACGACGTTTTATTAACTAAGCAGTCAGAACGATCTGAAGAACAGTTATATATCACTCGTAATATGGGTAGCATTAGGGATATGGAAGGCAATGAGCTGGGCGTACAGCTTAATCATGTTGCAGATGCTGAAGTACTAATTGATGAATTGGATTCAGAATGGTTGATACAAGTAAAAAATAATAAAAGAGAAGTTGTTCAAGGTGATGTGTTGTGGAATGCGCCTGAATATGATCGAGAAAGTTTAGTTTTGAAACCTGCAGAGAACGCTACTGGGCATGTAATTGGTGGATTTGATGATCATTACTTATTTGGAAAGTTCGATGTGATAATTGTCGATTTGGGTAGCGATGAAGTTAGTCCTGGAAGTGTGCTAGGCATTTATGCACAGGGGCCAGATATTGTTGGCAAGAAAAAACCTAAATATGTAGAAAAATCAGACACAGCCCTGAGATCTTTAGAAGAAGGGGAAACAGTTTCTCAACCTGCAATTAAAATGGGTGAATTAATTGTTTTCTCAGTATTTGATTCTGTGAGTTACGGCATAATTACGCGTTCTAAAAAATCGATTAAGCGTGGGTTCGTGGTCGGTAAACCATAGAAACGGATTCTAAAGTACTAGTTTAGTATGAGCTGTGTAAGGAGTACACAGCGTGGAAAATTACAATTCAATTATGAGCTGGCTTGTACTAAGTCAGCTATCTTCAATAAAGCCTAACAAGTGGGTTCAGCTCTCCGAACAACACAACCTGACTATTGATGAACTATGCCGCTTGCCTTCAGATGACTGGTTAACAATCGGAATCCATCCTTCAATTGTTGAAAAGCGAAGTAAAGCTACTCATCTTGCTGAGTTAGCAATCCACTTTTTATCCAAGAATTCAGATGTGCAGTGCACGTATTACAGTGCTAGTGATTACCCTCAATCTCTTCGTTTATTATCTCATCCTCCCGCAGTGTTATTTATAAGAGGGAATAACAGTAATTTGCATGATCGACAACTGGCTATAGTTGGGTCTAGACATGCATCGAAGAATGGGCAATATACCGCAAAATCTTTTGCTCAAGACGTTGCGGAGCAGGGGATTGTTATAACCAGTGGACTTGCTCGGGGAATAGATAGTCAGGCTCACCTAGGAGCGCTAAACGCTAGTAACGGCCGAACAATTGCGGTTTTAGGTTGCGGAATCGACATTTGTTACCCAAAATATAATCAAGGGTTATTTGATAAAATTATTCAACGAAATGGCACAGTAGTCTCGGAGTTTTTGCCTAATACCCCTCCAAGACCTCACCATTTCCCTTGTCGAAATAGAATTGTCGCTATGTTAAGTACGGGCGTTTTATTGGTTGAAGCAAAAATTCGTTCTGGTTCACTCATTACCTGTAATTTAGCTGCTGATATGGGTAAAGATGTATTTGCAGTGCCTGGGAATATTAACCATCCATTGAGTGAAGGGGCAAATTGGTTAATTCAGCAAGGTGCTAAATTGATAACTTCAAGTGCCGATATACTGAATGAGTTCAATGTTTATACAGTTGCTGAAGAAAAACCAGATTCTAAAAGAAAGGGCTTGGCAATAGATCCGATATTGGATAGTGTTGATTACGACGTTACACCATTATATGAAATAATAAAACGCAGTAAACTGTCTTCCAGTGACGTATTGACAGCATTACTAGAGCACGAGTTGCAAGGCTTGGTAACCGCCGTTCCAGGGGGGTACCTTAAGTTGAGAGGTGAATAGCTATGTTTGACATTCTTATGTATTTATTTGAAAGCTTAGTGCACAGTGAGTCGGAAATTCGCGTCGATCAAGATGAGTTAACTGATGAGTTAATTCGTGCTGGATTTCATCACGATGAAATATTCAAAGCGCTTAATTGGTTAGAAAAGTTAGCTGCGCTTCAAGAAACTTCAACAACCCCTTATTTGTCAAAGCCTATCACCAGTGGTGTACATCGCATTTATACTCATGATGAAAGTTTAAGGTTGGATGTTGAAGCCCAAGGTTTCATGTTATTTTTGGAGCAAGCAGGTGTACTTGATGCCAACACACGAGAAATGGTTGTTGATCGGGTAATGGAAATAGACGCCAGTGAATTTTGTCTAGAAGATTTGAAATGGGTAGTGCTTATGGTGCTGTTCAATGTTCCAGGTAAAGAAAATGCCTATGCACAAATGGAAGAGTTATTGTTCGAAGAGCCTGAAGGTCCATTACATTAATACTTTACGTTGTCACTTTGTTCTATGAGTAAAGTTGATAAAGACCTTTTTGACGGCTTAACGTCTAAAGCTAGTTATGGCGTATGCCCAGAGTGTAAGGGCGAGCTATTAATAAAAAACGGTAAAAATGGGCCTTTTATCGGCTGTAGAAATTACCCAGCCTGCGAATTTATAAAACCTCTTACTGACACTAGCGTCGATGTTATTAAAAATATCGACGAATCTTTATGCCCTCAGTGTAATGAAGTGCTCCAGATTAAAAAAGGGCGCTTTGGTTTATTTATAGGTTGTTCAGCCTATCCGTCATGCGATTACATATCCTCTACTCAAGCTAAAACAGAAACACAGGTTACCTGTCCTTTATGTAAAAAAGGGCAATTAATGGAAAAGACAAATCGCTATGGTAAGCGGTTTTTTAGCTGTACTGATTACCCAAATTGTCGGTATGTGGTAAATTTCGCACCAATTCCGAAAGCTTGTCCTAAATGCGACTGGCTCATATTAATAAAAAAATCCGGGCAATATCATTGTCCACAAAAAACATGTAGGTACATTGAGGATGAATCAATCAAATGAGATTCAACACGACACATTAAAGGTGGCATTTGATGAGGGCGAAATCATTGTTTATCCCACCGAGGCTGTGATGGGAATGGGATGCGACCCTGACAATGAACTAGCTGTTAGTAAGTTACTTTCTTTGAAAAAAAGAAATGTGGATAAAGGACTTATTTTGGTTGCCGCAAACTATTCTCAGCTTCTTCCTTATGTTGAGGACTCCGCTATTCCACCTGGACGTAGGCCCGATATTTTTTCAAGTTGGCCGGGACCAATTACGTGGCTGATGCCAAAGGCATCAAAAGCACCTAAATGGATAACCGGACAACATGCAAAAATTGCAGTGAGAGTGACATCTTATCCTCCCCTTATTGCTTTATGTGAAAGGTTGGGAAAACCTATAGTTTCTACTAGCGCTAACTTATCTGGTGAGCCTAGTTGTATTTCAAAGCAAGATGTAGAAAGCCAATTTGGTGAGCAGGTGGTTTATGTTGATGGTGATGTTGAAGGTAGACATTCGCCAAGTACGATAAAAGATGCAGTAAGTGGTAATACAGTAAGAGGATGAAAATGACAGATAACATTGGTAGTAAACAGATTCAACGAGTTAAGGCTTTCCTATTATCTTTACAGGACGACATTTGTGCTTCATTAAGTTCAGTCGAAAGCTCGAAACAGTTTCATCAAGATGAATGGGATAGAGAAGAAGGAGGCGGTGGCCGCTCTAGGGTTCTTTCTGGTGGTGAGGTGTACGAACAAGCAGGTGTTAATTTCTCACATGTTTTTGGCGATAAACTACCTCCTTCTGCAACGGCTGCGCGACCAGAATTGGCAGGACGTAAATTTCAGGCCATGGGAGTGTCTTTAGTTATTCACCCTAATAACCCCTATGTTCCAACGTCTCATGCAAATGTGCGATTTTTTATTGCAGAAAAGGAAGGTGAAGATCCAATTTGGTGGTTTGGAGGCGGATTTGATCTAACACCTTTTTATCCGAATTCCGAAGATGTAAAGCACTGGCATATGACCGCATCCGCTTTGTGTGAACCTTATGGAGATGATGTCTATCAAAACTACAAAACTTGGTGCGATGAATATTTTTTCTTAAAGCATAGAAATGAAACGCGTGGAATAGGAGGTTTATTTTTTGATGACTTAAACGAATGGGGCTTCGAAAAATGCTTTTCGTTTATGCAAGATGTAGGAAACGGTTATATACCCGCGTATCTGCCTATCGTAAAAGGAAATAAAGATAGAACTTTTGGTGATAGAGAGCGACAATTTCAACTGTATCGCAGAGGGCGCTATGTAGAGTTTAACCTTGTATTTGATCGAGGTACGTTGTTCGGGCTTCAATCTGGTGGGCGTACTGAGTCTATTTTAATGTCTATGCCGCCGTTAGTCAGGTGGGAATATTGCTATGAACCTGAACCAAACTCACCAGAAGCGAGTTTATCGAGTTGGTTGGTACCTACAGATTGGTTAGCGAAGAGTTAATTTTTGTTGAAATAAGTTAAATTTTTGCGGTATATCAAATGAATGTGTGTATTTATGTTCTATATTTATATTGAATACACAGATAATGAAGGTGACGCATGAAAAAGTTTAAGTTATCGCTACTTGTTGTTAGCTTGATGTTTGGCACTCAAACTATTGCTTATGAAAAAGGTGATTGGGTTGTAAGGGCTGGGCTAACATCAGTGGTTCCAGATGAAAGTAGTTCGAATATCCTTTTAGGAGGTCAAGATTTAGGCGTTGGTTTGACGGTAGACAACAATACTCAATTAGGTATTAATTTGGCGTATTTTTTAACCGACAAAATTAATGTTGAGTTGTTAGCGGCAACGCCTTTTACCCATGATGTGAATTTTTCTGTTACAGATCCTTTAGGTACGGGAAATCAGCTTGGCGAGGTTACACAGCTACCGCCTTCATTATTGGTTAATTATTACTTTTTAGGAGCCGATTCTCCAGTACAACCGTATGTGGGGATAGGGTTAAATTATACTTTGTTCTTTGATGATAGCTTTACTGATGCGAACAAAGCTGCGGGTTTGAATGATTTATCCCTCGATAATTCTTTTGGTGTTAGTGCGCAATTAGGATTTGATGTTCCGATTAATGATAAATGGCACATTAATGGTTCAGTGCGTTGGATCGATATAGATACAGAAGCATCTTTCAACCTTAATGGTACGTCGGGCCGAGTGGCCGATATTGAAATAGATCCATTTGTCTACAGTATTTTGATTGGTTATACCTTTTAATTGATATAACAAAAACCGCAATAAATATAGCGCTGGTTTAATTAGGTGACTTTTAAGCTGGCGCTTTCCGCCTCGCTTCGATTATTATTTGCTATTAAGTATTTTTTAGCGGCTACGCCACAGTATGAAAAAGTTCGTTGTATACGGTAATCCAATCAAACAATCCCTATCTCCTGTTATTCACAATGATTTTGCTCTTCAGGCCAATATAAAAATTAGCTACGAAAAGCAACTTTCCCAGCCTGAAATTTTTAAAACTGACTTAGCAAGCTTTTTCGAACAAGAAAACGCCGTTGGTTGTAATGTGACGGCTCCGTTCAAAGAGCAAGCTTATCAATTTGCAGATCAAGCTTTTGGTACTGCAAAAGACGCAAAAGCGGCAAATACGCTTCACAGTATTAATGGTCATATAGAAGCTCACAATACCGATGGCCCAGGTTTGGTAAATGACGTGACGAGGCTAATCGGCTCTATTTCTGGTAGCAGAATATTGCTTTTGGGCGCAGGTGGGGCGGCCAGAGGGGTAATGCGAACTCTATTAGATCAGGGAGTGGAGAGCTTGACCATAGCAAATAGAACCATAGCAAAAGCAAACGATTTAGTGAGTATGGCTGATAGCAACCGTATCTTTGCAAGTACTTTGTCAGAATTAAACGATAGCTTCGACATAGTTATTAATAGTACATCAGCGAGTTTATCCGGAAATGCACTAGATTTAGGTGGGTTGAAGTTTAACGGAACGACACTAACTTACGATATGAGTTATAAGGCAGAGCAAACACCTTTTTTAGTGTCTGCCCAACAACAAGGTAGCCGTATGTGCGCTGATGGATTAGGTATGCTAATTGGTCAGGCGGCAGTCTCATTTACTATTTGGACGGGGTTTGAGCCTGATACCGAATCGTTAATTAAGACGCTTCGTCAAGGTATGCTTGCTTAAGTGTCACATAGTTTTGGGCTGACGTTTTTAAAAACGTCAGTTCTTTTTCTGTGAGCTTCCGTTTTTGTACCATAGGGTTGCCTACATATAAATAACCACTCTTAAGGACCTTATTAGGCGGGACCAATGTTCCGGCGCCAATAAATACATCGTCTTCTACAACAACACCATCCATGACTATGGCACCCATGCCTACCAGAATACGATTTTTAAGAATACATCCGTGTAACATGCATTTATGACCAACAGTAACATCGTTGCCAATAATCAATGGGAAACCATCGGGGTTGTCAGGGTAAGCACGGCTAACGTGTAAAACAGTAGCGTCTTGTATATTAGTTCTTTTACCAATGCGAATATGGTTAACATCACCGCGAGCTGCCACCAGTGGCCAAATACTCGCGTCTTCATCTATATGTATGTCGCCAACTAATACTGCGGACGTATGAACATAGACCCGCTCTTTAATAAGCGGAATAAAGCCATTGAAGTTTTCCATAATACCTATCGTTAATTCATATTTTAAACAATAAGTATAATAGTCTTAAATTCTTTTATAAATAGGGTTGACGCCTCCCATATATTCTGTAGAATGCGCCTCCGCTTCGACAGGTAAATGACTCAACGAGTTGGGTTTAGGGATCAGTCAAGCAAGTAAG
>NZ_JAFNJE010000015.1 GCF_017368475.1 Alteromonas sp. 5E99-2
AGAATTAATGTTGGTGGCGCAGCGTCTACATCTAGTGCTGTATAGTTTGCTTGCACACCAAAGTTAGACCAAATTCCCGGTAGGAAATCAAAGAAGTATTGGCCCGAAATTTCTAGACCCAAAATTTCTGCTTCTGCTTGATTGATTGACCCTTCGAAGAAGATTGGAATAGTATCGCCATCCAGTGTTATTGAGTCTACTTGAGTCGTCGCGTCATTTTGAATGACATTTTTTATATCTTTATAGAACAAAGATAATGCGAAAGAGTTCCCTGCTTCACCATACCACTCATATGACAAGTCATAATTATTTGATGTGGTTGGCAATAAGTCAGGGTTGCCTCCGCGAATAGTAAAGCGACTAAAGCCCCCACCCGTTGCCGGAATTGTCGACACATCAACATCTGAGTCTGGGTCTAGCATAGGCCGAGTTAATCTACTTGTACCAGTTATAGTTTGAGAGGCGTTTAGATCTGCGATATTCGGTAATGTAAGCCCTCTACTGACCCCGAATCGAATTAAACTTGAGTCAGTTAAGTTTAATTTTAAGTTTAACGATGGTAATAAGTAGCTGTCGTCAATACCAACAGTCCGAAACTCAGAATCTTGATTAAAGAAGGATACACCATTTGGTGCAAAGTCATTAATATCATCAAATGGTTCGACTTCTGGTATTGAATCATTTGGATCATCTGGGTCGATCGTCATGAAATTAAAGAATCCATCAGAGTCAATACTGACGTCGACAAACCTTAAGCCCGCATTCGCGTCAAGGTACATTCCATTGTTGAAATCTTTACTTATATCTAAGCGAACATAAAAGTTGGTAACAGACTCACTTACTGTAGAAGTTTGATCATCAGTGTACTGCTCATTAAAGTTTTCATCTCGACGCTGATTACCTTCTGAGTCTGTGAAAGGGCTGAAGTTTGAATTAACTAAATCTGGCTCATTGAGTGCGAATTCAAAATATTCATCGTGATTTCTTAAAAATCGGGAGTTAGCATAAACGAATGAAGTATTGTCACCAGTGACCACGCCACCACGTTGGAAATCTGAAAAATCAACAATTTCAAAGGTATCTTCTGCATCAAACGCATTGAAGCGCGCTATACCACCGTTCCATGCTTGAGTTGCAGCTTGCCAATTTAGCGCAGCCTCTTGATACACTTGATCCCGCTCAGAGTGGCGTGCTCCAAACTTTACAGATTTGAACCAGTCACTATTATCAAATTCATAGGTGAAATCAGCTCTTGCCGCAACACTATCCCCGTCACCATCTTGGAATTCGTCTGCAGCAAAACCATGGAAAGAACCTGCGGGGTCTGCAGTTGAAGTCGGAGTGGTGATTGGCTGTTGATTAACGCCTTGGTCAAATACTGCTGAGTCTTGTATTAAAGTTCCAGGAGAGACTGAAAACGACACCTCTGGGTCATCGATGTCTGGGCGTGTGAACACATCTAGGTTCGTAGAAGAACCAACCCAAAGAGAGCGGAATTGGAAATCAGACGTGGTTCGATGAATATCAAAGTCAGCCTTCCAATTGTCATCAATTTGCCATTGAACGTTAAGACTCAAATCGTCTGTGGTGGATTCGGTGGTTCTGCCTATACCCAAATTACCAATTCTGACACCTGGAGCGCCAAACCACGCATCTTGCTGAGAGGTAATATTACCTTCTTGAAATAAGCCTCCATCGATAGGAACTAACTCATTACAAAAATCATTTGGTTCATCACCTGTATCACCACTTCCGCAACGAGGCACTCCCACAGATGTTGTAAACGGAGCTAAAACAATATCAGAGCCTTGAACTGCATTGTCAGACACGGCTTGTTCAAATGCGAAACCGCCATCTTGTGCCTCAGTGGTTCTTTCTAATTCAAATGTTTCGTTGTCTAAGCGAAGGTACTTAGCTGTGACTTTTACTTTTTCATCGCTGCTGCGCCATTGGCCCGCTATATAAACACTTGAGCGCTCGCGGTCGACCTCTGTTGAGCGCAGTTGGAAGCCATTTACGATACCAACAGTTTGGCCTTCTTGTGGAATAACGCCGCCACTAAAGTCTTCTACATCAAAATCATTAAAGTTATCACCAGCGACCGAGCCTACAGGCACAGGTAAAATAGCGCCCGATTGATAACCATTAAACAACGAATTGAGCTCAGAATAAGAGCCTGACACCAAAATACCAAATTCACCGGCATCGGTTTTCCATCGGTTACTGACTAAAGCGCTAAATTGGGGAGAAGTATCTTCTCGCAAATCACTGTAGGTACCTTCAACAGAAACCACGCCATACAGACCATCCTTATCGAAGGGATCTAATGTGCGCACGTTGATGGTTCCACCAATGCCACCTTCTGTAATATCAGAAGTTTGATTCTTATAGACATCTACACCACCAATTAATTGAGGAGGGATAGACGCTAAATCTAAATCTCGAGCTCCATTTGCACTGAAGGCGTCTCGACCATTTAGTTCAACACGGTTAAAACCCAAGCCACGAACTAAGTTGCCTGAGCCTTCAGCTGATGGGAAATCGCCACCGTCTGAACCTATATCAAATTTAGTAACCGTAACCCCTGGTATTCTTGAAAGCGCTTCAGCTACGGATAAATCCGGTAGTGAGCTCGCGTCGGCTGCTGTAATAGAGTCGACAAAGGTACTGGCTTCGCGCTTTAGTTCGGCAGCAGAAGCAAGTGAGCCTCTTATTCCGGTTACTTCAATAACTTCAACTGACTCGTCGGTTGCAGCATTTTCTTCTGTAGTTTGTGCCACTGCATTGGAAGCAGCTATGCTTGTTATCAGTGCTGTGGTTCCGTAGAGAGCCGTTTTCACCGATGTGGCAATAAACGATTTCTTTTGTAAATTCACTGTGTGTTCTCCAAGATATTTTATCATAACATGACACTGAAAAAGCCAGAGCATGCTATAAACCGTAAAGTCATTTTGATGAATAGTTAACCACGTACATGTGCTAAAAATTCGTTCAAAAACCAGCAATATTAGTAGCTAAAGCGCTTTCTCGGTGTTCCCAATAAAGAGTGATAAATGCACACTTTAGTGATATTATAGTTACTATTGTTTAATTGCTGTTAATAAAATTAACATTAATTTCATTAAATGGGAACAGTTTGACTGGGGTTAAGGTGGATTTCTATTATGCGTGTGTGTATTTTAGGTGGCGGAACTGCCGGTTGGATGACAGCTGTAGCTATATCTAAAAAAATAAAAAATTGTTATAAATCAGTTGTTTTGGTTGGGTCTGAAGCTATAGGTACCGTTGGTGTTGGAGAGGCGACTTTACCTCATATACGGTTTTTTAATGACAATCTAGATATTCAAGAAAGCGCTTTCATGAGGGCGACAGAAGCCACCTTTAAGCTAGGAATTGAATTTTGTGACTGGGGTAAAGTCGGTCAGAGCTACATTCATCCCTTTGGCGATTTTGGAAAAGCGAGTCCCAAAGCTCCTTTTTATCAGCAGTGGCTGAAACTTTCTAATTATGGAGCTAACGACAGCTGTGGCGGCTTAGGGGAGTATGCATATGGCATTACATCTGCATCAAGAAACCGCTTTCAGTTGCCTTCAGATGGTAAGTCTGATTTACAGAAAGCCTTTGGTTATGCATACCAATTCGATTCATCTCTGTACGCTAAATTTCTCCGCGATTTGTCAGTAAAGAACGGTGTACAACGTATAGAAGGAAAAGTGGTGACCACTGATACGGATGAGAAATCCGGTAATGTAAACAGCATTACATTGGAAAGCGGGCAATGTGTTGAAGCTGACTTGTTTATAGATTGTTCTGGGTTTCGAGGAGTGCTTATAGAGCAAGCCTTGCAATCTGGCTACCAAGATTGGTCAAGATGGCTACCCTGTAATCGCGCTGTGGCAGTACCATGCGAAAATAGAGGCGAGTTAAATCCTTTTACTCGGGCTACTGCTAGAAAAGCCGGATGGCAATGGCGTATCCCACTGCAACATAGAACGGGAAATGGTCATGTATATTGGAATGAATTTATTTCTGATGATGAGGCGATATCTCAATTAATGGATAACCTAGATGGCCCAGCGCTAGCAGAACCTAAGCAATTGTTTTTTAAAACTGGCAGGCGGAATCATTTTTGGAAAAATAATGTCGTGGCAATTGGATTATCAGCGGGGTTTTTAGAGCCACTAGAATCCACCTCAATTCATCTCATTCAAGAAGGAATAACGAATTTGATCGAGCTGTTTCCTGTTGATGGTAATACGGAGTTAGATGCACAGGAGTACAATCAAAGAATGTCGCTGCAATATGAGCGGGTGAGAGATTTCCTGCTATTGCACTATGTTGCCAATGAACGAGATGACAGTGATATGTGGCGCTATTTTAGGTCTATGACGTTACCTGATAGCTTACAAGAGAAAATGGATTTATGGCTACGTCGGGGCTACATCCAAAAGTATGAATTTGGTGCGTTTTTGCCAGCAAGTTGGGTCGCTGTGATGTTGGGGCAAAACATGATCCCGTCTAATTATGACCCTAGAGTGGATAAAATGAATATAGATGAATTAACCGCTCACGCTGTACATATGCGAAATGACATTGCGATGTCGGTAAATGCCGCTAAATCTCATAAAGAGTTTATTGATTCAATTGGCGCTGCCTCTCATTCTAAGCCGCTAAGAGTAGGTTAACTGTGGAAATACAAAAAACTCGCCTTGTTGTTGTTGGTAATAGTTTTGCAGCAAGCCAATGTGTTGTTGCACTGCTCAACGAGCTGCCTAGCTCATTCGAAATCGTTTGGGTGAGGCCGACAGGAAAAGCAAAAAGTGACGAAATGTACGGCAGTATAACGTCGCCAGAAGCTTATAAATTTAATATCAATGTAAACTGTACTGAGCCGGATCTTTTGTTGAAAACGGGAACCAGTTTCTCATTTGGTACAGGGTTTGTTGAATGGGGGCAGCAAAAGCACCAGTGGATGCAGTGTTTTCACCTTCCCTTTCATGCCGAAGCTGGCGTGTATTTCCATCATTTTATGACTCGGCATAATGCCAATCTTAGCGATTACCTTATCAGTGCGCAGGCCGCTAAACTCGGTCGTTTCGCTCACCCACCCTCGGATAACCCAAATTCTGCGTTGTCTAGAGCGGAATACGGGTATCATTTTGACCCATTAGAATGGTCTGAGCTGTTTTATGGTTATGCCACTCGACAAGATGTAAATATCATTGAAAGTGCCGTCACTTCAGTTCAGGTGGTCGATGGCAATATCGCATCGATATTATTGAACAATGAGACAAAAATAACCGCAGATTTATTTATTGATTGTAGTGGTTCAAAAAGTTATTTGTTGTCTGAACTCAATGGTAAAAGATATGTTCAGCGACAAGTTCAAGCTACAAGCACGCGCCAAGCGGTAGCCCAGACTGGCCCTTCTTATCGTCAGGTTAGAGGAAGGGCTGATGGATGGGAGAGTATTACCCCCCTTCAAAATTGCAATTTACATTTTTCACAAAAAGCACTGAATGGCGATGTTCACAAAGGGTATCGCCCATATAGCCTTGGGCACAATGAAAAGGCTTGGATTGGGAATTGTGTGGGAATAGGCCATTCAGCATATATGCTAGAGCCTGTCACTCACGGGCCTTATACACTTTTGATGAAGGATATAGAGCGATTGCTTGAGCTTGTTCCTTTGGGGAGGGTATTAGAAGTAGAAAGTAAAGAATACAACCGACGGTATTTGAATGATATTGAACACGGACTGTTATTCCACAAGGCGTTGTACCATGATCAATATGATGTGGGGTATTCTGTTTGTGAAAAATTAGCGCGAAAACTAACTCAATTTAATCATAGAGGGATCGTAGCTAGTTTTGATTTGGAGCCCTTTAATGCCCAAGATTGGACAATACTTCATGCAGGGGTAGCAAGAACACCTAACAATTACGATCAATTAGCTGATCAAGTTAGTGAAAAAGATATGGCAGCCAAGCTAACTACAATGAAAAAAGGCATAGTACATTTAGCTAAGCAAATGCCACCCCATCATTTATATATCACCAAGTTAAAGCAGCACTTGCGAGGTCTACAATGACAGCGAATAAACGAATTCAGCATATTGCCATTGTCGGCGGAGGCACTGCGGGTTGGATGACTGCTGCTGCGTTATCCCGAGTGCTGTTACCTGAAAACGTGAAAATTACACTGATTGAGTCTGAGCAAATAGGCACCATAGGAGTTGGCGAAGCAACCATTCCTGATGTTGCTAACTTTAATCGGATGTTGGGAATAAATGAAGCGGCCTTCATGAAGGCGACGAACGGGACATTTAAGCTAGGTATTGAGTTTCGCGATTGGGGAAAAATTGGCGACAGTTACTTCCACCCTTTTGGTGAACATGGCGTTGCGATGAATGGGATTGATTTTCACCAGTATTGGTTACATTCCAGAGAACAGGGTAACCCTAAACCTCTAGAAGATTACAGTATTTGTGCGGTGGCAGCGCAACAAGGGAAATTTTCGCCTCCTGATAATAATCCCAGATCGGTTATGTCTCATTTACGCTACGCTTATCATTTCGATGCTACAGCCTATGCAAGTTTTTTGCGTCAATACGCAGAAAAGAATGGAGTCATTCGCGTTGAAGGTAAAGTTGAACAAGTGGGGGTGAGCAGTGAGTCTGGTAATATCAGCCATGTTCTCTTAGACGATGGTCGTTGCTTAGACGCTGATTTCTTTTTCGATTGTTCGGGGTTTCGCGCCTTACTTTTAGAGAAAACCTTGGGTGTTAAGTTTCATGATTGGAGCCACTGGCTGCCTTGTAACAGTGCTCAAGCTGTTGCAACAGAGCGAACTGAACCCTTGCTTCCTTATACCGTTTCAACAGCGAAAAGCGCAGGATGGCAGTGGCGTATTCCCACTCAACATCGCACTGGAAATGGTCATATTTATTGTACTGACTTTATGTCTGATGACGCTGCACATGATGTGTTATTGGCGGGGTTAGATGCGAAACCTACGACAGAGCCAAGAACGATCCGCTTTAAAACCGGATATCGCAATGAATTATGGAATAAGAATTGTGTGGGGATCGGATTAGCTGGAGGGTTTTTAGAGCCTTTAGAATCCACATCGATTTTTCTTATTCAGCAAGGCATTACTCGCTTTATTTCTTTGTATCCGAGCGGTGATATTTCCCCTGTGGTGCGAGATGAATACAATCGGTTAATGACTCGGGAGTTCCATCAAGTTAGAGACTTTATCATTTTGCATTATAAAGCGACAACGAGAGACGATTCTGAATTTTGGAATTACTGCCGCACTATGTCTATTCCAGATAGTTTGCAGCAAAAAATTGATTTATTTAAAGCGGGTGGCCGCGTGTTTAGAGATTCAGACGAACTGTTTTCTAGGCCAAGTTGGATTGCGGTTATGCTGGGACAAAATATTATTCCCAATTTTAGCGACCCTATTTTGTCAGGAATACCTGCCGAGCAAATTGCACAAAGCTTAGGCTCGATGAATCAGGCGATGAAACAAACCGTAGCAGGGTTACCAACTCATACAGATTTTGTTGCTAAACATGTGAGAGGAAATGATTTATAAGCCGCAGTTGTTGCGGCTTTTTAAATAGGATTACTTACTTAGTTAAGTCGACTAAATCAGGGTAGTTTTTATCAGCATCAATGATAAATTCAGCCTGTTTTTTCTCCCATTTTTTCTGTACGCCGGCACTGTAGTTTAAGTAAAGCTTACCTTTATCTATAGTGAAAATATCGGGGTCGATTCCGTAAAAGTTACCCGCTGCCATTGCATATGCACAGTAGCCACCATATTGGGGAGCATACTTTTCAGGGTTCTCATCAAACAGCGCTTTGTGCTCGGCTGATGAAAAATACCAATCTGCACCACGCCATTGACTGGTGTATTTTTCAGACCCTTTGGTGGCTTTGTTCTGAGTAAAATAAGCCACAGTATCGTAACCATAAATGGCTTTGTTATTGAACGTTCCTGTTTCTATCGCATCTTTGGCAAACACATTAAATGATAACAGCGCGAATGTTGTAATGAGTACAGCGACGATTTTTTGCATAGGAATTCCTCCGTAAAACGTTTATCTAACTGAATAAAACCCGATAAATCGAGACTTTCTTTCAGCGAATACACTGTTTGTAACATTATTTTAGGGGTAAACCCATTGTTAAAGTATAAGTTTTCTTTTTTAAGAATACACTTATCGTTATAGTTAATAAGAATAAATTGAGGGTGATGCTTATGGGACATGAAACGTCTAAAATCTTGGTTGTTGATGATGATATGCGTTTGCGTAGTTTACTTGAGCGCTATTTAGTCGAGCAGGGCTTTCAAGTAAGAACAGCCGCTAATTCAGAGCAAATGGACAGACTGTTAGAGCGAGAAAACTTTCATCTTATGGTACTTGATCTCATGTTACCGGGTGAGGATGGTTTGTCTATTTGTCGTCGTTTACGTAACAAAGAAAACGAGTTGCCAATCATTATGCTTACTGCAAAAGGCGATGAAGTCGACCGTATTATTGGTTTAGAAATGGGCGCAGATGATTATCTCCCTAAACCATTCAACCCTAGAGAGCTATTAGCTAGAGCAAAAGCGGTATTGCGAAGAAAGTCAGTAGAGGCACCTGGAGCACCATCTCAGGAAGAGCAATTGGTTAAGTTTGGTAAGTACTCACTTAATTTGGCGACTAGAGAAATGTTTAGTGGCGACCAGCCACTCACTTTAACAAGTGGTGAATTTGCGGTTTTGAAATCACTAGTAACCCACCCTAGAGAACCGTTATCTCGTGACAAGCTAATGAATTTAGCGAGAGGTAGAGATTACAGTGCCCTTGAGCGCAGTATTGATGTTCAAGTTTCAAGGCTTCGCCGTATGCTAGAAGTTGACCCTGCAAACCCGCGTTATATACAAACTGTATGGGGTTTGGGTTATGTTTTTGTGCCCGACGGTGAATTGAAATAAGGTAAAAATTGAGTGAGGTTTTTACCTAGAAGTGCTTTTGGACAAACCGTTTTATTAATTGGTGTATTACTGCTTATTAATCAGGTTGTGTCGTATTTATCGGTGACTTATTACTTTATTAAACCTAGCTATCAGCAAATTAATAGTTTGATCGCGACCCATATTTCTATATTAGAGGATACGGGGATCCTTACCCGCGGAGATGCAGAAGAAGAGGTTTTTGTAGGTGCATCCAAAATTCGGATAGTGAGTGAGAGTAATGCTCTTGAAGAAGGGCTTGGTAACGCGATCAATTATGAATTTATGTCTGCGCAAATTGGTAATCAATTAGGTTATAACGCAGATGTACGAATTGGTTCAGGAATAGGCGAAGCGCAAAAAAGTCCGTTTATTGTTTGGATTTTATTGTCTGAATACCCGGATAAATGGATCTCTATTCCCATTTATGGTTTAGATGAAACGAGTCTTTCACCTTTAACCATGTATTTAATGGTGATCGGTTTTCTAAGTGTGGTGGGGGGCTGGGCATTTGTTCGGCATTTAAATAGACCGCTACAAGCACTGCAAAAAGCTGCAAAAGAAGTAGGTAAAGGTCAGTTCCCTCCACCGCTAGAAGAGCAAGGTACTACGGAGAGTATTTTAGTGACTAGGGCTTTTAACTCTATGAATAAAGGGATTCAGCAGTTAGAGCATGACCGAACACTTATGACTGCAGGTATATCCCATGATTTACGTACTCCTCTGACTCGCATTCGGCTTGCATCAGAAATGTTACCTGACGATCAAGAGTGGATACGAGATGGCATAATTCACGATATCGAAGATATGAACGCGATTATCGATCAGTGTATTAACTATGCCCGGGTGGATCAGCATACAGAGGTGGAAAAAGCCAACTTAAACAGTTTAATTAACGACATTGTTCAGGCTCGTAAGCTTGAAGCTAATCATGAAATTGAATTGGATTTGAAGCCCTTACCTTTAACCCTGTTGCGTAAAGTTGCGATAAAACGCGTGTTAGATAATTTAGTAGAAAACGCTTTTAAATACGGAAGCGATAAAATTACAGTGCGATCTTATTTTGATGAAACCGAGTCGACTTTGGTTTGCGAAGTTAGAGACTTTGGTGACGGTATAAAAGAAGAATCCCTCGACGCTATGTTTATGCCTTTTGCTCAAGGAGACGCCGCCAGAGGTGGAGCTGGTTCGGGTTTAGGGTTAGCAATTACTAAGCGTATTATTGATAAACACAATGGTAAAATTAAACTACTCAATCACGCTGAAAAAGGGCTGGTAGCAAGAGTAACCCTTCCTCAACGTTAATTTTTAAGACACTTCTAATGTTGTGGTGACGCACTGTTTTGTGTCGCAACATTTCCAGCATGAAGGGCTTCTACATCTATAGCATCAAAGGAATACGTGGCGTGGCAGTATTGGCAATTCATGGCTATCTCACCTTGTTCTTCAACGATACTCAGCAACTCGCTCTTTTCTACGTGAAGTAAAGCTGCAAGGCTTCTTTCCCGTGAGCATGTGCAGGCATAGCGAATTTCTTCAGCATCAAATAGTTCAATATCGTGTTCATGATACAAACGGTGTAGCAGAGTTTTTACTGGTAAAGAAAATACTTCATCTGCCGTAAGGGTGTCGGCAAGGGTGGCAAAGTGATGAAAAGCTTCTGCTTCTTGATGCTCTGTCGCCTCACTACTTTGTGGTAGAACTTGCAGTAGCATACCTCCACTTTTGACATCTTGCTCTGTTTCGCTGTACAAATACACCCTTGTAAGTAGCTGTTCTGATTGCTCGAAGTAGCTTTCTATGCATTGGGCAAGAGAAGGCTTATCTAACGCCACAACACCTTGATAGCGCTCACCTTCATTGGGTGACAAAGTGATAACTAGAACTGCATCTGCACAAAGTTCTTCAAAGGTTTGAGGTAGTTGTTCTAGGGTTTCATCCCAGCGAGCTACACCCCGATAGGTTAACGTATTTGTGGCGGTGAGAATGGCGTAGCTTACGGGACCTTTTCCTTGAATTTGTAAGCTTATTTCACCTTCAAATTTTAGTGTGGCGCAGAGAAGCGAAGCAGCACTAGCCATTTTTGCTAGTAAATCTCTAATTGGCGCTGGGTAATCGCCTTTATTTAGTAACGCTTTAACGCTGTAATCTAACTGAACGATTTCTCCGCGAATGTGTTCTTCGTTAAAAACAAACCTATGTAGTAAATCTTTTTGTGTCATTGGGAATACTCAGACTATTGATGCTTAAGTTTAATAATTTCTCGACGTTGTTTTTTGTCGGGCCTGTGTTCGGGTTTTGGATTATGAAAAGCTTGAACTTGCCTAGCGGCTTTGTTTTGTTCTCGCTTTTCAATACTTGCAAGTGTTTCTTCGTATAAAGTTTGTGCAATAGGCGCTGACTGGCGCTTATCGACAATGTATAAAATTTTTATCTCTTTAGTATCCCAACCCGCTGGAATTTTAACCATAGCGCCAGGCTCTACATTTTTCCCAGGCTTTGTTCTATGCCCGTTGTAGTGCACTTTACCCGCTTGAATCCATTCTCTGGCAAGACTTCGGGTTTTACATAAACGAGCGGCCCAAATCCATTTGTCTAAACGAACGGGAACCTCTTGCGTGTTTGTCGGGTCTTTATTCATATAAAATATTTGTCACTCTTTCGCTTTAGTGTTGTGGCCTTTGCAATGACTAGGCTATCATGGACGGCCAATTTGGAGCTTTCGGTACAGTATGACTGTAGATAAACTGAACCTACAATTGCTAACGCTTTATGTTAGCCAATATCAACGCCACATCAATAGGGTTATTGTTGTAGTATTGGTGTTGTATTTGCTCGCGTTGTCCGCAGACCTTATTTGGCGGATTATACCAGAGCCACAACCATCATCACAAAATATCAGTGAGCAAAATGGAAACAGGCCGTCAGTTAAAGCTGGGTCAACGAGCAGTTCCGCTATTTTGCGTTCGTTACAGCAACTTAATTTATTTGGCGATGCCGTTCAAGTTGAGGTTCAGGAACAAGATGTAGTACAAGATGCACCAGAGACCAGTTTGAACCTCGTACTTGCAGGAGTAGTCGCCAGTAGCTCGCCTGAATTTGGTGCTGCAATTATTGAATCAAAGGGGACTCAATACACTTATGGTGTTGGTGACGATATTGAAGGGACTAAGGCAACGCTGAAACAAGTTAATACAGATAGGGTTATTATTCGCAATAGAGGGCGAGACGAAACCTTAATGCTTGAAGGGATTGATTTCGACAATGAAAATCGCAATGGCCCGCGAACTCGTGACACAGTTCAAGCGCCAGTTGAGCCGAGAAAGCCCAATAGGTCAAAGCCAAATAAAGCAAGTAAATTAGCGCCTGTCTCAAAAACCGAAAAGCCGCGTTTATCACAAGAAAGTATAGCAGCAACGCAGAAGTTAAGAGGGTCTCCAGATAGTTTTATTGACTTTATTAGTATCGCTCCACAGCGTGAAAATAACACAACAGTTGGGTACCGAGTATCTCCAGGGAAAGATCCTGCCTTATTTAATGCTGTAGGGTTAAAACGAGGGGATGTGATTAAACAAATTAATGGCTTGGATGTAACTGACCCTAGTCAAACCATTGAAGCTTTAGGCGTATTACGCAAGGCTGACACCATAGAGCTGACAATCAGTCGCAAAGATGAAACCTTGTCGCTCTTTTTAGAATTACCAGAGGCATCTGACAGTTAAGTCAGGCAAAGATAATAGGAAATAAATCAATGAGGCACGGTTTCAAAAAAGCAGTTAGCCGTATTACCGTAGCGCTGGCCACATCTTTAGCTTGTGCATCTTTGTATGCGGCTGAATATATGCCTAACTTCAAAGATACCGATATTAATGAGTTTATTAATATTGTTGGCAAAAACTTACAGCGCACTATTATTGTTGACCCCGATGTACGAGGTAAACTGTCCGTTCGCAGCTATGATTTACTTGATGAAGACCAATACTATCAGTTCTTCTTAAATGTACTTCAAGTGTACGATTTTGCAGTGGTAGAAATGCCAAGCGGAATTTTAAAGGTTGTTCGATCTAAAAATGCGAAACAAGCGAATATACCTGTGGTTGAAGGCGCGCTGTTAAACGGCGACGAAATGATTACCCGGGTTGTTCCTGTATACAATGTACCAGTAAGAGAACTATCTCCTATTCTTCGTCAGTTGAATGATGCCGCCGGTGGCGGAAACGTTGTTCACCACGATCCTTCCAACGTAATGATGTTAACGGGTCGAGCTGCTGTGGTAAACGGGCTTGTGGATATCATTCATAGAGTTGACCAAGCCGGTGATGAAGAAGTTGAAATTGTAAAATTAAAGTTTGCTTCTGCCTCTGAAATGGTGCGAATTATTGAAAGTATTAATAAAAGCCAAGGGAAAGCGAATACTACGGCGAAAGCCGCTCCTCGGCTTGTTGCTGATGATCGTACCAATAGTGTAATTATTAGTGGTGATTCCAAATCTCGTAGTCGTTTGAAAAACTTGATAGAACGTATGGATCAAGAATTAGAAACCACGGGTAATACTCGAGTTATCTTTTTGAACTATGCCAAAGCGGTTGATTTAGTTCAGGTGTTACAAGGCGTTAGTGCTAGTATTCAAGCTGATGACCAACAAGGTGGTTCTTCAAATGCATCGAGGCGCTCGTCAAATAATCGCGATGTCAGTATTGATGCTCACGAAGATTCAAACTCTTTGGTTATTACTGCAGAGCCAGATATGATGCGCTCGTTAGAAGAAGTCATACGCCAGTTAGATATACGTCGAGCGCAAGTCCAAGTAGAAGCCATTGTTGTGGAAGTATTTGAAGGCGACGGTACTACAGTGGGTGTTCAATTTGGCTCTGAAGCCGGTGGCGGTACTCAGTTTACTAATGGCACAGTTGGTATTGGTTCGTTAGCCGTTGCAGCCATTGCTGCTGATGATGTAGAAGAAACGTCGTTTGTAACCGATACAGAAGGCAACACTGTTGTTGATGATGATGGCAATGCTGTGACGGTCACGACCTCTACCCAAGGGGATTTTACCGGATTAGCGAATTTACTTGGTGGTGTTAACGGTTTAATTGCTGGTGTTGTACAAGACGGATGGACCGCGGTTTTACAAGCAGTCAGCACAGACACAAATTCAAATGTACTAGCGACTCCTCATTTAACCACTTTGGATAATGAAGAAGCCTTCTTTATTGTGGGTCAAGAGGTACCTATTATCACGGGTACTACAACCAGTGCGAATAACACTAACCCCTTCACTACAGTGGACCGTCAAGAAGTCGGAATAAAGCTTCAAGTGACGCCGCAAATTAACGAAGGTTCAGCTGTTCAATTGTTGATTGAACAAGAAGTGTCCAGTGTTAGCGGCGCGACAGCGGTAGATATTTCGATTAATAAACGAGAAATCAAAACCACAGTTATTGTCGATGATGGTGGCACCATAGTGTTAGGTGGTTTGATAGATGAAGATATTCAAGAAAGTGTATCTAAGGTGCCGTGGTTGGGCGATATTCCAATATTAGGTAACTTGTTTAAAACGACGTCTTCAACTAGCCGTAAACGTAATTTGATGGTGTTTTTACGCCCAACTATAATCCGCGATGGTATTCTTGCTAATACTATTAGTCAGCGGAAATACAACTTCATACGAGCAGAACAGTTGAAGCGTCAATCTGAAGGTGTTGCCTTACTTCCTAGTATTGAAACTCCTGTTTTACCTGAGTGGGATGACAGCTTAGCGTTACCTCCAAGCTACGATGAGTTTTTACTCGAAAAATCTGAAAAAGAGCTAGGCATAGAAAAACAGGAAGATGATGAATGAGTGAACTTGAAGAGACAGGGGTAATGCCTGACTCCGAAAGTGAGCAGGACATTGAAATAGAAAGACAACTTGCGTTTGGCTATGCCAAGCGCAACAAAGTACTACTTGAGATTAACCAAGACCCTGCTATTTTGTATTACACCGTGGATACCCCATTTAACGCGTTTGCTGAAGTACGTCGTTTTCACGGTGCGACTTTTACTCCCAAAGAAATAGACACAGATCAATTCGATCAAATGCTAACGGCAGCGTTTCAACGTGATTCATCAGCGGCAAAACAATTAATGGAAGATTTGGGCAACGAAAGTGATTTGTTCTCACTTGCAGATGAATTACCCGATACCGAAGATTTACTGGATAGCGAAGACGACGCGCCTATCATAAAATTGATCAACGCTATGTTGGGGGAGGCAATCAAAGAAGGCGCCTCTGATATCCACATAGAAACCTTTGAAAATCAGTTAGTCGTGCGTTTTCGCGTTGATGGGGTATTACGAGAGATTTTACGCCCGAATCGCAAAATGTCGTCTATGTTGGTTTCCCGTATTAAGGTTATGGCAAAGCTTGATATTGCTGAAAAACGGGTACCACAAGATGGCCGTATTACGTTGCGCATTGCTGGCCGTGCGGTAGATGTTAGGGTTTCGACTATGCCCTCAAGCCACGGTGAAAGAGTGGTGTTGCGTTTACTAGATAAAAACAATACGCGACTCAATTTAGCTGATTTAGGAATGACTGCCGCCAATCGCAAACATTTCTCAGAGCTTATTAGAAAGCCTCACGGTATTATTCTTGTTACTGGGCCGACAGGTTCAGGTAAAAGTACCACCTTGTACGCCGGCTTAACTGAAATCAATTCCAAAGACCGCAATATTTTAACGGTAGAAGACCCCATTGAATTTGATCTTCAAGGTATAGGTCAAACTCAGGTTAACCCTAGAGTTGATATGACCTTTGCACGAGGGTTACGTGCCATACTTCGACAAGATCCTGATGTGGTAATGGTCGGTGAGATACGGGATATTGAAACCGCTCAAATTGGTGTGCAAGCCAGTTTAACCGGTCACTTAGTGCTTTCTACTTTGCATACCAATACCGCCGCTGGGGCGATTACTCGTTTAGAAGATATGGGTATTGAACCGTTTCTTTTGTCTTCTAGTTTACTTGCTGTGTTATCTCAGCGTTTAGTGCGAACGCTATGTAAGTCATGTCGTATTGAACACATACCCACGAAAAGCGAATGTGAAATTTTAGGTATTGCCGAATCAGAGGCTAAAAACAATATTATTTATTCTCCACAAGGGTGCGCCGAGTGTAACCAAACAGGGTATCGAGGTCGAACAGGTATTCACGAACTGTTAATAATTAATGAACAGATACGGGAGCTAATGCACACAGGTAAAGGTGAGCAAGCCATAGAAAAATTCGTAAGGCAAACTGTGCCTAGTATTCGTGATGATGGTTGTAGCCGAGTGCTTGCGGGTATTACCTCGCTTGAGGAAGTACTTCGCGTGACACGCGAGGATTAACCATGGCTGCATTCGCGTATAAAGCAATTGATAATAAAGGCCGCAATAAATCGGGTGTACTAGAAGGCGATAATGCCCGCCAGGTTCGTCAACAGCTTAGAGAGAAAGGCCTAGTGCCTCTTTCTGTAGACCAAGTCGCAGAAAAAAATAAAGGTAACGAAAGCTCCGGCTTCACTTTGTTTCAACCTAAGATATCAGCGTCAGATTTAGCCTTACTTACTCGTCAGCTAGCGACCTTGGTTGAGTCGGCATTACCCATTGAAGAAGCCTTGCTTGCCGTAGCTGAACAGTGCGAAAAACAGCGTCATAAAAATATGATGATGGCAGTGCGCAGTAAAGTGGTAGAAGGTCACGGGCTTGCTTTTGCGATGTCTGAGTTCCCTAGTGTATTTGACGAGCTTTACCGAGCCATGGTTGCTGCAGGTGAAAAGTCGGGCCATTTAGACACAGTATTGAATCGATTGGCTGATTATACTGAAAAACGCCAACAAACCCGTAGTCAAATTAGTCAGGCACTGATTTACCCGTTCATCATGCTGTTTTTTGCAGTGGGTATTGTTGTGCTGCTATTGACCGTTGTGGTGCCAAAAATCGTTGGCCAATTTGATCATATGGGGCAAGACTTGCCTGCCATGACCAAGTTTATGATTGCCATAAGTGAGTGGTTACAAAGTTATGGTATTTTCCTTGTTATCATAATTGCCGTCGCCATATTTGTTGCTAAGCACTTACTTAAGCAAAAAGTATTGAAGCTCAAATACCATAAATTTCTTTTGCGGTTGCCACTCATTGGCAAGGTGAACCGAGGGCTAAATACCGCTCGTTTTGCGCGAACCTTGAGTATATTAACAGCGAGTGCAGTACCCTTACTCGAAGCTATGAGTATTGCCAGTGATGTGTTGGAAAACCTTCATATTAAGGGCGCAGTTGCTGATGCTTCTGTTAACGTAAAAGAAGGCTCTAGTTTACGAGCCGCGTTAGACAACACTAAATTATTCCCGCCTATGATGATGCATATGATTGCGTCAGGTGAAAAGTCGGGAGAGTTACAAAGTATGCTTGGTCGTGCCGCAGACAATCAAGACAGGGAATTTGAGAGCCTAATCGGTGTCTCACTTAAAGTGTTCGAGCCCATGCTTATTGTTAGTATGGCTGGGGTCGTATTATTTATCGTGTTAGCAATTCTTCAGCCTATTTTAGCGCTGAACAACCTGGTGAATGTGTAAATGAAAAATCGTAAATTGCAAAAAGGCTTTAGCTTAATTGAAATCATGGTCGTGCTATTGATTATTGGCATGATGGCAGCATTAGTTGCTCCGTCGGTACTTGGTTCGTCTGAAGAGGCAGCCCTTAGAAAAGCAGCTGTAGATATTCAGCAATTAGAAAGTGCCCTAGAAATGTACAAGTTGCGTAACAGTAACTTCCCAACTACAGAACAGGGTCTTGATGCATTAGTTAACGAGCCATCTATTGACCCAATCCCAAGAAATTACCCTGTGGGTGGTTTCATCAAACGTCTTCCTGAAGATCCTTGGGGCAACGAATATGCCCTTATTAGCCCAGGTGAATTAGGTGTTATTGATATTTACTCTACAGGGCCAGACGGTGAACCAGGCACTGATGACGATATCGGCACTTGGAATATCAACGATTACTTGAACTAAGCAGCATTATGCAGTTAGCGCCCATGAAAGCATCAAAAAACCTCGGATTTACTCTTATTGAGATACTCTTGGTATTGTTACTTATGGGCCTTGCAACCTCTTATGTGATGTTCAACGCGTTTTCCGTTGATCAGCAAGACAAGTTAAAAGATCAAGCAAGACGTTTTCAAGTTGTCGTCGATATGGCCAGTGATTACGCAGTGCTAAATCAATTACAATTGGGTATTCGTATTGAAGAAGCAGAAAACCAATACTTTTTCATGGTGCTAGATGAGGATAACAAATGGCAATTGTTATCCGATGATCCCTTGTATGGTGAGCAGTTATTACCTGAGGAATTTGAACTGGCGCTTTCTCTGGATGATTTACCTTGGGAAGAAGCCGATCGCTTATTTGATAGAGAAATCTTTGACGAAAAATTATCGTTGGATGATGCCAGTGTTGATATTGGCGATAAAGAAGAAAAGCCATTGCCTCCACCGCAAATTTTAATTATGTCTAGTGGCGAAATTACACCTTTCAGTCTTGAATGGATATATGAACCCACATTCAACGATGACGCACCGGCTTATTTTTATTTGAATAACAAAGATGTACCTCCCTTAGAGTTGCTTGGTCCTTTTGGAGAGGCACAAGATGCTTAATCGTTATAAACAGCGCGGCTTAACCTTATTGGAAGTCCTTGTTGCGCTCGCTATTTTTGCCATAACAGGATCAGCAATATTAAAAGCCGTAGGGGATAACCTAAGCTCAGTGGGGCAGTTAGAGACTATTACTATAGCTAACTGGGTTGCAAATAATCAGTTAACACAAATTCAGCTGGAAGAGCCTTGGCCAATCAAGAATAACCAAAAAGGCAGCGTTGAAATGGCCAATAGAACTTGGTATTGGCAGCAAAGTGTCGTGTCGACCAATGACGATGACTTAAAGTCAGTCACTATTTCTGTAGGCCTAGATGAAACCTTTAACGACACAGAAACATCAGTAACGTCTTTCTTCTCTAAGCCGGTGTCGAAAAGCTAATATGAAAAAAGCTAAAGGTTTTACGCTTCTAGAAATATTAGTCGCCATGTCTATTTTTACCTTAATTGGTTTTGCTGCAACTGGGTTGTTATCCACAGTCATCGACAGTAATGAGCTGTCGGGCGAGCGTTTCGATAAGCTACAACGATTGCAAAGAGCAATGATTATAATCGAACGGGATCTACAACAAGCTGTAGCACGAAGTGCGCGTATTGACGGTGAAATTAGTGAAACAGTTATTGAAGATGGCGTAAGTAGTGAAAGTGACGCTGATAGTTTGCGTTTTGTTCGCTCTGGCTGGCTTAATCCTCAGTTTATATTGCCTCGTAGTACTCTTGAGCCAATACTTTACCGCGTAGTCGAAAAACGCTTCGAAAGAGTGTCAGGGCATTATGTAGATGGCGCTATAGGTAATGAACCGAGAGTAAGGGTGTTACTTGATGATGTTACTAATTTTAGTGTCGAGTTTTTCATCGGAAACACCTTGGATGGCAATGTCGATTGGAATGAGAGCTATACGGGAACCGCCTTGCCAAGAGGTATAGCGCTAGAAATTGATACGGAATCATTTGGCATTATACGGCGTGAATTTGAATTGGCCGCATCCGCTGGAGGAGCTGATGAAGTGGAAGATGAATTATGATTAATCGTCAACACCAACATCAGCGGGGCGTAGCACTTATTATTGTGTTATTGATTGTTGCACTCGTGGTGGTGCTTGGCACGGAAATGGGTGGCCGTTTACAACTTAATATTCAGCGTATCCAAAATATTAAAGATAACAACCAAGCACAGTGGTACGCCTACAGTGCCGAAGCGTTTGCCGAAAAATCAATTAAGTTAATTTATGAACAATCAGCTGAGAAAATTCACGCAGGTCAGCCTTGGGCGGAGGAAGTGATTTTTCCGCTAGATGGCGGTGGTTTACAGGCGCAACTCGTTGATATGCAAAGCTGCTTTAATCTCAATGCATTAGCTGAAGCAACTAGCGATCAACTTCAAGAACAATCTGTCACACCACAAATGGAAGCGTTTCAGCGTTTGTTAGCGAGTATAGAAAGAGAAGAGCCCATAGAAAGCTTTACCATAGACACAGTTAGAGATTCACTGGCGGATTGGTTGGATACCGATGATAGAACGCGAGATTTTGGTGCTGAAGACCCAGAATATGAGAGCCGCCAAGTACCTTACCTTGCCGCAAATGGGCTTATGGTTAGCCAAACCGAGTTCAGATTAATTAACGGCGTCAGCAGTGATTGGATTAACGACGTCTGGCCTTTTGTATGTGTGATCCCGAATTCATCTGAATTGAAAATTAACGTCAATACACTAACGCCAGAACAAGCTCCTGTACTTGCGGGATTGGCGGGGATTTCCTTGTCTGAAGCCAACGAACTTATAGGCCGCCGTCCTGGTGATGGCTGGGAAGATATAGAAGATTTTTTGGGTGAAAGTGTTTTTCAAACCACCCCTTTAAACGATGAACAGCGAGCTTGGTTCGACATTACAACAACGTATTTTATTTTACACACAAAGGCCCGTTATAATAACGCGTCGTTTTCGATGTCATCGCTTTTTCAATCGACAAGCGCAACGTCTGTGTCCGTCATAAGACGGGAATTTGGAGGAATTGAATAAGTGGAACAGCTCATTGTAAGGCTGGGATCGGAACCAGAGTCTAATGTTTCTTGGTTAGTGTGGTCGACATCGGAATCTGAAGTCATTGCTTCTGGTGTGTTACCAAATGCTGCTGCTTTAAATAGTTTAACTGAACGTGCAGGGCACCGTCCTGTTATTGCGTTAGCCCCTTCCAGCGATATTGTCCTTAAGTGGGTCGACTTACCTCCTCGAGCGGGGCGTAAAATCCTATCGGCTATTCCATTTATGCTTGAAGACGATTTGAGCGAAGATATTTCCGATTTGTTTTTTGCCTATGGCCCTAAACAAGGCGATAGACAAGCTGTGGCCGTGGTGCGTCATTCGCAAATGGAATTGTGGCAATCTCAGCTTAAAAGTGCGGGTTTGGCTTGTGACAAAATACTTCCAGATGTGTTGTCCGTGCCACTAAATTCTGACGGCATGTCGGTGTTAACCTTGGGCGATCACCTTCTAGTCAGAGAAGATGAATGGAAAGGGTTACAGGGGGAAGAAGCGTGGATAACACCTGCTTTAGCGCATTTAACCAAAAGCCAACCAGAGCCTGTAAGTATTCACAATTACAGCGACCTAGATTTAGGACTTATCCCAAATGCCCACATAGATCCCAAAAACATTGAATTGCCTATGGCTGTTTTAGCGAAAGAGGCGCTGATAGCTAAGTTCAACTTGTTTCAAGGTGATTATAAAGTTCGTAAACAAACCAATACGGTGTGGAAGCAATGGCGCGTTGCAGCAGTGCTAGCCAGTGTTGCTTTGCTTGTAACCTTGGTCGACAAAGCGGTTACGCTAAGAACACTCAGTGCGGATAACAATAGAATAAAAGCTGAAATTCAACAACAGGTATCATCTTCATTCCCTAGAGCTCGAGGCTCTCGTGACGTAAGGCGTAAAATTACTCAGGAGCTAGCCAATTTACAACAAGGGGGCGGTAGCGCCAGTATGTTGAGTATGTTGTCAAACCTAGCTCCTGCTTTTTCAGGCTCGGATGTGAAACCTCAAAGCCTTCGTTTTGACAGTGCAAGAAATGAGATCCGCGTACAAGCCGTTGCGAGTAACTTTGAATCCCTTGAAAAATTTAAACGAGACGTTGAAGCAGCAGGCTTTGTGGTTGACCAAGGTGCAATTAATAAGCGAGACGAAGGCGTAGTGGGAAGCTTAGTGATTAGGAGTGGTGTATGAACGAATTACAAGAAAAGTTCAAAGCGCTGACAGAGAGAGAGCAACTACTGGTACTAATATCTGCCGTCGTTGTCGTCGTTGGTTTGTTTTACTTTGTTGTGTGGCAGCCCCTTCAAATCGGTATTGCAAAACAAACCGCAAGCTTAGAAAAGCAATCAGAGATGTTAGATTGGGTTCAGTCACAAGCTGTAAAGGCTAACCAGTTACGCAGCCTATCTGGGAAAAAGTCGAGTTTTAACGGTTCACTTCCTCAAGCGGTAAATGCCACCTCTGCTAGGCATCAAATTGCGATAAGTCGTATGCAACCGCAAAGTGAGGAATTACAAGTTTGGGTTGATGAAGCCGAATTTAATAAAGTTCTCGCGTGGTTACAGTCATTAGAAAAAATGGGCATATTGATTAAACAAGTAGATATTTCAGAGTCGAATACACCAGGTATAATTCGCATACGCCGATTACAATTAGGAAAAGTATGAAAAAAATAGCATTTTGGAGCATAGGGACTGTTTTCGCTCTTATTGTATTTTTACTCGCTAAATTACCTGCAGCTCATGTGGTTTATCGGTTGCCTTTGCAAAACAATATACTAGTGGGGAAGGTGTCGGGATCTATATGGAATGGTAAAATAGACAGGGTCTCCGTGAATGGTTTTGTTGTTGATAAGGTCAATTGGGAGTTGAGCGCATTTCCCTTACTGATAGGAAAGCTGTCGTTAAATGTGAAAGGCGGTAATATTCGAGACGCAAACGCAATCGCCGTTAGTGGGCCCATTTCTACTTCATTATTCAACCTTGCTCATGTAGAAGCCCAAAACTTGTCGTTGTATTTACCTAGTGAAAGGTTGATAGCTAAGGCCAAGCTCCCTATTAAACTGAGCATGGGAGGGCGCTTTAAGTTACGTTTTAAAGACTTGGAATATGGACCTAACTGCGAAGCTCTAGAAGGTACTGCAGAGTGGTTGAATGCGAATGTGGCGCTTCCCAGTGGAACAACAACCTTAGGTAATTTTGCGGCTGACCTTGCGTGTAAAGACGATGGAGTCGTAATGAGCTTAGCCGAGCCAAATACCCTAGGGTTATCTTTTGAGTCTGAATTTTCATCTGACTTTAAGAAATTTAATGTCTCAGGCAAATTTAAACCTGATCTCAACCTACCAGCAGAAATACATCAAGCAGGAAACTTTTTTGGTGAGCCTGAAAGGGATGGCTATACCCGCTTCGAATTATAAATTAGAGCCATTATGAACACGGTTACTAGAAAATAAATCTAGTTTACCTTGATATAGATTCTGGTCTTGGCGATTGGTTGATTTGCGTTTTGCTTCGCGAAAATAACGCTGACTTCTGTTGATATCGCCAAGCACATAATAGACTTTCGCTAAACCAAAATAGATTTCGTGCTTACTTTTGTCTAACCGCAGTGCGTCTCTATAGTGAGAAAGCGCTTGTTCATATTCTTCATTTTCGAAGTCTTGCTCACCGCGTATAAAGTGATAATAAGGGTTGTCTTCTAAATTGCGGTCGACCTGTGCCAAAAGTCGGTTAGCATCTTCAATTCGGCCTGTTCTGCGGTAAAGGTGGGCGAGGTTTTCAATTGCTGAAGGGTTATTTTTTTCAATAGAAAGGGCGTTTTTATAGACTTTTTCAGCTTCATTTAACATACCACTGTGTCGATATAACAAACCTAAATTGACCCAGGCAGAGGCGTGATCTGCGTCTAAGACCAGTGATTGGCGCAAGTAAGCATAAGAGGTGACATAATCTTTAACTAGCAGTGCATCGACTGCTCTATTGTTGTAAAACATACTCATTACTTCAGCCACATCTACAGCGCGCTTTTTGAATTTGTTGCGCCTAGTTTGTGGGTCGAAATCTACTTCTAACGTGTTATTAATTAAATTTACTTTTCCCAAATCTCGTGGGGGAGAGATGTTTACATTAATATGCCCATTCAATACGCTGTAGCCTTCCCGTCGCGTCCAATACTCTGGAATTTCTATGTCTTGAAATTCAGCATGAAAGCCGGCATAGGACGCCATCGAATAGGTCATAATTGACATTGAAAGGCAATTTGCGGCGCGATTCTTAAAGGTTTCATCGGCAACGGTATTCGCGCCAGAAATATATAATAAATCGAGTCTTGAGTGGTCAAATATGGCTGATACCAGAGAGCGCATTTGCTCTATTGGCGTATCTATTCGGTGAATGGAGCCATCAACGTAAGCTTTTGCTTCATCGCTAAGAGTGAATATTTCTTCTTTTGTTTCGATGTGAATATATTCATAGTCGGGGAAGGCAGTGTCGTGGAGTAAATTTGTTTCGAGACTTGGGTTGCTTCGGTCCAAACCTCCCGCACAAGCTGTAAGCAAAAATGCCAATAAAACCCCATAAAATGAAATTTGATAACGCATACATCACTCGCCTACTTGTACGAAAGCCACGCTCTAGTTTAGTGTAAACGAGAGCGTATTTACAAGTATTTAACAAAAGTGGGCAAGCAAAAGCGATTATTTCCAGTTTTTGTTTTTACTCGTACGGCCTATGCCTGGATTAAATGCATTGGTTGGGTCTAGCTTTTTGTAGAAGTTCTGTAAGGTTTCTTTTGCCGCGTACTCGTGGCCTACGTTGTGTTCTGCAGGATATTCAGCACTGCGGGCGTCGAAGGTATCTAAGATACGCTGCTTGAGTGCTTTCCCGTCGGTGCCTTTTTTCAATACATAGTTTTGGTGCATTACGTGGCAGAACAAATGGCCATAGTAGAACTTGTCTTCAATTTGCGATTCAATATCTGCCGGTAGTGTTTCAAACCAATCTGCATCGTTGCGACGAAGGGCTACATCTATGGTCATCATTCCGCCGACTTCATCGCCACGCATAGCGTGATAACGACCAATTGCCCCCCCTGCAGCAAAGCGGTGAAGAATGGCTTTATCACCTTCTTGCTTGGTACATTCGAAATAATCACCTTCGTTGTTTTTAAAGAAGTTCTCTAAGTACTCTTTGGCTTCGTCTACCCCGTGCCCGCTCATTTCCAGTATCCAGTGGTGAGCATATTTATCGCGGAAATTTTCCATTCGAGCTGGCAGGTGATTAGGCCACAAATAACTAGACCACTGCATAATGCGGTCAGCCATTTTTGATGGCAAAAACGAAAAGTTACCGGCAATACGGTCGACAACCCGTTTTAAACCAAATAATTTCGGTATGTATTTCGAGCCTAACTTTTCGATAACCACAAAGGTATCTTTTCCGTATTTTTTACTGACATCGTAGCAATCGCGATGTAAATATTCGCCAGACACCGGAAGAGATTTGAAGGTGGAAAGGACATCTCTGCGAATTTGTGTAAAAACCTTAGCGTCGTTTGAGCCGACGTAGAATACTTGCTGCTTATCAGGGATTGGGTAGGTATCTAAGCGCACTGCAAATACTGCGAGCTTTCCGGCACACCCTGATGACTCGTGTAAACGACGACCGTCGTTATTAAAGCGGGCCGGCGTGTCAGCGTCGATGTCGCGAACGCGAGCGTGGTATTCGTTGTCTGACGCGCGTTTTTCACTGCGCTGAATGTCTTCTGGAGTATAGCGTTTTTCTTGTAAATTGGTCAGGATTTCTTCTGGCGTATTACCCAGTTCAATATCCAAGTTATTCACTAAGCTTAGTTGACCATCATCATTAATTTGCGCGTAAAGCGATAGTTCAGTGTACGCTGGCCCACGCTGTACAAGAGCACCACCAGAGTTGTTACAAATACCGCCAACAATAGATGCGCCGATGCATGATGAGCCAATAACGGAATGTGGTTCACGGCCATACGGAGCAAGAGTGTCTTCTAAACCGAACAAGGTACTGCCGGGTAAACCGATAATCTGCTTGGCGTCATCGATAATTTGAATTTCACTGATCAGCATTGTATTGATAATGACAATGGGGCGGTCATAGTCGTTACCGTCAGGGGTTGAGCCTCCGGTAAGTCCTGTGTTTGCAGCTTGCATGATGACAATAACGCCTGCGTCTACACAAGCCTCAAGACTATGCCAAATTTGTAACAAGGTTTTAGGTTTAAGAACAGCAATTGCTTCGCCAGAACCGAATCGAAAGCCTTTACAGTACGGCTGCATTTTGGATTCGTCAGTGATGGTTTGAGATGGGCCTACAATAGCCCTAAGTGCATCTATGAAGTCGTGGGAAGCAGGTTGTGCAGACATAAAGAATAAACCTTGTTTTTATCAGCTAAAATCAAATGTTACATTATAACATAGTTGGGTGGTGCGAATAAAGCGAACTGCTAGTTGTAAAGCAGTTTATGGCGAAAGCGAGACAGGGCTAAAATGAGCCCATCTTCGTAAACACTTTGTCGTGTGGCTAAATGATTGGTAAGTAAACCAATGGCTCCGCCTTTTTGTTTTATATTGTCAGTATTAAAGGCTTCATCCATAACCGGGCCTAATTCTTGACCTTGGGTTAATTTTTCATAAAAAATGTGAGGAAGTGGCAAGTTTGCACTGCGCCCTACACTGCGATAGCCGTTGTGATCAATGACAAAATAGGCGAACGCGGCGGGCCCATCAATAAAGAGGTCCACTCCCCCTTCAATGGCAATACACCAATCAGTGGAGTGTATTGTGTCTATTTCTCGTAATCGTTCAACGCGGTTGAGTGCGCCTAGCCGTGTTTCCGCTTCTGTCATTGGTTGATCTGCAACCCCAGATGGAACGGTTACGCCTGTTGCTTCTATTGCGTCTAGACCTTCAATAGTGCGCAGAGCCTTGACTGATGCATTAATCTTTACAGGATTGAGAGAGCCAACGTATAAGGCCATTATTGTTTACCTTTTTGAACCGGTGTTGCGAGTATTTCGTTAGTAAAATCGCGATAGTCAGCTGTCGCAGGGAAGTCAGTTATAGTTCTGTCTTCTTTTTGGCTATCAGGGTTAATTATACTGAGTAAATGCTTTATGCCAAAGGTTTGTGCCGCGTTGAGAATAGGTAAATTATCATCGACGAATAGGGTTCTACTAGGGTTAAAAGACACTCGCTGGTGAAGCTGTTGCCACAAAGATTGATATTCCTTCGGTACACCAAACTCATGAGTGGATATCATTTGGCTGATGTGGTTACCTAATTCAGTGTTTTCTAGTTTTAACGCTAGCGCCTCTGGGTGAGCATTGGTAACAAGTACAACCTCTCTACCCGACACATTTAATGCATCTAAAAAGGGAATGGTATCGTCACGCATTCTAATTAAATGCTGATCCTCCCGCTTGGCAGCCATGATGTCTATATCTAATTGTTCCGCCCAGTAATCTAGGCAATACCAATCTATTGTACCCATCACTTTTTCGTAGCGAGCGAATAAGGCGGCTTTGCTTTGAGCTAGCGTTTGTCCCGAACGAGCGGCGAGCTTTTCAGGCAAGGTGTTCATCCAGAACACGTTGTCGTAGTGCAAATCTAATAAGGTGCCATCCATATCAAGCAAAACTGTGTCTATCTCGTTCCAAGGTAGAAAGGACAAGCGAACTCTCCAAAAATCTAGTAAGCTTTCATAAAGCATTGAATGAAAGCGCAAGTGTACGCAAGGCTATGTCAGAAATCGACCAAGAAAAAACACTACCCACTATCAACGACAGAAAAATTGTTGCGAAAAGCAAGCTGTTTAATGTCGAGCAAGTCGATCTCACCTTTAGTAATGGCGCGACCCGAGAGTTCGAACGAATGGCTGGATCTGGCCGAGGTGGAGTTATGGTTGTGCCTCTTACCGACGATGGGAATATGTTACTTATTCGCGAATATGCCGCGGGTACGCACAGTTATCAGCTGGGATTTCCTAAAGGGTTAATCGACCCAGGAGAGTCGCCAGAACAAGCAGGTAACAGAGAGCTCAAAGAAGAAGTGGGTTTCGGCGCAAATACCCTACATTACCTTCACAAAGTGAGTACAGCGCCGACGTTTTTTGATGCCCATATGCACATTCTTATCGGCCAAGACCTTTACCCGGAAACACTACCTGGTGATGAACCAGAACCTCTTGATGTGTTTAAGTGGCCTCTTAGTCGAGCCAGTGAGTTGTTAGCGAGAGACGATTTTATAGAAGCACGCTGTATTGTTGCTTTGCTTCTGACCCAAAAATGGATAGAGGAGCAATAAAATGAATGTTCAACATGATAATGCTCAAAATCAACCCCTTGAAGAGTTACTCGAATTAGCGAAAAATACCGCTGTTGAAGCTGGTAAAGCCGTCCTTGATATTTACGAAAAAGGTGAATACGACAGCTACGAAAAGGATGATGAATCTCCTGTTACGTCGGCCGATTACCTGGCGAACGATATTATTGTGAATGCGCTGCAAACCGCGACGCCCGATATTCCAATTATGTCTGAAGAGCGGGAAATAGAAAGCCTCGAAGAACGCAAGCATTGGCACCGTTACTGGCTTATTGATCCTATTGACGGTACTCAGGAATTCATTGCGCGAAGTGGTGATTTTGCTGTCAATATTGCGTTAATCGAAAACAACAAGCCTGTGATTGGCGTTATTTTTTGGCCGCCGGGGCAAACCTTATTTTATGCCTCTAAAGATCAAGGTGCGTTTAAAGAAAGTGCCCAAGAGCACAAACGCATGGAAGTGCGTCAATTAGACAGTCCGCTAGACAGCGTATTGATGATTGCCATAAGCCGTCGCCAGCCACGTGAAAAAATCATGTCTCGTATGAGCAGTGAACGCACATACCAAACCCTACCCTTGGGTAGTTGTTCGTTAAAAGCGTGCTTCATTGCTGATGGTCAAGCTGATGTGTTTATGCGCATGGGTGTTACTGGCGAGTGGGATACAGGTGCATGCCAGTGCATTGTGAGAGAAGCCGGTGGAGACATTCGCGATGTGAACTTTGACCCGCTTTCCTACAATCAACGAGAAGAAACAACCAATCCCGATTTCGTAGTACTAGGCGACCAGCGCGTACCTTGGGAGTCTATTATTCAGTATTATTAGCACTTGGTGTAAATAATACTATTGCGCCCTGACAGTCGTTAAGCAGGGCGTATATCTATACTTTCATACTCTTCAGAATACAAAAGTACAGCATCTCCATTTTTTAGTTGTGCGATGACTGATTCCACTTTTTGCTTTAAGTCGTGATCATAATCACCATAGTCTGTACCTTCTCTTAATACAAAGCTCTCGACTATGTTATTCAAGGTCTCTGGCGCAATATCTGCTATGGGAATAATCATTCTTTAATAACCTGCTGAGTGAAAAATTGTGCAACGCGTTGATGTAGCCATATGGATGGGCGCCAAGGTGTACCTTGTAAAAAACCCACATGGCCCCCATTTTCGCTCAGCTCTACGGAAACATGATCAGATAAGTCTTCGTTTTTTGGGATCACCTTCTCGTTCATAAAGGGGTCGTCTTTCGCGTGTAAGATTAACGTTGGGCACTGAATGGTTTTGAGAAACTGAAAGCCACTGCATTTTTGATAGTAATCATCAGCACTATCAAAACCGTGTAATGGTGCGGTAATAGCGTCATCAAAGGCTTTGAAATTAGTAATGGAATCTACTTCATTTGCCCTAAGCGCAATGGCGTTAGAGTAATCAAGAATAGCCATCTTTTTCTTCAGGTTACGCTTCATATTCTTTAATAAGTGCTTTTGATAAACCTTAGAAAACCCCTGATTCATGGTCATTGAACATTCGTCTAATTTTAACGGTGACGATATGGCGATGGCGGCTTTTAGCCCGTGCTCATAAGGTGTTTCACCTAGTAGCTTTAATAACATGTTTCCACCTAAGGAAACACCCACTGCGCATTTAGGTGTACTTGGATAGTCTTGTTGTAGCTTTGCTAAAAAATACAGGGCATCGGCTGTATCGCCTGAATGGTAGGCTCGTGTGGTTGCGTTTGGTTTTCCTGAGCAGCCTCGAAAGTGCATCATCACCGTTTGCCAACCGTTTTCAGTCAAACTAGCCATTAAATCATTGGCATAGTGTGAACGCACGCAGCCTTCTAGACCATGAAACAGAATAACCAAGCCTTTCGATTCCGCTGGAATAGGTCCCCAGGCTAAGTCAGTAAAATCACCATCTGGTAGAGAGAGCTTTTCCCATTTTATTGACAATGCTTTTCGTTTTTGAAAAAAGCGAGGAAATATGGTTTGTACATGCCGATTTTTGGCCCATTTCGGAGCTTGAAAACTGCTTGTAATGACTCGACCCATAGTGTTTTTTTGCATAATTAGTTAATAGCTAAACGTATTGGTGAAATGGCATTGTTTACCGTATGTTGAGACAAAGAGTAGTAATCAATAAAGCTATCAATGGGGTTACTCTTGTCGTCTGCTTCTAGGCAGCCTTGATGATAGGCGTTTGAGATAAGAGACTGTTGTTCTTTTTCCATCACAAGTTCTTCTTTTTTAAATGTTTCGTATATAGAAGAATGCTTATTCTGAATTCTTTTGGCTCTGTGGGCCTTTATTTTTAGGTCGTGATCTCTTATTTCATTTGCGATAGTCGTTAACGCCTGAACACTTAAAGACCGTTTTAAACTGTGTAACCAACAGCAGAATAACAACAGATTCACGTTACATCCGTGGTTATCTTGCAGATATAAACAATGTTCAGATACCTGAGGCTGGGAATAAACTTGAAGGCTAAAAGACCAAAACCCGTCGCTACACATGTTACATTGCTTCAGATTCTAGAGAATCTAGGGCTTCTTGTGCGTCTAACCAAGCCATTTCCGCTTCTTGCAAGCGACTACTAAGATCCCCTTGTTGTTTTAATAGCTTTGTTAACGTCTCTTTGTTTTCTTTTTCATACACATCACTTTCGGCAAGCTGGGCTTCTACTAATTCCATGTCTGCTGACAAAGCCGTCATACTTGTTTCTGCCTTTTTAAGTGCATTTTTAAAGGGCTGTAACTTCTTACGCAGTTCAGCTTGTAAGCGTTTCTCTGTTTTTCTATCGGTTTTTTCCACAGAAGGTGATGCGCTGGCATTGGCTGATGTGTTTTCGTCAACGTCTTGTGTGTTAGCGGATAAAATCCATTGTTTATAGTCGTCTAAATCGCCGCTAAAGGGCTGTACTTTTTTGTTGTCAACGAGGTAAAAATCTTCGCACACGGCACCAAGTAAAAAACGATCATGGGAAACTAAAACCATAGCACCTTCAAAGTTTTGAAGGGCAAGGGTGAGGGCGTGGCGCATATCTAAATCTAGGTGGTTAGTTGGTTCATCTAACAACAATAAGTTTGGCTTTTGATACACCAAAATGGCGAGTACTAAGCGGGCTTTTTCACCACCAGACATAGGTGCCACAGGAGAAAGCGCGTTATCGCCATTAAAGTTAAACCCACCTAGAAAGTCCCGCAAAGTTTGTTCAGAGGCTTTTTTGTCTAGACGTTGTAAGTGTTCAAGAGCACTGGATTCGGGGTCTAGAGTTTCTAACTGATGTTGAGCGAAGTAGCCAATCTGGCAGCCTTTGTACAGGTTGAAGTCGCCTTGCATGGGCGTTAATTCAGATGCGAGTAATTTTATTAATGTTGATTTCCCTTGGCCATTTCTGCCCAATAACCCTATGCGTGATCCGGGTACTAGGTTTAACTTTACCTGTTCCAACACGGTTTTATCACCATAACCGAGTTCAATATGTTCCATACTGACTAAGGGACTAGGCAAAGACACTGAATCTAAGAAAGAGAAATGGAATTGAGAATCCTGATGGGCGGGCATCAGCGTTTCCATTTTTTCTAATTGTTTAATTCGACTTTGGGCTTGTTTGGCTTTACTTGCTTTCGCTTTAAAGCGAGTAATAAAGGATTGTAAATGAGCGACTTTTTGTTGTTGCTTGCCAAATTCAATATTTTGCAACCGCGCACGTTCTGCCCGTTGGGTTTCGAAGCTTGAATAGTTACCTGTATAAGTCACCAATGTTTGCTGTTCAACACTTAAAATTTGATTAACGGTTTGGTCTATAAAGGCTTTGTCATGGGAAATTAAAAGCAGTGTGCCTGTGTATTGTTGCAACCACTTTTCTAGCCATATAACGGCATCGAGGTCTAAATGGTTAGTGGGTTCGTCGAGCAATAATAAATCGCTAGGGCAAAGCAGTGCTTGCGCCAAATTAAGGCGCATTCGCCATCCACCTGAAAAATCCGAGACAGGCGCGCGAAGCTGAGACTGAGAAAACCCTAAACCCGATAATATTGTGGCGGCTCTTGGCTCTATATCATAGGCGCCAGATTCGGCTAATTTTGCATGTAGAGCGCCTATCTTAACACCATCATCCTTGCTTTCTGCTAAGGCTAATTCTTTTTGTAACTGGCGCAAATGGGTATCGCCATCGATAACGTAATCAATAGCCGAACGACTGGATGCGGGAGTTTCTTGTGCAACACTGACAACTTTCCACTGTGTAGGCAGTTGCAGATCACCTTCATCTATATCTAGTTCTTTGCGTAAAAGCGCAAACAAGCTGGACTTACCGCAGCCATTGCGACCAATTAATCCAACGCGGTGGCCCGGGTAAATAGTTGCATTTGCATCTTTTAATAAATGTTTGGTGCCGCGTCTAAGCGAAAGGGATTGAAGTTGGATCATGGTGTTCGATATAGGTCGCTAGAATAGTTAAGGCCAACAGAGTGTACCAAAAACCAGTGATCACCCAAACCGTTTCATGGGTATAATACCCAGGTATATTCAAATTCGCCGTATAATCGGTAAAAAGTAATGAGTGAAATTTATGAGTAAGCGTCAGCGCAAACGTTTTATTGCAGGTGCCCGTTGCCCTAAGTGCAAATCTTTAGACACGATAATGCTGTATTTTGAAAACAATATCGAAAAGATAAAATGCACGGAATGTGACTATGCTGAGTCTCAAGCTGAACCCAAAGTGCAAGATGTCGCCCGTAAAAACGAAAATGTCATTGGTGTGTTTAAACCTGACTAACTTGCTATAGAGTTAGTAATGAGGTGGTGGAGCTTCTTCACTAGGCTTCGCTATATCTGAGGGTTCAAAACCTTTCACTCGCTCAACAACATGATTAAGTGTAAACCTGAGCTGTTCAATGTCTTTTTGTTGACGCGCAATTTCTTCGTTCAAAGACTCAATAGTGTGTTCTTGATACGCGACTTTAATCTCTAGTTGTTCAACGGCTTGGTGTAGCTCGGCTGACGGTGAATTTTTTGTTTTCATTGTTGGGGTATACTCCAAGTTGCGGTGTAGCCTGAACTGCTCGATGACAACACAGAGCCGTCTTTAGAAAAACCAACACCGTATACAACTGCAGTAGGAGGTGAGCTTGACTCCCTAGGGGCAACTCTCCATTCAGCAACCATTGTACCATCCTTCACACGCCAAAGGTTCATTCTTCTTGCCGGCGAACCAGTGATAAGGTATTCGCCATCCTCTGAAAATACCGCATCGGTGAATATTTTTTGTCGAGCTGTGTATTGTAGTGTGCTGACAGGTTCGCCCGTTTGCACATTCCAAATTTGCGACTGGCGTATACTGTCAGCAGTAAATACGTATCGGCCTAAATCGTCAATGGCTACTTTGGTTACCCGCGTGTTGTGTTCAAACCGGTGAATAATTTGGCCTGTTTTTGTGTCCCAAAGCAAACCAACATAATCGTTGCCACCGCTTAATGCATAGCGCCCATTAGGTGAGATATCAATACTGTTAATTTTCTCTGTATGGCCCAAAAACTCTAATCGTCTACCCGATCTTGGTTCAAAATACATTATTGTGCCATTACTACGGCCCACTAATACGGCTTTGCCATTATTGGAAACAGCAACGTCTCTTATGGATGATTCGTCAATGCGCCAAAAACCTTCAGGCTCTCCAGACTCTAGGCTCCAAAGCGCAAAGGCTTCTCGGTCGGAAGTAATAACATAGCGTTCGTCTGCTGAAATATGAACATTGGTAACGCTATTGCTGTTATCTCCTTCTTGATGTTGCCAGCTGAACATTAGAGCCTTGGCCCCTATTCGCCAAACATCAATACCATTATTGACACCACTCATTACAACAATATTGCCCTTTGGGCTAATATCCGCTGCATATGCGCCTTCATCTACATGGCGAACGCGATCTATGGGTTGAGTTTCAGGTATAGAGCACCCATTAAGAATTATGACCAGCGATAGTGCCAGCGAGTATGAAATAAATTGTAGTATTCGTTTGAACGACAAACATCGCGTATTCATGAGATTTATGTTTAGATTATTAACCGCTATTAATACCATAGCACGGAATGATCTAATCACTAACTGGGAGATTTTAAATGCGTAAAACACTAATTGCTGCTTCAGCTGTTGCTGCACTTGGCCTTATGGGGTGTCAAAAAGACTCGCCTTCAACTGAATCTGCAGCAAGTACTGTTGATATCGAGACATTAACTGAAACTCAGAAGCAAGATTACGCTATGGGTGCAAGCATGGCTGTGTTTGTAAATAGCCGTAAAGATGAAATGACTCGCTTAGGTGGCGAATTAGACAAAGACGTTGTTGTACAAGGTTTTGTTGATGCGTTAGCTGAAAAATCAGTATTGACCAATGATCAAATTAGAGAGTTTGCGCAAGCTGGCGAACAAGCTATGCGTGATCTTGTTGAACAAGAAGCGGCTAAAGCAGCGGAAAACAACATTGCAGCTGGATTGGCATTCTTAGAAGAGAATGGCAAAAAAGAAGGTGTTGTAACGACTGAATCCGGCCTTCAATACGAAGTACTTGAAGAAGGTGAAGGAGCTTCACCGATTGCCACTGATTCAGTGACAGTGCACTACAGAGGCACATTGCTTGATGGCACTGAGTTTGATTCATCATACAGCCGTGGTGAACCAGCAACCTTCCCATTGAACCGCGTTATTCAGGGTTGGACTGAAGGGGTTCAATTGATGAAAGAAGGCGGAAAGTACCGTTTTTATATCCCATCAGAATTGGCTTATGGTCAGCGTGCTACTGGCAGCATTACACCAAACTCAACATTGCTTTTTGATGTTGAATTACTTGCTGTAATTAAACCTGACGTTCCTGCTGAAGAATAAAAAGCTTTTTTCGTATCAAGTTAGCTAGCTTCTTGCTAGTTAACTTGATATTTGCTGTTCATTTCTCACTTCACAATTACACCTTCAACATAGACGGAAATTGCACAATAGCAGTTGAATACCTTTGGTGAATGCTTTACCTTGCGTGTTCTCTCATTTTCATTGCGATGAGTCTATTTATGAAAGGTTTATTGAAGCTGAGTAAGCACCTTTTTAAAGCAAAAAAAAAGCTATTAGTCATGGGTGACTCCCATGTTAGCGTTTTTAATCATAAAATTTTAAAAAAAGCGTTGAACGACTATAAGTTGACTGCTTTGCCTGTGGGTGGTGCTACAGTTTCAGGATTAGAAAACCCCAATTCAAAAACCCAAGCTCTGCCTTTGTTTATGGCGGAATTTGAAAAAATAGAACCCGATATTACTATTTTGCAGCTAGGTGAAGTGGATACGGGGTTTGTTATTTGGTATCGCGCTGAAAAGTACAAGGTACCTGTAGTGGAGATGATGGATAAGGCAATCTCAAACTACAAAAAACTCATTGTTGAGCTGTCTCAAAAAAGTCAGATCGTTTGTATTAGTACGCCTTTGCCGACGATTAAAGACGATCAAACTTGGGGTGAAATAGCGAATGCTCGAAAAGACATTACAGCAACGCAAAAAGAGCGCACTGATTTAACTATAGCGTTTAATAAAGCCATTGAAAAAATTTGTGCAGACGAAGAAGTTCAGTACATTAATTTAGACGTTGAATCTCTTGGCGACAATGGGGTAGTAGCCGATTATTTACTGAACTCAGACTTGCTAGATCATCACTATGCACAAGATGTTTATGCCACTATGTTGGCTAATAAATTGAATGAAACAATGCTCAACCTGGAAAAGGAAGTTGAATGAAAGAGCAACTGATTAAATTATTGCCAACACGTATTTATTTAGAACTAAAGTGGCTCGATTATAAATTAAGGCGTAAAGACGATTTTAGTGCTACTCAGCTATTGAGAAAGAAAGAGACTGAGTCTGAAGGTTCCTATAAACCGTTTGATGATAAAAAAGCAATCTTTGTACACATTCCAAAGTGTGCGGGTATTTCGGTTAACAAAGCATTATTTGGTAATTTAGCGGGTGGCCATACTACGTTAGAGCAATACTTAACTGTTTATGAACCTAAAGCAATTCAGAATTATTTTAAATTTACTATTGTTAGAAACCCTTGGGATCGAGTGGTTTCCGCCTATTTTTTCCTTCAGCAAGGAGGAATGAATAAATGGGACAAGGAATTCTACGAAAAAGAGCTGGCACAGTATGAAAGTTTTGATGATTTCGTAAAAAATTGGTTGAGTAACCCAAAAAACTTGTACAAGCATCATCACTTTAAGCCACAAACTCACTACATTTTGGACAAGTACAATAAAGTGAAAATAGACTTTATTGGTTATTTAGAGCGCATTGACGAGGATTTTAAATTTCTTTGTGACAAATTAAATGTCGATGCAGAATTACCTGTGAACAATAGAAGTAAACGCAAAGATTATTGCGCTTACTACAACGAAGAAACCCAGGCTGTGGTTGCGAAAATGTATCAAAAAGACATTGAGTATTTAGGGTATGACTTTAAATAGTCTTTTCTATTAAATATTGTTTTAAAGAGGCTCGTTTTTAAGGGACGTGTTTTTAAGAGAGCCGCTTTCAAAAGCACTTTTATATTCAATATTGGAAATAACCCAGTGTTTTTCTCCTGCTGGGGTTTTTACGGTACAGACATCGTCTATGCTTTTCCCAATTAACGCTCTCGCCATAGGCGAATCTATTGAGATACAAGCAGTAGAATCGCCATAAATTTCTTCTGGGCCTACAATCCTAAAGCGATTTATTTCGTCAGGGTTATCTTCGTTTTCTATTTCAACCCATGCGCCAAAGAACACCTTGCCATTTTGTTCGGGAGAGTGATAAATCACCTTTAGATCTGGCAGTAGCTTTCGCAAAAAACGCACGCGCCTATCGATTTGTCTTAATATGCGTTTGTTGAAGGTATAATCTGCATTTTCTGAACGGTCGCCAAGACTCGCTGCCCAAGTCACAATTTTAGTTATTTCTGGGCGCTTTTCGTACCACAAATGGTCGTGTTCGTCTTTTAACTTCTTATAGCCTTCTGGCGTTACTAGCTTAGTCTTCAATCACTTTCCTAAACAAGGGATGTTGGTGAGTTAACGTCATTGTATCAACTGAGTTTATTTATGGTACTTCAATTATTCTTTGGCTTATTCGGTGTTATACTGGCGATGTCGCAATAAGGAAAAGAGTATGGCTTATTGCACAAATACATTATGACGATGAATTTAATTATTCACTTGTTCACTCTTTCAAATTTCATTTCAGTAAAACAATCATGACAATAAACACTATTTTGGCTCAGGAACTTCAAGTAAAACCCGAGCAAATCCAAGCCGCAGTTAACTTACTCGATGATGGTTCTACCGTGCCATTTATTGCTCGATACAGAAAAGAGATAACACAAGGTTTAGACGACGCACAATTGCGCCTTCTTGAGCAGCGATTGGGTTATTTGCGAGATTTGAATGACCGCAGAGAAGTGATAATTAAAAGCATAGATGAACAAGGAAAACTAACTGATACATTGCGTAAGTCTATCCTCAGTGCAGATAGCAAAACCACGCTAGAAGATTTGTATCTGCCTTATAAACCCAAGCGCAGAACGAAAGGCCAAATAGCCATTGAAGCAGGGTTAGAGCCGTTAGCTGATACTCTTTTTAACGACCCAACGCTGGATCCAGAATCTCAAGCTAGTGAATATATAAGTAGTGAAAAAGGCATAGCGGACACCAAAGCAGCACTAGACGGTGCGCGTTTTATTTTAATGGAGCGCTTTGCTGAAGATGCTTCACTATTGGCAAAAGTGAGACGTTATTTAAAAACTAATGCTCATATTGCAAGTCGAGTGAGCAAAGGCAAAGAACAAGACGCGGCTAAGTTTAAAGACTATTTTGAACATTCAGAAAAGCTAAGTAACACTCCTTCTCATCGAGCATTAGCCATGTTCAGAGGAAGAAATGAAGGTGTATTGAATATCCAGCTTGATACCACTCCCGGACAAGAGTCGGCGTTGTCTCCTTGTGAAGACATTATCAGTGAACACGTAGGAATTCGTTCTTTGGGCCGTAAAGCCGATAAATGGCTGCAACAAGTTGTTCATTGGACGTGGAAGGCAAAGTTGTCTTTGCATATGGAAACTGAGTTGTTTGGCGCTTTAAAAGAAAAAGCGGAAGAGGAAGCCATTCAGGTTTTTGCTAAGAATTTAAATGACTTGTTGATGGCTGCACCTGCCGGCGCCAAGGTTACTATGGGGCTGGATCCTGGTTTACGCACAGGGGTAAAAGTCGCCATTGTTGATAACACGGGCAAGGTAGCGGGCAAGGCAACTATTTTCCCTCATGTACCGCAAAACCAGTGGGACAAATCACTGCGTACCTTGGCGAATTTGTGCAAACAACACAAGGTGTCATTAATCAGTATCGGTAATGGTACTGGCTCTCGTGAAACCGATAAACTGGTTGCCGAAATGATGCAAGCTAACCCTGATTTAGGGGTGCAAAAAATCATGGTTAGTGAAGCTGGCGCTTCGGTGTATTCAGCGTCTCAGTTGGCTTCAGATGAACTACCTGATCTTGATGTTTCTATACGAGGTGCTGTGTCTATTGCACGGAGACTACAAGACCCATTGGCGGAGCTAGTAAAAATAGAAGCTAAAGCTATTGGCGTTGGCCAATACCAGCATGATGTAAATCAAAGCCAGTTGGGACGCAGCCTCGACAAGGTCATTGAAGACTGTGTTAACGCGGTGGGCGTTGATTTGAATATGGCTTCTCCTTCGCTATTGAGTTATGTGTCTGGATTGAACAAAACACTTGCACAAAATATCGTTAAATATCGCGATGAAAATGGGGTGTTCGATTCCAGAAAAACGCTATTAAAAGTGGCTCGCCTTGGACCTAAAGCCTTTGAGCAAGCCGCTGGATTCCTAAGAATTGTGAACGGTAAAAACCCCCTTGATGCCTCGTCAGTGCACCCAGAAGCTTACCCAGTAGTGGACAAAATCGTCAGTCGTTCAGATGTGGCGGTCAATGATTTAATTGGCAACACTGAATTGTTAAAACAGCTTAGCCCTGATGATTTTACCGATGGCACATTTGGTTTGCCGACAGTGAAAGATATTATTTCTGAATTGGATAAACCCGGTCGCGATCCTCGACCAGAGTTTAAAACTGCCACGTTTAAAGACGGCGTGAATACCGTGGCTGATTTAAAGCCCGGTATGATTTTAGAAGGAGTAGTCAGTAACGTTGCTAACTTTGGTGCTTTTGTTGATGTGGGTGTACATCAAGATGGTTTAGTGCATATTTCTGCGCTGACGAATAAGTTTATAAAAGACCCTAGAGACGTGGTTAAAACAGGCGACATTGTTAAGGTTAAGGTACTAGAAGTTGATGTTGATCGTAAACGCATCTCTTTTACCATGCGTTTAGATGAAAAGCAGACCCAGCAACGTCCGGCGCAACAGCGAGATAACCATAAACCGAAAGGTAAGCCAGCGCCTAGGGCAAGCAAGCCTCAACCGCAAAATGGAGCTATGGGGAATGCCTTTGCTGATGCCTTTGCGAAAGCGAAGAAAAACTAAGCGCGTTCGAAGATAATACCATCTTGGGGATTAACCGCGCGTTCGTAAAATTGTGAAATAACGCGATTTATGCTGGAAAATGAAGCTTGATTGGTTTCGTCGTCGTCTTCTTCTAATGTGATCGAGTCGAGAGAGCGAGTTGGGGTGGACACATCGGCTTGGTTAACAATATCGTCCAGTGATGGTGTAGCGATGGTACTTGCATCTTGAGTGTCTTCCGAAGAGGCTTCCTCTTCGTTTGCTTCTCTGACAATTTCAGCTTGTGCTTCAATGACGCCTCTTGCCGCTTCTGCAGCTACCCGTAAATCCTGTGCTGATGGTTCTGCTGGGGCTAATGCTGCGGCGCGCACTTGCTGGAGTTTTCTTACTGTTTCTTCAGGCGTACCTGCTTCTGATATATCAATAGACACCTCTCCGGCAACGGCATAACGTTGTCCATCAGGGCCGGTTTCAAATTCATAGGTAGGCGTCCCCGCATATTGACCACCTACTGCTGCATGGGCTTGTTCATGAGCACGGACTTCTTGGTCTCTAGTTTGCAACTCTCTTATTTCGGCTTGCTCTCGCTGTTCTTGTTGCGCGTCTTCTCTTCCTGCACTTTCATCTTGGCCATTGTCTTGCTGGTTGGCTTCAGTTTCTTCACCTTGTTCTAAAGGCGCGGCTTGTATTTCAGGACGATCGTAAGTGGGGTTGCTGATTAAACCTGCCGATTGGCGAGCTCTATCGCCTTCTGAACCTAGGCCTTGTTCTGCGCTTCCACCCTCTCCTCTCGTTGGTTGGGGAATGGTTTCGCGTAATATATTGTCTCTTCTAACGGCTTCCGTATTTGGATTAGCCGTATTGATAATTGGGCTAATAGCGAAAGGAGTGACAATGTTCATGGCAAATAAACGGCGCGACTAGGCAAAGATATCAATTATACGGCCGACGGTTTCATCGGCAACGTCGATAACTTCTGCGGCGGCTTGTGCGTTCAGCGCATTGACTTGTAGCGAAATAAGATCGCTGGTGAGACTTCCTTCTGCTTGGGGAATAAGCTGGCGGGTAGTTTCTAAACCTTGAACGGCGGCATTTTCTAATACACCATTCACACCTTCGGTTTCTAAGGTATTTTGTGCTGTTCTTTGAGCAATAGACAGCGAAGCAGAAGCAATACCATTAGATGCATTTTGTAGGCCTTGTAGGCCAGAAGCTAAAATTGAATTTGTGTTAATTGAAACTGTCATACATCACCTCTATTGCATAATTATCGTACAAAATTGGTGATTTTGCTAGGGTATTAATGAAATTGATTCAGACAAAAAAAAGCAGGCCTAAGGAGGCCTGCAAAAAACATCATAGTGAGAGACACGTGGAGACTGTGTCTAGTTGTATAATTGCACAGTAATTTATCTTATGCAAATGATAATTGTTATTATTTACATAAAATTAAAAAGAACGTCTAAGCTGGGCGCTCCAAGCTAGGGTATCAACGCCTTCTCCGTTTGTTAGAGGAAAAGTAAGATCCACATGTATTACCCCAGTGTTAGTGGCTTTGTTAGAATAAAATCGTGCGCCTAAACCAATACTACCTAGCACACCATCATCTTCATTAAATGCTGATAGTTCGCCTTGATAAGCACGGCCAGCGTCAATAAAAGTAGCAAATCCAAGCTCAAAAAATTGGTAGATATTGTAATTAGTGTAAAAGCGAGCTTCCGCACTTGCTGATATTCTGTGGTCGCCATGTTGGTATTGGAGCGGGTAGCCTCGTACACCATTGTCGTCGTCAATAACAAGCGGTCGGTCGATAAATTGGCCTGTTGAAAAGTCTGCAGATACTCTCCCGTAGTATCCTAAAGCTCTGTTTTTCCGGTAGAAAATTTCAACTTTGTTGGATGAGCGAATAAAATCTTTGGCGCTAGTATTTAAAATTGCATTAAATCGAGAATCTAACAACAGTAACCAGTTTTCTATTTTGAAAGCCCGGTTTGCGCTGGCATTAATGTGGTACCCGAGATCACTATTTTCTCTTACATCGTTAGTTTCTAGGCCCAGCTGAACCCTATATCGCCAGCCTAAATTAATATCTTCAGGTTGTTTAATTAAGTGAACATCGTGCATTACCACTATATTCCGTTGAAGGTATTCGTAGGATACCCATGGATAACGGTAGTTCCTGTTCTCCGGCAAAAATAAAGGGTTAAAACTAGGGCTAGTTTCATCAAATTCGAATTCGGTATTGGAAGAGTCGAAACCAACTGTAAGTCTTGATGAATTGAGTTCATTTGAGTGTAAGCGCCAACCATATGCCCCGCGAAAAAATCGAGTTCGGGTATTTAGGCTATTGCGGGTTTTATCATTCTGAAAAATATCTTGGGTTCTTTCATCGCTATTTACTTGCAAGAATTGCCTTGTGTTTGTTCCTAAATGATAAAAAGGTTTATCGAAAGTAAATCGATACTGGTTTCCATCATCGTTATTAGCAAGGGTTAATCGCACATTGGCGTGTCGAATCCAATGAACGGCAGATGAAAAAGAGACTTGGTAGCCACTGCGCTGTTCATCTTGTGTATAACGAACGCGAGCGCCTATACCTAACCCAAGAAAATTAGCGTCACTTACGCCTATAAGGCTGCTGGTTCTTCCCCCTGTTCTACTAAGTGAAAATGCAGGAAATAAGGTCCAATTATCTTGAGTCTCAACCTTAATTTCATTAGGTTCTTTCGCGTTACATATACCCAATACAGTGATAGCTGCATTTGCAATATAACTTTGGCCTCGCAACAGAGCTTCAGCTTCGCCTAAATCAGATAAATTGACGCTGTCACCTTGTTGAAAAGGTAGCCTCTCTGCTATGACAAATTCACGGGTGTTTATGTGTAATTTATTTGCCCAGCGGTGGATATTTAGCGTATTTTTGGCTGTTTCATCAAATATAGTTTGTGCTTTTATATCAATCTTATCTACATGAAATGATTCTAAATTTGAGGGCTTACAATCGTTTTTTAACTGCGTTTCTCCATGAGCGTAATTGGATAAAAAGAGTACTAGGCTCAAGCGAACAACGTGCTGAATATGCATGTACCACTCGCTATAACGATAACTTTAAGTGTCTATTTAATACTTTAGAACACATTAGCTTAATGGCAACTTATAAACAGGATTAAAACCGGCAGATAATGCATGCTTTTGTTGTTGAGCAAGTGAATAATGAAGAGTTTAAGTTGTTAGTTTGAGGTTTGACTGAGTCTTGGGAAATGACGTACAGATATGAAGGGAAGGCACAATTTTTTGTATCTTCAAGAGAAGAAAACAGCGTGCTAGCAATCAGTGAACCTGCAAGCCCTCTTACATAATGAAAGAGGGCTTTTAGTCTTTTTTTCGTTTACTGCTCTGTGGCAACAGTTGCTTCGGATGTTCTAGAGTCATACACAGATGCACTATTGACACTAGGGTTTAAGTCAATTCCGTTGTCATAACTTTCGAAGTCATCTTCAAACACAAGGTTCGTTCCTTCCGTGTCTGAGTAGATACGTATATCGTCGATAGCGAGTCTTGCTTTAGGAGAAACTTGTGTCGAGTTATCACCGAACCTGAAGGATACAGTTGTTACACCGCCTTCAGGGTCACTCCCAACGGGTGTAAATGGACCTGCAATATCTACTCCGTCGATAGCTACAGTAACCGTAGGAAGAGAACCAGAACTTGTGTTGCCATTTGGATATTCCCACGTCATAACTGCAGTTTGGAAGGTATTGGGCGTAACAGCAGCTATATCAGTGTCAATATTTAAACTAGGAAAGCGGGTTCCAAAGGAATCGTCTCTAACCCGTAAATCGAGAATTGAGTTGTCGTTACGATTTTCAGCATTGTATAAACTGATAAAACCATCGGTATTTCCGGCATCGTCATCGGTGCGAGTGAAACGAACTTCTAGTCGACCTTGTGCAAGAGAGCTAGGCAATGAATAGCGAAGTTCACCAGTGTCGTTTGCATCGGTATCGTTGATATTTGCAAACTGATTGCCGGCTGGGCTACCTAAACTGGGTTGATCGTCGATTGCAGTGTTAACATCATGACTATTTGATACAGCGTAAAACGTTGCTTGATAAAAATCTGAATTCAAGCCGTTGTTTTCATCATCATCTTCGCCTGTATCGTTTTGCGAATAAGCACCTGCTCTGAAGTAATTCCATTCCTCGACTACATCGTAGCCACTGTTTTGCTCAGCCATATCAATGTAGTTATGGCCTATGATAGGTCCATTCAAGTCACCTCGGCGGACGATAACGTCGATTCGAGAGCCCGACTGATCTATTTCGTAAGAGAATATCTCCCCTAATTCGATACCCTGCTGAGGATTGGGGTTAAAGATTGGCTCATTATCTTCGTCAACAATCGGGTGTTCGTCCCCTACTACCACACGCCAAATATCATCTTGGTTGCGGATTTCATGACCAAAGTATATGTAACCACGGTCGTTGTCTGGAAATTTCTTAAAATACAAGCGAATAGGCTCGTCATCTTCGGCGTGAATTTGACCAATGATAAAGCGTCCTACGTGTTGATTAGAGCCTGTTGTTGCTACGTGGTCAACTTTTAAGGTAGCAGTCAAAAGGCCGCCTCGACCGCCAACTTGCCTAGGTGTGTCTGGCTGGTAACCTAAAACCCAGTTGTTTGCGTTTACACCTTGAGTGCTGATACCTGTATTACCGCGGCGCAACATTTCTCTCAGTTCAGAGCGCGTAAATCGTGTATTATCTGAAGTCGTTGCGCCAAACAGCGTTGCTCTGAAAACCATTCCGCCATCATCTGCAGTAAAGAAAAAATCGTCTTCTTCATAGCCATTGTCCAGATCGCGTTCGCTTGTTCGTAGTGCTCTGCCATCATCTGGATCTTCTTCTGGTGTATCTAGAGACCAAGTTAATAAGTCAAAGTTATCCCCAGGAGGAAGAGTCGGGTCTAAACCAAATTGTGCAACATCAATATTTTGTTCTTCTATTGGCGCTACGTCTACATCTAGCGGACATCCAAATACTGAAGCCTCTAATAAGGAGGTGGTGTTGGTCTGGCTGTCACCAAAACTCGTAATTCTAACAAATCGAGCGACTGAATCTTGAACATCAAAGCGCTCAATAGATTCTGTATCTCCGCTAGATGCTTCAGCAGATAATAAAGAAGAATAGCTAATACCGTCTTCAGATATTTCAATGTCAAAAGATGTGATGTTTTCATCACCTTGATACCAAGCGGTACCAATTTCTTTAATTTGATGGCGATAGCCTAAATCAATGGTTAATGCCGCGGGAGAATCCGTTGTCTCCCATCTCGCTTCAGCTGTTAATAAATTGTCTATGGCATTGTCTGCAGTCAAATTCGCTGAGGGCGTAGCATCACTTTGCGCACTGATTAGATTGATATAATCTAAACCTGCGCATGTTGTAACTGATGAGAGTGGCGGGAACAAAGGGCTGGCGACACTATTACCCGGTGTTGGAGTTTCATCAGGCTCTGGATCTTCGACGGGCGCTGGGCCTTCGACTGGTGGAGCTTCTTCAACAACTGAGACTGGCTCAGGATCACTGCCAGATGAGCCTCCACAACCGGAGAGCAACAATACACCTGCGCTTAATACTATTGTTTTATTCATTATTCCGGATACCTCAACAATTCCCGTTAACTTACCAAACTCATATAGGTTAATTATACGTTAAATTAAATCACTAAAAAATTAACGATTTTGTCATACTTAGTCCAAATACGAATAAAGGTGAAAAGGAGTAAATCCGCGTTTATGGCTTTTATTACGTTTGAAGCTGTTGTTTTAATGATAAATGAAACCTGCGAGGCTAAGTTAGCCATGAAAATTTGTAATTTAAAATCGATGTTTGTTATAAATGTGTTACATTTGTTTTTTAACAAAGAACATGGCGAATACCATGATGTTCACTGCTAGATTCAAATTATTTCTTGTATTTTTTCTGATTTTAACTAGTAATTTTGGCGCTAATGTTTTTGCCAAAACCCAGGATATTAACGGATTAGATAGCTTTAACCGTTACAAAATCAGCCTAAACGGGCAATGGCGGTATATCGTTGACCCCTATGAAAATGGATTTTACAACTACCGTTGGCAGAAATTTGATGATCAAGAATACCCGAGTAAAAATGCGTTTTTCACTGATTCAAAAGTAAAGTCAAAGTCTGAATTATTGGAATACGATTTTGATGAAGCATCAACAATCAAAGTCCCTTCTGATTGGAACACACAAGATGAGCGTTTGTACTTTTACGAAGGTACAGTTTGGTATCGAAAGGAATTCAACAAGCCTGAACAAACCGCAGGCGACCGATTGGTTCTGCGTTTTGGCGCCGTTAATTATCGTGCAGACGTTTACCTAAATGGGAAAAAATTAGGTGTACATTTGGGCGGATTTACTCCCTTTTTCTTTGATATAACAGATGCAGTTAAAGCCGGTATTAACTCCCTAGTAGTGAAAGTTGATAATAAGCGTGGTGCAGATGAGGTGCCTACGCTTAATACTGATTGGTGGAACTATGGTGGGATCACTAGAGACGTGGATCTCATTCCCTTACCAAAACAGTTTATTCAGCATTACCAAAGCACATTAGACTCTGTGAAAACAAAGAGTTTTGATGTGAAGGTCAAACTGTCGGGGTCTCAAATTCAAGATACAGACGTTGTTATGGCAATACCTGAATTGAATCTAGTGGTTAAGGCAACTACAGATAAAGAAGGTGTTGCGAGCTTTAATACGAACTTGCCTGAGTTTACTCCTTGGTCGCCGACCAACCCAAAACTTTATGACATTAAATTTTCCACAGAATTTGATGAACTCAAAGACACCATTGGTTTAAGAACAATAGAAACTAAAGACAAAGACATATTGCTCAATGGCGAAAAAATATTCCTCAAAGGTGTATCGCTTCATGAGGAATACGCTGTAGATGGAGGGGGAAGAGTAAAAAATGCAGAACAAGCTCGCTATCTTCTTAACAAAGTAAAAGAACTAAACGCAAATTATGTACGCTTGGCTCATTATCCTCATAGTGAAAGTGCGGTTCGAATAGCAGAAGAACTGGGATTGCTCGTATGGTCTGAAATACCGGTTTATTGGACAATTAATTGGACAAACGAAGCAACCTATAAAAAAGCAGAGCAGCAGTTAACCGAAATGATTGTGCGCGATAGAAACCGCGCAGCGGTTGTTATTTGGTCTATTGCCAATGAAACCCCTGTGACCGAATCTAGAACCGTCTTTTTATCTCGTTTGGCTAAAGAAGCCGAGGGTTTAGATGGCAGTCGTTTAATTAGTGCGGCTATGGAAAAGCACTACGACCAAGAAGATGAAAACTTGGCCATAGTATCTGATCCGTTATCGGATATTGTCGACATTGTTAGTTTCAATCAATATATCGGTTGGTATGAAGGTTTATCAAAAAAATTAGAACGGACTCGCTGGCATATTCCCTACAATAAGCCTGTTATTATTAGTGAGTTTGGCGCGGGTGCAGTACAAGGTATGCACGGTGATAAAACAGAAAGGTGGACGGAAGAGTTTCAAGCAGAGGTGTACGACAAAACCTTTAAAATGTTAGACGCTATTGATGGGTGGTCTGGCGTTTCGCCTTGGATTTTAATGGATTTTCGCAGCCCTAGGCGTATTCACGGAAAATTTCAAAAAGACTTCAACAGAAAAGGGTTAATGTCTCCAGTTGGAGAAAAGAAAAAGGCTTTTGATTCAGTCAAACTTTTCTATAACAAAGTATCAGACTAGTTGTACTCTGCTTGATAGATCTTTATTCTTCACGAATTAAAGTGAAGGATCATCAATTTTCAAGTGAATCAAGAGAAGCTATTTATGTTATTGAAAGAAATTTTGGGCTTATCGTCTAACAAACGATTATTAAGCCTTGCAGGTATTTCTGTAGTTACCGCAATTGCGGGAATGGGGTGTTCAAGCACTGATTCAGATGCAAGTAAAGCAGAGAGTAAAACCACCCTTGTACACCCAGGGCAAGTTATCGATTTATCATATTGGAATATTACATTACCTCAAGATGCCAATAATGATGGCAAGCCAGATCAAATAAAAACCAAAGACATTCAAGCCTACACTCACGATGACTACTTTTATGTCAATGACAGTGGTGAAGTGGTGTTTACCAGCCCTAACGTAGCGGTTACTACGGCAAACTCTAAAAATACGAGAAGCGAACTTAGGCACATGATGCGTGGTTTTGATACCCGTATTAAAACAAAAGCGCCTAAGAATAACTTCGCAATAGCGTCGCATAAAAATGCAGACGCATTTGCACAGATTGGGGGTAAACTAAACGCAACTTTGCATGTTGATCACGTAGCAGTAAACAGCAGCAAGCCTGAGTTAAAACCAACCTATTCTGTTGTTGTTGGTCAAATTCATGCGGGTAAAGATAAAGTCCCTGTAGATGGTTTTGGCTATGGCAATGAACCAATCAAGATTTATTTTAAAAAATACCCTAACCATGAAACCGGTTCTGTATTTTGGAACTATGAACGAAATCTTCCTAAAGAAGATCCAAACCGCACTGATATCGCTTATCCTGTGTGGGGAAATACGTGGGAAAATCCCAATGATCCTAAAGCTGCTGGAATAGCATTAGGTGAAGACTTTAGTTACGAAATTAACGTATACAAAGACACCATGTATTTGACCTTTACTGCTGAAGGAAAAGAAACGATTGAATACGCGGTAAATCTAGCTGATAACGTTGATCCATACGGTAACGTAGATAGCAAGGATCATCCTCAAGGTTATACGGGAGATTGGCATTACTTTAAAGCGGGTGCGTACAACCAATGCAATGGTGGTACGAAGCACGCATTTTGGGGAACCGGTTGTGGTGGAACAGGCGATTGGGAAACTGACTTCAAAAATGGCGACTATACCCAAGTGACTTTTTCTAAAATTGAATTGAGTCAGGGCGAAAAGCGTTAAAACTGACACTATTTAGTATTAAAAGCCCTTTATATTTAAAGGGCTTTTTTGATTCCACCTTCTTTGCAGGTGCTCATTGTGAAATTCGCTCAATATCTGCATTTTTCTGGTTGCGCATCTCCGCTTATTATTTCGTGTGTTCATCGTAACTAAGTTCAAGGCCGAGGCTGAGTGATTTAATTTAGCCTGATTCATGATCTGAATTTTTCATGAACACTGATACCCACGCAGTTTGTGCCATTAAAAAAATAAAAATATCTAGGGGAAAACCATGTTTAACAAAATTAGGCCTGTAGTAATGACTACGGTGCTTTGCGTTACCGTTTTTTGTTCGAATACGTTCGCAGCTAAGAAAGGAGATGAAGAAACATCTACTTTGTCTAGTGCGACATTTAAAGGCTTATCGTTAAGAAATATTGGACCTGCGTTTATGTCAGGTCGTATTGCAGACATTGCCATTGATCCTAACGACGAAAGCGTTTGGTACGTTGGCGCTGGTTCTGGTGGCGTTTGGAAAACAATTAATGCTGGTGTGACGTGGAAGCCGGTATTTGATGACCAAGACGTCTATGCCATCGGTGCTGTTGCTTTGGACCCTCAAAATAGCGCAAACGTTTGGGTAGGAACTGGAGAAAACGTCGGTGGTCGTCACATTAGTTTTGGCGATGGCATTTACTTGAGTAAAGACGGCGGTGGCTCATGGAAAAACATGGGGTTAAAAACCAGCCAACATATTTCAGAAATTATAGTTCATCCGACAAACTCAGATGTTGTTTGGGTTGCAGTTCAAGGCAACCTTTGGGCTGAAGGTGGTGAGCGAGGTTTATACAAAACGACCAATGGCGGTAAAGATTGGGAACGCACATTAGGCGATGACCAATGGACTGGTGTTACCGATCTTATTATTGACCCAAGAGATCCTAACGTATTGTACGCTGCAACATGGCAGCGCCACCGTACTGTTGCTGCTTATTATGGCGGTGGCCCGAATTCAGGTTTACACAAATCAGTAGATGGCGGCGAAACATGGACTAAATTAACCCAAGGCTTACCGAAAGGAGAGTTGGGTAAAATAGGCTTAGCTATTTCGCCAATGCAACCGGATGTAGTCTATGCAGCCATTGAAACTGAACGTCGTACTGGCGCAGTTTACCGTTCGTCTGACCGTGGTGCATCATGGGTTAAAGGTGCTGATGCGGTAGCTGGAGGCACGGGTCCACATTACTACCAAGAGCTTTATGTTAGCCCTCATTATTTCGACCATATCTTTTTGGCTGGTGTGCGTATGCAGCAGTCTCATGATGGCGGTAAAACCTTTACCACAATGAAAGAAGAACATAAGCACTCTGATAACCATGCCATGGAGTTTGTGGGTTCTGATAAAAACTACATGATTGTTGGGTCTGATGGCGGTATTTATGAAAGCTACGACCAGGGTGAAAATTGGCGTTTTGTGAACAATTTACCCATCACTCAATACTATAAAGTTGCGGTCGATGATGACGCGCCGTTTTATAATATTTACGGTGGAACACAAGACAACAATACTCAAGGCGGACCTTCTCGCACGGATAACTCTCACGGTATTTTAAACGCCGATTGGCAAGTGGTGTTATTTGGTGATGGTCATCAGCCAGCAACAGAGCCTGGCAACCCTGATATTGTTTATGCTGAATGGCAACAAGGTAATTTAACGCGTTACGACCGTACCAACGGTGAAATTGTTTATATTCAACCTCAACCTGAAAAAGGTGAAGGTGCCGAACGTTTTAACTGGGATGCACCTATTTTAGTTAGCCCACATAAGCCAAGCAGACTTTACTACGCATCACATCGCGTGTGGCGTTCAGAAGATAGAGGTGATTCATGGACTGCTATATCTGGTGATTTAACTAAGAACTTAGAAAGAATACGTCAACCTATCATGGGTGGACAGCAAAGCTGGGATGGTCCTTGGGATATCTTCGCTATGTCTCAGTTTTCTACTATTACTTCTTTAGCTGAATCGCCAGTTCAAGAAGGGCTTATTTACGCAGGTACAGATGATGGTCACATTCAGGTAACCGATAACGGTGGCCAAAACTGGCGTAAAATTGAAGTCGGTAACTTGCCAAAAGTGCCAGATACTGCCTTTATTAATGACATAAAAGCCGATTTGTTCGATGCCGATACGGTGTATATCTCTTTAGATAATCATAAATACGGTGATTTCACACCTTACTTATTGAAAAGTACTAACCGAGGTAAGTCATGGAAGTCTATCGCGGGTGATTTACCTGACAACCACCTTGTATGGCGCATGGTACAAGATCACGTCGATAAAGACTTATTGTTCGCTGCTACTGAGTTTGGATTGTTCTTTAGCCCGAATAGCGGTCAGAAATGGGTGAAACTAGAAGGTGGTGTACCGACGATTTCATTTCGTGATTTAGCAATACAACGTCGTGAAAATGATCTTGTAGGTGCGAGTTTTGGCCGTGGCTTCTTCATTCTTGATGATTATACTGCGCTGAGAGATGTGTCTGAAAAAGCCCTAGAACAAGAAGCTATCTTATTCCCTACGCGTAAAGCTTGGTGGTATATCGAGCGCGCGCCATTAGGGCGAGGAGCAAAAGGCAACCATGGTGCAACTTTATATGCAGCGCCTAACCCTGAGTTCGGTGCGACCTTTACTTATTACTTAAAAGACGACATTAAGTCACATAAAGCAACACGCCAAGCAAACGAAAAGGCATTAAAGAAAGACGACAAAACAGTGCCGTTTCCTTCTTGGGATGAACTTGAAGTTGAAGCTCGTGAAGTTGCTCCTGTGATTTGGTTTACTATTAAAGATAAGACTGGAAACGTTGTTCGCCGCATGTCAGCAAAAGCTAGCAAAGGGTTTCACCGTGCAACATGGGATTTACGTTGGCCTGCTTTCCAAGCGGTCACTTCTCAAGGTAGAACACCACAGGGAATGATGGTTGCACCGGGTACTTATAGTGTGACAATGAGCAAAGAAGTAGATGGTGTTATTACTGAATTGCAAGCAGCGCAAACCTTTGAGGTTGAACCTTTACGTAAAGCGGGTGCATTAAAAGATGTGAATCCTGCTGAAGTAACAGCGTTCTGGCAAGAGTTGTCTGATACACAGCGAGTGATGACGGCTGTAGATGCGGCCCTAAGTAATGCAGTGAAACACTTGAAGTCGTTGAAAACCGCGATGCATAGAACAACGCAAGCACCTGGAGACTTAGATGCAGACTACGCAGCATTGAGTCAAAAGTTATTCGCATTAGATACTAAATTGAACGGTAACCCTGCGAAAAACCAAGTAGGCGCATGGACTGAACCGGGTATTTATGACCGTTTGAGCCATGTTAACATTGGTACATTCCGTTCTACGTATGGCCCTACTCCAGCTATTCGTAGAAGTTTAGATATCGCGAAAGAAGAAATAACTGAGCTAAGAACATCACTCAATGCCATTTTAACGCAAGATATTCCTGCGTTTGAACAGAAACTTCATAGCGCAGGTGCGCCTTGGGTTCCTGGGCAAGATTTACCTAGCTTATAAAAATAAAGTAACATAATAAAAAATAGCCGCTGCACTTAGGTGTAGCGGCCTAATCACAATCTCTTTAATGAAGCATCAATTAACACATCTTTCTTATTTAGCCTTATTTGTCTCATTTAGTTTATTTGCCAGTGAAGAGGTTGATGAACATATTGTCGTACACGCAGATACACCTTCTTATTTATATCATTTACAAGATACATTACCTGTTTCGACCATTGAAGGAAGCCCGTTAAACAGCTCCTTAAGTATTGCAGAAGCGTTAACTTCAGCGCCAGAAGTGACTTTCAATGGGCAAGGTGGATTACTACAAACCTTGAGTATCCGAGGTCTGTCTCGATGGAGAGTGCAAACCTTAGTGGAAGGTATTCCTATCCACTCAGAAAGACGAGCGGGAAATACCGCTGAATTTATTCCTCCTGGATTACTTGGCCGAGCGTATTTGTTGCCAGGAGCTGCATCGACTCAGTTGGGAAGCGGAGCTTTGGGCGGTGGAATAGATTTACGTTTGGCCTCATCATTTGATACTCAAATCAGCGCTGCATATGGCGTACAACAAGACTATCGAGACATTCAAGTATTAGGTGGAAGCGAAGTTGCCAATGGCGATATACATTGGGGGGCCAGCTATCGCCATGGCAATAACAGCGAAGCAGCTGACAATACGTCGATTTTCGACGGTTTTGAGCAATCAGCAGGATGGGTTAAATACTCATCGACGACTACGCCAATAACAGACGCTCTTTTTTTGGTTTCAACCGCAAATAATGTGGGCAAGGCGAGTAGTGATTTACCCACAGAGCGAGTAACCGAATACCCATCTAACGATCACTGGTTAGCTAAACTAAGGTTTAGTTGGCTAAATGCACAAGTGTATGCCCATGAGTTTTCTCTAGACACCGACGTAGTAAGGCCTGAGCAGCGCCGTAATATTTTGTCTAATTCAGCATTAAGCTGGGGCCTAAACGTGAGCGACTCGGTTTCACTGTTGGGTTTAGACGTGAATTGGAAAGCGGCGTTAGATGCACGTAGTAAAGTAGAAGCCAAAGAACAAGAAATAAGTAACGATGGCCTAGTTGTGTTTGATAGAAGTAACTTAGACGCAAACCAACAAGCCTGGTCAATTTCTGCTGATACCCTATATCAATGGCAAGAAACAGCTATTGCCGGAGGGGTTCGCTTGGAGCACTTGCGTCAACAAGATTCTTCGGCCACACCAAGAAAAGATTCAGATACCAATAGTTCGATTTTCTTAACCGCAAAGCATCAATGGTTATCAAGTTTATCAACCAGCTTTTATTTAAGTAGTGCTTTTAGAGCGCCGGTACTCACCGAACGCTACTTTAATGGCAGTACTCCTCGTGGCGTCACTTTAGGCTCGCCCAGCCTAGAAACAGAACAAGGCAGAAATGCCCAAATTGATATTGATTACCGCAGTGATGTAATAGAGCTAGGATTCAGTGCAGCACGCCAGTGGATCGACAATTACATAGAACGCGTGTCTCTAAGTGATGAGCTACAGCAGTACATTAACGTAGGGAATGTGCAAATAGACAGCGTTAACTATGTTGTCGCAATACCTTTAACTTCAAGGTTTAACGCGCGTTTCAGCGGCCAGTGGTTATGGGGTGAAGACGATGAAGGTTTAGCCATTAACGACGTTAGCCCCCACGAGCACAATGTACGCTTAAGTTATCAAGGCCAAAATATTGAAACCTGGCTAAACACCACCTACCGACAACGCCACCGTAGACCAGGAACAAGCGAATTGCCCATAGGCAGCGCGGTTTACTTGCAGCTAGGATTAAGCGCGGCTGTGTCTGATTCACTATCAATTAATATTCAAGTGAACAACCTGACAAACAGAACCTACGCCGTGAGCACTGATGACTTGTCGCCTTTAGCTAGAGGCAGAGACATACAAATTAACGGGACGTACGTATTTTGAATTTAACTCCTACTGAATACGGAACAGGGGATGCAACCTATAACGCCGCTGGTGGCGAAGATGGTATTCGTCGTTTAGTGAATTGCTTTTATGACGAAATGAGAGACAACCCTGATTATCAGCGTATTTGGGGCTGGCACCCCGAAGACAAAACGACTGACAATGGCAGCAAAGCCTTGTCGCGAGATAAACTAGCAAGCTTTCTGTGTGGCTGGATGGGCGGACCTAAACGGTACCAAGAAAAGTATGGGGGAATTAATATTCCACATGCTCATAAACACTTATCAATTACTGACGTCGAGCGAGATATGTGGTTGAGCTGCATGAGCTTTGCACTGTCACAACAAGGCTATCCAGAAGCATTTCAGAAATACCTTATTGAACAACTTTCACGGCCTGCCCAAATGGTTACTAATACATGCGCAGCAAATTATAAGTAGTTAAATAATATCAGAATGGTTATTCTTATAATTAATAATTGGTTTGATAACGGTTAAACCTTGTATATTTAGTAGACTGGCGAGCCTTAATTCTATATATTCGCGCCTCTTTTTCTGCGTTCATTCGCTTTTTGTTTTTACTTACTCCGGAATACACTTGTGATCACGACTGCCAACATAACAATGCAATTTGGTTCAGAGCCTTTATTTGAAAATATTTCTGCTAAATTCGGCAATGGCAACCGCTATGGTCTGATTGGGGCGAATGGGTGTGGTAAATCTACATTCATGAAAATACTCAGTGGCAAACTTACGCCAAGTGCCGGAAACGTATCATTGGCACCTGATACCAAGCTGGGCATCTTGAATCAAGACCAGTTCGCGTTTGAAGACATGTCAGTGGTTGACGCCGTGATCATGGGCGACCGTGAGTTATGGGACGTAAAGCAGCGTCGTGATGAAATTTACAGCAAAGCTGATATGACCGAAGAAGAAGGCATGGAAGTAGCCGAGCTAGAAGTTAAATTTGCAGAAATGGATGGCTATACCGCAGAGTCTCGTGCAGGTGATATTTTGATTTCTGCTGGAATTGAAGAAAGCTATCATTTTGGTCTCATGCGAGAAGTTGCTCCAGGACGAAAAGTTAGGGTGCTGTTGGCCCAAGCCTTGTTTGCTGACCCAGATATACTGCTACTTGATGAACCTACCAACAACTTGGATATCTACACCATACATTGGTTGGCGGAAGAGCTAAACAAGCGTAAATCCACCATGATTATTATTTCTCATGACAGACACTTTTTGAATTCTGTGTGTACTCATATGGCGGATATTGATTACGGCGAGTTACGTATTTATCCGGGTAATTATGATGCGTTTAGTGAGGCTGCTGCTGCGGTGCAAGAACAGCTTCACAATGAAAATGCGAAAAAAGCCACAGAAATACAAGAATTACAGAGCTTTGTAGCGCGCTTCTCTGCTAATGCTTCAAAAGCAAAGCAAGCGACCTCAAGAGCGAAACGCCTAGAAAAAATTGAATTGAATGACATTAAAGCGTCTAGTCGTCGCAAGCCTTTTATTCAGTTTAAGCAGCATAAAAAACTGCATCGTTTAGCCCTAACGCTAGAAGATTTAGGCCATAGTTATACTAACACACCGTTATTTTCCAACGGTAACTTGTTGTTAGAAGCGGGCGCAAAGCTGGCGATTATTGGTGAAAATGGCGCGGGTAAAACCACCTTATTGAAATGCCTAATTGACGAAGTTAAGGCTAATGAAGGTACAGTAAAATGGGCTGAAAATGCGGTAGCGGGTTATATTCCTCAAGACAGTTCAGCAGACTTTGCTGCAGACATTAATATGTTTGATTGGATGTCGCAATGGCGTCAACCAAAGCACGACGACTTACAAGTAAAAGCTATGTTAGGGCGCTTACTGTTTAGTGCTGACGACTTTAAGAAAAAGGTCGGAGTGTGTTCTGGGGGTGAAAAAAACCGCCTCTTGTTTGGTAAGTTAATGCTGCAAGATATCAATGTTTTAGTGTTGGATGAACCCACTAACCATTTAGATATGGAATCAATTGAAGCGTTAAATCAAGGGATAATGAATTTTGAAGGTACAGTGATTTTTGTGAGTCACGATCTCGAATTTATTACCTCGTTGGCAACGCAAATTATTGAAATAACAGATAACAAAATTAATCACTTCGAAGGTGGTTACGAAGAGTTCCAAGCTCACTTAGAAGCCCACTAAGAGTATAAATTCGATAAAAGGCCTGTTTTCGATATTGTATCGGACTCAGGCCTTTTTTATTTGGGCAAATTTACACTACAGCAGACACTATTTTGGCCAACGCGTTCTGCATCATAGTAATGGCTTTGTGTTCGCTATCAACATTGTGCCGCAGAGCTAACTCACTAGGTGTGTTGTAGCTTACGAAAGTCTCATTATTTTCACTGCTGTGAATTAAAACCTTTAGCGGTAAATCAAGGGCAAACAAGCTGTTTTCTTGCATAAGAGGCGTGCCACCTTGAGGTTTACCGAATATAACTAAACGGCTGGGCAGCAAAGATAAATCTACGCTTGCGGCGGCTGCCGAATGATCAACATCGGCAATGGTTTTAAACCCTAATTCATCTATTTGCGCTTTTATTGTATTTACAGTGTCGTTAAAACTAAGTGTACTTTTAGTCTGGGTGACACCCTTTGAGCGTTCGGTTTGCATTGAGTTTAACTCCTCGGTTTTCATTGTGTAGTATGAAGACCGAGGAAGAACACAAAAAGTAACGGATTTTTACTTACTCAAATGCCACTGCGTTTAAAATCGCACTGAGTATTGCACCTAAAATGTCTTGGCTTTTACCGGCACCACACACCCGTTTTTGATCAATACTAATTTGCACATAGGCCATAGCTTCAGCACTTTCGTCAGTGCCTAGGGTATGTTCGTTGTAATTAATGATAACGAAGGGCTTTCCGGTATGAGCGCTCATTGCCGAAACAAAGGCTTCTAACACACCACTGCCTTTACCTGATAAATGATGCTCCTTACCGTTTTCTACTAACACTGCGCTTAGCACATCAATGCCGTCTTCTCGTTTAACTTCGTATTTGATAAGCGATCGGCTTTGATTGGCATTGAGGTAGGTTTTGTTGAATAACGCGAAAATTTGTTCAGCATTCACTTCAGCTTCAGTACGCTCGGCTTCTTTTTGTACCACAGGACTGAAATCTATTTGTAACCATCTGGGCATTTTAATGCCGTGCTCTTGTTCAAGCACATAGGTAACCCCCCCTTTGCCTGATTGAGAGTTGATGCGAATGACTTCTTGATAATTTCGACCCACGTCTCTTGGGTCGATAGGCAAATATGCTACGTCCCACATGTCACCGTCATTCTGATTGGCTAAACATTTATTAATGGCGTCTTGGTGGCTACCAGAAAACGCTGCGAAAACTAATTCTCCAGCATAGGGATGGCGAGGGTGCACCGGCAAGGCCGTACATTTTTCAACAACATTAATAATTTTGTCCATGGCTGAAAAGTCTAGCTCTGGGTCAACACCTCGGCTGTAGTAATTCATTCCCATGGTAACGATATCCATATTACCTGTGCGCTCTCCATTGCCTAACAAGGTACCTTCAACTCTATCTGCGCCGGCTAATATTCCTAACTCTGATGCAGCGACACCGCATCCTCTATCGTTATGGGTATGCAGACTCACAATAATGGAGTCACGTTTTTTAACGTTGTCGCAGAACCACTCAATTTGATCGGCATACACATTGGGCGGAGCAACTTCGACTGTTGCGGGTAAATTGATAATGACTTTGTTGTCTGGGGTTGCTTGCCATACATCAATTACCGCATCGCAGACATCAATGGCATAGTCTATTTCTGTGCCAGTAAAGCTTTCTGGAGAATATTGGAACTGCCATTGAGTTTCAGGTTGTCTAGCCGCAAATTCTTTCACCCAAGCAGCACCTTCTACTGCGATGTGTTTTATTTCTTCTTTCGACTTTTTAAACACTTGCTCTCTTTGCGTCGTCGATGTGGAGTTATAAACGTGAACAATAGCTTTTTTTACCCCTTTTAGTGCCTCATAGGTACGGACAATAAGCTCTTTACGGGCCTGCGTAAGTACTTGAATGGTCACATCGTCTGGAATGCGATTTTCAGTAATAAGCTTGCGAACAAAATCGAAGTCGGGTTGAGATGCAGCGGGGAAGCCTACTTCAATATGTTTAAAGCCAACATCAATCAGCATATCAAACATGTCCATTTTTTGCTCTGGCGTCATGGGGTCGATTAAAGCTTGGTTACCGTCGCGAAGATCAACACTACACCACATAGGTGCTTTTTCTAGAGTGCGATTGGGCCAACGACGATCTGGTTTATTTAAGGTGACAATCTTAGGGTACTTAGTGTGATCAAAGCGCTGCATTGTACTTGCTCAATAGGAATAACGATTAAAGATATATGCTAGAAATTATATCTATTTCCTTTGAGTTAAAGTAACTAAAATAAGTGTTATTTTTTATTTTTGTAGTTATTATCACTATTATATTTATAGTTTTTAGTGATATATGTGGATTTAGATCAAAAAGACAAACAGATCCTTAACGAGCTTCAAATTAATGCTCGTATTAGTAATTTGGAATTGGCAGAGAAAGTGAATTTATCGCCTACGCCTTGTGCTCGAAGGGTTAAGCAACTTGAAGAAGCGGGAATTATTCAAACTCATGTCACTTTGTTGAACCGAGAATTGCTAGGTTTGAATCTGATGGCCATGATTGGGGTGACTATGGATCAGCATACCGCTGACCGTTTTGAAAAATTTGAAGAAGCTGCAAATGCATTGCCCGAAGTCATGGAATGTTATGTGGTTACAGGGCAAGATTCAGATTTCCTTATCAAAGTTTTAGTAAGAGACATGCGTCATTACGAAGAATTCCTACTAAAACGCCTGACTAAAATTGAAGGGGTAAATGGCGTTCATACGAGCTTTGTTCTAAGGCAGCCTATTCATAAGCACCAACTACCAATTTAATAGCTCAGCCCTTTATAAGTAAGTGTTTTAATGAAGAATAGTTATTCTTAATCGGCTAGCAATCCCTCTTGACACAAGTCGAATTTGGTCCGGCGCAAGCTGATTAAGGTTGTGAATTTTTTCATATTGGAATGAGAATATAGTACCCGTTTGCAGAAGTGTTCATATTCAAACATATCCGCTACATTGACTATCAATACAAAGTCTACTTCTCCTGTCACTTTGTAGCACTGTTTGACTTCTGGCGATTCATTTATGGCATTAATAAAAACATTGGAAAGTGCCAAATCGTCATTTTTCATGTAGATTTCCACCACCATATTTAAGCGTTTTCCTATGGCTGTGGATGACACTACTGCGACCACTCGCTCTATGATCCCTTCAGATTTGAGTTTTTTCACACGTTTCAAGCAAGCAGGGGCAGATAAACCGACTTTTTCAGCTAGTGCAATATTGGTTTGATCAGCATTGCGCTGAAGCTCAGTCAATATTCGAATATCTAAAGTTTGTAACTTCATTAATAAAGTTTCTTATTTTTACTATTAAAGAAACTATAGTTTCTTTAAGGAGTGATTAAAACCATTAATTAGTTCGTTGTCTTGTTAATCTTCTCATTAGTTTTTAACCACCACTGTCCTGTTAGGAAACGAGATGTTTAACACCATATACCACGCAACACGTGATTGGGCTTTTGACGTATTAAATATTTTTTGGGGACTAGTAAAAATAATGGTTCCCATATTGATTGTCGTTAAATTTGTTGAAGAATTAGGTTGGATAGTGCTTTTGGGCGAAGGGATTAGTCCGATTATGTCTTGGGTTGGTTTACCCGGTGAAATGGGCCTTGTGTGGGTAACTGCAATAACAGGCAATTTGTACGCTGGAATGGCGTTGTTTTATCAATTTAACACGGTTGAACAATTAACTGTGGCCCAAGTCAGTATTTTGTCTTCTATGATGCTAATAGCGCATGGGCTTCCAATAGAAGCCGCTGTTGCTAAAGCCGTAGGGGTGAGTCTTAGGTTTACACTTTTACTGCGAGTCGGCGGTGCATTATTGTTTGGAGTGATTTTACACCTAAGTTATCAATTTTTTGATGTATTGCAGACCCCGGTTAGTGTCTACTGGGTGCCAGAGCATAGCAATGGTGGGTGGTTAAGCTGGCTGATAGTACAAGTGAAAACACTGGTTGCAGCACTGTGCATTATTGCTTTATTGACGCTGCTATTGCGTGGTATTCGACACATTGGTTTAGAGAAGTTTATTCACTTTTTGTTATCGCCTCTATTGCGTTTATTGGGTATTGGAAGCAAAGCATCTAACATCATCGTTATCGGGTTTTTATTAGGTTTGACTTTCGGAGGTAGCTTATTAATAAAAGAAGAAAAAGACGGAGAAATGACGCGCAAGGACATCTTTTTAATCATGGCTTTCTTAGGGCTTTCCCATAGCATTATTGAAGACACACTACTTATGTTACTGCTTGGTGCGGATTTGCTTACCATTTTATGGATACGGTTAATATTTGCATTTATTGTAGTTGCTGCGCTAGCAAGGGGCATGGATTGGCTAATGCAAAGTAGATTTGCATATCGTTTGAAAAATAAAAGAATATAAGTTCTTTTATGTGTTTCACTCAATTATGTAGTCCACAGCACATGACTAAAAAATGAGACCCTAAGTGATGATTTTGTAACCTTAGTGAAATGTTTAAAGATTAGAGTGAGTTATCCGTAATGTGAGAAATTACAATGAAAACAAGCGTAATTTTTACAACTTATAATTCACCTGTTTGGTTGGAAAAGGTTCTTTGGGGCTTTTTTGAGCAAACACATAAAGACTTCGAAATTGTCATTGCCGATGATGGTTCTGGTGATGAAACACGTCAACTTATTGAAAATATTAAAAAACAAGTACCTGTAGAAATAAAGCACATTTGGCAACAAGATGATGGGTTTCAAAAGTGCCGCATACTCAACAAAGCAATAATGGCTTCTGAGGGAGATTATCTCATTTTCACGGATGGAGATTGTATTCCTAGAGCTGATTTCGTGGAACAGCACTTAAGGTTGTCGGAACCCAATGGTTATTTGTCCGGTGGCTACTTCAAATTACTTATGTCTATTAGTGAAACTATTCAACAAGAAGATATTATTTCTCAGCGCGCTTTTGATGTGGAATGGCTTGTTTCGAATGGGCTAAAGAAAACACATAAAACCATGAAGTTAACAGCTTCTGGTGTGTGGGCTAATTTTTTGAACAACATAAGTCCTGCTCGGCCTACTTGGAATGGTCACAACGCCTCTTGCTACAAGAAGCACATACTTGCGGTTAATGGCTTTGAAGAATCAATGCAATACGGTGGTCAAGACTGTGAGTTTGGAGACAGGCTAGTGCATTACGGATTAAAGCCAAAATGCATTCGATATTCAGCTGTATGTGTGCATTTAGATCACAAGCGGAGTTATGTTACACCTGAAATGCTGCAAAACAGTGAGGCTATTCGCCTGAATACTAAGAATAACAAATCGATTCAGGCGAAAGTTGGAATAGCGCAGTGGACGAGTGAAAAAGAATCGGTCTCCATCTAATAAAATAGTGACTCATCGTTTTAATTGATATTTCGTTATTTACTGGTTCGGTGTTTATATTGAGTTTTACAATGACTGCGTATTACACCTAGAGGGCGCAATTGTAGGTGTTTAGTTTTACGGCCCCTCATTCTTTTGCGCTACACTCGAAATGCACCTGGGTTAATTTCGTGGCGCATAAGTTCGGTAACCTGATTCAGGTTTAGATTATACAAATTTTCTATAGCTTCAAATGGGGTACGATCTTCCCATGCCATTTCAACAATTCGAGATTTGTCTGTGGCAGAGAGTGTTTTAAATTTTGTTTTCATCAGTACTACGTTGTTCCTGATTTTTTAGATCTCCGAATAAATCCGGTTACTGTTTGTGAACAAAAGATGAAAACTCCTCATAAGGAATAGGTTTTGAAAAGTAGAACCCTTGTATAAGCCTAATTCCAAGACGTTTAACCGCTTCAAGTTCAGTTTCAATTTCTACGCCTTCGGCGATGATGTCTAGATTTAAGATGTCAGATACTTCTTTTACCGACTTCATAATGACCGAGCTCACTGCATCGTCTGCCAAAGTTCTAACGAAAGATTTGTCTATTTTAATTGTATCGATAGGTAATTCTTTTAGGTATGAAAGTGAACTCATTCCTCGACCGAAATCATCTAGCGCTATTTTGCAGCCAACCTCTTTTACTTTTTCCATGAAGGGTATGGCTTTAACGTATTGTCCCATCGCCGCAGTCTCGGTCATTTCAATACAAAAACGATCTGGTGGTGTTTTGCACTCTTTAAGTAAATTCGCTAATGTAGTTACGTATTCCACGCTGCTTAGTGTTGCTCCAGATACATTGAGATGAATTTTAGGTATTGTTATAGCGTGTCGGGCTTTTAGTTCATTGAGTTTTTTGAAGGTGTGTTTTAATACCCACAGATCGATTTTGTCAATGAGACCATAGCGTTCTGCTGTGGGTAAAAATTTAGCAGGTAATAAAAATTCTGAATTCACGGGGTCGTACATGCGTACCAAAACTTCCCAATGTGAACCGTTTGGTTGTTCAGTATCAATTATTTCTTGGAAGTAAAGGCGTAAATGGTCGTTGTCTATACCTTCGGCAATACGTGAAATGGTGTTCATTTCATTTCGTTTTTCTTCTAGCTCCCGATTATTATGGCTGTGTATTTGAATGCAGTTGCGACCATTATCTTTCGCCATATAACAGGTAGAATCAGCGTCTCGAAGCACATCAGATACAGTTTCACACATGCTATCTATCTCAACAACGCCAATACTAACACCTACTCTAAATAGCTGTTCATCTCGGTAAAACTTGTAATCTGAAATTGCTCGTTGAAGTTTTAATGCGATTGATTCTGCTTCAAGCAGTGGGCACTTTTCAAGCAAAATGGCAAATTCATCACCACCAAGGCGGGCGAGTGTATCTCTTGAGCGAAGCTGAGTAGCCATAAGCTGTGATATTTGCTGTAGTAAAATATCTCCAGCTTCATGTCCGCAGGTATCATTGACTATTTTGAATTGATCCAAATCCATGTAAAGTAGTGTTGAATTCAAGTGATTTCTTTTGGCCGTTAAAATAGCCGCGTCAATGCGGCTTTCCATTTCTTTTCTATTGATAAGGCCAGTTAATGGGTCGTGTGTACTGTTCCACATTAGGGATTTCATTTGTTTAGTTTTGTCTGTCACATTTCTAAATGCAACCACACCACCGCCACCAAGATTGCTGTCATTATTTTTTAATGGAGAGAATGAAATTTCTATAAATATATCCACACCACGGCGGGTTTTTAACGTGAGTCCAGTTTCTGTATTTCTAAAACTATTGTTGGAGTCGATTGATGCTTGCAATTGTTTATCGAGGATTATTTCATTATTTTCATTGAAAAGTTTCAGCACTCGATTAATAGGCTGCCCTTTCATTTCATCACTTGACCAACCCGTTAGTGTTGTACTTATGGGGTTTGAGTATTGCACGCATAAGTTTCGGTCAATTCTGATAACACCATCCATTATGGTTTCTAGCGTCATTTGTGCTAAATATTGTTCTCTAGTTATTTTGTCTCTGGCTTTTTTAATGTCATTAGTATTATAAAAAACAACTGTGTAGCCTGAGAATTGATTCTCTTCATTGACATAAGGTGATACTTGGCAGTCGTAATAACAATTTTCAATTAATACCTCTTTAATTACGGCGGTCTGCTTTTCTTTTACTGCGATAAAAAGAGGCTTTAAGTCCTTTACTGAATATTCACTTTCTAAAGCAAAGAACAGATCGTCTAACTCTATATTGTATGTGTTAAATATTTCATTAAATTTTGTTGTGAAACGTTGAATTCGATAATTTAAATTCACTAATACAATTGGGATTTGAGTGGATTCTTGAATATTATTTAGGTCAGTTGTTAGCCGTTTATACAATTGCGACTGATGAGTATATTCTTCATTTACAGTAATGAGTTCTTCGTTAGTTGATTGCAGTTCCTCATTGACGGTTTGCAACTCTTCATTGGTACTTTGAAATTCCTCATTTGCCGATTGCAATTCTTGATTATAAAGTTGCAATTGTTCGTTGCTTGATTCAAGCTCTTCTATTACAACCTGCAAACTTTCTCTTGTTTCAGAGAGTTCCGAGTCAAGCTCCTGTAATAAGTTGTGTGGCGACTCAGGTGACAGGACGTTATTGGCCTCTTGTAAAATATAGTGAAGACTCAGAACCCTCCATTTAGTCAGTTCATCGCTTAGTGGCCTAACTTCTATTCTAAATTTGTTTCCATTTTTGTCTTGATGCACCTGACTTTGTTGATGAGTATTATTTTGTTTTGATTTGAATATCAGAGCACGTATTTCTGGCCTGAATTCAGGGTTTATTTGGTTGTAAATTCCGGGTTCGACAAAACCAGTAGTCAATGAAAAGATAGATGAACAATCATCATGGGTGAAGACAAGATGCTCATTTTCGTCTATCACAATAATTGGAATAGAAAAGCTTTCAAAAAGCTGCTTGTATACGGTTAGCTTTTTTTCTAGTGCGGCTTTACTTGGGCTGATAGGTTGTATTATTTTTCTTTCAAGCCCGCCATGGATACTAATACGCCGCGCAGCATTTTCGCTTCGCCTATAAAGTTTGAATTCACTGTCGATTTCTTCAAAAAGTGTACTATTGTTACATGCTTCGGCTAAGCCTAGGAACAGTAACCCGTTGTCATTTAGCGCGTAGGAAAATGTTTCAAAGAGCTGTTTTTGCGCGGTGGTGTCAAAGTAAATAAGTAGATTTCTGCATGATATGAGATCCAGTTTTGAAAACGCAGGATCTGCTAAAATGTCATGAGAAGCAAAAATAACTTGTTCGCGTATTTCTTTTTTTACTGTGTATTTTTTGCCAGTAATATCAAAATACCTCTCAGGCCATTCTTTCGGTATGTGTGTGACTTTATCTATGTTGTATACGGCATTTCTGGCTGACGTTAATGCAGATTGTGACAAATCACTAGCAATAATTTTGTATGGAACATATTGTTTATTTTTCTTATTAATATCTTCGATGATCATGGCAAATGTATAAACTTCTTCGCCCGTCGCACAGCCGGGAATCCATATCCTAAACTCCTCACCGGATGACTTTTTTTCTATGTGTTCCGAGACTTCCTTTGCTAGCCGATTAAAAGCAGGGGCATCGCGATAAAACTCACTGACAATGACAAAAATGCTATTGTAGAGAGCCCAAGCTTCTGCATCATCAGCTTCTAGTAATTTTCTGTAACTGCCGACACTTGCTATGTTAAGCATTGCCATACGTCGGCCTATACGCCTTTCTATACTTGTCGTTCTATATTGTGTGAAATTTACTTTCGTCTTGAGCGATAAAACTTGAAGTAATTTAGTTAAATCAGACACATTTTTTTTTGCAAACTTAGCAGGAGAAATTGAATCTTCAACGACTCTTTGTAAGCAGGTACCAATTTCTTCAATAGTTCCACAAAAATCGACAACGTTTGTTTTTAAACAGTTGCTAGGCATGCTGGTATATTGAGAGCAATCAGGAGATTGAACAATAACCGTTCCTCCGTTGCCATTTATCTCTATCGCTCCTTTTGAACCATCATTGCCATTACCAGATAAAACGATGCCAATGGCGTTTTTCTTGAAATCAGTGGCAATTGAGGAAAAGAGTTTATCTATTGACGGTTTCGATCCTGATTTTATTGATGGCGCTGATATCAGGAGCTTTTGATTTTTGATTTCTACATGAGAATTTGGGCTAGGGAGATAGAGTTTTCCTGCTTCAAGGGTATCTCCGTTTTTTACTGCGACAACATCTAAGTTAGAATTGTAGCGAGGAAGAATTTCATCTAAATGGCTTACATGTGAAGGAGACAAGTGCATTGCAACAATGTAACAGACTTTGTTATGAGGCAATGCGGAAAGAAGATCGCATAGGGGTTTGAGTCCGCCTGCTGATGCTCCAATAGCAATACAAATCAAGTTTTTAGTTTCAGGCGTAGCTATATCTTTATGATCAATCATTAGAATGGTTCATTCTATATAGTCCCTTATGAATCAATAGTAGCATAAAAAATAAACAGCTTGAAGTTTCGGATGTTATGAATTTTTCTGAAAATACAACAATAATTTTACAAGTTCGTCATGATACTGAGAATTTGATACAAGAGTAAATTCTGGCGAGAAAAAATCTACGAATTTAGACGGCATACTGAAAGAGTCATCTAGAGAGAAAAAACCCATTGACCAATTTGGAAAGAACCGCTCCTCACAAGGCTGAAGGTGTTCCAATAACTTTATTTTAAAATGGCGAGGGTCGTGTTCTATTGCTTCAAATACGGCGTTGATGTTTTCTAGCTTTCCTTCAAGTACTTGTAGAAAGGTTTTATCTTTATAAAGTAACAAGCCGGTTATATCTAATTGCTTGTTTTTTGGTCTTATTTGTTCTAAAAGCACATTGAAATCAGGCATATTCAAGAGCCGCACGGAACGAGATACGTATGTAAGACGGTGTAAACCACTCATAAAAAATCCTTTTTCAGCTGAGGTTTGCCTAGTTTAAAAAGAGGGAGCATATAAAAAGATAGCATAGTTCATAATTTCGGCGACTTATTCCATGCTATTTGATGATTAATGGCATTAAATCCAGTGGGGTTTTTTTTGGAGCTTTCGCTGAAGTGTTCGTCTATGCATATTTAACACTCTTGCCGTGGCAGAGATATTGCCATTTTGTTCTTTCAGTATACGCTGAATGTGCTCCCACTCTATTTGAGAGGCTGAAAGTGTTTCTTCTAATGGTGCACCAAATGTCCTTTGGTTACCAAGGCAAGACAACAGTGTTGAAAAATCCAAAGGTTTCGTTAAGTAATCGTCTGCACCATTTTTTATTGCTGCCACAGTACTGGCAATACTTGCATAGCCTGTGAGCATTAATACTTTTGCGTTTGGCCACTGGACTTTGATACGAGGTAAATAGGGAATAGAAGACTCCGTACCTAGATTCATGTCTAACAACAAATAATGCCAATTATGTGTATCGGTAAACAACTTATTTAAACTATAAAAAGCATGGGCATTATGGCCTTGTTTAGTTAGTCTGCGGCTTAATGTGTCTGCAAAAACAGAATCATCATCTAAAATGGCTATATTCAACGACATACAACACTCTTATTTGTTTTTTAGTTCGTTAGCGCTAAACAGATAGTGATCATTGAGCCCGAAGGGGTATTTTCTAATGTCACTTCTCCACCCATTCGCTCAATTCCTGCCGCTGCTAATGCAATACCAATACCTAGGCCATTTTCACTCTCTATAAATTGTTTGCCTAAAGAGTCATTCATTTTTTCAGTAAATCCTGGGCCATTATCGAGTATATGAATACTAGCATGTTGGTTACCACTCATGCCTGCGATTAAGGTGATTGTCGGCTCCTGCTCGTTAGAACAGGCTATTGCAGCGTTGTCCAAAAGATTGAGTAGCGAAAACATCATATTTTGGTCAGTATTTACGTAGGTATTCTCTAAGTTAATCTTGTAATCGAATGTCACTTCATTGTGGCCTACCCACCAGTCTTGGCAGAGTTGCGTTAACCAGAGTTGAAGGTCAACACGCTCAATGAGGTTGGGGTCTTTTTGCCGAGATTTTATCACTTGAGATTGCAATACGGATTGACACCTTTCCAGCTGGTGTTTGGCTTCGATTAGGGATGAGGGAGCTTGATTAGGATGATCTTCAAACCACTCTTCCAGTAATAGCTTAGCTGAAGCTATTGGTGTAGCGATTTGGTGTGTGGTGTTGGCAGATAAGGTAGCCAAAGCGACAATTTGTTTTTCTCGCCATTGCTGCTCTTGTAATTGAACGAGTTTTTTTTGATTTCTACGCAGTAAATTAGCTTGATGAGAAATGAATCCGGTTAAAGTAACAACAGCTACACAAAATGTGGTTAGCATTCCAAGTAAATGAGATGACATATCAGAATTATCATGAGACAGGTGTCCAAGATGTATTTGTTTTAGTTGTAAATACATTAGTAAGCTGTAACTCAGTATCGCTAAAGCGGTTAGACCCCAAGCGAGTGACCGCCTTGATGACAGACTGCCAACTAAGGCCGGTAAAAATAAAATGGAGATTAAACCGGACAAGACTCCGTCAATAAAATGCAAAACCCAGGTCATAAAAAGGGTGTCACAAGTTAAGCCAAAAGCGAGTTGATGTCGCAACGAAAAATTGGGGTTCGTATAGCTCAGAAGACTAAATTGAACTGTGTAAAGCGTTAAAATACCCCAGTACACAATGTCTACAGAGTAAAACCACCCCAACGCAATGGCGATAAATATAAGTAGCCAGCGAGCCCAAAACAGCCAGTTTTTGGTTGATTGAGAAAGACTAACCGTAAGTTTGAGCTGTTTTGGCATATATTGTCTTAATCCTCGCAGGCTTAACTATCCATGTTTACACAACGACGATTCTACTTAAAATGAGGCTTGTAAACCAACATAGAATGATCGTGGTTGACCAGGATTGAGTATCGCGTCATCTTCACTGGCTCTTTCTCTTACCCCATGATTGGCAATAAACTCTTGGTCGAATAAGTTTCGAATTTCTGCAAATACACGCCAATCCTTATTACTCCAACCCGCTCGAAGGCCTACTAAAGTGTAGTCGTCAACTACAAAAGTATTGGCAAAGTCGGCGAATCGTTTATCTATCCAATCCAATGTTGGGCCTGCATAAAACCCGTTTTCAGCGCGATAAATTAGCTCGGCTTTAATCTGGTATTCAGGCGCAGCAGGCAATACGTTATCACCGTATATAGGGTCGTTATCGAACTCAAAACGGTTATATGTAAAGCTTAACAAAGGATCTATTCGATTATTGGAATTGCCAAGTTTGAAGCTAGCGCCAAAAAGAGTTTCTAAGCCCGCATGAATAGTGCTGTCGACATTCGTTGCTAAACTGGTGTTGGGAGCATTTGGGTCTTCAACAGATAAAATTTCGTCATTAAGTTTCGTGTAATATGCGGTTATATCCCAGTTCCAAGTTAGATTACTGTTTAACGTTTGCTGGCCTCTTGTACCCACTTCAAATACAGTGCCATCCATAGCATCTAGACTTTGTTGGCTCTGGCTGACTTCGTCTTCTAATTCAAAATTTGTTGGTGGTTCGTATACTCGAGAGATATTTGCAAATACGCTGGCATTGTTATTAACCGCGTAAATTAACCCTAAGCGTGGGTTAATACTATCGAAAGTACCGCTGGGCGCACGCACTGAGTCGTCAGACACATCAATGCTACTGATGTCTCGGGTAGCAGTCACTACTTGGGTTCCGCCAACGAGTGTCCATTTGTCGGCAAATTGCCAGCGATCTAATGCAAATAACTCTAAACTCTCGGCGCGATTATCAATTAATGTTGTAAGGCCGTTTGGTCTTCCGTTGAGGTTGCGAAAATGCTCGCCATCTACCCGGTTTCTACCATAGTTTGCACCGAATAATAGGTCGTGTTTCCCCCATTGCTGTTGGTAGCGTATATTCGCCGCTACATCTTGATGATTCGTGTCTATCAATAAACTGAATACTTCTACTGGATCTGCGGGACCGGGGCCATCGAAATCAACAAATATTTGGTCGACAATTGGATGAAATAAACGTTGTTGTTCGATTGAAAGGCCTACTTGTAAGTTACTAGTGTCATTAATATTCCAACGAGTAACGTTCGCTAAACGCAGGGTTTCAACGTCTAATTGAAAATTACCACTTACCGCAGTTGAACCTGCTTGGTCAGGGTCTTCTTGTACTTGGGCTCGGGTTAGTGAGCCTGGTAGTTCTTGATCGTTTTCTACATAGGTAACAAAGAAACGTGTAGATACATCCTTATGTAAGCGAACGCCAAAATTTGCATAGATACCTGTTCTTTGTTGTTCGTTTTGCTCGCGAAACCCGTCCCAGTCTTTGCGTTCAATAGTCACTAGACCATCGTAGTTTTCATTGAAAACCTTACTAAATGTAACCCTTTCTTGAAGTAAACCATGGCTGCCGCCATTGATGAATACTTCTGTGCCTGAAGTATCGTGAGCTGTAGGTGATACAAAATTAACAGCACCACCGAGTGTACTTGCTCCATACTTAATACCATTGGCTCCTCTAGCAAAAACGGCATATCTAGAGGCTAGTGGGTCGATAATTCGGTTGTGATTATTGCCGTCAGCTGTGGTTACAGGCAAGCCATCCTGCAATAGTTTTATTCCATTCATATCAAAGTCAGAAGCATCTAAATTAGAACCTCGACTGCTAAAAAAGATACCGTCGCTACCAGCATCACTGCTTGATGTGACACCTGGAACATAGCGCAATACATCGGCGAGGTTGGTTATGCTTGCTTCTTGTAGTTTGTCTATGTCGATGAGTGTCACTCCGCCAGGCGTCAAATGAATTTCTTGACGGTCGGCTTCAATACTAGAACGAACCCCATACACCTCGATAGTCTCGAGTGGTTCTTCAGCAATAACGGCAATGGAATAACAAGCTAATAGGGTAGGGATAAATAAAGTGCGGTAAGTCATAACATTATAATTTTTAACGATTGGTATGCTATTTTAACGTGGTACAACCATGTTTCCGATGTGGCAAATTGTCGCATGTGATGGGCTTCAACTCTTGATTTAGATCAACAGACAGATGCTATTAATCGGCAATATCAACAAAAGTGATTTTTTTCTTCACACTGGAATTTTTGTATAAGCAGTACATGGGAAATAGGCTTAACATTAATATGATTAACTGTTCCGCGGCATTAAGCCCCGTTAGTTGCAGTACGCCTACAATGACCGATGCGCCAGTCATTTGAGCTAAACCCAGCAGTGCTGAAGCAGAACCCGCTTTGTCGCCAAATGGCGCAAGCGCCTGACCTGCACAGGAACCCATAATTAAAGAAAACCCAACCGAGCTCATCATTATGGGGATCATGAACCCCGCAGGATGTTCCCATTGCAACAGCGTTGCCATAACTAGCCCAGATGATATGAGCGTGAGCATTCCAAACCCAATGGTTGGTCTTGGGCCCCATTTAAGTAATGCTTTAGGGGCAAGTAAGCAGGCCGCGATATTAAACAGCGCATTAATGCTGAACCAAAATACAAAACCTTCTCGGTCTAAGCCTAAATTCACCATCAACCAGCCGGGCGCTGATGTTACATAAGCTATGATAACCGCCATAGCCAGCATAACGACTGACGCATTAAAGAGGAAAACAGGGTGGCGGATAATCAAAGAATAGGCTTTTGCGTCTAATAATTTAACTTCTGCTTTATTGGTTGGTTCTTGAGTTTCTTTTAACGCAAAGGCAATAATTATTCCTGCAAAAACGGCATATCCCGCCATAAACTCAAAGTTGCTGCGCCAGCCAAAATACGTTGTTAACGCATTACCCAAAAGAGGTGCTAGCGCGGGAATACAACATATAGCACCATTTAAATAACTGTACATTATGCCGCTTTGAATGGCGTTATAGCGGTCTCGAACACATGCAAAAGCGGCAACCACAATCGCACAAGCGCCTAGTCCTTGTAATAAACGAGCAAAGAGTATGAGCTCTATAGTCGATGCAAAAATGACGAGAGCGGAAGATAAACCGTAAATGACAATGCCAACAAGGGCGATAGGTTTACGGCCGTATTTATCGGCTAGTGGACCACTGATTAACTGGCCGACACCCAAGGCTAAGAGAAACACGGTTATGCTCCAGCTCATGGTGTCTACAGACACAGCTAAAGACTCTGCCATAACGGGTAACGCAGGTAAGAAAATATCAATTGCTAATGGACTAAATAGCACCATTAAAATTAATAAAGGTAATAAGCGTGAACCAGTCATTCCTTGCTCCGACTCATAAAAGGTTGTTAAGACCGCGCAAGTGTAGTGTATTAGCGTTATGAGTAAAAATGAATTATTGTTATTTTAATTATTCCAATTTGGAATGCTTGTGAAAGATCTAGATTTAAAACTATTACGTGTTTTACATACTTTATTTGAAGAACAAAGTGTTACCTCGGCTGCGCGACGTTTAAATTTAAGTCAGTCCGCGGTCAGCAAACATCTTGCTCGTTTACGGGATATGTTTGATGACCCCTTGTTCGATCGCACAGCCCAAGGATTAAAGCCCACTCCCAGAGCAATAGAGTTGTTTCCTCAACTACGCCAGTTGTTATCTCAATTTGATCAGTTCGCTCGCCCCAGTGCTTTTGATCCCGCTGTGAGTGATAGACGTTTTCGCATTGATTTACTCAATACTGCGTACTCATTAACCTTCCCTCATTTCATGCCGGATTTACTTTCCAAAGCGCCTAATGTGAAGTTACTAACGCAAACGTGGGAACAGCACAGCTTAGACAAATTACTTAAATGTGAGATAGACATTGGTATTGCTTGTCGTGAGTGGGACGAGCGTTCGCCTTTGCATATGCGCTATATTCCGCCGGATTTATATCACACAACGTTAATACGTGAGCATTCGCTGTGCTTGGTACGAGAAGATCACCCAGCGTTAAATAAACCGTGGAACTTAGATAGCTTTTTGTATTACCGGCATATTCAGGTAGTGATGGGAGGACTAGAGCAATGGTTGTTAGATGATGTGCTATTAGAACAAAATATTACGCGGGACATTGCGATAGAAATGCCGGATTTTCACTGCGCTATGAGTTTATGTGAACAAAGCGATTTGATACTTTGCGCCCCCGCTAGGCATGCAAACAACATGGCATCTCATTTCAAATTACGCACCTTGCCAATGCCTATCGAATTTGAATCTGGTGCTTATGTCATGCTTTGGCATAAGCATTTTGAAAAAGACTTAGGGCATAAGTGGCTGCGGGATTTAATTACCCAAAGCGTTAAACAAGCCATCGTGTAGTGGCGTTGTTATCTTTGAAATTGCGCTCTGTACGTCAAAGGGCTGACTTTAAAGTGACGCTTGAAATGTAAGCGCAGTAATTCAGGGCTGCGAAAACCCGCTGCAATGGCAATTTGATCCACGTTATTGGTGGTTGTTTCTAATAGTTCTCGTGCTAAAGATACTCTTTCCAATGTTAACCAAGCCAAAGGCGTTTCTCCGGTAGAGTTTTTAAAGCGCCGCAGCAAGGTGCGTGGCGACATACCAATTACGTCTGACATTCTTTCAATTGGCCAGTTTTCATTTAGCTTAGTGCGAATTTCATCAAGAAAAGGCGAAAATCTGTCATTGGTTTTCAATGTGGGCTTTGGAATAAACTGAGCTTGCCCACCTTCCCGATGCACTGGCAATACCAATCTGCGAGCGACGCTATTGGCAGTCTCACTACCAAAATCGTTACGCACTATGTGCAAACATAAATCGATCCCCGCAGCAGAACCAGCCGAGGTTAATATTGTGCCTTCATCCACATACAAAACGTCGGGATTAACTTTGGTTTGTGGAAATTCAGCTTGTAACTTATCGGTATAGCGCCAGTGAGTGGTCACATTTTTGCCATCAAGCAAGCCACATTGTGCGGGCAAAAACACACCAGAACATATGGTTGCAATACGAACCCCTTGCTGATTCGCTTGGCGTAAAACACGTTTTAAATCGGCACTGGCTTCACCATCCCAGCCAGGAACAATAATCAAAGACGCTTCAAGCAATGTGTTTAAATCTGTAGACGCATTGACCATTACATTGCCTAAACCCGCAGTTATCTTTGCTTGGTTAACCGAGACAATTTTGTAGTCATACCAGGTGTCTATTTCAGGTCTGGGTAGGGCAAAGATTTCCAATGCAATGGCATATTCAAACATACATAAATTGTTGTATGTCAGTATGACCACTAGTGGGTTGGTTGAGGCCATGGAACAGGTAAGCTCATGAATTTAGTATAATGGCGTAATATTAATCTATATTGTCTTTTTCGCCAATTTTCATTTGGTTTTGTTTTGCTATTGTGTGTTTCATACTCAACATTCAGAGAAAAACAACATGAGCCAACACACAGCAACTGAAAACTATCAGTCACTACTAGCAACAGTTAACACCTATTTCGACGCAATCTATTTTGCCGATGCTAGCTTGTTAGATGTGGTGTTCCATCACACTGCAAGCTTGTTCGATGTTGATGAAGGAAAAATCTTCACCGACCCTATTTGCGATTTCCGAAAAGACGTAGACCAGCGAGACGCACCCGCCAGCATTAAGCAAAGCCGAGCTGAAGAAGAAGTCATCATGATTGATTTTTTGTCAGCAAAAAGCGCCGTGGTTAAATTACGACTCAGAGCCTTCGACAACATTTTTGTTGATCATCTCAGTTTTGTTTTCGATGAAAACAACCAGTGGAAAATAGTCGCAAAAGTATGGCATTTAGAGAAGGTTGATAAGCTGGTTTGAGTTTTGTTGTTGAACATATGTCGATAGAATCGACAGGTAAAGTATATATGTCGATATTATTGGATAATTTCGACACGTTTTTGGTTTGTGTATATTAAATTAACTTTTTATACATAACGCGGGTTAAGTGTATTGTTTTTAAGTGACTTTGCAGCGTGGTGCTACGGGACAAAAAACGCTGCAAAAGCAGCGTTTCTTTTCATCATCACTCAACCGTAACACTCTTAGCGAGATTTCTTGGTTGGTCTACATCGGTCCCCTTGATGAGCGCAACGTAGTAAGACAACAGTTGCAGTGGTACTGTGTAAATGATGGGGGCGATAGGGCTGTCGCAGTGAGGTACGTCGATAACACGCATGGTGTCGTCGCCTTTAAAGTGGGCATCTTTGTCGGCAAATACATACATGATACCGCCGCGAGCTCGCACTTCTTCTACGTTAGATTTGAGCTTTTCTAATAGCTCGTTATTTGGCGCGACCACGATAACCGGCATTTCATCATCAATCAGTGCCAATGGGCCGTGCTTTAATTCACCTGAAGCATAGGCTTCAGCATGAATGTAAGAAATTTCTTTTAGTTTTAATGCGCCTTCCATTGCGATGGGATATTGATCGCCACGGCCTAGGAATAAACTGTGGTGTTTGTCTGCAAATTCTTCAGCTAAATCTTCAATGCCTTGGGTCATTGTTAAGGTTTCTTCTAGCTTCGCTGGCAGGCTGTGCAGGGCATGGGCAATTTCATTACTGGTGTCGCTGCTCATACCATTGTGCTTGCCCAGTGCCATAGTCAGTAGCAAGAAGCCAGCAAGTTGTGTGGTAAACGCCTTGGTTGAGGCTACACCAATTTCTGCACCTGCCCGGGTCATGTAAGAAAGGCTAGATTCACGCACCAACGAAGAACCGGCCACATTACAGATGGCTAAACTCGATGAATAGCCTATTTCTTTGGCTAAACGCAGCGCAGCAAGGGTATCGGCGGTTTCGCCTGATTGAGAAATGGTAATCAGCAAGCTGTTGGGAAGAACCACTGATTTGCGATAGCGAAACTCTGATGCAATTTCAACGTTGCAGGAAACGCCTGCAAATTCTTCTAGCCAATAACGCGCTGTCATCCCTGAATGATAGCTAGTACCACAGGCGACAATTTGAACGTGTTTTACCGATGCGAAAATAGCGTCAGCGCCTTCGCCAAATACATTGTCAGCGATGTCATTACCCACTAAGCGATGCTGTAATGCATTGCGAACTACAGTAGGTTGTTCATGTATTTCTTTTAACATGTAGTGGCGGTAACCACCTTTGTCGCCAGAGTCGTGTTCTACATTGGATTCGATGATTTCTCGTTCAACAGGCGCACCGTTGGCGTCGAAAATACTCACTGAACGACGAGTGATCTCGGCAACATCGCCTTCTTCTAGAAAGATAAACCGGCGAGTTACCGGTAACAGAGCCATTTGATCAGAGGCAACAAAGTTCTCTCCTAAGCCTAATCCTATGACTAAAGGGCTACCTGAGCGAGCAACCACAATACGTGAAGGGTCTTCTTTATCCATCACCACAGTGCCATAAGCGCCATGAAAACGAGCAACAGCTTGTTGTACTGCACCGAGTAAGGTTTCATTGGTTTTCAATAATGAATGTACTGTGTGCGCTATGCTTTCAGTGTCGGTGTCGCTGGTAAAGGTATAACCTTGGCTTTCTAGTCCAGACCGAAGGGTTTCGTAATTTTCAATAATGCCATTGTGCACAACGGCAATACGGTCGGACGATTGATGTGGGTGGGCGTTGTCTTCTGTTACACCGCCGTGAGTAGCCCATCGTGTATGAGCAATGCCTGTACCACCTAAAACAGGAGATGCATCAACAGCATCGGCTAAGGCTTGTACTTTGCCAATACGACGGGTGCGGCTGAAGGTGCCATCGGCTTGTAAAAGTGCCACACCTGCTGAGTCATACCCTCTGTATTCTAAACGTTTTAGGCCTTCTAAAAGAATTTCAACAACATTGCGCTCTGCAACTGCGCCGACAATACCACACATAATGTTCTCCGTTTAGGTGATGAGTTCAGCGCACATTACGGTTACGCCTTGTTGAGTTAATTTTTGTTTGGCCGATTCTTCGATAAGCGTGTCGGTAACCAACACATCGATAGCGGACCATGGCAGTTCGATATTTGGAATTTTCCGCTGAAGTTTTTCAGATTCAGCCATGACTATGACTTGATTTGAGACTTCGGCCATCACTACACATAAATGAGTCAGCTCATTAAATGTAGTTGTACCTCGTTCAAGGTCAAGGCCAGCCGCACCAATAAAGGCTTGGTCAAAGTTATAGGATTTCAGCATTTGCTCGGCCATTTTCCCTTGAAACGCATGAGATTGAGCATCCCAAGTACCGCCAGTCATTAATACGGTAGGTTCGTTTTCACGTTCAAGTAAGGTGTTGGCGACTTGTAGCGAATTTGTCATAACCAACAAGCCCAGCTTCTGGCTTAGTTCTGGTAACAAGGCAGCAGTGGTACTGCCGCTGTCTATGATAATGCGGTTATGATCGCTGATGAGCGATGCGGCGACTTTAGCAATCGACTTCTTTCGAACTGAAACCGTTTCGTTTGAAAGTTCAGACGCGTTTTGTGGTAACAAAACAGCGCCGCCGTACTTTCGAAGTAGCAGGCCGTTTTGTTCAAGTTCAGCTAAGTCTTTGCGAATAGTAACTTCAGAGGTGGAAAACGCACTCGCAAGCGCATCAACAGCAACTTCACCAGTTTGATGAAGTTGTTCTATGATGCTTCTTCGACGTTGTTGCGTGTTTCGTTTCTGCACGTTTATCTTTCGTTATCCTTCGATTTGAAAGTAAATATAACGAATAAATTTCGATGTGCAAGTTTTTTGTTGTTTATTTATTTCGTTAACTTTTCTTTGTGGGGCGTTCCCAGCCTTGTATTGCCCGTTGTTTGGCGCGACTTACTGCAAGTACATTGTCGTCGATGTCTTTATTAATCGTACTGCCTGCGCCTACTGTAGCTCCACTGCCTATGGTTACCGGAGCAACTAGTGCACTGTTTGAACCAATAAATGCATTTTCACCAATGATAGTTTTCGATTTGTTTACGCCATCGTAATTGCAGGTAATGGTTCCTGCGCCTATGTTGGTACGAGCGCCTATATCGGCATCGCCCAAATAGGTGAGATGATTGGCTTTTGCCCCTTCTCGTAGCACGGCATTTTTCATTTCAACAAAATTACCCACCTTTGCGCCTTGTTCCATAATTGCACCAGGGCGTAAACGTCCATAAGGGCCAACATTACACTGTTCCCCAACCTTTGCTTTTTCTAGTAAACTAAAGGCTTCTATGCGGCTGTTACTGGCAACAGTTGAATCTTTAATGACACAATTTGGACCAATGTAAACATTGTCACCTAGGTTGACATCACCTTCTATAATGACGTTTGCATCTATTATAACGTCTTGTCCAACGGTTAAGTTGCCTCGTAAACTAAACTGCGTAGGAGACAATAAAGTAACTCCTTCGGTCATAAGGGCGTCTGCTTGTCTGGCTTGCAATGCTAACTCTATACGAGACAACTGAACGCGGTTGTTGATGCCTTCAACTTCGATTGCGGTATCAGGCTGAGCACTTTGAATACGCTTACCTTCTGAGGCTGCCATGGCAATCACATCGGTAAGGTAATATTCTTGCTGTGCATTGTCATTTGATAATTGTCCTAGCCAGCGTTTTAAATCTGCGCCGCCCATCATCATCATGCCAGTATTAATTTCTTTTATTGTACGCTGTGCTTCGGTGGCGTCTTTGTGTTCAACTATGCCCACAATATTGTTGCCTTCGCGGACGATTCTACCCATACCTGTTGGGTCGTCTAAATCTACTGTTAGCAGCGCTATATCCGCATTCTTTTTCGCTTCTTGCAGTCGTTGAAGGGTCGACGCTTGTATCAGCGGCGCATCGCCGACCAAAACAATTACGTCCTCGTCGTCGGAAATATAAGGCTGTGCTTGCATAACCGCATGGCCTGTCCCGTTTTGTTCTTGTTGCAAGCACCAGTTTAAATTTTCACCTTTTAAGGTTTGCTTTAATTGATCCGCACCATGGCCATATACCAATTGAATAGCACTTGGTGACAGGGTTTCAACCGTATCAATAATGCGTTGGACAATCGGCTTTCCACCTACAGGGTGTAGCACTTTGGGTAACGACGATTTCATACGCGTGCCTTTGCCGGCCGCTAAAATAACAACTGAAAACATAATAAAGACTAGGATTAAACTAAAACTGCTAAAAAGTGTACGCTTTGTCGCTATAAATGCCAGTGTTAACATTATAAAAAAGAAGAATTTTTTGAAAATAGAGATAAGTTCAGAGTTATTTGGCTATTCATAATAGTGAATAAATTTTGAGCTAGGCTACGGTTTTTTGGGATAAGTAGTAACCCGTAAATCCCGTTTACCTTGCTATAATTAACTATCTAAATTGTTGCTAAAGGTATGGATGATTAAAGTAACAGAACAGCTGCCCTTATATAACATTTTGGTTTTACTCTGTATGCTTTTCGCGGCTTGTCACTCGGTGGCAGATGAGTCAGAAGATGACACGAAGTTAGTAACTGGAGACACCTATTTTCCCTATATTAGTGATAGGTTGCCTAATGGTGGGTGGTCCCAATCTATCGTCAAAGCTATTTTTAATAAAATGGGAATGCCGATTAAGATCGATTCTCTACCTTGGTCTAGAGGTTATCAGTGGGCGTATGAAGGGGTTTATTTTGGGACCTTCCCTTATGTTTATAATGACCAGCGCGGTCAAGAATTTTTATTCTCCAACCCGATAAATACCGTTCCTATGCGTATTTTTGTTGCTGCAAATAGTGATATAGGCGATATAGATTCCTTGTCTGGTAAACTACTTTGTTTACCGTACGGTTACAATTTAGACGCTACCTCTGAGCAACTTTTTAAAAAGTTAAAAATTGTGGTTAATCGAGCAAAAGATGCTGCTGGATGTGCAGGCCAAGTGTTAAAAGGGTGGAGTGATTTTGGTTTAACTAATGGGTATTTTGAAGACACAGAACTAAAAGCAAGGTTCGGGTCTGTTGATAGCATTAGTATTTTAGAACAACCATTCGGAGAGGTTTCATTGCACTTTATTATTTCTAGAAATATACCAGATGCAAATACCTACATGCGTAAGTTTAACAATGCATTGTTTGAACTGGAAATTAGCGGAGAAAAAGCCTTAATAGATGAGCATTTTTTGACGTTACTTTCTGGTAAGTAATGTACGATTGAACATCACCGTCTAAAGCACGCTTCGATTAACAATGATTTTAGAGAGCCAATTCTGCTTGCTGCTAAGCTAACAGTTAAAAACAGTATATTTTGCCGTTATACTTGTCAGCGTTGTGTTGCAAAAAGAAGAAATTTTTCGAATATAGGTCGCTATGAGTTATTATAATCAAAGTCAATCAATAGCAAAATCTCAGGAAGGGAAAAATGAACACGTTTAGAACCCTCCATCGAAGTATTTTGTTACTATTTGCTATCGTCGTTATAGCTATTGTGACTTTGGTTCATTTTAGTATTTCAAAAATTGTTGCAGAACAAAGTCTTGTTCAGCAGCGTAGCACTTCTCCAGCCTTATCTCTTATTGTCGACCAACTTTTTAAACCATTACATATTTCTGAGACGCTAGGTAAGTCTAGAGAGCTTATCGATATTATGAACAGCGATGTTATAAATGAAGAACAAGTATTCTTAACTCTTTCTCGGTTGGAGCGAGAGTTTGGGATGACTTTTTTCATAGCTCATGAAACAACCCGTATGCAATACCATTCAGATGGTAAAAAGATGGCGTTGAATGAAGGTCAGGTAAGTTGGTATTTTAAGTATAAAAAGAAAGATGACGATGAAGTTGCAGATATCGGAAAGTGGGAGGACCCTCACTTTTATATCGATTTGAAAATTTATGACGATAGAGGGAAGTTTTTAGGCTTTTTTGGCGTTGGAAAGCGTTTGAGTAGTTTTATCAATGTATTTGAACAATATAAAAGACTATACGGTTATGACTTTTTATTTGTCGATCCAAACGGCAACATTATGTTGTCATCAGACCCTTCATTAATGGCGTCTTTTTCTGAATTTGCCAATTTAAAAGATTTGCCTTGGTTTGCATCGCTTCCTAGCGAAATTCAGACAAGTAGAGATTTGAACAATGAACTCGTCAGTATAGAAAATAAGGATTTCTTAATTGCACAAGTAACTTTGATGGAGTTTGATTGGACCGTTTACTTGCTCAATCCATTAGATAAGCGTCAAACAGAAATTTCTAACGGCTTTATTGTAAGTGTTGTCGTTCTGCTTGCTGTTGTGTTTGCCCTCTTTATTTTGATTTATAATTTATTGTATTACTTTAGAAAGGACATCAAGCCCGATCTTATTATTCGCGATAGTTCTCGTTTGCCCGATAGGTTGAAAATTACAGACATATATAATGAGTTAATTGAAGAAAGTGGTGATTTAAGCCTTGTATTAGTTGACATTGATAACTTTCTTGAAATTAATCAGCAGTTTGGCCGCAATGCTGGCGATGAAGTATTAGAAAAGGTTTCCATTTATTTGCAGCAAAATATGTCTGAAGGTGGCGCAATTGGGCGCTGGTGTGGTAATGAATTTGTGTTACTTTTGCCTAAGAAAAAAGCAAAAGACGCAGAAAAGCTAGCGAATAATCTACGTCATGGTATTGCCACCATGTCTGAAATTCCACCATACAAGGGCTTAACAGTAACGGCTTCTTTTGGTGTGTCGTACACAAATACGCATCGTTTGCTTATGGAAGTGTCTGGTTACGCAGAAAATGCGTTATACCAAGCTCGCCAAAAAGGTAAAAATGCTGTGTGTGTAAGTCTTATTGAGTAGCGAGTTTCTTCCTTTTAATACTTACCACTCCAGTGGTAAGCATCACCCCTAACAGTATAAGTACGCCGCCAAGTAGAACAGATATAGATAAACTTTCTTTTAAAAATAATACGCCCCATATAATGCCAAATAAAGGCACGAGGTAGGCGACTGTAATTGCTTTGGAAGCACCTTCTTTTCCTATTAAATAGAAATACAGTAAATAAGCGATTCCAGTACCGAAGATAGAAAGCCCTAATGCGCTAAACCACGCTAAGTTAGACGGCACTTCCGGTGGAATATCGAATAGCATAGGGGGGAACAAAACAAGTGCTGCGAATATTTGGCTACCTGTGGCCAAAGCTATAGGGTTACAGCCTATAACGCTTTTCTTTATGTAATTCGCGGCGACACCGTAACAAAAGGTTGCAGCAAGTGCCGCTAGGATAGGAATAGCGGAAATTGTCGAACCATGGGTTTTATCGTAACTAATGGCAATAACGCCTGCGAAACCCAATACCAAGCCACATATAGCGATGATGTTTAACTTGTCTTTGAGCCAAATAAAAGCAATTAATGCCGCGAACATGGGGGCAGTGCCATTGAGGATGGCATTCACGCCAGCTTGAAGGTGCAGACTGCTATAATTAAAAAGAGCAAATGGAATGGCTGTATTGAACAAACCTACAATAGCCATTGCTTTCCAATGTTGCTTTAAATCCTTCGTTGCTTTTGCCGCTATCACGAAAGGAATCAACACTATTCCAGCTAAGAGTGCGCGAATGAATACTAGTGTGATTACGCCAAACTCTGGGGCGGAAATACGCATGAATAAGAAAGATGCGCCCCAAATAGCCGCTAAAATGAATAGCGCCACGAGTGATGATAACTGCAATTAGAACTCCTCTTTTTCTAAGACTAATAAGGCGGCTTTTCTGTCCATGCCACCTGCATAACCGGTTAGTGCGCCATTTTTTCCTATGATTCTATGGCAAGGGACAACAATAGACAAAGGGTTCTTCCCGTTTGCTGCGCCAACTGCCCGCACAGCTTTAGGCTTGTCTATTGCATTTGCGATATCGCTGTAACTTACGGTTTCTCCATATTGCACTGCGAGTAGAGCCTGCCAAACGCTTTTTTGAAATTCTGTACCTACAGGCTCTAGAGTTAAATCAAACTGTGTACGCGATTTTACAAAATACTCGCGCAATTGAGTTACAGCTGAAGAGGAATGAATGTTCTTATTTTGATTTTTAGCGTGTTTTTCGACAAAATAGATTGATATAACGCCTTTTTCCGAGGCTGTTACCTCTACTATTCCCAAAGGGCTATCAAAGGTTTCAACGTAGTGAGTTGTCATAGAAATACCTATTGTTTATTCATGTAGTCGTGCCATAAACACAGGGTAAGGTAGCTTCCCCATGGTTTGGCTTTGTGTGGTTCTAAGTTGTTCTGTTCGCATTGGCGAATAATACCTAAATCTTTTTCCATCCAAATATCTGGGTGGCTAACTCCCCGCATCAAGATGTATTGACATGTCCAAGGGCCAATACCTTTTAAGGTCAGTAGTTGGCTTACATCACCTTTTTCTATTTGTTCTTGGTTCTTTTCTTCGCTCATGAATTCAGCAAACAAGAGTAACGTGGATTTCCTTGAAATAGGCATTCCAACATCACACAAGGTTTCTTGAGTGACTTGCCAAGGAGCAGGAAAACCAATACCAGAATGAATTTTTCTTATCGCTTGAACAAATTCTCTTGTTTTTGTTACGGCTCCCGCGACGCTAACTTGTTGCCCTAGAATGGCTCTGCAGCCTGCTTCAAAGCAATTCCAAGTACCTGGTAGTCGAAGGCCTTCAGTGGATTCTGTCAATGTATAGCCGGATTTCTTAATTCCGTCAGCAATAGAAAGCCAATCGGCACTGCAATCTAAAATTCGAGTCATTTGGTCGAGACAAGGCTTGATATGCGTTGAGTGTTGAACACAAATGAAAAGGTCAAAACCTGATCTAGCGGGGTTGTGTATTGCTATAACCTTTCCTTGGTATCCGTCAATTTCGAACCAGCGGGTATAGCTGTTCTCAGTGACCTGATCTACATTTGGCAGCTGCCTTGAAGCTAAAAAATCTCTTAAGGCATGCCAAAGATAAGGAGGTCTATAAGCAATGAACAGTTTAGTTTCTAAGGGTATTTTGTCTTTGTCCGATTTTCTCAGGCTAGAGGGCGACATAGAAAACGTGTTTTTAAACGCATACTGCATGGCTCGGCTAGAGTTGAAGCCTGATGCGATTGCGACTTCCAATATTGAATAATGAGAATGCTGAAGTAACTGTTTGGCGAATAGCAATTTGGCGCTTAGTTGATAACTGGAAGGTGAAAGTCCCATTTTTTGCTGAAATTGTTGGTGTAAGTGCCGTGTCGAGACACCGAGTTGAGCGGCTATATCTTTTATACTTAACCCTAGGTCTTTGTGTATTAATATAATTCCATTGTCGATGAGCGGATTAATAGAAGGGAGTGACGAGTTAATAGGGGCAATGTCTGGTTTACATAATTTACAGGGTCTAAAACCTGCTTCAATAGCAAGGGCTGCACTAAGGTAATACTGAACATTTTCTTCTTTCGCGAGCTTTGCTGGACAAATAGGGCGGCAAAAAATGCCTGTTGATAATACACCAATGTAGAACAAACCATCAAAACGGTGGTCTCTAGATTGACGAGCTTTGTGCATCTGTTCTTTGTTCAGAGAAAGTTGAGCTAGCATAAATCACAAGTAATGCAGTAATTTCAAACAGTATATATAAGCTTGAAGCATAAAATGCGAAAAGAACGGAACTACTTTCAAATAAAATTTTACAAAGGTGAGTTGCATGGTACTCCGTTGATGAACATAATAGTGCGCTTATTAGCAATGACAGAGGTTTTTTTGCAGCTTTTCCGTTTTTTTATGTATGCTTTGTGTACGTTTTTCTTATTGCTGGATCCAGTAAATGCGAAGAGCGATACATGGTTTGAAGAATATAAACGCTACGTTCGCAAACAAGCTCAAAAATACAATGTCCCTGGTTATGCTTTTGTTTATTACCAAAAAGGTCAGCCTCCTCAAATTGTTACCTATGGCGTTACCCATAAAAAGGGTGGCAAGGTAACACCGCAAACTGTATTTAGGTTAGCATCTGTTTCGAAAACGTTTACAAGCGTGATGATGTCAAAATGGAACGTTGCAAACGAGACCAGCTGGGACACTCCAATTGGTTCAATTTTAACCCAGCCAGAGTGGCAACAACCTCGTTTTGATACCTTGTCTCTTGGCGATATTGTGGGTCAATCTAGCGGCTTCATACCTAATGCGTACGATAATTTAATTGAAGCTGATTATTCGCTACAGCGAGTTTTGCATGATTTGACCGACTTAGAGTTATTGTGCGCTCCTGGAGATTGCTACACTTATCAAAATGCACTTTTTGGTGCGCTAACGGAATATTTTCATCAACGAGATACTTCCTATCACAGGCAAATGCAAGAGTTAGTCTTTTCGCCTTTGGCTATGGATACAGCAAGTGTTGGTAAAGCAGGGTTGATGCAGTCTGAAAGCTGGGCTCGTCCTCATATGGCGATAACGCGAAGTAAATGGCGAGAAACTAGCGTACAAAACAATTATTATCGCTTTTCACCGGCTGCTGGAGTGAACGCAAGTATTCAAGATATGACTCGCTATCTGCAAGCATTGTTAGGTGAGCTCCCTCAAGTGTTACCTCCGTACCTTATTGATGAAATCACCACTCCTAGAGTTAAAACGACCCGAGAACGCTATCGACGAGGTTGGCGCGAATACCTTAATGATGCGCACTATGGTTTAGGCTGGCGTATTTATGACTTTGATGGTCATACTATTAATTATCATGGCGGTTGGGTGAAAGGGTATCGAGCAGATGTTGCATTTTCTCCAGAAACTGGCTCTGGTTTTGTGATGTTGATGAATGCCGAATCGAATATGATTAATTCAGCGACGGCTGAGTTTTGGGCGCGTTTTTTTGAAAATTTTGAATCAGTAGACAAACAATAACCGGTAAAAATGTGAGTGTGACAACAGCCCATTGCCACAGTATTGGGTGTTGAAAGTCGGCTATTAAATAGCGCATATCATAAAGTGGAAGGGTTGCAGTAAGCAGCAAAATTGGCCATGTTCTATGATTCATAGCGAGCGCTAAAAAGGGAAAAAACCAAAAACTATACCAAGGGTAACCTGTGGGCGATAACAAAAATAGTAGTAGGGCTATCCACAAACACCAGTGGGCAAGATCATTAATCGCTAATGATGGTGTACATTTTAATACTCGCCAAGCGGCAAACAACCCCGTTCCCCCTACCACCGAAGCTACAATAACTCTGGCCGTAATATCGGCATAAATAAAATCAAACATGGCGCTATGTATTAGGTTGAAAATAAAACTATTTACTTGCCAGTGCTGGGCATATTTCACTAATCCGGCTTCTGTATCTAATGCCAATATTTGTGGCAGAAAAACTAAAGTGCAAGTGACGATAAATCCAATCAAAAACACCACAAATGTTTTCGATTGTCTAATCATATAAGCCGCAATAACGGGTACCAATAGCACTGGCCATACTTTTACTCCCGCAGCCAAACCTATGCATATCCCGGCTACACCATAATGTCGAAAATGTACTGCAATCAAAGTCAGTAATAAAAAAGGGACTAAAACCACGTCCATATGAGCGGCATTAACACCTTCGGTTATCAGCAAGGGGTTTAGCCAATATATCAAGCTCCAAGTTCGTTTGACGGGCAGGAGGTGAAGAAGCTTCATGAGTAAGAACAAGGTAATCACTTCTATACCTATGAGTACACATCGCCAAACCTGTATATTGAATTCGTCGAACATTGCACTAATGGCAAAAATAACTTGTGCAGTTAAAGGGTAAATTGTTTTTATTTCTGGGTAGGCAACTCGCGAGAATAAGTGGAAATCATGTAGGTATAACAGCTGCATATTAGCTTCTATTGCCACCTCTCCCACTATATCTTTCTCAATTTTTGAATAGGCGTCTGAAGGCTTATGGTTATATGGGTTATGTCCGTGGATAGCTATGCTACCGTCGAAAAAATAACGGTAAAGGTCGTCTTCTAAAATAGGCGGTGTCGGAATAAATATGGCTCTTAGTGCAAGTCCCATCAATAGAAATGTGAAAAACGATTTATCGCTAAGGTCTTTTTTGAAAACGGATTTGATAAGAAGTAAAAATAACAGGCCAGAGGTGACCATTAACGCTATGTTGACGGATGTCCAAAAAGGCGAAAAAGGAGTTTCGTAATCAAAATAACTTGAAATTAGAGCCAATGAAATTAGCGTTAGAGAAAGTGCTAACGCTAATAACTTGGATTGGTGCTTAAGAACCGCCGCGATACCCACCGCCGCCGCCAAAACCTGCACTACCTGAGCCTGCGTAACTATTACGGTTAACTGCAGGTGGGGTGTAAACTGCAGTTTTCCAACTGAAAGAATGTTTCTTACTGATTTCAGATACACCTTCTAAACGTTGTGCTGTTTTTGAGTTCGCGTAGGTGCGAAGATGGGCTAATATAGCTTCATCGCTATTGTTAAAAACAGTTTCTTTATTCCAAGCAATTAAACTTGAAACTCTAGCCTGACCACGTTTAACTTTTAAGTTCGCTTTGTCGTTGATAAAGTTTTTTGCCATTGTTTTCAGTTGGCGTTCAACGTTAGCGCCTGTGAAGGCTACGCTAGTTGAAAAGCCGTCACCATTTACACCGTAAAACAAACCGTAAATGAAAAGAGGATCTTGCCACTGTTTTGCTAGAACTTGTTGTTCAATATCTTCTAACGACAACAACACACCTTCAACTTCAATATTTTTATCGCTCCACCATTTCCCTGCATCACCCGGAACACCGCGAAGCTTCTTCAGCTTTCCACTGTCAGAGATATTTGCTGTCATTTTCTCTATAACGGCAGCATTGTATAGGTTTAACCAAAATGCCAATTGCTCGTTTTTGTTCAACTGCGACACAGGAACAGTTTGTAGGAATGTTCTGTAATCTGTGATGTATTGGATAACGCGAGAGTTTAGTCCTCTCAAGTTATATTTGGTATTGTCTTGGGGAATGGCAATGAAGGTTAAAATATTATCCATTGCTTGATGATCAACGACTTTTTTTGAGGTGTCATCATGCTTCGCCCAGCGATCATGAATGCTACTTTGAGCATGAACCGACAAGCTAAACATTACAGCAAGTACTATTCCTTGGGCTATCGCCAAAGATTTAAACAATGCGATTTTGTTGCGCATGGTTGTATACTCCGTGAATAAAAATCTAATAGTGCATCTAAATATAGTTGTTGCACAACAGCTGTACATTTTTATGTCGGTTTTGTTATAACTCTGTTAGATGTAAGGTTTGGAATTTAAGAAACACCGTCATCAAAAATAGACTCTATGAGTATGTCGAACAATCTAGCAGCTTTAAATGCCAAAGGTAAGTTAGGATCGAACTTTCCTTTTTCTATATTGGTACTTTTGATACTTTTCATATTCACACCTTTTTAAAATAATTAGATTTCAGCACACCCCTGAAAGTACTAATTAATGCAGCCTATATTTTACATTAAGTAACGTCAGCTTTACTTAGTGTGGGTTTTGATAAAAACATAGCGAGGATTGGTTGACAAAACAGTGTTCATTATATAGAACGTTTCATATATGGAACAATTTTGTAAGTAGGCTAAATTGACTAATCAATCATTCAGTATTTTGGGTAAGCACATTCAACAATTGCGCTTGGACAAGCAGTTGTCTTTGTCTCAACTTGCGTCTGATGCAGGAATTGCTAAATCAAACTTGTCACGCCTCGAACAAGGAAACGGCAATCCAACGATAGACACGTTATGGCGCCTAGCGAATACCTTAGGTTTACCCTTTGGTGAGTTGGTAGTGCCACTAACTACTTCTATTGGTGAAGATGGTTTGGAAATTCGTTTAATCGAGCGAGGTCGTAGCACCCCTAATGTCGATGCTTACTGGATGTCATTTGCTCCTCATGTACTACGCAAAGCTGAAGCACACAGCTCAGGCACAACCGAAACTATTCATGTCATAAGCGGTGAGTTAACAGTGGGTGTTGAAGGCGAATTGCAAAAACTCAGAGCGGGAGAGTGCAAAACATTCGAATCCGATAAAGCTCATTGTTATCAGAGTTTTGAAGACTGGACGAGTTGTATTTTAACCATTGTCTATCACAAGGATGGAAACAATGAATAAGAATGACTGTTCTTTAAATAATAACGCTTTTCTTATTAAGGGTTTAAAAGATTCAATGCCACTTTTGGGAGGCTATATTCCTGTGGCTATTTCGTTTGGAATTATCGCTACTCAGGCCAACTTTTCTCCTCTTGAAGCAACGCTCATTTCCTTGTTTATTTATGCTGGTGCTTCTCAATTTTTATTAGTGGCCATGGTCGCTAGCGGGGCTTCGCTATGGCTAGCGGTATTAATGACCTTACTAATTAACGCGAGGCACCTAGTCTACGCACCAAATCTTGCTTTATTCATACCGAATAAACGCTATTGGTGGTTGTTAATGTATGGTTTAACAGATCAAATTTATGCCTTAGCCCATACAAGGCTCCCTCATATTCCAGAACAATATCGCAGTGCTTGGTTTATTAGTGCGTCGCTGCTTGCTTGGTTTAGTTGGGTAGCAGGAACCGCATTAGGTGCTGTTATCGGCGAGGAAGTCACGCAAACATGGCCGACGTTAACCCAAGTGATGCCATTTGCGCTTCCCGCTCTTTTTATTGTGTTGTTGGCGCCTAAGTTTACGTCTCAGCTATGGTCGCTGACGTTGGGAGTGAGCATTGTTGTTGCACTTATGCTTTCGTTATTTGATATGACAAATTTGGCTATTCCCTCGGCCGCTCTATGTGGCGCATTATGTTATTTTCTATTGGAAAAACAGTCACAAGGAGCACTAAGTAATGACGCTTGAAATCGCCTTTGCTATTTTTGTGTGCGCAATCGGCACCTTTGCAATGCGATGTATCCCTCTTATTTGGATGCGTCGACACTTAGAAAAACAACAGCAAACTGATCAAGAAGTTGTGCCACCAGTTTGGCTGGGGTTAATTGGTTCTTTGATGATAGCCGGTATGTTGGGCTCTTCACTTGTTCCGGTGCGTGGTGACTGGGTGGGTGCTTTGTCTACCTTGGTTGGTGTAATCGCTACTATTATGGTGTGGCTTCGCTATCGTTCGTTGGGGTTGCCTGTGTTTTTAGGTGTACTGGCATTTGGCGTAGTTGCATTGATTTTTAGGTAGGGATAAAAGCTATCTGAAGCCCGCTAAAACTGTTAATCTAAACACTATAATAATATCCATTATCATTTGCGTTGAAGGCATGTCTAACAAGAAATCTGGTTTAAAAAAACTCTATAATTGGCATGCGTGGGTAGGGTTTCAATTAGCGTTATTGATGTTTGTGGTGTTAGCTACAGGTACTATAGCAACCTTATCCAATGAAATTGATTGGCTTATTTTTCCTGAGTTGAGATCAAGCGAAAAACCAGATGATGCGCCTGCGGCTATGGGAATAGAAGAGTGGGTTGCAACCTACCAGTCAATTCACTCTGCGTACCCTGATACTGAAATTACTTCCATAGTTCAGCTAGATTCAGAATATTTGTCTACGCGGGCGGTACTTAAGTCAGATGCTTTGCATAATCGCTTTGTACAAATCGACCCTTGGACCCATGAAATCAAAGGCGATATGCCAAGGCTCACTGTTCAGCGATTTTTCAGAGATTTTCATCGTTATTTATTTATGTCTGCGTTTCCGGGGCTACTTATTGTCGGTCCGTTATCCATTGTTCTTTTAATTTCTATTTATACAGGCTTAAAAACCACGAGGAATTGGCGAAAAGCGTTGTGGCGCATACGATTCGACCAAGGAAAACGAATACTCCTCAGTGATCTTCATAAAGTCATGGGATTGTGGGGAATATGGTTTTCTATCCTAATGGCTGTTACCGGCGCTTGGTATTTTTATGAATTTGGTAATGCCATTGCTCAATCACCTATCGAGCCTAAAGGGCCTAAAATAGAACAGCTTGAAACAGAAAAACCGATCATTTTTTCAGTTGATGAGTTTAGAAAAATTGTTACAAAAGCATACGATACTCATGAAAACTGGGAAATAACCGCTTTATTCATGCCTACGTCAAATACAGCGCCTATTCAACTTAGAGGCGTCAGTAAAAATAACCCCGTTATTCGAAATCGCGCTCTGAGGGTTTACATTCACCCTGAAACATTCGATGTGGTAGAGGCGTGGTCACCAGATACAATAAGTACCCAAGCTTATATTAATGAATATGCAGATCCGCTTCATTTTGGTGACTTTGGAGGCTTTTGGCTTAAGTTGCTGTGGTTTGTCTTTGGTATTGCGCTCACGGCTATGTCGTTCACTGGCGTATTAATGACATGGAAGCGAACTGGAATGTCGACCCTCACTAAAGTACAAAAACGCACCTTGCCAATATTGCTTTTGTCTGTGGTGTTTTTCTGCTTCTATGTGCCCAATTATTTGTAAAGGAATCTAGCTCCCCTTCTAGGCTCCTTTGTTCTAATTGAATTAACATGCGACAAAACCAAGTGTTGTAAAGAGCATAAAATAAGATGTACCCTTTGTGTATTTTTTGACCTGTTGTTCTTTTGTAAATGGTAGAAGGATTTGTCATGGCACTGTTAATATTCAATTTTGATGGAACGGGTAATGAACCTGTCGATGCGCATCAGACGGTAAAGAAAGGTAAAAAAGAAGACGACAACATTACTAACATACTGAAATTTCATTTCTTATGTGGTGGAAACCTTCATTTCGACCAAAGGTATGGTGAATCAAGTCATGGCTCAATCAAGCAATGTTTTTACTACCAAGGTGTAGGGACCTATGGAGATTGGTTGTCACGACTGGTTAATCAAGGCGTTTCGCCAGAGTCTAGAGATATAGCGACAATTTTGAATCGTGCGTATGCTGATTTTAACCAAAGTTACCAAATAGGGGATACAGTTATCGTTACTGGGTTCTCTCGAGGTGCAGCTATTGCTCGTCGTTTTTGTTCTAAACTAATAGAAAAATCGTCCTATTTAACTGATGGCTGTGATAGTTTTATTCATTTGGCAGTGTTCGACACTGTTGCCAGTATTGGCTTGCCGAACTTAAGCCAGTCGGATCGGCCTGATTATGATGTAGTATTTGAAAAAGGCTGTACGCTTTCGCCTTTAATCAAACAAGCTGTACACATGGTAAGCTTAGATGACAAGCGCAAAGCATTTCAACCAACGCTAATGAATTATGACCCAAGTAGAATTGTTGAGTTGTGGTTTGCTGGTGCTCATAGCGATGTCGGAGGAGGCTACTATCGAGATGGTTTATCGGATATCAGTTTAACGTATCTTATTGAATGGATTGCGTTTCAAGTGAAGTCTCATAACCTTATTGATCCCGCATTAAAGTTACCGGATGAAAACGCATTAAACGCCCTTTTACCCGACAAATTAATTAATAAAATTGGTCTTGATGATATACGCCGAGCACCGAATGAACTAGGTAAGAATCATCAACAAGATAGGTGGCCAATTGGTGATTGGCTAACTTTAGAAGATCGTATTTGCTGTGTGATTGAACAGGACCAAATATCCACTAAACAAGCTCCTATTATTCACTATTCGATTGTAAATAGAATTGCCTTTGATAAGGATTACCGACCTAAATCACTAATGAATTTAACCCACCAAGTTTGGTGTAGCTTTAGCCAAGCCAATGAAATGGGAAAAGGTATTAGTGATTATTTCGACAACCCTAGATCCAATTGGTATGCATTAGAGGTAGGAGAGTCAATGACCGTCAGTGTAGAGTCAGCGTCTTTATATACCCATTCAGGCATCTTGGTGGAGCAAGGCGAATCTTATGACGTATCCTCAGCCCCATCAGATACCTGGACAGATGGAAGTATCACTTGTGATGCCAATGGTTGGACAATAGATGATGAAGAGCTAGGTTGGAAAGGTATCCCGATAAAAGTCGCAAGAAAACTGCGACGAGTACCTAAAGCAGACTGGTTTACTTTGTGCATTAGTATCGGGCGAGACGATGAACTAGCCGAAAAAATGGGATGTTCTGGTGTTTACACTGTTAAAAAGAAGGGCGAACTTACCTTTTTTGCAAACGATATAGTGTCGAAAATGGCAAACAATATGGGTACTGTTGATGCCATTGTCACTCGTATAGCCTAACTTAAATGCATGTTTTGAGATTGTCGCTTACTCAAATAAGTAATAAAACCATCGCTCAGCTGATTGGCATGTTGTTGTGCTAGCTTGTCTGCAAGATTGCAATTTTTATTTTCAATGGCTTCGATGATCAAATCATGATTGTCCACCATCTCTGGAGGAGGATTGTCGTCGAACAGGCGATAATAAATTCGCAATGTTCGTTTTCCTTCGTCTAATAACCGTTTGTACATTAATGTAAAGTAGCTGTTCTTTGACGCTTCACTTATGGCCATGTGGAATGCATGGTTAGAATCTATCATAGCTACTACGTCATGGGAGCGAACCGCTTCTTTAAACTGCTGATTTTTATCTTTTATAATTTGTAAGTCTATATCTGTGTGGTTCTCGGCAGCCAAGCGTGTCACCGCTCTTTGCACTAAATCAAGAGCATCCATAAATTTAGGAAAGTCCTCTAGAGCCAAGGGAGATACTTGAGAGTTTTTATTAGGCAGAGTTTTAATTAGGCCATCTGCCGCTAGACGTATAAAAGCCTCTCTAACCGGCGACCGTGACACATTAAAGCGTTTGGCCATACTGTTTTCATCAATGGTACTACTAGGCGCTAATACTAGGGTGAGTATTTCTTCTCTGATCGTTTCGTAAATGGTAACGGCATTGGATACCTTGTTAGTAGGGGCTGAGCTGTTAGACATAATTTGGTTCGACAAGTGTTATCTCTCTTCCCGTATTATAAAGGGGATAAAACGAATAAGCAGTAATATCGATCGCTTTGGGTCACTCCAACATGCTTTTGGATTGAATTGTGCGTTATTCATTCAAATTCTCGAGATGGTTCATGGCTTGATCTGCGGTAAAGAACAACTTCCCTGGAGGCAATATTTGCAAAATGTCAGTTAGTTTTAATTTATCTTGAATAATGCCTTTTACGTCTGACAAGTGTAGTGTGATATTCGCTTCTCTTAAGTTTAGTATAAGGGCTTCGAGTGTCTCTAGTGCACTTTCATCAATAGAATTAACCGAACTAAAAAGTAACACTAGGTGTTTAACTTCTGGGCTTTGTTTACATCGATCAATAATATAGTTTTCAATGTATTGAACATTGGCAAAAAACAAGTTTTCGTCAATTCTCAAATATACAGTGTGTTTTTGTGTTTTCACATTAAGGCGATTCACATTTCTGAAATACCCTCCTTCTGCCCTCCCAACTTCTGCAATATGGGGGTGAGTAGTTCGGTGTATGAACAATACCATAGAGCAGGCAATGCCCGCCCAAATTCCAATTTCTACTCCAAAAAATAAAGAACTTAGAAAGGTAAATAATAAACTGATGGCATCGGCCTTGTTAAACACCCAACAACGTCGAATATGTTTGAAATCTATCATAGGTAACACAGACGTGATTACAATAACCCCTAACACAGCCTTGGGCAGGTTAATTAGGTATGGGGTAACAAACAATAAACTAATGACTAACACTGCCGCGGATATTAGATTTGCCGCTTGTGTAACCGCACCGGATGCATAATTCACCATAGAGCGACTGACACTGCCTGCTAATGCAAATGAGCCTATTAGAGACGAACCAATATTGGCCGCGCCCAACGCTAACAACTCTTGATTTGAGTTCAGTTTTTCACGTCTTTTACTGGCAAGGGTAACTCCAGTAGCAATGCTGGTTAAAAAACAAATTAGGGCTATGGATGCTGCAGGAAAAGCCAATTCTGGCCAGCGGTTAATGTTCAAAATATTTAAGTTAATAGTGGGTAACGAATCAGGAATTTGACCTATAACGGCTATATTGTAGTTGTCTTGCATGTGGAATTGGTCTACTAAAAATATGCTAATGATAATCAGTAAAACTGGGCTAGATTTGCTTAACGCTAAGGCAACAGGGCCCGTTAATTTTAGCTTTTTTAATAAAGCAGGGAGGAGTGACTGGCTAGACCAAAGTAAGATCATTCCCAGAATACTTAAAGCCATCACTGCCAAATTGGTTTGATCCAAGTGGACGCCTGTAAAGAGCAACGCATCCTTAAAGGACAAGCCACTATTAGGCTGCAAACCCAGAATAATAGGAATTTGACTACTTGCTATAATGATAGCAGACGCGCTAGTAAAGCCACTGATGACCGGTTTACTGATAAAAGTAGTTAAACTCCCTAGCCGCAACAAGCTGAGTAGTGACAAAAATAACCCTGTTAAAATAGTGAGATTGGCACCTAGATTTATATACTCTTGAGTGGTTTGCGGTGCTAACTTGGTTATCGATGAACCTATCAATAAACTTATCAGTGCAGCTGGGCCAACAACTAATGTACGGCTACTCCCTAAGCAGGCATAAATCAACAAAGGTAAAATCGCCGCGTATAAGCCATATTCTGGTGGAAACCCTGCAAGTTGGGCATAGGCTAATGACTGGGGGAGAGCAATACTTGCGGTTACTAACCCCGCCACACAGTCTCCAACAAACATACTTGAATTGTAATTTTTGAACCAAGTCATCTGTCGCTGTTCCTCGATTTAGAAATTAAGCCTACCTTGGTACCCTTTATACCTCAACAATTTATATTGTGTACAGCTTTGTCGACATCATGATTTTGTCTTGATATGCTTTGGGCACTTAATGTTGATAGGTGATGATCAGATGAAAAAACTTTGTCAGCCAAGTTGGCAAATTGCGTTGATACCTATTATGAGTACGTTAGCCATATTGATGGTGCAAATTTTAGTATTTGGAGGGGCACCGCATATCCCTCTTATCTTAGGTATTGGTATTACCGCCATCTTTGGGATTTTACACGGGCATAAATGGTCAGATTTACAACAGGGAATGTTGTCAAGTGTAGCTGTCTCTTTACCTGTACTCGGAATATTTATGGTTGTGGGTATGACTATAGGTACTTGGATTGCCAGTGGAACAGTGCCATTTTTAACTAAAATTGGCTTGGAAATTTTAACCCCTGCAGGCTTTTTACCCCTCACTTGTATCATTTGCGCCATTGTCTCGGTATTTACGGGAACCTCTTGGGGCACTGTGGGCACAATTGGTTTAGCATTACTTGGGATAGGTGAAAGTTTAGGCATACCCAGCTACTTTACTGCAGGCGCGATTGTTTCTGGCGCTTGGTTTGGAGATAAAATGTCTCCATTATCTGATACCACTAATTTTACGGCAGCCATTACGGGCACTAACCTCTACGCACATATGCGTAATATGTTACCTACAACTTTTCCTGCGCTTGTTGTTTCTTTGGTTATTTATACCTATTTGGGACATGCCTACACTAGTAGCTTGGCTGAGTTGGGTAATATGGAGGTCTTGGATAGAGTATTGACCGAGTCCTTTGTACTCAATCTTTGGGTGCTATTACCGCCTGTGGCAATAGGTATTTGTATTTGGAAAAAGGTAGAGCCCATGCCTTGTATGTTTCTAGGTGTGTTAATGGCGAGTTTGATCGCATTTTTTGTACAAGGTATGCCAGTAAACGAAATTTTGCAGGTAATGATGAGTGGTTACGTTAGCGATAGTGGTAATCCTGCCATAGATACTTTGCTGTCTAAAGGTGGGCTTATGTCTATGACATGGGTGATTACTCTTATTATGATAGCTATGGCATTTGGAGGTATGTTGCAAAAAACGGGATGTTTTGAAGCCATTTTATCTAGTGTAATGCCTTTTCTTAAAGGGCGCATCGGCTTAGTGTTTGCCACTATGTTTGCAACTGTTGGTTTTAACTTTGCTAGCAATGCGTTTATTGCTTACACCGTACCAGGGCGAATGTTCACGCCCGCATTTAGGGGACAGGGATTAGCAAGCAGTAATGTCTCTAGAATATTAGAGGATGGAGCGACTATGAGTGCTCCACTTATCCCATGGAACTCAGGTGCCGTGTTTGTATCTAGCACGTTAGGCATCCCTACTGTGCTTTATGCGCCTTTTGCATTTTGTAACTGGATATCTTTTCTTATCAATTTATTTTGGGGCATAACTGGCTGGTTTATTCCCAAAGCCTCAGAGCAAGAAATTCAACATTGGTGTCAGCAAAAGTCGCTCATTTTGTTTGAGGGCAATATGGTGGAAGCATCGCCTGAAAACACCCAAACGCTATTGATTAAGTAGTCATTTTTACTTTGGAGAACAACGTGAAAGCAACAACGGTGGCATATGTGCCCTCAACCCATGATAGTGAAAATGATCCTCGCAATGAGCATATAAAAATTTATGTGAATGGTGAGTTAGTTGACAAAGAAGATGCGAAAGTTTCTGTTTACGATAGTGGCTTTTTACTAGGTGACGGCGTATGGGAAGGCTTGCGTTTGTACAAAGGGAAGTTAGCTTTCCTTGATGAGCATTTAGAGCGTTTATATGAGTCAGCTTATTTTCTAGATATAGACATTGGCGTAAGCCGCGACGAAATGAAAGCTATTTTACAGCAAACTCTAGACGCTAATGACATGACAGATAATGTACATGTACGTTTAATGGTGAGCCGAGGTAAAAAGACGAAACCTTTCCAAGACCCTCGCTTAAGTATTTTTGGATCCACTATAGTGGTGATTGCTGAGCATAGCGTGATTAACTTAGAAACTGCTAATAGTGGTGTAACTTTACATACTGTACCAATTGTTAGAGGACTACCTACTACTCAAGATCCTAAATTGAATTGCCATAACAAATTGAACTGTATAACGGCTCTTAATCACGCTTTGAAAGCAGGCGCTAACGAAGCATTAATGCTCGACCCTCATGGTTTTGTGAATACTTCTAATTCTTGTAACTTTTTTATTGTCCGTAAAGGTGAACTTTGGACTTCATCTGGAGACTATTGCATGAATGGTATTACCCGTAAAAAAGTTATAGAGATCTGTGAGGAAAACGGGATCCCTATTAAATTGAAAAATTATTCTTTGTACGAAACTTATTCTGCTGACGAAGCGTTTTTAACAGGAACGTTTGCAGGGCAAACGCCAGTTACTGAAATAGATGGAAGGCAAATAGGTGATGGTAAAATAGGCTCAGTGTTAGCTAAAATCAAAGCGTTATACAAACAAAAAGCGACTAGGGCGTGTTGATCTTTGCTGTACAAGTTTTGTTCATTTAGGGCCTTGCTGACCGAGGCACTTGCTTGCAGGCTCAGTGGTTCTGAGTCAAAA
>NZ_JAFNJE010000016.1 GCF_017368475.1 Alteromonas sp. 5E99-2
TAAACCCAACTCGTTGAGTCATTTACCTGTCGAAGCGGAGGCGCATTCTACAGAATATATGGGAGGCGTCAACGGCTATTTAAGAAATAAATGACATTAATTTTCAATCGACCAAACAGTATACGAAATTAACGTTATCTCAACAAATTGAACTTATTTGAGAATAGGTTACTCTTAATAGATGGCTGTTTATTAAATATGATTAATTCGTATTTAATGAACTCAATACTAATATATACATAATATGGTGTGGTTTTATAATTATGCGCAAACAGTTAATCGCCGCATTTACGATAGCGTTTATTACTACGTCTACGAACGCGTCTTTGCAGACGTCATCTGAAAATGACGAACTCAGAGAAACATTCTTTAAACGACAAGTACAACAAAATGCTTCAGTAGGTAGAGCCATACGCTCCATCGCCAGTCATTATCCGCAAGAAGCAGCATCATTCGTAGAAATAGCATTAACACAGTATCCGGAGAAACATAGGGAGATTATCTTTAGCGCAATATCCGCCCAACCTGCGGCAACTGAAGATATTGTACAGGCAGCGCTTGATAGTGGAGTGAGCTCCTGTCTCGATATAGTAGAGCTAGCAATTATGGCCGAACCTAGCTATGTAGATTTCGTAGTAGATGTTGCCGCCGAATCTACACCAGACGAATTAGATGAGATAGTAAGAGTTGCTGTTATGAGCCAGCCAGATTCTGCTGATCGTATCGTACAAACACTTGCCAAAAGCCATCCTAATAAGCTCGTTAATATACTGTCTACGGCAATGAACGCGGTTCCTTTAGTCGGTGAATATATGGTAGATGCTCTTTTAGCAGTATTTCCAAATAAAGCTGAGGAAGTTGTTACCACCGCAGTGAGAGAAAGTTTAATTCAAAATAGTGAGATAGAAAGCATCATGAGCGCAGCGCAAAATGCAGGCATAACTAATGGTGAGCTTCGTTCCTATGCTATGAAAGGTGGAGCAACTGAAACCCAAATAAGCAAAGCATTAACTACATCAATTATTGATTGATAACCACCTTTTGTACTATCTATCATCCATAAAAAAACCCAGCTGATGCTGGGTTTTTTAAGTTCTAAATAAATCAGAATCGAGAGTAAATTTTACTCTTCAGTTGCCAATTCAGCTTCTTCAGCATCTTCTACAACTGGACGATCAACTAACTCTACTAGAGCCATTGGTGCATTATCACCTGTACGGAAGCCACATTTCAAAATACGAATGTAACCACCTGGGCGTGTTTCATAACGCGGACCCAATTCGTTGAACAATTTACCTACAACTTCTTTATCACCTGTACGAGCCATAGCTAACCTACGGTTTGCTACACTATCTTGCTTTGCAAGTGTGATAAGAGGCTCAATAACGCGACGTAACTCTTTCGCTTTAGGTAACGTCGTTTTTATCACTTCATGTTTAACCAACGATCCTGCCATGTTTTTGAACATAGCTTGACGATGGCTAGAGTTGCGATTCAACTGACGACCACTCTTACGATGGCGCATAGTCTTATCCTTCTAAAGATTAATCTCTGTCTGCGATGCTTTCAGGTGGCCAATTTTCTAGGCGCATACCTAGAGATAAACCACGTGAAGCAAGCACATCTTTAATTTCGGTCAACGACTTCTTACCAAGGTTAGGCGTTTTTAACAACTCAACCTCAGTACGCTGAACCAAATCACCAATATACTGGATAGCTTCAGCTTTCAAACAGTTAGCTGAACGTACTGTAAGCTCAAGATCATCAACAGGGCGAAGTAGAATAGGATCGAATTCCGGCTTCTCTTCTTTCTGTTCTGGTACTGAAATATCACGCAATTCAACGAATGCGTCTAATTGTTCAGCAAGGATAGTAGCAGAACGACGAATAGCCTCTTCAGGATCTAATGTGCCGTTTGTTTCCATATCAATAATCAATTTGTCTAAATCTGTGCGTTGTTCAACACGCGCAGATTCAACAGAATAAGCAATACGCTCTACTGGGCTGTATGAAGCATCAACCAGTAAACGACCGATTGGTCGATCATCTTCTTCAGAGGAACGGCGAATAGACGCTGGAACATAACCACGACCCATTTCTACCTTGATGCGCATGCTTAATTCAGCTTCACCAGTCAGGGTACAAATAACGTGCTCAGGGTTAGCAATTTCTACGTCGCCATCGTGCTGAATATCTCCAGCAACAACTGGACCCGCACCTGACTTAACCAATGTTAAGGTTGCTTCGTTTTTGCCTTCTAGGCTAACTGCAAGACCTTTAAGATTAAGCAGAATATCGATTACGTCTTCTTGTACACCTTCTTTGGTGCTGTATTCGTGCAACACGCCGTCTATTTCAACTTCCGTCACCGCGCAACCAGGCATCGATGATAAAAGTATACGACGAAGGGCGTTACCAAGAGTGTGGCCAAAACCACGCTCTAACGGCTCTAGAGTTACTTTCGCACGAGTAGAAGAAACGTTTTCAATTTCCACTAATCTCGGTTTTAAGAATTCAGTCACAGAACCCACAATGTTTCCTCTTTAGTTAACTTTTCTCTATAAATCAAATGATTACTTAGAGTAAAGTTCGACAATCAACTGTTCGTTAATTTCGGCAGACAAGTCAGTTCTCTCAGGAACACGCTTGAATGTGCCTTCCATTTTGTTACTGTCTACTTCAATCCAGGTAGGCTTCTCACGCTGGTCAGCCAGCTCTAAAGCTGCAACGATACGCGCTTGCTTTTTGGCTTTTTCGCGGACAGAAACCACATCCTCTGCCTTAACATTGAACGATGGGATATTCACTACTTGGCCATTAACCACGATAGCTTTATGACTTACTAGTTGACGCGCTTCTGCACGAGTACTAGCAAATCCCATACGATAAACAACGTTATCAAGGCGCTGCTCTAAAAGTTGCAACAAGTTTTCACCTGTATTGCCTTTTAAACGCGCAGCTTCTTTGTAGTAGTTACGAAATTGTTTTTCTAACACGCCGTACATACGACGTACTTTTTGCTTCTCACGCAACTGAACACCGTAGTCAGACAAGCGGCCACGACGGGCTCCATGTTGACCAGGCGCAGAATCGACTTTACATTTAGAGTCTAGTGCGCGAACGCCGCTTTTCAAGAACAAATCTGTTCCTTCGCGACGGCTTAGTTTGAGTTTTGGACCCAAATATCTTGCCATGATCTTTCTCCAACAGTCCGTCGATTAAACGCGACGTTTTTTCGGTGGACGACAACCGTTGTGAGGAATAGGTGTCACATCGGTAATGTTTGTGATCTTGTAACCAGTTGCATTTAGAGCGCGGATAGCCGATTCACGACCAGGACCAGGACCCTTTACAAATACTTCTAGGTTTTTTAGACCGTACTCTTGTGCAGCTACGCCTGCACGCTCCGCAGCTACCTGAGCAGCAAATGGTGTAGATTTACGTGAACCACGGAAACCTGAACCACCTGATGTCGCCCATGCAAGTGCATTGCCTTGGCGGTCTGTGATAGTCACAATTGTATTGTTGAAAGACGCATGGATATGAGCCATACCGTCTGCAACCTGACGTTTAGCGCGCTTACGCGTGCTACGAGCTGGTGCTTTTGCCATAACTAAGTTCCCCGTTTACTTTTTAATTGGCTTACGAGGACCTTTACGGGTACGCGCATTAGTTTTAGTGCGCTGACCACGTAGAGGCAAGCTACGACGGTGGCGAATACCACGGAAGCAACCCAGGTCCATCAAACGTTTGATGCTCATTGAAACTTCACGGCGTAAATCACCTTCTACGGTAAATTTCGCCACTTCGTCACGAAGCTTATCGATTGTTGTTTCATCAAGATCTTTGATCTTGGTTTCTTCTGCAACACCAGCAGAAACGCAAATCTCTTTAGCACGAGTTGCGCCAATACCGAAGATCGCTTGGAGAGCGATAACAGTATGCTTGTGTTCAGGGATGTTAATGCCAGCAATACGGGCCATTAACAGTACTCCTCTTAATTAAATGTTGGCAGCCTAAAAAGCCCGTTAGGATACTTATCCACCAACAAAATTGCAACTTAAGGTAGACGTTTTGCAATAAAAATACCGGCAACGAGTATGCGTCACCGGTATCTACAAAACAAATACCACTTTTAGTGAGACTAGCCTTGCCTTTGCTTATGCTTAGGGTCAGTGTTGCAAATTACTCGCACAACGCCGTTGCGCTTAATAACTTTACAATTACGGCAAATCTTTTTTACTGATGCACGAACTTTCATTACATCACTCCTTATTTGCAATACTTAGCGGCCGTAGCCTTTAAGGTTTGCTTTTTTCAGAACAGAGTCATATTGACTTGACATCAAATGAGTCTGCACCTGCGCCATGAAATCCATGATAACCACAACAATGATAAGTAACGAAGTACCACCAAAGTAGAACGGAACGTTCCAAGTGAGTAACATAAATTCAGGCACTAAACATACAAAGGTTATGTATAAAGCGCCAGCTAACGTTAGGCGAGTCATTACTTTATCTATGTACTTCGACGTTTGTTCACCAGGACGAATCCCAGGAATAAACGCGCCTGATTTTTTCAAGTTATCTGCTGTATCACGAGGGTTAAATACCAACGCAGTATAGAAGAAACAAAAGAAAATAATCGCAGCAGCATAAAGCATCACATACAAAGGTTGACCAGGCGAAAGTAATAACGATACGTCCTGCAACCATGAAAATGATTCATTCGTTCCAACCCAGCCCGCTATGGTACTAGGGAACAAAATGATACTCGAAGCAAAAATTGGCGGAATAACACCAGCCATGTTTACCTTTAGAGGTAAGTGAGAACTTTGCGCTGCAAAAACTTTACGTCCTTGCTGGCGCTTTGCGTAATTCACAACAATACGTCGTTGTGCGCGTTCTACAAATACAACCAAATAGGTTAGGCCTATGATTATAACACCAATTAGAAGCAACAACAGGATGTTAATATCACCTTGCTTTGCTTGTTCTGCTGTTTGGCCAATTGCCGTAGGCAAACCAGCGACAATACCAGCAAAAATTAGAATAGAGATACCGTTACCGATACCTCTTTCAGTAATTTGCTCACCTAACCACATTAGGAACATCGTTCCCGTAACTAAGCTAACAACAGCTGTAAAGTAAAACCCGAGCCCGGGATTAACAACCAAACCATTAATCAGGTTAGGCAAGCCTGTCGCAATACCAAAGGATTGAACCGTCGCCAATACCAACGTTAAGTAACGGGTGTATTGACTGATTTTGCGTTTACCTGCCTCACCTTCTTTTTTCAGCTCCATCATTGGTGGATGCATCACTGAGAGCAACTGAATAACAATGGAAGCTGTAATGTATGGCATTATCCCTAAAGCCAGAACTGACGCTCGTTCAAGAGCTCCACCGGAGAACATATTAAATACTTCAACGATAGTGCCTTTTTGTTGTTCGAACAATTCAGACAGTACTACAGGGTCAATTCCAGGAATAGGGACATAAGAACCTAAACGGAATACAAACACCGCTCCAAGTACAAACAACAACCTTGATTTAAGCTCACTCAAGCCGCTTTTAGCGCCCGAATCCAATCCTGGTTTAGCCATTTAGATTATTCCTCTACCTTACCGCCGGCGGCTTGAATTGCTTCAAGTGCGCCTTTTGTAACCTTTAATCCGCTGATAGTAACAGCACGTGAAACTTCACCGCTTTTTACTACTTTAACAAATAACACATCTTTTTTGATGAGGTTAGCTGCTTTCAACGTTTCAAGAGAAACTACGTCACCTTCAACCTTGCCAATTTCAGTCAATGTAACTTGGTCTGTAACAAAACCAACACGTGACGTGAAACCAAACTTAGGTAGACGACGCTGGATAGGCATTTGACCACCTTCGAATCCAGGTTTTACAGAACCACCAGAGCGACTTTTTTGACCTTTATGGCCTCGTCCGCCTGTTTTTCCTAAACCTGAACCGATACCACGGCCAACACGCTTACCTGTATTTTTAGCTCCTGGTGCAGGAGCAATAGTATTTAAACGCATATCTTACTCCTCCACTATCTCAACCATGTAATGAACACGGTTGATCATGCCACGAACAGATGGGGTGTCTTCCAACTCACGAACATGGTTTATTTTACGAAGGCCTAAGCCCTTGAGCGTCGCTTTGTGCTTTGGCAAACGGCCAATCGCACTTTTAGTTTGCTTAACTTTAATCGTAGCCATGTCTGATTACCCCAAAATTTCGTCTACAGGCAAACCACGCTTCGCAGCAACTTGTGCTGGAGAGTTCATCGCTGTAAGTGCATCAATAGTTGCACGTACTACGTTGATTGGGTTTGTTGAACCGTAGCATTTTGAAAGTACGTTTTGTACGCCAGCAACTTCTAATACTGCACGCATCGCACCACCAGCAATAATACCGGTACCTTCTGATGCAGGCTGCATATAAACTTTAGAACCTGAATGACGACCTTTAATTGGGTGCTGTAGCGTGTGCCCGTTCAAGTCAACGTCAACCATATTGCGACGTGCCTTTTCCATTGCTTTTTGGATTGCAGCTGGCACTTCACGTGCTTTACCGTAACCAAAACCAACGCGACCACTGCCATCACCAACAACCGTTAGTGCAGTAAAGCTGAATATACGTCCACCTTTAACTACTTTTGAAACACGGTTAACAGCGATTAGCTTTTCTAACAAGTCACCTTGTTGTTGAACTTCTTGTTTAGCCATGATCTACTCCTAGAACTGAAGGCCTGCTTCGCGAGCGGCATCGGCTAATGCTTTAACGCGACCGTGGTATTTAAAACCGCTGCGATCAAAAGCCACTGTCTTAATGCCTTTTTCGATCGCACGTTCTGCTATTGCTTTACCAACAGCAGACGCTGCTTCAGCGTTACCAGTAGATTTAAGATCTTGTTTTAGACCTGTTTCTACAGTTGATGCTGCCGCCAATACTTCAGAACCGCTAGGCGCGATTAACTGAGCGTAAATGTGGCGAGGTGTACGGTTTATTACCAAACGATGCGCAGCAAGTTCGGCGATTTTTTTACGCGCGCGTGTAGCGCGACGAATACGAGCTGATTTTTTATTCATCGTATTACTCACCTACTTTTTCTTAGCTTCTTTGCGACGAACCATTTCGTCTGCGTAACGAACACCCTTACCTTTATAAGGCTCTGGTGGACGCCATGCGCGAATATTCGCTGCAATTTGGCCAACTGCTTGTTTATCGGCGCCTTTGACGACGATTTCAGTTTGACTTGGCGTTTCGACAGAAATACCTTCAGGCATTTCAACAACAACCGGGTGAGAAAAACCTAATGTAAGGTTTAGCTTTTTACCTTGCGCTTGCGCACGGTAACCAACACCATTTAGTTGAAGTTTCTTTTCGAAACCTTGAGATACACCGACAACCATTGAATTCAATAGTGCGCGAGCTGTACCAGCTTGAGCCCAACCATCTACATAACCTTCGCGAGGTGAAGTAGTAAGTTGACCATCAGCTTGTGCAACCTCAACAGCATCGTTGAAAACACGGCTTAGCGTGCCATTTTTCCCTTTTACAGAAACTTCCTGACCGTTGATAGAAACTTCAACGCCAGATAGAACTGATACGGGTGCTTTTGCTACTCGTGACATCTTTATTCTCCCGTTATGCTACATAACCGATGATCTCACCGCCCATGCCTGCTTTACGCGCAGCACGGTCAGTCATCACACCTTTAGAAGTAGACACGATTGCAACGCCTAGTCCACCTAATACCTTTGGAAGCTCATCTTTTTTCTTATAGATGCGCAAACCAGGGCGGCTAACACGCTCGATAGTATCGATAACTTTTTTGCCTTCGAAATACTTTAAAGTAACTTCTAGGACAGGTTTAACGTCACCAGACACTGCGTAATCAGTAATATAACCTTCGCTCTTAAGAACGCCTGCTATAGATACACGCAATTTAGAAGAAGGCATCGCAATTGATACTTTCTGTGCCATCTGGCCGTTACGGATGCGGGTAAACATATCCGCGATAGGATCTTGCATACTCATTTGTGCTACTCCTTACCAGCTGGCTTTTTTCAAGCCAGGGACTTCGCCACGCATCGCAGCTTCACGAAGCTTGATACGGCTAAGACCAAATTTGCGTAGGTAACCATGTGGACGGCCAGTAACACGACAGCGGTTCTGCTGACGTGAACGACTTGAATCACGTGGCAATTGTTGTAGCTTGAGTACAGCATCCCAACGTTCTTCTTCAGAAGCGTTGACATCGCTGATAATCGCTTTAAGTGCAGCGCGTTTCGCTCCAAACTTAGCAACTAGCTTAGTTCGTTTCGCTTCGCGAGCTTTCATTGATTCTTTTGCCATAACCCTACACCTTATTTTTTAAACGGGAAGTTAAACGCAGTTAAAAGCGCGCGCGACTCATCGTCTGTATTCGCACTGGTAGTGATAGTAATATCCATACCGCGAATCTTATCCACTTTATCGAAATCGATTTCAGGGAAAATGATTTGTTCACGCACACCCATACTGTAGTTTCCACGTCCGTCAAAAGACTTTGCGTTTAAACCACGGAAGTCGCGGATACGAGGAATTGCTATTGAGATTAAACGCTCAAGGAATTCCCACATACGCTCGCCACGTAGGGTTACTTTACAGCCAATCGGATAACCTTCACGGATTTTAAAACCCGCAACAGATTTTCTTGCAACAGTAACAATTGGTTTCTGACCGGCGATAGCCGCCATATCAGATTGTGCTGCTTCCAACACCTTCTTGTCACTGATTGCCTCACCTAAACCCATGTTTAGAGTGATTTTTTCTATCCGAGGGACTTGCATGACGCTTTTGTACCCGAACTGCTTAGCAAGTTCAGCTACTACTGTTTCTTTATAGAAATCATGCAGTTTCGCCATCGTACTCTCCAATTAATTAAACTAGTTCACCGTTTGATTTGAAGACACGAACTTTCTTGCCTTCTTCAACACGGAATCCAATTCGGTCTGCTTTACCAGTTGCGGGGTTAACCACAGCAACGTTTGAAACATGGATAGCGGCCTCTTTCTCGATAATTCCACCCGGCTCACCCAATTGAGGGTTTGGCTTGGTGTGTTTCTTAACGATACTTACGCCTTCTACCACTACACGGTCATCAGATGCCAGAACACGCAAAACTTTGCCTTGCTTGCCTTTATCTTTACCCGCCAATACGACTACTTCATCATCACGACGAATTTTTCTAGCCATTATCGTGACTCCTTATAGTACCTCTGGGGCCAGTGAGATAATCTTCATGAAGTTATCACTTCGAAGCTCACGGGTTACCGGTCCAAAGATACGCGTACCAATTGGTTGCTTACTTGCGTTTAGCAACACGGCTGCGTTGTTATCAAAACGGATCGTTGAACCGTCAGGACGACGAACGCCTTTTCTAGTACGCACCACCACTGCATTTAGTACGTCACCTTTCTTAACTTTACCGCGAGGAATTGCTTCCTTAACAGTAACTTTAATGACGTCACCAATATGTGCATAACGGCGATGCGAGCCACCAAGAACCTTAATACACTGAACCCTGCGAGCGCCGCTGTTGTCAGCAACATCCAGGTTAGTTTGCATTTGGATCATGTGAGTGCTCCGCTGTTAAATTACGACCTAAATCAGGTCTTAAAAGCTTTAAAAACAAGCGATATTACTTATTTTTAATACATACCCCCATAAAAAGGGCGCGAAATGATAACAGATATTACGAGGAAGAGATAGGTCGATATTGAATTAATTTTAAACTATTTGCAGATTTGCCCCCTCCTCAGAAAAAGGAGGGGTAAAAGTGAAGTTAAGGCTCTTATTGCTCGCCTTGGTCAATTTCACCTTGGTCGATTAGATTCAAACTAAATCCAGAAGGTGACGTTTCATCAAACTCTAATAATAAAAACTGAGGATTACTGTCTTCATTTAGTGTCAGTGTAAAGCTGTCCAAGATAATTTCTTGGTTATCGATGGTTGCCACAGCAAACACATCATAAGTATTGTTTAATAGTGAAATGTCAGAAGAGGTTCCTACAGACACACTACGTACATCATCTACATCTTCTAATGTTTCATCAGAATCAACAAACGAAACAGTAACAAATGAGAAGTCATCATTATCTGCTAAGTTCACAACTGAAACTGTAGTTTCCACTGAACCGTTACTTGTATCATCATCAACAACAACAGTCCTAACAAAGGCTTCGATTTCATCAACGATACCATCTTCGTCTTCATCAACGACACCGTCATCATCTTCATCTACATCTTCTTCATCAACATAAAAGAAAATAGTACGGGCTGTATTTTCAGGTACGCTAAATACCGCGCTTTCAATGTAAAAGTCGCCATTGGCAGAATCAGTTACGTCCAGACTGAAATCTTCAGCACTGGTAATGGTAGTCTCTGAAATATCGCCTAAAGCAAGTTGCTCAGTCAGTACAACCGTTTCTGTCGATACATTTTCAACACTTAGATCAATTTGACCTGAGTAATCAGGTAATGACTCGTGTTCATGTACACCGTTATAAAATCTGATTGATGCAAGAGAATCTGTGTCAGAAATTGTTTCTAACCCAGTAAAAGTCATATTATCCAATTGAAAAGGATTTCCTCCTGCCCCGTCATTTTGACGGATAGCTAAGAAATACTGAGTATTAAACAAATAACTTACGTCGTCAGACTCGAATATAACATCAGTTTCACCCGGTTGCGTCAGATAGATGATATATTCATCTTCTTCTAAGTTAATTGGGTCTGTAAATACTAACGAATTTGCTGTCGCGATTAACTGAGCTTCATTAAATGTTTCATCAGTTTCAGAAAAATACACATCAACCGCTGGTTGCGTTGGGTGTACATTAATAATTTGAAGTTGAAATTCATCATCTTCAATTAAATCATCTGAATCTTCTACTTCAATTTCGAAAATACTAACGACGGGATTTTCAATTGTTCCCGTAGAGATAACGAATGTTAATTCTTCTTCGTCAATTGATAACGTGCCTTCATCAATGATCTCTAGATCATCACGAAGCGTACTGTCGTCATCTTGAAAAGCGACTTCATAAAAGTAGTCATCTATTGGCACAGATGTGGCTGAACTGGCTTCACCAAACCCTACACCAGAAAATGTCGCTTCAAACTCGTCGTCGTCATCTTCATCTAGATCTTCATCTAGGGTCAAAAAGAGATCTGGTGAATCAAGATCGGCGTTATAAAATTTTATTAGCCCTGTGTCGTCATCGTCATCGGATGAACATCCGGTAAATGTAATAACCGACAGCGCAAGGACTGTTACTGGAAAAAGTTTAGAAAGAGATGGGATAGACATCGCGCTGCGTTCCTGCTTAATATTTTTTACGATCAAACCTATGAGTCTTTTATCTCTCAGAGGTTCACTTCTTTGTACAATTTAATTTCTGTACAACAGAGTATATATCAGACAGCGTATAGTACACGCAAAATAGAACCGGGCAAGCCCGGTTTGCAGTTCTAACGCCAAAATTTACAAAATAATTACCTTCTTTGCCTAATTATTTCATATAAACACACCCCTGTAGCAACAGAAACATTCAAACTTGATACATCTCCAGCCATAGGCAAGTTCACCAATTCATCACATGTTTCTCTTGTTAAACGACGCATTCCTTTCCCTTCTGCGCCCATAACAAGTGCAGTCGGCCCGGTTAATTTTATATCAAACAACGACTGCTTCGCCTCTCCAGCGGTACCAACAACCCAAACACCGTCGTTTTGTAATTGCTTCAGTGTTCGCGATAAATTTGTAACTTGTATCAAAGGCATTACTTCAGCAGCCCCACATGCAACTTTACGCACCGTTGCAGTTAACGATACTGATTTGTCTTTTGGTACAATCACAGCGGTCACCCCTGCGGCATCAGCTGTGCGAATGCAAGCCCCCAGATTGTGAGGGTCTGTTACCCCATCGAGTACTAAAAAAAGCGGTGTTTCATTAGCAGATACTAAGGCATCTAAATCGTTTTCATCTAATACTCTAGCGGGCTTAGCTCTGGCAACCACACCTTGGTGTTGTTCGCCATTGACTTTGTTATCTAGCGCTTGGCGATTTACAAATTGAACACTAACACCCGCTTTTCTTGCTAAATTAATTACTTTATTTAAGCGGTCATCATCTCTGCCTTTCAATGCCCATAACTCAATAACACGTTCTGGTTCTGAATTCATTACTGCTGTTAATGCATGTAAACCATACAACCATTCTTGCTGGGCCATTACTTACTTCTACCTTTTTTGGAATTACTCTTGGGTGCTTTTGTATTTTTATTGGGTCGAGCTGACCGCTTATTGCTGTTTTTTCCTGCTCTACCTTTGCTAGTCCGTGTTGTGGACTCTTTTGATTCTTTACTGGTTTTTCGCTTACGTGTAACGCGAACCTTTTTGCCCGACGCCGATTTCATTGTACTAGGGTCAATGATTAAGTCGATTTTACGCTCATCTAGGTTTACCGCGGCAACTTGCACACTTACGGTGTCACCCAGCCGAAACATTTGTCCACTGGCTTCACCTAACAAGCATTGACGAACTTCATCATAGTGATAGTAATCCTTCGCAAGAGAGGTAATGTGAACTAAGCCATCAATATGATATTCGGTTAATCTAACAAACATACCAAAACCAGTGACTGAAGCGACAACACCCTCAAACGTATCCCCTACGTGATCGAGCATAAATTCACATTTCAACCAGTCTGCGACATCTCTTGTTGCGTCATCAGCTCGACGTTCTGTTGTTGAACATTGTTCACCTAAACGTTCAATCTCTTCTTCGCTATAGGATTTAGCACCCGATGTTTTTTGCCCCGTCTTCTTCAACAGTGCTTTTATACTTCTGTGAACAACAAGGTCTGGGTATCTACGTATAGGAGAGGTGAAGTGGGTATAAGCGGGTAACGCTAAACCGAAATGACCAATATCATCACCATCATAAATCGCTTGTTTCATCGACCTAAGCAACATCGTTTGTATTAATTCACTATCAGCTCGGGATTTTGTTTTGCCAATGACTGAACAAAAATCCGCAGGTTGTGCATCATCGTGCAATTGATGAGGTACACCAATTTCTGATAGATAGGAAATAAGCGATGTTAATCTGTCTTGGTCAGGTTTATCATGTACACGGAACAGGCAGTGCGCACTGTTATCTTTTAAATAATTAGCCGCACACACATTGGCCAAAATCATACATTCTTCAATGATTTTATGTGCATCATTGCGCACTAATGGCACAATTGTGTCGATTTTCCTATCTGCATTAAAAACGAATTTACTTTCTTGGGTTTCGAACTCAATTGCGCCTCGATGTGCACGGGTTTTCTTTAACGCCTTAAACATGGTGTAAAGATTATTAAAGTGAGGTACATGAGTTTCATAACGTTTATACAGGTCTTTATCACCCTGTAAAATTGACCACACTTTGTTGTAAGTGAGTCTGGCATGAGATCGCATTACAGCTTCATAAAATTGAAAATCTGTCACCTTGCCTTGCTCAGACAATGACATTTCACACACCATACAAAGCCGATCCACATCTGGGTTAAGTGAGCACAAGCCGTTGGATAACGCTTCCGGTAGCATAGGGATAACATTTTCTGGGAAATAAACGGAATTTCCTCGCTCAATGGCTTCTTTATCTAACCCAGATCCCGATTTTACATAATGACTAACATCGGCAATAGCAACCCACAACTGCCATCCTCCGTCGTCTAAAGGTTCGCAAAACACTGCATCATCAAAATCTCTGGCATCTTCACCGTCAATGGTAACGAGAGGAAGCTGGCGTAAATCGATGCGATTGCGTTTATCTTTCTCCGCTACTTCAGCCCCGACTTTACTCATTTCAGCATCGACACTTTTAGGCCAAACATGAGGAATATCAAACGTCCGTAGCGCCATTTCTATTTCCATACCCGGAGCCATATGCTCACCAAGTACTTCAACAATCTTACCTATTGGACTGACTCTTCTGCGTGGCCTTTGAGTAATTTCAACAACAACAACGTTACCTTGTCGCGCCCCTTTTACATGTTCTGCGGGGATCACAATTTCATGCTGCAACCGACTGTCATCCGGTACCACCATTGCAAAGCCGTTCTCCATGAAAAAACGACCGACTATAGGATCTTCTCTGGGAGTAATAACACGGTTTATATAAACTTCTTTTCGGCCTTTTCTGTCTGTTCCAGATTCCCTTGCCTCAACAAAATCACCGTGGAAAAACAGCTGCATTTGACCGCCAGTGATATACAAATCTGAAGAACCATCATCCGGTCGTAAAAAACCAAAGCCATCTCGGTGCCCTAGAACTTTCCCGCGAATTAATGCTTCTTGCTTTTGAATCGCATAGCGTTTTTGCTTGGTAAATTGAATTTGCCCCTCACGCTCCATTGCTCGTAAGCGACGCTGCACACCAATACGGTTGTCTTCACTGGTTGCCTTTACTGCTGAACAAATATCAATAAATGAAACAGGTTTTCCTGCGTCTTTTAACACAGACAACAAATGCTCCCGACTTGCTACCGGGTTTTCATATTTCGCTTTTTCGCGTTCGTAATGGGGATCGTCGCTCATGGGGTCTCAATTGACACACGTGTATGAGCAGGAGTATAGCAAGATTTAAGCTAATCTACTCGTCGTTTGGCAGAAGCCACTACTTTTGGATGCATTAAAGCTTCTAAATTCGTTCTAAGAGAAGTGATATGCTCATGTAATTCTTTGTCATCGGTCACTGTTGAATACAACCAATGGTAAGCATCTTCATAATCATAAGGGCTACCGTAACCCTCTAGAAAAAGCTCCGCAAGTTGGACTTGAGCCTTGATTAAACCTAAGGCCGACGCTTCTCTAAAGTAGACAACAGCTTTAGCTTTATCTTGTTGCAATAAAATACCTGATGAACGATACCGACCAAGTTGCTCTAACGCGGCAGGAAGACCTTGTGCTGCAGCATCGCGCATAAAACCGAGTCCTCTTTCGGGGTCTGCCTTTACACATACTCCCCAAGCCAACATATCTCCCCACAAAAACTGGTAGGCAGGAACTTTCAAAACTTGTGCTCGAGCTTCAATATCTCTATTGAGCTGGCAACGGTCTACGACTACGCGATCAAGATGTGTGTTTTCGTTTATAAGTTTGATGAGTTCATCTTGGGAATAAAGTTGCACAGCTTTTATTTCTTGGGCTTCAAGACTAAATGAAGCCAGATTTAAAAGACAAAAACCCATCGCTAACAAGAGATTGTGCTTGATCATACTCATAGAACCAAAAAATTGTGAATTCAGAATTGTTATCGACAAAAATCGATGTAGCTTTAGCCTAATAGCGTTAGTTTAATTTGCTACTTAATGCTAATTGTAGTCGTTGGGCAATATCACTCAAATCGTGTCCCAAATCCGTTAGATATCCACCATCAGGCTGAGTGACTATACCTTTTGCATATAGGCGTTCAATTGCAAATTTGGTTTCGCTCGTTGCGTCTTGGTGAATCTTAAGACCTTGCATCAGAGTATTCGTTGGAAATTTTAAGATCAGATTAAGCTCAGCAATCATATCATTAGAAAAAACCATTTAAACAATCCCCAGCGGTTATGTGCGGTCGATAACATATCATGCTTCATTTACGTTAGGTTAACAACTAAAGGTTTAAACACAGATAAATAAAGGGTGATCATTAACTAGAAAAACTAGGTATAATTCAATCATTAGCGCAAATATAGGTGCGATTGATACACATGCAATACAGCGACTTACGAGATTTTATTGCTCAATTAGAAGACATGGGTGAGTTAGTGCGAGTGTCTCATGAAGTGAGCACAGAATTAGAAATGACAGAAATTGCTGATCGCACTTTGCGAGCACAAGGCCCTGCTATTTTGTTTGAAAACCCCAAGGGCAGTGACATTCCAGTTCTAGCTAACTTATTTGGCACACCCAAACGCGTTGCGTTAGGCATGGGCCAGTCTTCAGTAACAGCGTTACGTGAAGTCGGTGAATTACTTGCTTATTTAAAAGAGCCCGAGCCTCCAAAGGGGTTAAAAGACTTATGGAGCAAAATGCCTGTATTTAAGCAGGTGCTTAATATGCCGGCCAAAGAAGTCAAAAAAGCGCCTTGCCAAACTCATGTTATCGCTGGCGAAGACGTAGATTTGGGCGCACTGCCTATTCAACATTGTTGGCCTGGCGATGCGGCTCCATTAGTCACTTGGGGACTCACGGTAACTAAAGGGCCTCATAAGAAAAGGCAAAATCTCGGCATTTACCGTCAACAAGTTATAGCCAAAAACAAACTCATTATGCGCTGGTTGAGCCATAGAGGTGGCGCACTAGATTTTAAAGAATGGTGCGAAACACACCCCGGGGAGCCCTACCCCGTATCAGTGGCTTTGGGGGCAGATCCTGCTACCATTTTAGGCGCTGTAACACCCGTGCCCGATTCTCTATCTGAGTATGCATTTGCAGGATTACTTAGAGGAGCAAAAACAGAAGTCGTGAAGTCTGTAAGTAACGACTTGCAGGTGCCCGCTAGTGCCGAAATTATACTTGAAGGCTATATAGCTCAAGATGAAACTGCGCCTGAAGGGCCTTATGGAGATCACACGGGATATTACAACGAAGTCGATCACTTCCCTGTTTTTACTGTGACCCATATCACTCACAGAGACAACCCCATTTATCATTCAACATACACGGGGCGACCACCTGATGAACCTGCAATTTTAGGCGTTGCTTTAAACGAAGTGTTTGTTCCTATACTACAAAAGCAGTTCCCTGAAATTGTCGATTTCTATTTACCTCCTGAAGGCTGCTCTTATCGAATGGCCATTGTGACGATGAAAAAACAGTACCCCGGTCATGCTAAAAGAGTCATGATGGGAGTATGGTCTTTTCTACGACAATTCATGTACACCAAGTTCGTTATTGTTTGCGACGACGACGTCAATGCAAGAGATTGGCAGGATGTTATCTGGGCCATAACGACTAGAATGGATCCTGCAAGGGATACCACTATGATAGAAAACACCCCAATTGATTATCTTGATTTCGCTTCTCCTGTATCGGGTTTAGGGTCTAAAATGGGTATGGATGCCACAAATAAACTTCCCGGAGAAACTGATAGGGAATGGGGCGAACCCATTATAATGGACGAGGCTGTAAAGCAGCGCGTAGACGAAATTTGGGACAAACTAGGCATAATGCCAACACCATCATCTGATAATTTAAACGAGTAGAAGCACTAAATGACTGCGCCAATAAACTGTGACATCAAATCTATTTCATCGCTAACACCGACGGTTTATCGAGTTGTACTCGAGCCAAAAACGTCTTTTACATTCAAGGCAGGACAATACTTATTTGTACACATGAGCGAAGAAGATAAACGCCCTTTTTCTATTGGTAGTTCAACGTCTGAATCAGGTACAGTGGAATTGCATATTGGCGCGGAAGAAAGCAACAAGTTTGCCTATGAAGTGTTACAAAAAATGCAATCTGAAAAAAGCATTACAGTCAGTGGTGGATTTGGCGACGCACACTATCAGCCTAATTCATCATTACCCGCAATTTTGATTGCCGGAGGCACAGGGTTTTCTTATACCTACTCCATATTAAAAGAAGCATTAGCACAAAAGATAACAACACCAATATCACTTTATTGGGGCGGCCGCAAAACAGAAGACCTGTATTTGATGGACGAACTGACTAAACTTGCCGTTGAGCACCCTCATTTTAGTTTTCATCCTGTAGTAGAATTTCCTGAAGACAATTGGCAAGGCAAGACAGGTTGGGTGCATCAAGCAGTTTTATCCGATTACCCATCTCTTGACCAAAATCAAGTCTACATAGCAGGCCGATTTGAGATGGCGAAAACCGCGAGAGCCGACTTTTTTGCTCAAGGTTTAACAGCAGACGCCCTTTTTGGAGACGCCTACGCCTTTATATAAATAAGCGTCAGGAAAATAATAATGAAAACGTCTTTAGCCTTATCACTAATAATGCTGGGAATAAGCTATACATCAACTGTGTTTGCAGAGGGTGAGGATGCTTTATATAGCATTGGCTCATCTGCATCACCGAGTAATATCGAGAACGATATTCAAACATTAGTCAATTTTGGCACTCGCCACACCTTGTCGGAAACAGAATCAGATACCCAAGGTATCGGTGCGGCAAGACGTTGGATAAAAAGCGAGTTTGATAAAATATCAGCTGCCTGTGGCGGCTGCTTAGAAGTGTATTACCAATCTAAAATCATCGAAGGTGAGCCTAGGATACCCAATGCCACAGAAGTAGTGAATGTTATCGCTATTCAAAGAGGTCAAACCGACCCAGAGCGCTATGTCATTATGTCTGGCGATATTGATTCTAGAGTGTCTGATGTTATGGACTTTACATCAGAGTCTCCAGGCGCAAATGACAATGCAACGGGCGTAGCTGGCGCGCTAGAGGCAGCTCGACTTTTAAGCCAATATAAATTTAATGGCAGTATTGTTTATGCGGCACTTTCTGGTGAAGAACAAGGGCTGTTTGGTGGCAAGATCATGGCTGCACAAGCAAAAGAAGACGGCTGGCGTATCAAAGCGGTTCTCAACAATGACATGATTGGAAATATCGAAGGCATTAACGGTGTTATCAATAACACAACAGCCCGTATATTTGCTGAAGGCACACGAATGGGCGAAACCGAACGAGAAGCGACGTTACGCAGATTCACCGGCGGTGAAGTAGATTCTCCGAGCAGAAACTTAGCTCGTTACATCGATAAAATAGCAGACCAGTACATAGAAAATTTAGACACCATGGTGATTTACAGATTAGATCGATTCCGCCGAGGTGGTCACCACAGACCCTTTAACGATTTGGGCTATCCTGGTGTTCGAATTATGGAAACTAACGAAAATTACAACCGCCAACATCAAGATCTCAGAACAGAAAACGGCATTAAATACGGCGACACCATTGATGGCGTAAATTTCGATTATGCAGCAAAGTTAACCGCATTAAATGCAACCACACTTGCAGCTATGTCGTGGGCACCAGCTCCGCCCTCTGACGTTGAAATTGAAGGTGCTGTAAAACCTTCTACAACACTAAAATGGAAAGCCTTAAATCCACAGCAAAACCCACAATTAGCTGGTTATAAGATTTACTGGCGATTTACCGATGCGCCTCAATGGGAATTCAGCAAATTTGTGGGTAATGTGACTGAAGCAACCTTAGAAAATGTTGTTATTGATAACTACTTCTTTGGTGTAGCCAGTGTAAGTAAAGACGGAATGGAAAGCCCTGTAGTATTTCCAGGTGCAGCAGGTAGTTTTGGTAACTAGACAAAGCGTTAACCTCAGATACAAAAAAGCTCTCTAATAAAGAGAGCTTTTTTCAACTAACATACAACACTTAGATTGTTGATACATTAGCCGCTTGAAGGCCTTTTTGGCCATCTTCAATTTCAAATTCTACGCGTTGGCCTTCAGGAAGAGTTTTATATCCTTCAGCAACGATAGCACGGAAATGAACGAAAACGTCCTTACCGCCATTATCTTGTGTTAGGAATCCGTAACCTTTCTCAGCGTTGAACCATTTTACTGTGCCAGTAACCTTAGACATGTCTTACCTCTATATTTCTAAATTAAGTGTATTCCCTGTCATAAAGTAACGTATCCATTGTTTAACACTTAAAACTCGAATTTAGGCACATAAAAACGTCTAGCAACAAATCACAAGGTAACTTGAGAGGTTTTTGTAGCAAAAATTTCACGGCTACGTTACATCAATGACTAGTTAATAATAACAGCAATTTGTAGAATTGATAGACAATTTCAAAGCCTAATTAAAATAATAATTGAACGCTCATCAATCGAAACAGTAACTTAGCGAATTAGCCTCAATGCATACACCCAAAATACTAAGGCAAAACACACACCAAAGGTATTGATAATGGGCTGTTGCCAAAGATTGGCTAAAACGAAAAACAACAGTAAAGACACGATGCCACTTAACATTGAAAAGACGATTTTAATCAACTTATCCATATTCTTTGAACTAGCCTTATGCTGCAGCTCAAGCTGAATAGGTAGTGCTTTTACTTGCGTCAACGAATCGTGTAGTAAATCGGGCATTTCCGGTAATTTTTCAGTCCAAAAGGGTAAATTTGCTTTTACTTTTCTAAACATGGCCGCTGCGCCCATTTGCTCATTCATCCAATTTTCTAAGAAAGGTTTGGCCGTTTGCCACAAATCTAATTGGGGGTATAACTGACGCCCTAAACCTTCAACGTATAGCAAGGTTTTTTGCAATAATACGAGTTGAGGCTGGATCACCATATTAAATTGCCGTGCTGTAGTGAAAAGTTGCACCAATACATTACCAAAAGAAATTTCAGCTAATGGTTTTTGGAAAATAGGCTCGCACACAGTACGAATTGCACGTTCAAACCCGTCGATATCAGTATCACTAGGTACCCAACCGCTGTCTGCATGTAACTGGGCAACTTTACGATAATCTTGATTGAAAAAGGCGATGAAATTCTCAGCTAAATAACGTTTATCTTCGCTATTTAGCGTCCCCACGATACCAAAATCAATTGCGATATATTGTGGGTCTTCAGGCGTTGATGTCGATACAAAGATATTCCCGGGGTGCATATCCGCATGAAAAAAACTGTCTCTGAAAACTTGCGTGAAAAACACCTCAACGCCTTTTTCAGCCAAACGCTTCATATTGGTATTTTGTGCTTCTAAGGCTTTCACATCAGCCACTGGGATACCGTAAATACGCTCCATCACCAACATGTTTTTACGACTGTAATCCGAATATATTTTAGGAACATATAATGAAGATGATCCTTCAAAGTTACTCTTTAATTTAACTCCGTTAGCAGACTCTTTAAGTAAATCTAGCTCGTCATACACCGCTCGTTTATATTCATCGACAACTTCTACCGGACGTAAGCGTTTGCCTTCTGGCAAAAACTTTTGTACGACTTTCGCCATTACGCCCATGATCTTCACATCTGCGTCAATGACTTGCTTTATTTCAGGCCGCAGTATTTTTACAACAACAGCTTCATCGTTTTCTTTTAAGACAGCGCCGTAGACTTGGGCAATAGAGGCTGAAGCTAGTGGTGCTTCGTCAATCTCGGAAAAATAGGTACTTAAAGATTCAATTTCAAGAGCTTTACAAATAAGTTCATGAGCGATGGCAGAGTCAAAAGGTTCCACTTGATCTTGCAGTTGAGTTAATTCTTTCGCAAAATTATCTGAGAGCAAATCTTTTCGGGTAGACAACATTTGACCGAACTTAATAAATACCGGTCCTAACGACTGCAAAGCGAGCCTTAAACGCTCACCTTCAGATAAATCTTTATGTTTATTTTTCAACCAAAAAAATAGAATTCGAACAAAACGAACCGACCTAGGTAGCCGGTTTTTCGGAATAAGCTCATCTAATCCATGCTCTAAGATGACCTTATTGATGCGGTACAGGCGCACCATACTCATTGAGTATCCTTGCTAATACGTGTTTCGAGTAAATCCATTTTAGAGGTAACACGATCAACGTCGTCTCTGAGCATTCCAATTTGCATCCCAACGCCCTCTACACCTTGTTTTCTAGCGGCTATAGGGCGCTCCTCTGTTACAAATTCTGCGGCTTGTACACTGAGTGAAGACGCAATCGAGGTGACTTTTTTATGGATAGATTTGAAACCGCTAAACAGAGTATGAGCAACCACATCGGACGTGTAACGGGCTAAGGTTTCTTCCAAATCAATATTATTGGCTGACACTAACCCCGTTAGCTTTTGGGCAATAGCAATATCGCCAACTAACGCGAGGTCCCCTTTTTGAATCAATGAAGTCAACTGACTGCTGTCAGAAAGTTCAGATAGCACAGCGAGCTTGGTTTTAATAATACAGGTTTTGCTGTCTATGTTTTCTTTAGCCTCAACAAACGTCTGAGGTTCATTTAATACCAGTACATCATCGTCAAAAACCAAGGTCAAACCGTCTTTAAACACATCTAAAAACAAAACAACACGGTTGCCTTTTAGTTCACTTAGACTGCTTTGAGTTTTCGGCTGCGTCGAGAGGAAACTATTAATCGCTTTTTCTAAAACCGCATTGGCCAGTTGACGTGCAGGCATTAGAATTTGTAACCGCGATGAAGGGCGACGACGCCTCCAGTTAAGTTGTCGTAACGGCACTGTTCAAACCCAGCATCTTCAAACATGCCTTTCAATGTGTCTTGATCTGGATGCATACGAATTGATTCCGCAAGGTACTGATAACTCTCTTTGTCATTTGCCACTATTTGTCCCATAGTAGGCAACACATAAAAAGAGTAAGCATCGTATATTTTACTTAACGCTGGTAATACTGGTTTAGAAAACTCTAAAACCAACAAACGTCCACCAGGTTTTAACACGCGGAAAATCGATGCTAAGGCGTTTTCTTTTTCAGTGACGTTACGCAGACCAAAAGCCATAGTAATCACATCGAAATGGTTGTCGGGAAAAGGTAAGGCTTCAGCGTTAGCTTGAACATAGTCTATATTTTTTACTCGCCCCATGTCTCGTAACTTATCACGACCTACTTTCAGCATAGACAAATTAATATCGGCGAGTACCACACTCCCCGTATCTCCGACCAAGCGAGAAAATGTTGCAGTTAAATCACCGGTTCCACCGGCTAAATCAAGAACTTTATGACCACTGCGCACTCCACTGCAATCAACGGTATAACGTTTCCATAAACGATGTATGCCAAATGACATTACGTCGTTCATCACATCGTATTTGGCTGCCACACTATGAAAGACATCGGCAACCATATTCACTTTTTGCTCTTTCGCTACTTGCTTGTAGCCAAAATGTGTTGTGTCTTCGCCATTCGTATTGTTGGCGTTATTTGCCGATGTATCTGTCATATCACTGTCCAAACCACTTATTTTCTATAGTGTACCCAAGTTATTTATGATTACCTAGGCCGTGTTCACCTTATTTTAGCTTGATTGAACGCTATTATCACCGCAACTCAGCGCCAATATCTGGCTCAGCTCTTGATATTTCAAGCCTGATTCCTGCTGCCATTGATTAAACTGGTTATTAATGGTTTCAAGGCTTCTTTTCGTCGTTAAACCACCATCAATCAATTTATGTTGGCGAAAATAACCCTCGACATCCCGTGTAAGCAAATAGGTATCTATCCCTAGTGCACGCAATGCGTAAGGCCCAGTATTGCCTCCCAACCTAGCGCCCATACGTTTCAAGTATGCCCATAATTCGATAATATTCCCCTGAGTAAAGCCTGATGCGAATTGAACAAAAGAACCGTGTTCTTGTGCAATGGTATTCAACATCATTGCATTGTCTCGAATAGACATTACCTTACGAAGGTTTCGGATTATTGCTGGATCCGTGGCTTTTTTTTCTAGCATTTCGTCAGGCATTAACAAGACTTTTTCTATATTAAAATCGAAAAACAGCTCTTCAAAAGCTAGCCACTTATTTTCAACAACTCGCCACACAAAACCAGATTGAAACACTTTTTTGGTGAACGCAGATAACACCCTATCATCGCCAAGGGACAACAACTCATTCTGCGGCAACGGGCTCGTCACTAAGGCTGCTAACTGCTCTTCACCACCTTTACGCTGTAAAGCTCTGTGGTAGAGGGCATCAAACTTTTCTGCACTCATTGTTATGCCGCAATACCGTTATGGCGAAGTAAAGCATCAGTACTAGGCTCTCTGCCTCGGAAGGCTACAAAAGCATCCATAGGATCTTTACTTCCCCCAACTTCCAATACGTTATTCAAAAAGTCAGTTCCCACCTTAGGATTAAAAATACCTTCTTCCTCAAAACGGCTAAATGCATCACTTGAAAGCACTTCCGCCCATTTGTAACTGTAGTAACCTGCAGCATATCCACCTGCAAATATATGCCCAAAACTATGCTGGAAACGATTAAATGAAGGCGGTGTAATGACCGACACTTTTTCTCTCACTGAATCTAAAATGCCTTGTACATCTGGAGCGCCTTGTTCCTGTTCATGAATAGACATGTCAAACAAGCTGAATTCGAGCTGCCTTACCATTTGCATGGCCGATTGAAAATCTCTTGCCGCCAACATTTTATCTAGCATATCTTTCGGTAAAGGCTCACCGGTTTCATAATGACCTGAAATAAATGCCAACGCCTCTTCCTGCCAACACCAGTTTTCCAAAAATTGACTAGGCAGCTCTACCGCATCCCACGGTACACCGTTGATACCAGAGACTCCTGCAACCGTCATTTTTGTTAGCATATGGTGAATACCATGACCAAACTCATGAAACAAGGTGACAACTTCGTTGTGAGTAAACAACGCAGGTTTGTCGCCAACGGGACTACTAAAGTTACAAGTTAAATAGGCAACAGGGAGTTGCAAGTCACCATTCGGTAATACTCTGCGAACTCGACACTCGTCCATCCATGCCCCACCACGTTTTTTCTCACGGGCATATAAATCTAGATAAAAACTGCCTCGGGGGGCTCCGTCTTTATCAAAAATGGTGAAAAAGCGAACATCTTCGTGGTATACATCAATGTCACTTTGTTCTGAAACCGTTAAGCCATATAACCGATTAATTACCTCAAACAAGCCTTTTAGGACTGTATCTTCAGGAAAATACGGCTTTAATTCTTCATCGGTAATGCTGAATTTTTGTTCTTTTAATCGTTCACTGAAATAGGGGATATCCCAAGCGTTAATCTCGCCCTTATGGCCTGACGTAATGGCAAATTCTTTAATTTCCTCTAGCTCTTTTAAGGCTTGAGGTTTTGATTTATCGGCTAAATCGTATAAAAAGCCTAAAACCTGTTCTGTATCTGTTGCCATTTTCGTCGCTAAAGAACGTTGAGCATAATGCTCGAACCCAAGTAGCTGAGCAGCTTCTTGTCTTAACAACAGCGTTTCATTAATAATCGCGGTGTTATCAAGCTCTGGGTTAGCGCCTTGATCAGATGCCCGAGTATTAAATGCGCGATACATTTCTTCTCGTAACGCTCGGTTCTTTGCATGTTGCATTACAGGCAAATAGCTAGGGATATCGAGTGTAAACATCCAGCCTTCTTTTTCTTTACGTTCTGCTGTTTGTTTTGCTGCCGCAATAGCAGATGCAGGAATGCCATCTAAATCAGCTTCATCGGTGACGAGTTTGCTCCACGCAGTGGTGGCATCCATAACATTATTTCCAAACTGAGAGCCCAGCTCAGAAAGCTTCGCCTGAATTTCAGCAAAACGCTGTTTTTTGTCGCTGGCTAAGGCAACACCAGATAAGGTAAAATCACGGATTGCATTGGTAATGACTTTTTGTTGTGCTTGACTAAGAGATGCAAACGTTTCGCTAGACTGAATGGCTTCATAGGCTTTATACAGGCCTTCATGTTGCCCTAACCAAGTACCGTATTCTGATAATAAAGGTAAACATGCATCGTGAGCTTCTCTCAATGCATCTGAGCTCACCACTGAGTTCATATGAGAAATAGGCGACCAATATTTACTTAATTCATCGTCTGCGTGTTCCAAAGGAGCGACTATACTCTTGTAAGTAAACTCTGATTGAGAAACAACATCTTCAACAACCTGTTTGCAATGGGATATAGCATCTGAAATAGTATCGACAATAGATTCTGTTTGTATCGCGGAAAATTGAGGCAAACTCATTGGTCGTGGTCCTTTGTACTAAAAATCGTAGTTGTTATTGAGATTGGGTTAGTCCTGTTTTTTTCAATAGCCATAAATAGATAGTTTGTCATCCGTTGCTTGGTTTTTTTCAAACCAATTGAAAGTTAAACGGAATGTAGTAGGTCATGGGTTATAGCCCAATAATTAATGGAAAACGAAATGTCGCATTTTGATTATATATGTATCGGTGGTGGTAGTGGCGGTATCGCATCAGCTAACCGCGCAGCTAAACACGGTAAAAAAGTCGCAATTGTAGAAGGCAAAGCCATGGGCGGAACCTGTGTTAATGTAGGCTGCGTTCCCAAAAAAGCTATGTGGTATGGCGCACAAGTCGCAGAAGCAATTAACCTTTACAGCGCCGATTACGGTTTTGATGTGACCTTAAATGGCTACAGCTGGGAAACAATGAAAAAGAACCGCGATGCGTATATTACCCGCATTCATGGCTCTTACGATCGCGTATTAGCCAATAACGCCATCACCACGATTAACGGCTTTGCAAAATTCGTTGACAAAAACACCATTGAAGTCGAAGGAAATACCTATACTGCCGATCATATTTTGATTGCAACAGGTGGCTACCCAGTCATCGATAACGTTCCAGGTGCTGAGTACGGTATTACATCCGATGGTTTCTTTGAGCTGGAGGAGCAACCTAAACGAGTCGTTGTTGTCGGGGCTGGCTATATTGCTGTAGAACTTGCAGGCGTTATGCATGCACTGGGAAGTGAAACCCATTTATTAGTACGTAAAGAAAAGCCTCTTCGCGGTTTTGATCCTATGCTATCAGACACGCTAACCGAAATAATAAAAGCGGAAGGTCCTACACTGCATACCCATGCCAGCGTAAAAAACGTCGTGAAACAGGACGACGAAAGCTTAACTATCAACTTAGTGAGTGGCGAAAGTATTCAAGCTGATTGCCTTATCTGGGCTATTGGCCGTAAACCTAACGTCGAACAACTAAACCTTGCTGCAGCAGGCGTTGAATTAAGTGAAAAAGGCTATGTCACGGTAGATAAATTTCAAAATACCAGCGCGGAAAATGTGTATGCTGTGGGCGATATTATTGGCCAAGCAGAACTCACTCCAGTGGCGATTAAAGCAGGGCGTTTATTATCTGAAAGATTGTTTAACGGGCAGACCAATGCGCATATGGATTATAGCCTTATCCCTACGGTTGTCTTCAGCCACCCACCTATTGGTACTATGGGTTTAAGTGAGCCTGAAGCAATACAGCAATACGGTGAAGAAAATATAAAAGTATATAACTCCACCTTTACCGCTATGTATACAGCGTTGACAAGTCATCGCCAAGCCACAACGATGAAATTAATTTGTGCAGGTGAAAATGAACAGGTAGTGGGTATTCACGGTATTGGTTATACCATGGATGAGATTTTACAGGGCTTTGCCGTAGCAATAAAAATGGGGGCAACCAAAGCAGACTTTGATGCCTGCGTAGCAATTCACCCAACAAGTGGCGAAGAATACGTAACCATGTAGGCATGTGTTTTAAAGCGCAATTCTATTAAAGCTGTTCGCTCTGAAAAAGCCGTGAATATAACTAAAAAAATATCTACTATTTATTTTAGTTCCTTACGGCTTTTTCTATCCTATTCCCTTCCCTTAAAGTAATAAAAAAGCTGTAAATCTTATATCGCTTACATAACAAAATAAGAGTATGTTAGCACCAGTGTGAGCAATCAATTGGTTGCCAACATAAAAGTTCATCAGCTCCTAGTTGTATTTCATATCAATTATTATTTAAGAGGAAAGTCTAAATGATTAAGTGTAGTAAAATATGGTTTAAACTGATCCCTACGATTTTTTACCATACTGTTACATATTTAGTAATAGCCACCAATTTTGCTCATGCACAATCAGCAGAGTACCCTTCCTACGGCTTCAATTTCGTAAACTACAGTGATGATAAAGTAGAAAATGATGGTTTATTTGGTTGGAACACTAACGGAAACGCAATTCTCGTTGATCAAGATAACGGACTGGATTCATACCTTAGCCTGATTAGTAATGATGCAACACCAGTAACATCTCAATATAACGATTTCGGTTACTTTAGTCCCAATGAGACAAATTTCGCCTTAGCCATAAATCTGCGAGCATCAAATCTATTGGCAACGTCATCTGTCACGGCAAGTATTAGAACTGGAGCTATATCACTCGAAGTGATTTTTAATGGTGACGGCACTTATGTGAAAGGGGAAAATAACACTTTGCAAAAGGTCACTGATGTTGTCTTAACAACAAATTTTGAAACCTTTTCCTTTGATGTGAGAGATGGAAAACTAGAAAGGGTTTTCGTTGATCGTGACGAGCAACAATTCACTAAATTTGAACTGCCTAGCTCTACCGATAAGCTTATTGAGGTCACTGCATTGGCAGCACAGCAGCAAAACGAAGATGTTTTAACAGCTGATATTGATCACTTATTTGTGTATTCAAGGCCGTCCCACGTTAACCTTTTACAAGAGAATACTAATGCTGGTAGTGCTGCTCAAGCAACTCACTTCATCCATCTAGGTATAGGTACAGATGGTATTCCAATTGGCGTCAATGCCGATGGAGGGGGTTACATAACCCAAGTTTATAATAGGTCAGACGGTCTACCTGTCGAAGAAAGCACGAACCTTGGTGAGTATCTCGATCCAAAACCACAATTTGGCGCGGGTTCAAACCAAAGTGTTCGAGGACGGATGCATGGTGGCCGATTCAATCCCGTGCAAGCAGGTATCAATATTAATACTGGGCATTCTGTAACGGTAAAGACGTTAACGTCTTTGAATGGAAGCGAAGCTAGTAATAGTACTGATACAAACGTCATTAAAATCGAACAATTTCCCGTCTATAATGACCCAACCACAGAATACGCCGAAAATTCGCTTTACGAGTTCGATGATAATGGCGACTTTATTTCGTACTCTGGCGTAGTTAACAAAGAAGAAGAAGAAGACTTTTTCAACGAAGTGGCAATTTCCGCTTCAGAGGAAGGGTTGTCAGAGCTTGATTTCAACGGATATTTTCAGGATGTGTCAACTGATAAAACGCCCGTTATGTTGTCTTATGGTGAATGGAAATATATACGCCCACCGAGCCACATCTTGCAGTTATCCCGTGAGTCTGAATCGATTGGCTCAGGAAGAACGCCTTCAAAAATATCCAAAGCAGAAGGTAGAGAGAGCTTAAAAACAAGGGATACCGACCTTGGCAACATGAGAATTATGAGAGAAGTTCGCGCGAACTATGATTTTGGCTATTCTTGGGTACTGTGGAAAGAGGATGGCATAGAAAAGAGTCATCAATTAACCGTGCCAATAAGTGATGTGGGCTTGACTGAGGAAAGCATTGTAGTGTTTGAACTGCTTGATTCAGGAACTGAAAACATTACCCCTGACGATAACATAGTAATACTGGGGGCAAGTCCAGATTGGGATGCCGATGATGCTCTTGGGATATATTACCCTGATCAAAGTAATGTTAATCAATATGGAACTGTGGGCTATAATCGAAATAACCACAACATGGTTTATATCGAAGATCGTAGAACAAGTGTAGAAATTCACGTTGATTGGAGGAAAAGAAACTGGGTGAGACTCAGACTACTTAGCTACAGTAATGGACTATTCAGTCCTAGCCGAGTTGATGATGTCTATGAGGCTTTCAGATCTGAAAACTACACACTCTTTGGCACGGCTAATGAAATTTTTGACAAGGCAGTAGAACTTTCTGAAAATCAGATTATTCAATAAAAAGCCAAGGGTAGAACATCAGCTTCTGCCCTTCAAAACCTCTCTTTAAAACAAACCTAAAAACCAGTGTAAAATCGCCAATACTGCGATAGCAAAAATGTTTAAAGGCACAAATTATGGGTTTGCGTTTTTAAAGAGGGGATCTAAAGCCTGGTTATGAGTTCACAGCAAAAGCGAGCAAACTTTCTTAATACTTTAACGACGAATACCTGAGTACCTGCGATGAATTAGCCTTAAGTTAATCCACACAATATATGAAATAGAATATCCTTACGCACTAGTTATTATTTGTACGCAATAAATCAATAACCAATATTCAAAACATACAATTACTCCAATAAATCTAACGACATTAGTGAATAAAAATGAATAAACAATATTTAGCATCATCCATTGCCATGGCTGTTTTAGCCCTAAGCGCATGCTCAGAGAAAGGGAGCACAGAGGCAGATGTATCAGCCAAGCAAGCTCCAGCTGCTGTAGCCACAACTAAAGTAGCACCAGAATTAGGTAGTTTTGGTGTAGATTTAACCGCTCGAGATACAAGCGTAAAGCCCGGCGACGACTTTTTCTTATATGCCAGTGGTAACTGGTACAAAAATTATGAAATACCCGCAGACAAAACGGGATACGGCGCATTTGCAGCATTAAGAGAACGAAGTGAAGACCGCGTAAAAGAAATCATTGATAGTTTATCGTCTGCAACAAGCTTAAATGCTGAAGAAAAAATGGTCGCGGATTTTTACAACGCGTATATGGATGTAGACGCAATAAACCAAAAAGGGCTAACGCCAATTCAAAAGACGTTAGAATCCATAGCGCAGCTAGAAGATAAAAAAGCACTGACTCATTTATTCGGCTTGTCATGGTTAAACGGCGGCGGTTCTCCGATTGGAGGCAGAATGGGATTCAATCGCTTAAATCCTAATGAATATCAAATGTCAGTGGGTGTTGGTGGGTTAGGGTTACCGGACCGTTCATATTATTTAGTTGATAGTGAGCGTTTTGTAAAAATAAGAACGGCTTACCTTGCCTATATCGCTGAAATGCTGACTTTTATTGGTGAAGAAAACGCTGAACAAAAAGCCCAAGCCATTCTTGAGTTAGAAACCAAAATAGCCGAAGTTCAATGGCCCAGAGAAAAACGTAGAAATAGAGATTTAACACTTAACCAAATTTCTCGAGAAGAACTTAACACAAGTTATCCTAATTTTGATTGGGATACGTATTTCGCAGCAACAAACTACAAAGTTCCTCAGCTAAATATTAGCCAACCTCAGCCCGTAAAAGACGTTATTAAGCTAATAAATGAAGAGTCGTTAGATGTCTGGAAAGACTACATGGGATTCCATACCATTAGGTCGAATGCGAACCTACTGCCAGAAACTATTTTCGACGCGAACTTTGCTTTTTACGGCACGACACTACGTGGACAAAAACAGCCTAGACCTCGTTGGAAAAGAGCGATTCAACAAATGTCAGGAACCCAATCGTTAGGCTTTGCTATCGGTAAAGTATATGTCGACCGTTTTTTCCCAGAAAGCTCAAAAGCGAAAATGGAAGAACTCGTTTCTAACTTAAGCAAGGCGATGGAAGAGCGCATCACAGATTTAGATTGGATGGGCGACGATACCAAGAAAAATGCACAAGCTAAGTTAGCGTCATTTACGCCTAAAATTGGTTACCCTGATAAATGGGTTACCTATGACGGGTTAGAAATTAGCAATAATGATCTAATAGGAAATATACGTTCTCTTAGAACTTTCTTCCACAATGATAGCGTAGCTAAAGAGCTTGAAAAAACCGACCGAAACAGATGGGGTATGACGCCGCAAACAGTGAATGCTTATTACAATTCATCATTCAATGAAATTGTTTTCCCAGCAGCAATATTACAACCCCCATTTTTTGACCCAAATGCCGATCCCGCGGTTAACTATGGTGGTATAGGTGCAGTTATTGGTCATGAAATAGGCCACGGATTTGATGACCAAGGCTCCAAGTCTGATGAAAATGGAATTCAAAGCAACTGGTGGACAGATGCAGACCGTGCAGCATTCGAACAAAAAACCCAGCAACTTGCCGCTCAATATAGTGCGTACGAACCCATCCCTAACAACTTTGTAAACGGTAACAACAGTTTAGGTGAAAACATTGGTGACGTAGGTGGGCTATCAATGGCATACCACGCATACAAGTTAAGTCTTAATGGAAAAGAAGCTCCTATTATTGATGGACTCACTGGGGACCAGCGCTTCTTCCTTGCTTGGGCGCAGGTTTGGAAAAGAAAAAGTACCGAGCAATCTATGTTAAGCCAGCTACGCGCCGGAACTCATGCACCTGGACGCTACCGTACCTTAGCACCGAGAAACCATGATGCATGGTATGAAGCTTTTGATGTAAAACCTGGTGATGCTCTCTATTTAGCACCTGAAGAGCGTATTAAAATTTGGTAATGTAAACATTGCTAGTTTTATAAAAAAAATGCCAGCCTGTTATTCACGCTGGCATTTTTTATCACTCTTCAATGTCTATGTTTTGCTTTTATGAAATGCTCGGTTTAAGCGGTCTTTTACGAAAGCTCTATGAACCTTAGTACCTTGGTCTCCCCGGTTCGTTTTCATTAAACTTTGCAATTTATTCAATTCATAATTAGCAGCCGCTTTAGAAAAATTGTCATAGTTACTTGGTTTTTCCAAACCTGCCATTGCAATCAAGCGTTCAACGTATTCAACCTGAATATTGCGTCGATAAGAATTTACACTAGCTTTCATATCTTCAGCAAAAATGGAATCAGTCAAACTAGATAGCATTTTTTCTATTGTAAATTGATTACCATACAAAGCAGTATCGGTGATTCTTGACGCTACATTAGGGTGCATTAAGTGCGCTAATACATTTTTTTGCGTATTTAAAAGCATTGAGTGGATCTTTGGTGATTCATCACGCCCAAAACCGCTAAACCCTCGTCTTTGACGTTGCAAATAAGCAAAAAGGGGTTCCATTTCCGATATAGCATCGGGAGCAAAAACGTAGTCAGATAATGTTGCCATTGCCAATTCTTGCTCTTCCAGTGGCACCGGTGTCAAAGGTTGAGTGTAGCCATCCTGCCCTACATAAGCTCGATTCAAATACACGCCACCAACATAGCGAGAAACCACAGCGGCTTGACGTGAAAACTCACCAAATAGCACGTTCACTCCAACAACTAAATCATTGTGTGAACGCCCATCGAGTAACAATTTATCTTTTAATTTACCCGACATATGTTTTATTAAGACAAATCGGTCTTGTGCATACTCTACGGCATCACTGGACATATCAAAAATATTAATTCTCGGATCCACATGACGACCAGGGCTTCTCATATCATCGGCGTCATTTCCAAAAGCAAGCTCTGGCTGAGCAGACATGTTTAGAATGTTTGTTAATCTAGCTTCTTCTTCAATTGGATCATCCAGCGCAGTAGAATAACCATACTGAATAACCCAATCGTCATACGGTCCAGGTTTTTCAGTGTAAAAATCGCCTTGTGTCACACCAACCGGTGCATAGTTAACCGACGGGTAATCCATAACAGAACCCGCGAGTATTCCATTTGTAATGTCAGGATTATGCGCATCGTCATGATTATGTAATTGAGTTGCCATCATATTGTGGTTTAAACCGAGAGTGTGGCCCACTTCGTGTAATATGAGATAAGACATGGATTGACGTAGCAGTTTTTCTTTTTCAATCTCTCCCAAGCCGTCAGCTAAACTTCCCATCTGGCCAAATAACAATCCCATGTTTAGCTCATAACCTAGTGAACATTTAAGAGCGTCATGACTGTCGTGAACACCCGTTGATAAATTTGCTCCGTCTGTGAACATTTCGCCAGCAATCCACCTTCCCTTCATAAAGCTGTATTCCAACATAATATCTGCGGCAATAATTTGGCCCGTAATGGGGTGGGCTAAGCTAGGTCCATATCCGCCAAAAGGAGGACGAGGCGACGAAGTCCAACGCAGTACATTGTAGCGAACATCATTAGCTGACCATGTTGCATCATCAGGCTGTATTTTCACTTCAATTGCATTGCTAAAACCGGCTTTTTCAAATGCACTATTCCACGCTAATGTGGCATTTTTTATGGTTTCTCGCCATTCAACAGGAGTCGTGTTTTCTATCCACCAAACAATTGGTTGTATCGGGTCTGAAATAGCTGCCGATGGGTCTTTTTTCTCTAAATGCCAGCGGTTGATCACATCTCTATAATTTGCTGTTTGATCAGAGGTTAAGTCGTCAAATTGCTGTGAAAAATAACCCACACGAGCATCGTCTCTTCTTGCAACATAGTTATTATTGGGAGCTTCAATAAAAGCGTGTTGTATAGACAAAGTCGTATAGCGCTGGTCAGATAAATCGCTACCTCCTGAGACCTTTGGAACTGCATCATCGTATACGTAATCCACAATCACATGAGTATTACTTGGAAAGTTACTGATCTCACTTATTGTTGTTTTGTCTTTTGATAATTTACCTAGTTTAAACCGTTTTTTCTCTATTTTAGGGTCGTTCGCAGGAATATTAGTAATACGATGTAACTGTTCGTTTTTAAAAACATCGCTCAAGGAAATAGCTATTTTCCCCTCTTCCTCATGTTCTATTTTGGTAGAAACGAGGACGGCTTCACTAATATTTGCCGAAGCGGCTCGGCTTACTGCGTTGTCAGGATCAAAATAAAACCTAGGTGTTTTCGACACAATTTCTATTCGATCAAAATTCCGCCTGAACTGCAATAATCGGGAATCTCTGAAATCGCCTCTAAATGTTCCAGCGGAAACAACACCATCAATTGTTGAAACAAAATACAGAAACGGTACATTTAATTGAGACTCATCAATGAGCAAAAACCCAGAGCCATCTTTTTCATCTCGATAGATATCAAAAAAACCACTAAATTGTGTGTGTATTTCTAATAGCTCTGAAAGAGTTTGATCTTCCTCTTCATTAGCTTTTTCAGCATTATCCTTCCCATGCACGTATGCTGCGAATGGTGCTAACATCACCAAAAGTGATATCAAATAAATACGTTTACGGTAATTGAACATTTCGAATTCCTTGTTTTATGAACTTGCTTCGAATCAACGGTTGATTATTAACTTACACTAAGCAACTACGTATAGACCTTTTGATCTGTAAGCTATACATTAGCCATATTAGGTCGTTCATTGTAATAAAGTCAAAACCAGTTATTTGCGAAATTAATTATTTTTTTCGTCGCGAAAATCAAGGTTAATCGAATATGACTGTTCACACTTTGAATATGTAAGATTGGCTTTAAGCCTCAATCCTGTTCCTTGTGCCAATACCAAACTATTTTCCGCCATTTAGAATACGAGTTGCCCGCCTTTTCAGGCCGAGCTCATTTTTAATTTAATATGGAGATAATTATGTTTTTAACCAAACTCAATAAGGAAGATCTTAATAGAGTCAATGGCGGTATCATTTCGCCCATTACTCTTATACCCATTTCAACTGGCTGTAAACACCTGGGGCCTAATGGAAAATGTGAAGACCCATTTACAACGCCTCCGACTGTTCCGCCATTAGAGCGGTTGTTTTTCTAACAGCCCACAATTGGATGCAAGTTTATTTGCATCCAATTTACCTCAGCTTCCTCCCCCATTGATATAGCATCCTTTCCATTCATAAAACAATCGCCCAAAAATCAACTTCATTTTTGATAGATATCTCAATTTCACTCTTAGACGCTAACAACCCTTTTTAACTTTCCCCGCCTTAGCTAAAGCAACTCGGCTTGTTAAGTAAAGTAATACAATTTTATTTTCACAGTGAGACAACAAATTTCAATTCTGGGACAAAAAGCTTTTTTTTGTATAGAAAACAAACTCTACTCATATTCAAACGAAAAATACCACAAGCAAGATTAAGCTAATTCTCGTTGGTTATGTAGATGAACGTCTGCATTCAAGACAGCTAATTGCGATAAACAATTCGCTCATGGAGGTAACAAGGATTAGGTTGCCAAGGAGAGCCTAGAGCAAATGGACGCTGTCTAACCAACATACTAGTTGATGACACTCTTACAGGTAAAAACTATGGATATTAGCAGCACAAAAGGATTATTCAGGGAACAAGCTGTCAATCACATGACAAATAACCTACTTGGAAAAGTACTGGTTGTTCCGAAAACATCCGCGACTTGGATAAGTTTATTTTTAATCTTCTGGGCAACGATAACGCTCGTTTGGATTTGCACAGCTCAGTATGCCAAACAAGTCACGGTATCGGGCTGGTTAGAGCCAAATATAGGCGTGACAAATCACTTCTCCGCATTAAGCAACGGTATAGTTTCAGACATATTTATTACTCCTGAGCAATATGTAGAAAAAGGCCAGCCTTTACTCCGTATCACATCTGAAAGACGAAATTTCGCGGGCGAAATGTTCAACCAGTTAATAAAAGAGGAGCTACTGCAAAAACGCAAATTACTCAATGAAGAGCTTTCTCGCTTAACGATTCAATACACTAAAAAACAGGACTTTTTATCTTCACAACAAAGACAACTAAATGAAGAATATTCAACGTTAGCCGAAGTGCAGTTATCCACTCGTCAACAATATGACCTTGCTGAAAAATACGCAGAAAAAATGACACTACTCCATAAAAAAGGCTGGGTAAGCGATATTGATTTAAATTCAGCTAGTAGCCAATCGCTACAATTAAAAACACAGCTTGGAAACCTTAACCGAGAAGTTTCCCAGCTAGACAAGCAATACCAATCAATTGTTGAAGAAATTACACTTTTACCCTCTTCAAACGAACAGTCAAAAAATCAAATATCACAGGAAATTGCAGAGATAAATCAACGAATAATTCAACTTGATGCAGCAGACAGTGAAATTGTTTTTGCTAAAAAGTCAGGTCTAGTAAGTGATATTTATGTTCACAAAGGGAAACGTGTAGACGAAAAACCGCTGCTTACAATCGTACCTCAAAACATCGAATTTACCGCTATGATCCCTGTGCCAACCCAATCAGCTGGGTTCATAAAGGAAGGGCAACCGATATCAATTAGGTACGATGCTTACCCCCATGAGAAATTCGGAACTCATGAAGGAGTCATAGATAGCATTTCAGATTCTATTTTACTTCCCAATGAGGTTAATAACGCAGCGACAACCATATCAGCACCAGTATATATGGTAAAGGCTCGGCTAAACACAACTCAAATTTATGCTTACGGGGAATCAGTACCGCTAAAGTCGGGAAATACCTTTACTGCAGATGTCACTCTCGGCGAACGAACTGTTATTGAATGGTTGTTCGAACCTTTACTCAGTTTAAAAGGACGGTTGTAATTATGGAAGCCGCTCAAAATCAAGCTCAACTTTCTTCAGCATTACCTCGTTTATGGTCTGTGGATGTTCCCTCTTTGTTGCAAGCTGAAACCAGTGAGTGTGGGCTCACCTGCTTGGCAATGATTGCCCATTATCATGGTAAGAAAATAGATATGCGACAGCTAAGAGCACAGTTTTCCATTTCTTCTCACGGAGCAAACTTAAGGGACATTTTAACCATTGCAGGCAAGTTATCTCTCAAGACGAGAGCATTAAAATTGGATTTAGATTCGCTTCAAGAACTGAGCTTGCCCTGTATTATACACTGGGATATGAACCATTATGTTGTCCTTTCCAAGGTAACGTCCAAATTCGCCATAGTGAACGACCCCGCTATAGGAAAAAGAAAATTAAAGATAAGTGATTTTGCTGATCACTTTACGGGCATTGCTGTAGAGTGTTCACCGACAGAAAGTTTTGAACCAGAAAAAGCATCACCCGCACTCACCTTATGGCATTTTTTTCGCTCTGCCACAGGGTTAAAGCGATTTGGTTTAATCCTCTTTAGCTTAAGCCTCCTATTGCAAATATTTGCAATGATATCGCCTTACTATATGCAGCTGATAGTAGACGATGTGCTCGTAGGCAAAAATAGCGACATGCTAACCGTGCTGGCACTGGGCTTTGGCTTACTGCTTCTCATTGAAGTCGCTACTCATACGTTTCGTCAGTTCTTAATGCTGACGTTAACAAGCCGTCTTAACGAACAGCTTAGCGCCAATGTATTTTATAAGCTTATTCACTTGCCTTTTGATTTTTTCTACAAACGCCATTTAGGCGATGTTGTCTCTCGATTTGGCTCTCTTGGTCCGATTAGAAACATGCTATCTCAAGGGCTAATATCCGCAATATTAGATGGTTTAATGGCTATTATCACTCTAATAATTATGTTTGTTTACAGTATAAAATTGGCTGCAATTTCAACTGGTATTATCGCTTTATACCTGCTTGTTAAGTGGTCTATTTACCGTCCTTTGCATCGCCTTAGCACAGAGAGCCTTGCAGCAAGTGCAGGTGAAAATACACACTTTATGGAATCGGTTCGCGCTATAAAAACCATTAAATTATTTCAACAAGAAAGTACTCGCCAAAATGAATGGCAGCATAAATTAGTAGCCTACTTAAACACCGATATTGCACTGAATCGCTGGCAAATATTTTTTGATACGTTAAATAAACTTTTGTTTGGTATAGAAAACCTAGTGGTCATTTATTTTGCTGCGACAGCGGTAATGAACAACGTGATAACCGTAGGCATGCTGTACGCGTTTATAAGTTACAAAACCCGTTTTACGTCAGCTATAGATAACGTCATTAACACTATTATCGACTATCGTTTACTGAACGTACACTTCGATAGGTTAAGTGACTTAGTACTCACACCAACAGAGAACAATGTTGAAACACATACTAAGGCAATACCTACCCGCATACAGCCTGATGCAAAATCGCCCCTCAAAATAAACAATTTAAGCTACCGTTATTCACCTCATTCACCGCTTATCTTCGATAATGTCTGCGCCACGATAAATGCAGGTGAATGTATAGCAATTACAGGACCAAGCGGCAGCGGAAAAACCACTTTATTGCATTGTTTAATGGGATTATTAACGCCAAATAGCGGCAACATTCAGTGGCAAGGGAGCAGCATTTTTAATGCTCCATATCGTCAATATATCAGTGCTGTAATGCAAGATGATCACTGTCTATCTGGCACTATCCTCAATAATATCGCCTGTTTTGATGCCGAACCGGATATTCAGCGCGTGATATGGGCCGCTCAAGTAGCCTGTATTCACACGGATATAGTAACGATGCCAATGCAGTATCAAACCCTTGTAGGTGATATGGGAAGTAGTCTTTCAGGAGGGCAATTACAACGAATACTCATTGCAAGGGCATTATATCGAAGACCTCAAATCCTATTTATGGACGAAGCAACAGCTCACCTTGATACCGAATCAGAAAAACAAGTTAACGCAAATTTACGCAACTGTAATGTAACACGCATCATTGTTGCTCACCGGCCACAGACTATTGCTATGGCTGACAAAGTTTATTGTCTTGAGAATGGCTCAATGACTTTAAAAACACGCTAAGGAGAAAAGCATGACCGTAAAAACGTTAGACGAGAGACTGGACTTACTCTCAAAAAGAGAATTGCAGGTAGCACAAAAAATCATCGAAGGATTGCCAAATAAAAGCATAGCCAATCAATTATTTATTAGTGAAAGAACGGTAAAATTTCACTGCGCAAATATTTATCGAAAGTTGGAAATACGCAACAGAGCAGCATTAATGGCGAGCTTCTTTCGACAGCTGTATCAGCCGCTAAGAGAAGCGGGATAAAACCCTAAGCAACATATAAAGAAACCCAAAGCTCCATTTTGGGTTTCTTTATATGTACTAACATCGCACAGGCATAACATAGTTTGATAAACTACTTAAGTGTTTATCAAAAATAGATAGCGACAATGAATAACAAAATAGCTTCAAGGTTAGTACTGTTGGCTTTAAGCGTGTTTACTTCCTTTATAATTTCCGCAAATGATGACCAAGCATTGAGAAAATCGGCACTGTCTATCATTGGTACTATTCCTGCGACTATGCCTGGCTCAGCTAATGACACAGAAGCTATGGTTGCATTGGGAGAGAAGCTCTATTTTGAAACCAACCTATCAGCGAACCGCACTCAATCGTGTAATTCTTGCCACAATATTTTGAATAATGGCCACGGTGTTGATGGTTTATCAACGTCAACAGGTGCTTTAGGTATCCAAGGCCGAAGAAATGCACCAACAACCTGGAATGCGGGTTTTCAAATCTCACAAAACTGGGATGCCAGTGCTAAGTCTTTGTCTGAGCAAGCAATGGGACCTTTATTAGACAAAAAAGAGATGGCACTTTCCTCAGAAAAGCAGGCTGTAAGGCGACTAAAAAAAGCAGGTTACAAAAAGATGTTTGAAGCGGTGTTTCCCGCTGACGATAAACCCCTTAACTTTATTAACATCACTAAAGCACTTGCCGCCTTTCAACGTACTTTAATTACGCAAGACAGATTTGATGAATTTATGGCCGGCGACAATTCTGCTCTTTCGGCATTGGAAAAAGAAGGCTTTCTAACTCTGAGGAAAAATGGCTGTACAAGCTGTCATAGCGGCCCTCTTATGGGCGGTCAATTTGTCATGAAATTAGGTGTGGTAAACCCTTATGAAAATACCCAAGACAAAGGGTTAGCCGAGATTACCGGCCGTGAAGATCACAACTTTCTATTTAAAGTACCACCATTGCGAAACGTTGGTAACACAGGGCCTTACTTTCACGATGGCGCTGTTAACGACTTAGAAGAAGTGGTGTTTTTAACCGGATGGCACCAACTTGGAATAGAATTGAGCGACCGTGATGTAGCCGCAATTACCGCTTTTTTGCAAAGTTTAGACAATAAAAAACCCTATACGCCCGCCGCTCAAAGCAACTAGTTATATAGGGTTTATACAAAACAGAATTAAAGAATGAAGCGACTCAAGTCTTCATTGTCAACCAAAGCTTCTAGGTGGCTATTCACATATGCATCATCGACCACAAGTACTTCGCCTGACTTTTCAGACGCGTTGAAAGAAATCTCTTCCATTAAACGCTCTAAAACTGTGTGTAGTCTACGAGCCCCGATGTTCTCTGTTTTTTCATTCACTTGCCATGCAGCTTCTGCAATACGTTGAATGCCTGATTCGGTAAAACTAACGTCAACGCCCTCAGTCGCAAGCAACGCCTTGTACTGCTCGGTTAGTGAAGCATTTGGCTCAGTAAGAATACGAACAAAATCCTCTACTTTTAACGCAGCCAACTCAACTCTGATTGGTAAACGGCCTTGTAATTCAGGGATTAAGTCTGACGGTTTACTCATTTGAAAAGCACCTGACGCCACGAACAAGATGTGGTCTGTTTTGACCATACCGTGCTTGGTTGACACCGTTGAACCTTCAACTAAAGGCAGTAAGTCTCTTTGCACCCCTTCACGAGAAACATCCGCAGAGCTATTGCCTTCACGCTTACAAATCTTATCTATTTCATCAATGAAGACGATGCCGTTTTGTTCTACCGCTTCAATGGCATTGCCTTTCAGTTCTTCTTGATTGACTAATCGTCCAGCTTCTTCTTCAACAAGCAGTTTAAATGCTTCTTTAATTTTAAGTTTTTTCTTCTTTTTCTGAGAACCCGACAAATTCTGAAACATGCCTTGCAACTGATTGGTCATTTCTTCCATGCCCGGTGGCGCCATAATTTCTACGCCAACCTGCGGTTGTGCAATATCAATTTCGATTTCTTTATCGTCTAATTGCCCTTCCCGTAGCTTCTTTCTGAAAGCTTGGCGAGTACCTCTGTCTTGGCCTTCTTCTTTTTCACCAAAAGCATTTTCTACACCGGGAAGTAACACATCTAAAATACGTTCTTCAGCGGCTTCTTCCGCACGAAATTTCACTTTCGCCGTTTCTTGCTCTTTCGTCATTTTTACTGCGATGTCAACAAGATCTCGAATGATGGTTTCTACTTCTTTGCCTACATAACCCACTTCGGTGAATTTAGTCGCTTCCACTTTAATAAAAGGCGCATTTGCCAGCTTTGCCAATCGTCGCGCAATTTCTGTTTTACCCACTCCAGTTGGGCCAATCATTAATATGTTTTTAGGTGTGACTTCTTGGCGCAATTCAAGAGGCAATTGCATGCGTCTCCAACGATTTCGCAGCGCAATAGAGACTGCTCGTTTAGCATCTTGCTGACCAATTATATGACTGTCCAGTTCATGGACAATTTCTCTCGGAGTCATTTCAGACATAATTATTTCCAAAGACTAGTAAGACAGTGATTCAACAGTATGCGAATGGTTGGTATAAACACATATGTCACCGGCTTTAGTTAAACTTTTTGAGGCAATTTCTTGCGCAGATAATGTGGTGTTTTCTAATAACACAGATGCAGCTGCTTGGGCATAAGGACCACCAGAGCCTATAGCAATAAGGTCATTTTCTGGCTGAATTACATCGCCATTTCCAGTGATGATAAATGACGCTGAATGATCAGCAACAGCAAGTAAGGCTTCTAACTTGCGCAACATTCTATCGGTACGCCAATCTTTCGCCAATTCTACCGCCGCTTTAGTTAAATGCCCTTGGTGCATTTCTAATTTACTTTCAAAACGCTCAAACAAGGTAAAAGCGTCGGCGGTGCCACCTGCAAACCCAGCGAGAACTTTATCATTATAAAGACGGCGAACTTTCTTTGCGTTGCCCTTCATTACGGTATTGCCAAGAGACACTTGTCCGTCTCCTGCTATAACAACTTGGTTATCTCGACGAACAGAAACAATCGTGGTCATGGGTATTCCTAATCCACATTCTACATAGAAGATTAGGTATGCCCATATTATGAAAATTCAAGGGTAAAAAACAAAGTTCTGCCCTTTAAAGGTTCCAAAACCATATTTGGCAAGTAGTGATATTTGCTCTGCGTAATGCATGCCGAGTTCGTTCAGCATCGCGTTTAGCGTCGAATGGGCCTAAAATCACCTTGAACCAATCGCCATTTTTACCAGAAGCAGAGCGAATTAGTGCTTCAAAACCTTGGAAGGCAATTTTTGCTTTCATTTCTTCAGCTTGTGCTCGTGTTCTAAAAGATGCACATTGCATTAAATAACGTTTATCCGATTTAGACGCCTCTGTTTCATCAACTTCGACTTCATAACCAGGCAAAGATTTAATGTAATTCCACTCCTCTTCTGGCAGCTCGGGTAGCCCATCTTCATTTTTTACAGCAATTGCAGGTTCAACTATATTGTCTGGTTCTGGCGCTTTGTCTTTTATCGACCATAACCAAAATGCAAAACCCAACAAAAGAGCAATGACGACACCCAATCGAATCCACAATAGCATTTGAGGATTATTCTGTTCTGCAGCCTTTGCATGACTCTTCGATGGTTGTTTTTTTGCTTTCTGAGGCTTTTTCTTATTTGCCGAGTTGGTTTTACCTCGAGACACGTAATCTCTTTGTGTCATAAAAATCTCTAATGCGTTTCTGTTATTGAGCGCAGTGTAACCTTATGTGAAATCGATTGCATCTACATCCACAGACCACCTACACTTTTTTGCTTGTTTATCGCTACCTAACAACCACACTGCACGGTGCAATGCGGTATGTAAAAGCCGACGAGAACTCGCCCTAAAAACCAATATGAATCGATATCGATTTAAACGCTTTTCAACCAAAGCTGGCATAGGGCCGATTGTGATAAATCCCTCATCGTTGTCCACTCCTTGCTTAACGTTCGCCAATACACTTAAACAAAGATTTGCATCGCTACTTTCTGCTCGCACAAGCCCTTGAGCATAGAAGGGAGGACTATTTAAGGCTCGCCGTTCAGCCAGCAACAAGCGAGCGACGTGACCATAACCGTTATTGATGAGCTCTTGAAGCATTGGGTGTTCAGGGTGATGTGTCTGCAAGATCATTTCACCTTTCTTGCTTGCTCTACCCGCTCTACCTGAAATCTGAGTTACCAACTGAGCTAGCTTTTCCTGCGCCCTAGCATCCATGCTAAACAAGCCACCATCCACATCGATCAAAACTACTAGAGTCACATCGGGAAAATGATGCCCTTTTGCCAGCATTTGAGTACCGATTAATATTTTTGCGTTGCCACTGCGAACTTCTTCATACAAATCATTAAATGCGTTTTTTGTTCTTGTGTTGTCTCTGTCTATACGAATGGCTCTGTCATTGGGAAAAAGCCTATTCACAACAGACTCCAGCTGCTCAGTGCCAACGCCATCAGCAACCAAATTACCTTGTTGGCATTGCCCACAACGATTGGTCACTGGACGCTGAGTCTCGCATTGATGGCATTGCATAGTGCGTGTTTTTTTGTGCCACGTCATTGGTCTTTCGCACCGAGAGCAGACTTCGACATAACCACAGTCATGGCACATTAATATTGGAGAATAACCACGTCGATTTAGAAACAGCAATACTTGATTACCCTGTTCTAAATGCACTTTCATATGCTGAATAACCGTATCAGATAAGCCACCTTCAATAGATTGATGCTTGATATCAAGAATATGTTGGCTGACTCGCTGCGCACTTGCTGCTCTTTGCATTAGTTTCAGGTGTTTGAACCTGCCATTAAGGGCATTATTGAGGGTTTCCAAAGAGGGCGTGGCACTTCCTAGTAAAAGCGGAATATTGTATTTTTTTGCTCGGACTGCAGCGACATCTCTAGCGTGATAACGCAGACTATCTTGCTGCTTTAATGCATCGTCATGTTCTTCGTCTATGACGATCATGCCTAAATCATAAAATGGAGTAAATACAGCGCTACGGGTACCTATGACGATAGGTAAGTGTCCCAATTTTGCTTGTAGCCAAATGTGCATTCGCTTGCGACTGGTTACCGATGAATTCAATACACCGATATTGCAGTTAAACCGTTGCTTAAAACGCTCTACGGTTTGTGGTGTTAATCCGATTTCTGGAATTAATATTAGGACCTGTTTACCTTTGCTCAGCACTTGCTCGATAACCTGCAAATACACTTCTGTTTTACCGCTTCCAGTCACCCCCTCCAATAAACTTATTGAAAACCGTTCTAGTGAAGCACTCATAGCGCCTATTGCTACGCCTTGCTCAATATTTGCGGTGGGTTTACACGATACTGTTTGCGGTACGCTAGTTCCCTCGTTAGGAATACTATCAAACTCTTCTACCCACCCTTTCTTTTTCAATCCTTTAATCGTTGCTGCACTGTGGGATTTTAATAGGGCTTCACGAGATTGCGCTTTTTCCAATTGTTTTAGAACATTGCGCTGCGTGTCTCTTAACTTGGTATTATTTGCTAATGCGCTTTCTCCATCAGAAGTTAAACGCAGGTGTTTTGAGGCAATTAGCCCGAGTAATTCAACGCTAGTTCGCTCTTGGCGCATCCACGCGGGGAGTAAAGAAGTGAAAGTTTCGCCAATAGGAAAGTGATAATAATCAGATAACCACTTGGCTAAAGTCAAAAGCTCATCGGGCAATAACGGAGTGGTATCTAATACCTCATTAATTGCCTTTAACTCATCAATTTTAACGTCATAACTCGCTTCAGAACAATCAACAACAATACCTACCAGTTTTCTAGTACCAAAAGAAACAGAAACACGGGTCCCTTCAGGCACTTTTTCCGTATGGGTATAGCTAAAACTCTGCCTAAGTGGAACAGGAACAGCAACGTTAAGAATTATCATAAAATGAAGTCGACAGAAAGCTCGGCAATGGAAACTTGAAAATAACAGCCATATACATTAATATGCTCGGCTCTTTACAGCAAGCGTTGTATGTAAATACGGCATTTGCAAACATTTTAATAAACGTATGGTGGGCAGCTACGGGCTGTTTAGCGATATGGCCTTAATATAGAGGTAACCCATGAAAGACGGAATCCATCCTAAATACGAAGAAATATCTGCAACTTGCTCTTGTGGCAACGTTTTGAAAATTCGCTCTACAGTTGGTAAAGATTTAAACTTAGACGTATGTTCAAACTGTCACCCTTTCTACACTGGTAAGCAACGTAACGTTGATACTGGTGGTCGTGTAGATCGCTTTAAGAAGCGTTTCGGTGCACTTAGCAAAAAGTAAGATTTTTGACGTAAGTAATACCCAAATTAAAACCCGTCTTCTACGACGGGTTTTTTTATTTATTCTCCTTCGGCATCCTTTTCCGGATCTAACCCCATAGCAAGCATGATTTCTCTCGCTTGTTCAGGGATACGATGTGGATTTTCTTTTTTCAAATCCACATCATTCGGTAATGGTTGGCCTGTAAAGGCATGAAGAAAAGCTTCGCACAAAAGCTCTGAATTTGTAGCGTGACGAAGATTATTTATCTGTCTGCGAGTACGTTCGTCCGTTAGCACCTTCAAAACATTGATTGGAATAGATACTGTTACTTTTTTAACTTGCTCACTTTTCTTTCCATGCTCCGCGTACGGGTGGATATATTTGCCGTTCCATTCTGCCATTTTAGGACTCTTATTTTAGTTATATGCTTATATTAAGACGCGCTATGATGCATTTTGTCTTTTGTTTATAGCTACCGATTGTAAACAAAGCATAAGAAAGGTCAATTAAGCAGTATGAACTGCTTGACGTCTAGACACTTATAAACTATTTTGGACGTCTAAACGTCTATAGGTGAAATTATGGTTTCTTATGCTCAAGGTATCGATGCGCTAAATCAGTCATTATCTGAATTGCGCGACATTGATGTATCGTTCGAATTTTTCCCGCCCAATTCGGAAAAAATGGAAAATACACTGTGGAAGTCAGTCGAACGCTTAGCACCATTAAAGCCCTCCTATATGTCTGTTACCTACGGAGCAAATAGTGGCGAGCGAGATAAAACCCACGATATCGTAAAGCGAATACAAAAAGATACCGGTGTCATCGCAGCCCCGCATTTAACCTGTATCGATGCATCAGAAGCGGAACTTAGAACCATAGCCCAAGATTATTGGGATACGGGAATTAGAAAAATAGTCGCGTTAAGAGGTGATTTACCCGATAACAGCACAAAGCCCAAGATGTACGCCAGTGATCTTGTTGCATTACTAAAAGACGTAGCAGACTTCGATATATCCGTTGCTGCTTACCCAGAAAAACATCCTGAAGCGCCGAATGCTCAATTTGATTTACTTAATTTAAAGCGTAAAGCTGAGGCTGGCGCAAATGAAGCAATCTCACAGTTCTTTTTTGATACAAGTACGTTTTTACGCTTCAGAGACAGAGCTGCAGCAACAGGTATCGACTTAGATATAGTTCCGGGAATATTACCTGTAACCAACTATAAAACCCTACTCAAATTTGCCGGTTTCACCAATGTACATGTGCCAAATTGGCTACATAAGCAATTTGAAGGCCTCGACGAAAACGATCAGACCACGCGAAATTTGCTCGGTGCAAACATTGCTATGGATATAGTTAAAGTGCTGGCCAAAGAAGGGATTAAACATTTCCATTTCTATACGCTGAATCGAAGTGAATTAAGCTACGCAATTTGCCATATGTTAGGCGCAAAGGGCTAGGCCTGATACACTTAGCAAAAAAATACGAGTTGTCTTATGCAGAATTCACACATAGTGGCGGTTAAAGATGCGTTAAAACAAGAGAATATTACCGCAGTGTGTAAGCGTTTTTTCTACCGTTGTAAGCGAGATAAAATAACGGTTTCAGCGGGTCATTTGGCATACGTAACCTTACTTTCTCTTGTACCATTTATTATGGTTTTCTTCATGATTTTGTCTGCCTTTCCCGCATTTGCCAAAGTCAGAGAGCAATTAGAAAGTTTTATTTTCAGTAATTTTGTCCCGACTGCAAGCGACACTGTACAAACCTATATTGGTGGCTTTGTGGGCAATGCTTCGCAAATGGGTGCAGTCGGCATATTGTCGTTACTCATCGTTGCGTTAATGCTGATTTCCAATATCGACAAAACCCTTAATTCCATATGGCGTACTCAAATTACGCGTCCGAAAGTGTTCACTTTTGCGATCTATTGGATGGTGATTTCTCTTGGTCCACTATTAATGGGATCGAGTGTCGTTATTAGCTCATACCTTACAGGTATTGCCACTTACGCAGAAAGTTACACACCTGGGTTAGGAACATTTTTGCTAAAGCTAGTCCCCGTATTTACTGCGTTAATTACTTTTCTGATTTTATATATGGTCGTACCCAATAAAAGAGTTAAGCCTAAATATGCCTTTTTCGGCGCTTGCTTAGCCACACTACTGTTTGAAGCATCAAAGAAAGGATTTGCCCTCTACGTTACTCATTTTCCGTCTTATGAGCTTATATACGGCGCTTTAGCAGTCATACCGATTTTATTTGTTTGGGTTTATCTATCGTGGATAGTGGTATTAGTAGGTGCTGAATTTACGTGTAGCATCGAAGAGACATTTGAGCCTCAGAACGAGCAGGTTTAAAAAAATCAGAAGGCGTATTAACGCTCCTTCTGATTTTGAGAATCAATAATTACTGATTTTCCATTGATTCAATAAATGCATTAGATTCTTCAATCGCCTTATTCATTTCGGTAATTAAAACATTTACATCTTCTTTTACAGAAGTAAGCTCGCCTTTCAATGCACCAATGGCATTCGCATTTAAGTTATGTTTTAAATAGAGAACGTTATCCTTTAAAGTAACCAAAACTGGCGCCATACTTTTTTCAACACGTCTCATTGAACGCATTAAACCATTGTATTGACGTTGAGTTTCATTCAGCTTTTTTGTACTTTCTCGTTTATAAGTAGCGTTAGTGAATGCTTGAATTTCTTCTTCCCATTCTGCAAACAACGCCTGAGCGACACTATCGACTTTATTTACCCTTGAGGTAACGTCTTCTGCAGCAGCTTCACTACGAGCCAGTTCGTCACTCAAGCCTTCATAAATGTCTTGTAAATCGCCACCATCAAATACAATCAACGAAGATAACTCTTCCAAGGCCGATGCAAATTGCTCCTGTGCATCTTCTTGGCTTTCTTTTGCATTTTCGACACGGTCTACCAAGATTTCTCTTTTTTCTACGCCTAGCTTTTCCCAGGCGCTGTAATAAGCGCTTTGGCATCCAAATAAGCTAAAACTCGCTATACAAATGATTAATGTTCGAAACATGGTTTCCTCTACCCTTTATAACGTGCAGCACTAATTATTGACCATAAATGAAAAATAGCCCCAACCGGCCATAGAAAAAAGAGAATACCTGTAGCTGAAAGACCATAAAAGACGGTGCATAATAAGAAAAAGCTAATCGCAGCCAAAATACGGCCTTGCACCAACTGCCCTAATCCAAATATAAAAAAACTGCATATTGCAGCAATAACATTTCCACCAGAACCTTGACCCGACATACAAACTCCACGTACTGTTAACAATTATATAAAGTAATTTAATAAGCTCCAGACACAACGGACGTTATGCTGTATCCAGAAATAGAACCCTATCATACTGGTTTTTTAGACATTACCAATAACCATCGCATGCATTTTCAATTGGCAGGTAACCCCAATGGGCTTCCTGTATTGTTTCTTCATGGAGGGCCTGGTGCAGGATTGCCTCCAGGGTTTGCACGTTTTTTTGATCCTAATGTATTTAACATTATTGGCTGTGACCAAAGAGGCTGTGGCCTTTCAAGTCCCCAAAATCAATTGCAACATAATACAACCGCTCATCTAATTAGTGATTTACACTCCCTTAGGGCACACTTGAAGGTTGATAAATGGACAGTTTTTGGCGGTTCTTGGGGGACGACACTAGGCTTATTATTAGCTATTGACGATCCAACTACTGTACAAGCACTTATTTTAAGAGGAACATTTTTGTCGAGGGAGCGAGACATTGAGTGGTTTTTAGGCCCCAATGGCGGAGCAGCAAAGTTATTTCCCGACCAATACAGTAGATTCATTGAGCCTATTCAGGCTGCCCAAAGTGTGACTGAGTTATGCCAGAAATTTATAATGTTGTTTAACTGTGATAACGAGCTTAAAAGAACTCAAGCAGTAAAAGCTTGGTACCAATGGGAAGAACGTATTAGTCGTCTAAGCATGCCAAACAACTACAGCACCTTTAGTAACACTCCACTCACTACAATGGCAAATATTGCGATATTGGAATGTCACTATTTAGCAAATAACTGCTTTATCACCGAAAATTTCATCTTGGATAATATACAAAAAATTGCTCATATTCCTGGCATCATTATCCATGGCCGTTATGATACCGTTTGCAGCATCGATCAATCTTACGAACTACATAAGCGCTGGGAGAATAGTGAATTGAATATCATTCCATCAGCAGGACACAGCACATCCGAACCTGGTATTTCTAGTGCTTTAATTCAAGCATCTAGACAAGTAGCGAAGTATTTAAAATGAAGTCAGTCATTCAACGAGTCTCCAGTGCTAGTGTCACTATTGATAACAGAAAAATTAGCGATATCGATCGCGGTTGCGTCATACTACTCGGCGTCGAAAAATCCGATACGGAAGAACATGCAATAAAGTTAGCATCAAAAATCAGTAAGTTTCGATTTTTCAGTGACGACAAGGGTAAAATGAACCTTAATATCGAACAAGTGAACGGCGCTATATTAGTAGTATCACAATTTACCATAGTAGCAGATACGCAAAGTGGAAACCGCCCAGGCTTCTCCCAAGGAGCGTCTCCTGAGCACGGAAAGCGCCTTTACCTAGCATTCATCAATGCGTTAGTTTCAATGGGTATTACTGTTCAATCAGGTCAATTTGGCGCAGATATGCAAGTCTCGTTAGTCAATGATGGGCCTGTTACTTTTTGCATAAATAACTAAAAAAGAGAGTGATTATGTTCACCACAAAAGCCCCTGATTCGGATGAATTGCGAGAAGCATACTTCCATTTCCGATGGCTTAACCTCAGAGAGCCATGGAACTTCCCCCCAGGCTCTGAGAAAGACGAATATGAACAAATTAGCGAACATAGAGTCATTTTAAACGAAAATGGGCATATAGTTGCCTGTGGGCGCGTTCACTTAAATACCGCTGAAGAGGCCCAAATACGACATATTGCGGTGTCTCCCCAATACAGACACAAGGGGCTTGGCCAAGCAATTATGTCCGAGTTAGAACAAGTCGCTATGGAATTAGGAGCCACTCGCGCTATAACAAATAGTAGAGAAACATCTGTTTCCTTTTTTAGCGGTTGTGGGTTTTGTAGTGAAGGTGAAGCCGCTAACGAACTCGGTATGTTAAAACGCCTTCAAATGGTTAAACGCTTCGATGATAAAAACACCCCTCTTCGCCATCCTGATTGGTGCGCTGAGCTACAAAAAACATGGGAAGAAACAATCCCTATTTCACATCATATGGGGATTAAGCTTCATAGGTATACAGGCTATCAATTAGAAGTTGTTTCATCGTTAAATAAAAACATCAACATACACGGCACTATGTTTGCTGGCAGTATTTTTTCACTCAGTACGCTAACAGGCTGGGGCCTTATTTATTTACAATTGAAAAAGCGTGGGCTACAGGGCGAAATAGTACTTGGTGATGGTGATATACATTATCATAAACCGGTTACCTCTAACCCCAAAGCTATATGCGACATTACTGATATGTCGGGCACCTTTGATAAATTAGAGCGTGGGGAAAAATGCCCTTTTGACATCAAGGTAAATGTATTCGATGGAGATAATCCAGTCGCCGAATTCGAAGGGAAATATTGGGTTTTACCACAAAAAAAGCAGTGATAAATCACTGCTTTTTAAACAAATGCTAAATCTGAAACAGAATTAAGCAGCCATAGCAGACTGCAATTTCTTCATTGCATTCTTTTCAATTTGACGAACTCGTTCAGCAGACACTTCATATTGGTCGGCTAAATCTTGCAACGTTGACTTATCATCCGTTAACCAACGAGTCTCAATAATATGCTGGCTACGCTCATCTAATGTTTTAAGAGCTGAATATAAACGCTTAGTTGCATTTGCATCCCAATCGTTATTAATGACGTCCATCTCAACATCAGTTGTTTTATCTTCTAAATATTGCGCTGGTGCGAAATTCGCATTTTCATCATCATCAGCACTCAAATCAAATGCTTGATCTTGAGAGCTCATACGCGCTTCCATCTGAAGAACCTCTTTAGTGCTTACACCTAGTTCTCTTGCAACCGTTTGCACTTCATCATGAGTAAACCAGCCTAAGCGTTTTTTTGCTTTGCGTAGATTAAAGAAGAGTTTGCGTTGTGCTTTCGTTGTTGCAACTTTTACGATACGCCAATTTTTTAATACAAATTCATGTATTTCAGCTTTTATCCAATGAACCGCGAAGCTAACAAGGCGAACACCTACTGTAGGGTCGAAACGTTTGACCGCTTTCATTAGGCCAATATTACCTTCCTGAACCAAGTCGGCTTGAGGGAGACCATAGCCACTATAAGATTTTGCAATATGAACAACAAAACGCAGGTGAGACATAACGAGTCTACGGGCCGATTCTATATCGTCGTCCGCACGCAATTTCTCTGCCAATTGCCGTTCTTCGTCTGCAGATAACATATTTATCCCGCTAACGGCCTGAATATAAGACTCTAGACTGCCACTTTGAAGTGCGGGTAATGCCATAGTTGTTGAATTGCTCATTTGTCACCTCTGTACTGGACGCTTGATAATAGCAAACAGTATTTAATTTTACGAGTCATCTTTGACCGATTTATAGTATGTATAGATTCCTACTACATATATCAAGACCAACAAAATAAAAATTAGTTTTCATTTTTTTAGGTTCTCCTCTTAAATTAGCTAAATTTGCTCATATTTCAACAATTACTTAACTAAGAAATATTCTATCTTTATTAAATTGAGCCTGCCTCTATTGACAAAAAAATAATTCCTTCAAAAGCAATCACTTTAATAATTAGACCCATTGTAAAGTTTAGGCTAAGGTTATTGTCTGTATATCCAACAATCAGTGTTTTGTCCTACAATGTTTGCATTTATCGCCAGAGAGCCAATACTCGATCACAATAAAAACGTTTTTGCTTACGAGCTCATTTTTAGAGACGGTAAAGGTGGTGCGCTTCCTGAAAAAGCGAGTCCAAGTAAACAAAAGTTGTCAGAAAAATTCAACGGTCTTGGGTTAGACGACATTTGTGCCGAAAAAACCTCTTTTATTACTATCGACCCTCAAATGCTAGAGGAATGTCTACCCCCTTTGTTACAGCCAGAGTCAGTCATCGTAGAATTCGACGCCTCAAAGGACGATGAAAATGTCATTTCAGATGCTTGCCACAAAATAAAATCATTAGGTTTCAAAGTGGCCTTAAGCAACCTCAATGTAAACACCAAAACAGAAATACTGTTAGAGTCTGCTGATATTGTTAAAATTAATATCTCTCAAGTCGATATTAGTGAATTAAAAACACACATTGCACTATTATCAAAATTTAATATTCAACTCATTGCTGAACACGTTGCAACCTACAATGATTTTAATGCTTGCAAGGAAATGGGGTTTGATTTGTTCCAAGGGTATTTCTTTGCCCAACCAGAACAGCGCATACAGCGAAACCTACCTGCATCCAAATTAAACCTCATCGATTTAATGGGTGAAAGCTCGAAATCGTCTTTTGATATAGAACGTATAAATAACATTGTTGAGCGAGACGCAGCGTTATCGTTTTTGTTACTGAAATTCATAAACAATCCAACAATTAATAAGCGCTACCAAATTTCGTCATTGAAACATGCGTTAAATTTTATGGGTGAAGTTGAAATTAAAAAGTTCATTGCCCTGCTCTCTTTAGCTAACCTAAGCGACGATAAAGCCATAGAACTAATTCATATGTCATTGGTACGAGCAAAATTTTTCGATTTGCTATCGCAACGTAGAAAACTAGATCAAAACCCGCCCTATGGCTTTTTGATAGGGTTGTTTTCTTTGCTAGAAAGTTTATTGGATCAATCTATGTCTGATGTACTTCAGCAATTACCTCTTGTAGACAAAGTGAAAAAAGCCTTGCTGGGAGAGAATGAAGAATTTTCTTCCTATTTGTCTTTAGTCAAGGCATTTGAAAGTGCCGTTTGGCTAACGGTAATTCAACAATCTCGCGTATTAGACATAGACCAAAAGGAACTCCATGGAATTTACAATCAATCTATTGTGTGGGGGAATGGCGTTAGACAGAGTATTTCTGCTTACTTCCCAAGCCGAGCTGTAGATTAGCTCGGCTCAATTGATCGCACATGTCGATGAACAGACATCGCTGATCCTATTACGCCCAATAACACCGAAACGCCAAGTAACGTGAACAGCGCTGATCCCGTTAGTCCTGTTATGTAAAATTCTTTTTCATACAGAGCTGCAAAGTTTTGTATGCTCGCCCCCATCCACCATAAAATCGCTATAATGGCTATCCAAGCCAGCATTCCGCCGAGAAAACCATACCAAAAACCCGTATATAAAAAGGGCCTGTGGATAAATGCATCTGTCGCCCCAACGAGTTTCATAACTAATATTTCTTCCCGTTGAGACAGTATATTCAAACGAATAGTGTTCCCAATAATCAACACCACAGACACAAATAACAAGCCTCCAATCAAAAAGACCAGATCTCGGGCTATGTTAACTAGCGCATACAAACGCTCTAACCACTCAATATCAAGCTTTCCTGAATCAACCTCGCGTTGAGACTGCAAACGTTCTAAGAGTGCTCTAGCGGCTCTTGGAGTGGTATGCTTTGTAGCAGGCGCGACTAAAATAACATTGGGTAATGGATTGTCAGGTAAATAGGCTAATGCATCGCCTAAACCAGAAAGTTGCTTAAACTCTTCGAGGGCATCGTCGGCAGGAATATAAACCACGGAATCTATTTCTGACCACGTTGACAGCCTAGCGACGAGTTGTTGAGCAGAACTGGACGACGTCTGAGGTGATAAAAATAATGAAATCTCTGCGGCTTGATCCCAACCTGCTGTCATTTTTTCAATGTTCTTCACCATAATGTATAAAGTACCTGGCAAAGTGATGCTCAAACCCAATACAGCAACTGTCATCAAACTCGCCATAGGCTGCCGCCAAAGCTCTCCCAAGCTACCTACAGCCTGACGAATATGACTAACAAAAAACATAATTATTCGTTGAAACACGCCAATCTTTTTCCGTTCATCAGCGCCTTTTTTTACTTGCGAAAATAGAATACTCATTGAAAATCCCCTGAAGAACCACCTAATCCATCGGTAATCATTCGCCCTTTCTTCAGTGTCAATGTGCGGTATCGCATTCTCGCTATTAAGCCTAAATCATGGGTTGCTATTAACACTGCAACCCCTGCACGGTTAAACTCTTCGAATAAATTGATAATTTCCATCGATAACTTAGGATCTAAGTTACCTGTAGGTTCATCTGCTAATAATATGGGCGGTTTGTTGACAACTGCACGAGCAATACCTACTCGTTGTTGCTCCCCACCCGATAACATCATCGGATACAATTTGGCTTTGTCGCTAAGACTTACCATGTCTAATGCAGCATAAACCCGTTTACTAATTTCTTTGTGAGTATAACCTTCGATTACTAAAGGCAATGCAATGTTATCGAAGACCGTTTTTTCCATTAATAATTTATGGCTTTGAAATATCATCCCGATATCTCTTCGAATATAAGCAATTTGACGGCGAGAAATTTGGTTTAGATCGTGTCCATTAATTAACACTCGGCCTACACTTGGACGCTCCATAATGCTAATCAATTTGAGCAATGTACTTTTACCTGCGCCCGAATGACCTGTTAAAAAGGCCATTTCCCCAGCCTCAATATGGAAATCGACTTTCACCAGTGCCTGTTGTCCACCGGGGTAAGTTTTGCTCACCTCTTCAAAACTAATCATGCTATTTCCTATACTGCTAAGCTAAGCCTTTGGCCAAACTAAGGCTTTGAATTCTTATTCTATTATTCAGTTACTTCAACATTTCCATCAGATTCAGAACTATCGGAAAACAATGCCTGAATAAAGGCCTCGCTGTCAAAGGTTTGCAAATCATCAATGCCTTCTCCTACCCCTACATAGCGAATCGGTAGATTTAACTTATCTGCGATCGCAAAAATCACTCCACCTTTTGCAGTTCCGTCAAGCTTGGTTAACGTTATACCCGTTAAACCTACGGCCTTATTGAAAAGCTCAGCTTGGCTAATGGCATTTTGGCCTGTTCCAGCATCGATGGTTAACATAACTTCATGAGGCGCATCAGGGTGAACTTTTTTCATAACCCGAACGACTTTTTTCAGTTCTTCCATTAAATTGTCTTTGTTTTGCAAACGACCTGCGGTATCCGCAAGTAATATGTCTACATTCCTTGCTCTCGCGGCTTCTACCGCGTCAAACAATACAGATGCACTGTCTGCGCCAGTGTGCTGAGCAATCACGGGAATATCGTTTCGCTCTCCCCACACTTGTAGCTGCTCAACTGCCGCCGCTCGGAAAGTATCCCCTGCAGCTAGCATGACTTTCTTGCCTTTACTTTGAAATTGCTTAGCCAACTTTCCTATGGTTGTAGTTTTACCCACACCATTCACGCCCACCATTAATATGACATAAGGGCCTGAAGCGGGATCATGGGCTTCGATTTTCGGCCAAAGAGGTTCGTTTACAGGCTCTAGTAGAGTACTCATTTGTTGCCTTAATTCACCAAATAAAGCTTCACCATCTTTTAACTGTGTCCGATTCACACTTTCGGTTAAGTTTTTGATGATTTTCTGTGTTGTATCCATGCCAACATCAGCAACCAGTAATTGAGTTTCTAAATCCTCATAAAGCTCATCATCAATAGTTTTGCCTTTAAATAACGAAACAAAACCACTCCCAATGTTGGTTTTAGTCTTAGATAAAGACGCTTTTAATCGCCCAAAAAATGATGTTTTATTATCTTCTTTTTCTGGTTGCAATTCGGCTTCTGGCTCTTTAGCCTTGGGCTCTTCAACAGGAGCCTCAATGTTATCCTGAGCGTTTTCAATAGTTGGATCAACGAGGGGCTGATCGCTTTGTACTGTCGGTTTGTCTTTATTAAACCACTTAAAAAGTTTCGACATAGTGACTGAGAACCTTGATAATAGTTCGTTAAATTAATGGTCTAGATTGGAATAATAGCATTGTCAGCCACTAGGAATCGAGTATCTGGTCAAGTTAGAATTATTAGCGGCCTCTGGCGTGGTCGAAAATTACCCGTTTTACACGCTGATGGCCTGCGTCCAACATCCGATAGAACGAAAGAAACCTTATTTAATTGGCTGATGAATGACATACGAGACGCTGAATGTCTCGATGCCTTCGCTGGTGCGGGAAGTCTAGGTTTTGAAGCATTATCTCGAGGCGCAAATAAGGTTGTATTTGTTGAAAAAGACAAATTAGCCGCTAAAAATTTGCAACAAAATGCAACTAAACTCAATGTTTCGCCGACTATTTTGTGTTCCGATAGTATTCAGGCGCTATCCCAACACTCAACACCTTTCGATATTGTGTTTGTTGACCCGCCGTTTAACAAAGGCTTATTAACACCGTTTTTAACTGCATTGCTAAAAAGCAAAGCCATTAAAAACGGTTCGTTGGTATACATAGAATATGAAAGTGGTATGTCGCCTCTATCATACGAAGAGCTGTCACTGATTAAAGAAAAGCGCACACCGCAATTTACTTACGCGCTCTATCGTTGCTCAATGAGATAAATCAATACCTATATTGCTCATATTTTCTTCTAATGCAATAGCCAAACATTGCTGGAGTGTTTCTTTTGATTTCGCTCCTTGCTCTAAATAATCGAGCAAAGCGTTTTGCAACGAGACTTCGAACTCCATCAAGGGATGCGTTTTGACCGTGTCATCATCAGCTTCCTGGCTATTCAGTAGGTAGGCTTCTACCCCACCTTGAGACAACTTTGATACGACCACAGCGCCACCTGGGTCTTCATTTGAAAATAAATTGAGAGTCGCTACCATTGCCATACATGCATCATTTGCAGGGTAGACTCCAAACATATCAAAAGCAGAAATATCCGGCGCAGCTTCTTCTATTTTTTCAATTTGAAGCGAAAAATTAATTTTACTTTTAGGTGACACAAGGCTTTCTTTGGTCAGCTCTAATACTTTACTCAACAAATCAGGTGTTTCATGCTCCACCACCACAGCAAACAAATGAAAGTTTGGTGCCATTCTTGATAACAGTGCAACACAAAAACACTTAGCATGCCAATGGCTTAGTGCTCTGACTCGAGCAAATGTATTTAATTTCGTCATTCTGACCTTGAGTAAATTTAACTTTTCACTATTTATAGTGTGCCACAGGAAGCACTATGGTCTCATCATAATTAATTTTATTTAATTAATTTCAATAAAAATTGGAAAAATTTCATATTCTTGCATAACTTTTAACAGTCACTTAATTATATCATTGGAGGTAGACAATGAGCCTTATGTCAGTAACTGATGTAGCCGCGTTTCTCGACGTAAAAGAAGTTCGCGTTGAACGTCTTGAAAGAGAAAGTTTATTAATTGCAAAAGATAAAGATGCCGAAGGCAAACCTTTATTCGCTCGTGAAGATGTAGAAAAATATAAAGTCCTTGCTGAACGCCTGGGCGGTATCTAATAAGCTTCCGCTGCAAATCATTTTTGGATCCCATATACAATAATTTGTATATGGATATCCTCTGTTTTTAGTTATCCTCAATATATCATTTCCTTTTGTCTTTGCTTTCATGAAATTTAACTCCGCCCTTATTCAAGGCCGTTTGATAAAACGATACAAACGCTTTTTAGCTGATGTAGAGTTAGAAGATGGTAGTCAGATTACAGCACATTGCCCTAACACAGGCGCAATGACTCATTGTGCCGAGCCAAATTCAACTGCCTTATTGCGTTATGATCCAAACCCTAAGCGTAAACTCGCCTACACATGGGAAGCGGCAATCAACAAACAAGGAGAGTGGATAGGAATTAATACACACAATGCCAATAAGTTAGTCGAAGAATGTTTGCTTAATAGCAATCTGATTTTGAATATTGGAGACGCGACGCTAAAACGAGAATATCCCCTAAAGTCCAAAACCTCTCGTTTAGACTTCGCTCTTCTCGACAAAGAACAAAACCCTATTCACTTTATTGAGGTAAAATCAGTCACACTGTGCGAAGACTCGATAGGTTATTTCCCCGATACAGTGTCAACAAGAGCGACAAAGCACTGCAACGAGCTAGCTGCGTTAGCTGTACAAGGTTACCCTTGTAGTCTAGTTTTTTGCGTGCAGCATTCAGGTATCAAACAGGTCCGCCCTGCGCGACATATTGATCCTAATTATGCCGATGCGCTTTCCCAAGCAATTTCTTCGGGTGTAAATATAATTGTTGTTAGCACAAACTTTAGCAATGAAAAATTCCATATAAATCAAACACTAAATTTTAACATGTAAAAAAATGGTTGATTTTTTCTCATCAGTCGCCATATTGCGTGCTGAATAAATACAGACGCTGAATTGCTAACCTGCAGCTATTCTGATATTCATTATCAGTTGTCGTTATTATGATTTGCGAGTCGCGATGAAGGAGAAGTGGCATATGCCAACAGGAACTGAATCAAAAACAATTGGCCTTTTAGCTTTGGCTGGGTTAACCCCATACCAAACTAAAGACGGCGAAGAGTATATGAACGAACAGCAAATGGAACATTTCCGTTTGTTGCTAAAAGCGTGGCGTAACCAACTTCGTCAAGAAGTTGATCGCACAGTTACACACATGAAAGATGAAGCCGCTAATTTTCCCGACCCGGTTGATCGCGCAGCTCAAGAAGAAGAATTTAGTCTTGAATTGCGAACTCGAGACAGAGAGCGCAAATTAATCAAGAAAATTGAGAAGACACTTAAACGCATTGAAGAAGACGATTTCGGTTTTTGTGACACATGCGGTATTGAAATCGGTATCAGACGTCTAGAAGCAAGGCCCACAGCGGACCTTTGCATAGATTGTAAAACAATGGCTGAAATCAAAGAGAAGCAAATGCAGGGCTAAGCTCTGTTTTTACGCATTCTTTAGTTCATGTATATAGGCCGTTTTGCGCCCTCGCCATCAGGCCCATTACATATGGGCTCTCTGGTCGCTGCGCTTGCTAGTTATTTAGATGCCAAAGCTCACAATGGACTTTGGCATCTAAGAATTGAAGACTTAGACACGCCTAGGTGTGACCCAAAATACAGTTCGCAAATTCAGTCAACACTTAGCCATCATGGCTTATGTTGGGACGGCTCCGTACTGCTTCAATCGAATAGACTCCACATTTATCAACGCAATATAGAAGAAATTGTATCTGAATCTTGCGGTTACTACTGTCAATGTACCCGTAAAATGATTAAGGACAATGCCGGTGTTCATCCTTCGAGTTGCAAATTAAACGGACATAAAAGTGGTGCGATAAGATTCCACCATTTTCAACAAATTTCGACTTTTACAGATCGCTTCAAAGGTAATGTCGCTATGGACGATAGTGATACACTTGATGATTTTGTCCTACTGAGAAAAGACGGCATTGTGGCTTACAATTTGGCCGTAGTTGTTGACGATATTTCGCAACATATTAACCATATTGTCAGAGGTGAAGATTTACTTACAACGACGCCAAGTCACTTAGCTCTCTATAAATATTTTAATCAACCAGCGCCAAGCTACGCGCATTTTCCGGTTCTAAAAGATCACAATGGATTAAAGCTCAGCAAGCAAAATCACGCCCCGGCTATTTGCAACCAAACACCTGAACATAATTTGAAATTAGCCTGTCAGTTTCTTGAAATAGATATTCAATCCGGCCAAAACTCAATTAATGGCATATTGAATAATGCAATACATTCATGGCGATTAAAACATGGTCTAGTCGACGGTTAGAATATCGAGTAAACTAGCGCACCTTATTGAGGAGTAGCATTATTATATCCCGCGTTATAAAGAAAATAGCGACAGCGTTTACATCAGATGCCGAAGGTACTGAGCGACAAAGCCAAACATTGAACGCTAAAACGTACAGTGTTAAACAGCATAAGATTAACAAGGCGCTGATGAGCCCGAACGCCATAAAGGTCACTGATGGTCTGCAAAAAGCAGGCTACGAAGCGTACCTTGTGGGCGGCTGCGTGCGAGATAGTTTACTAGGGTTATCGCCAAAAGATTTTGACGTTGCCACTAACGCAACACCTGAACAAATTAAAGCGACTTTTAGAAATTGTCGTCTAATAGGTAGGCGTTTTCGCTTAGCACACGTTCTTTTTGGTAGAGAGATTATCGAAGTGGCGACGTTTAGAGGCCACCATGATGAAGCCAGTAGCGAAGACAAAAAGGGCAAACAAAGTTCTGACGGCCAACTATTAAGAGATAACGTTTACGGTAATATTCAAGAAGATGCCCAGCGCCGCGACTTCAATATCAATGCAATGTACTACAACCCCTCGACTCAAGAGGTTACGGATTTTGCAGGGGGCATTGACGCACTTAAAAGCGGTGAATTTGCATTAATCGGCGATGCCGAAACCCGTTACCGAGAAGATCCAGTAAGAATGTTAAGGGCGATACGCTTCTCTGCTAAATTGAATATGCGTATTGAGCCCAGCGCAGCAGATGCGATACACAGCCTCAATCACTTACTGAGCAATATTCCACCGGCTAGACTGTTTGAAGAAGTCCTAAAACTATTTTTGGCAGGAAAGGCGGTAAAAACCTACGAGTTATTACAAACCTACGGTTTATTCGGTGTTCTCTTTCCTCAACTTCAACCCTTATTACAGGATTCGAATAGCAAAGAAACGCTGTTTTTGGAAAATGTGTTAGAAAACACCGACAAGCGAATTAACAACGACCAAAGAGTTACTCCTGCTTTTATTTATGCCGCATTCCTCTGGTATCCCCTTGAAGAACGCACCGATCAGATTATACAAGAAGCAGGGCTTTCTCGTTACGACGCCTTCATGATGGCTCAGGGTGAAGTCTTACACAGGCAAGTGCAACGTATCATGATCCCCAAACGATTCTCCACTGTGATTAGGGATATTTGGATATTACAGCAACGTTTACCACGACGTTTTGGTAAACGTGCCTATCAAGCCTTAGCTCACCCTAAATTCCGTGCCGGTTACGATTTTTTATTGATGCGCGGAGAAGTTGAAGGTGGCGAACTATTAGAATTAGGTCAATGGTGGACAAAGTTTCAACATGCCGCCCCATCTGTACAAAAAACCATGCTGAGTTCTTTGAGGCACGACGGTCCCAAAAAGCACAAACGTCGTCGCCCCAAGCGTGCGGTATCAAAAAATAATGATTGAGCCAGTATATATTGGCCTAGGTAGTAACCTAGGTGACAGCGAAAATACAATCTCAGACGCTGTAAACGCCCTTTCGGAAAGTGCTGATATCACAATCAATGCTGTATCATCTTTATACAAAAGTGCACCTATGGGCCCAAAAAACCAGCCTGATTACTTTAACGCCGTTTGCGAAATCAGTACGTCTTTAGACCCCATTGAACTGCTCGATTTATGCCAGAATATCGAGAGTACACATGGAAGAGAACGCAAAGGTGAACGTTGGGGACCGAGAACCCTTGATCTTGATATCTTGCTATATTCAACAAATACGATAAATGAAGAGAGACTAACAATCCCTCACGCAGGCATTGCACAAAGAGAATTTGTTTTAGTGCCCTTGTTTGAACTTGCGCCAACTCTTATCATGCCCGACGGTCGCCCCATTGCAAAATGGGTAGCAGATTGCTCACTTGACGGCCTATCTCGACTTAGATAATTACCGAGGTCTATATGAAAAAAGTCACGCTTTCTACGCTTCAAAAGAAAAAGCAAGAAGGGACAAAAATAACTGCGCTGACTGCATACGATGCAAGTTTTGCAAAGCTCTTCGACGAACAAGGCATAGACACCTTATTGATTGGTGACTCCATGGGAATGGTACTACAAGGTCACAAAGACACCTTACCTGTTACTGTTGATGATATTGCTTACCACACCGCATGCGTCGCGAGAGGCTGTGAACGTACCTTAATCATTGCTGACATGCCCTTTATGAGCTACGCCACGCCAGAAGACGCGTACAAAAACGCAGCTAAACTAATGGCTAGCGGTGCGAGCATGGTAAAAGTTGAAGGCGGAGAATGGCTTACCGAAACCATTTTTGGATTGACTCAAAGAGGTATTCCAGTATGTGGTCACATAGGCTTAACCCCGCAATCTGTTCACGTATTCGGTGGCTTCAAAATTCAAGGAAAGACAGAAGAAGCTGCGCAATCCCTAGTCGACTCAGCACTTGCATTAGAAAAAGCTGGCGCGCAATTGATTGTATTGGAATGTGTACCCATCGCCGTAGGTAAAGCAGTTAGTGAAGCAGTAGCAATACCGGTCATTGGTATTGGCGCAGGTGTTCACACCGACGGACAAATATTAGTTATGCATGATATGTTGGGAGTAAGTGCTAACTACATGCCGAAGTTTTCTAAAAACTATTTGCAACAGACCGGCGATTTACGCGCTTCGGTTAGCCAATTCATTAAAGAAGTAGAAGCTGGGGAATTCCCTGGCGATGAACACAGTTTCAAGTGATTTTATGCAGACTATATCCAGTATTACAACGTTGCGCGAGCGACGCAGAAAATGGCAAATTGAGGGTGAATCAATCGCCTTTGTCCCAACTATGGGCAATTTACACCAAGGACATTTGCGACTTGTAGAAGCAGCTAAAAAAGCCGCTGATATCGTGGTTGTATCTATATTTGTGAATCCTCTTCAGTTCGGCCCTGATGAAGATTTAGATGCCTACCCTAAAACGCTAGAAGAGGATAAACAAAAGCTCGAAGCTATGGGCGTAGATGTGTTGTTTCTTCCCACCTCTGACGATATTTATCCCAGAGGACTAGAGCAACAAACCTTCGTAGAAGTACCTGGAATATCCTATATGATTTGTGGCGCAAGCCGCCCTGGTCATTTTAGAGGCGTAGCTACTATAGTATGTAAGTTGTTTAATATGGTGCAGCCAAATAAAGCGTTTTTTGGCGAAAAAGATTACCAGCAACTACAAGTTATCCGAGCTATGGTTCAAGACCTATCCATGAATGTCGAAATTCACGGTGTGCCTACCGAACGTGAAGATAATGGCCTTGCTATGAGTTCTAGAAACACTTATTTGTCTGATGAACAAAAGCAACAAGCCAGTGTTTTGTATGAAACAATACAAGCCTTTGCTGCTCAGGTTATTGAGGGACGAAGAGATTTCGGGCGACTCATTGCAGAACACAAAATTGCGTTATCGGCAGCGGGTTTTAAACCTGATTACTTAGAAATTAGAGACGCCAAAAATTTGCTTTACCCTAACCATGAAGATACCCGTCTCGTTATTTTAGCCGCCGCATTTATGGGCAAAACACGATTGATAGATAACTTTCAATTTACCTTACCGGTCGAGCTCTAACCAAATTGCAGAGCGACGGGCAATGTCTCGTTGTTCTGCCAATATTGCTTCTAAATCAGCATGGGTAGTTAAAGGGTTTGCAAGCACCACACGAAATACTGAAATAGCCGCGTCACCATGCTCAGGCACTTCCAAGCGCGTTCTCGACACAAAAGACTTACCCGCCTCACGTTGTGCTTTTTGCACATGTGTTACCAAACTATCTAGCCTTTGGTTGTGGGCTTTATTGTCTTGTGATGTCCCCTCTTTCATTTTAGCCTGCAAAGCAGAAGGACATATACGATAAGTCAGAATGCTTAGCTTAGGCGCGGTGATCAGCTCAAAATCGGGGTGACGGCGAATAATATCTGCAAAGAACTGTGCTTTCTCGATACAGTGATCAATAAGAAGCTGATAGCCTTGGCGTCCTAAAATGCGCATAGATGCATATACCATCATCGCCATGCCATTTCTCGACCCTTCTAGGGTGGTAGACCCTAAGTCTTTAGAACCTTCTCTTAGAATGTACTGAGCGTGATGTCGTACCGAGTTAGCTGCACTAGGGTCTTTAAACAACGCCATACCGGCTCCCATAGGCACATACATTTGCTTATGGGCATCAATAGTCACTGAGTCGGCCTTTTCTATGCCAGCTAAGCGATCTCGATACGAGGTTGAAAACAAAGTCGCTCCCCCCCATGCTGCATCCACATGAAACCAAGTACCCAGTTCTTTAGCTACATCGGCGAGTTCGTCTAAGGGATCGATATGGCCGGTTTCCGTGGTACCCGCTATCCCTACGATAGCCATTATGTCATTGCCTTTACTTTGATATTCCAGTCCTGCCTTCAGCACAGCTTCGGGTTCTAATGTTTGCTGAGAACAAGGTAAAGTGAGCATTTGCTCTCTTCCAATACCAATTAAATCGGCAGCTTTAGCAATAGAATAATGCCCTCTTTTAGAACATAAAATACCAAGTTGATTAATACCATAATGCTTGTATGCCGCGGCAATGCCGGCTCGATGAACGCCTTTAAAGTTGCCATCGGCAGCTAGCTTTTTATTTCGCGCAACCCAAAGGGCTGTTGTATTTGCCACTGTACCGCCAGAACAAAACGCCCCTAGCGCATGATGAGCACTGTGTAAGTGTGCCTCATAAAACTCATCGGATTCGCCATACACTAAATCGTGTAACATGCCTAAAACTTGACGTTCAAGAGGCGTAAATGCCTTAGACGTTTCTATTTTCACTGGATTTTGGTTTAACCCAACCAATAACTTAGCTAAAGACAAATGAAAATAAGGCAGTGCCGATGTCATATGCCCAATAAATCGTGGGGAGTAAGTATTGACTGAATGGGCGACAACATCCTTAAGTAAATGCTCAGAGAAATCCGATACGAATTCAGGTGATTCAGGTACCCTTGGGTCAGAAAAAAAAGTTTCTATTTCTTCTAATGATTTTGGCTGAGTGACAACGTGTTGAGACAAAAAATCGAGCACGTTATCTGACAAATGCTTTTCGATTTCACTTAGCTTAGAACCTTGGTGTTCTGGCTTAGTAAAAATGCGAAATAAATGCTGTAAACTTACTTGAGCTTTAGTCATACCGTTTCTCTAAAATCAACTGATAGCAGGTTTGATTACTTTGAATATACTTCTTTTCGAATGGCGTCAATGGCTCGACATGGGGGCCAATATTCACAACAGTCCCGTCGAATCCATAGGATTGCGCAGCAATAGCAAATTCCTCTAAATACAACTTCCAGTTACTGCGTAACTCAAGGCAAGGAGATAACTGCATCAAGTAAGGCATTATTGCACTAGCGTACCATCGCTTTTGTATTTGTGTTGCTTTCGGGTACGGGTTTGGATAAAGAATATAGTGTTTAGTAAAAACAATATTGTGCTGTGCTAACAGACGCCAAAAATCATTCAAATCAGCACGTAACAACTGGTAATTACACGCTTCTGCTTCATAGGCATGGTGTTTTTCCAAACGGTGAACCGATTTATCAACACCCAACACTTTCGCCGAAGGAAATTGTTTAGCGAGCGTGACTGTACTTTGCCCAACACCGCAGCACGCATCTAAGATAAGCTCACTGCTACCTTGTGTTAACCAAGGTAGCACTTCATCAAATGCCCGTTGCGTATGTTCAGAGATAGGACGGGCAAACTGTGTGGATTTATACCGCTCCACTAAACTGTGAAGCTTTTCATGTACGCCTAATTGGTTTGACCCAATTTCTCTAGATTTGGTGTTTCTTGACATTAAGCGCGAATACCTGTGCCGCGTTGAAGTAGTACGTAAACCAGCCCAAATAACACTAGGTTAAATACAACAAGTAGCCCTAATGAAATGCCTACGTTAACGTCACTCACACCTAAAAATCCGTAACGAAAGCCATTAACCATGTAAACAATTGGGTTAGCCTTACTGACCCATTGCCAAAACTCAGGTAGTAATGTCAAAGAATAAAAAACCCCACCTAAATACGTTAACGGCGTAAGAACGAACGTCGGCACTAAACTGATATCGTCAAATGTTTTAGCGAAAATAGCGTTTAATAAACCTGCGGTAGAGAAAAGCGTCGAGGTTAAAAATAAGGTAATAACAATCACACCTAAATGATGAATGTGAACATCAACAAAAAATAACGATACGCAGGTGACAATAACGCCAATCAACGAAGCCCTAGCCACGCCACCGCCAACAAACCCCAATATAATTGCCCATGTCGGAATAGGAGAGATAAGTAACTCCTCAACATTGCGTTGAAACTTAGCACTAAAGAAAGAAGATGCGACATTGGCATATGAATTCGTAATAACCGACATCATGATTAGCCCAGGAACAATGAATTCCATGTAACTAAAGCCACCCATTTGACCAATTCTCTCGCCAATCAAACTACCAAAAATAACAAAATACAAACTCATTGTAATTGCAGGGGGAACCAATGTTTGCACCCATATACGCAAAAACCGAGTACATTCTTTTATCCATAATGTGGTCAGTGCCACCCAATTTGATGATGTAAACATATTACTGATTGCTCCCCTTTTGGCGTCCAGATTCAACAAGGTGAACAAATAACTCCTCTAAACGATTCGACTTATTGCGCATACTTTTCACTTGAACATTTTGCTGTTGTAGCTGTATGAAAATAGCATTCAAACTGGCCTCTTTGTCTACATCTACTTCTAATGTGTGCGCGTCTACAAGTCGGTATTCATAACCATCAAGCGTTGGCGTATTGCCTTCTTCAATATCAAGAATAAAGGTTTCACTGTTTAACTGCGCAAGCAATGCCTTGATACTGGTGTTTTCTACAATGACACCTTTATCTATTATCGCAATATTCCGGCACAAGGTTTCTGCTTCTTCTAAGTAATGGGTCGTGAGAATAATGGTGACCCCTTGCTCATTTATTTCTTTCAAAAACGTCCACATAGAGCGGCGGATTTCTATATCTACGCCTGCAGTAGGCTCGTCTAGAATCAGCATTTTGGGGTTATGAACTAATGCTCTTGCAATCATTAATCTGCGTTTCATTCCGCCAGACAGCTCTCTGGCTCTCGCATTGCGCTTGTCCCACAACTCAAGCTGCTTTAGGTATTTCTCAGCACGCTTTCGCGCTTCCTGCCTAGGGACGCCATAGTAACCCGCCTGATTCAGAACGATTTGTAGCAAGGTTTCGAACTGATTGAAATTAAACTCTTGGGGCACCAAACCAATACATGATTTAGCTTTGGCTTTTTCCGTATGTAAGTCGTGGCCGAAAACAGACACATCGCCAGAAGAGGCATTCACCAGTGAACTAATAATTCCAATAGTCGTTGATTTACCCGCACCATTTGGTCCAAGTAAAGCAAAGAAGTCACCTTCTTCTACTTTTAAATCAACGCCTTTAAGGGCTTGCACCCCACCTTTATAACTCTTTTTTAAACCCGAAATATTAAGCGCGTGCATGAACGTAAATTTGATTGTTGTCATTAGGTCGAGTATTTTGCCATAAATCACCTACAAAAAGATATTGAAGAGACGTTTATGGCGGATTTTGCTACCGTGCTAAAAAGCGCCCCACCCAACTGGGTGAGCGCTTTTCAACCAAAGGTGACTGGACTGGCGGCAAGCACGTTTAACGTTTAGCCGTTGCTGTTTCAGGCGCTGACGAAAGCGTCATGACGACTTTTCTATCAAAGAAGTGTTCTTCATAATCGCTTCCCACACTGGCGCTCTCACCTAGTGCCGAGTGGGACAAACGAGCCCCATCTACGCCATTTTTCATTAAATAGTTTTTTATATTAATTGCACGTTGCTCTGACAATGATTGGTTATATGTTTCATCTCCACGAACATCAGCATACCCTTGAATGTTCAACGAAAGAGTTTCATCTTCTTGCATCACATTTGCTAAGTCATCAAGGTGTTTGAAAAACACCGGTGAAATAGTGGCATCTCCCGTTTTAAATTGCACCTGTGTCGCTAGCTCAGAAAGTTTGGCTTGACGAATAGTTTCATCCGCATCTTCAAGAGCTAATTTATATTGGGCTAACGAGTGATTTGCAGCAATCAGCGCTTGTTGTTCGTCATTCAAAATCGACTGCGTATTTTCAAGGGAAGCATTAAGCTGTTTTATTTCTTTTTGATTGGAGTGATCATTGCCAATAAATAATCCAATAATTCCGCCAATCACAGCACCAGGAGGCCCACCTACAGCACCACCGGCTAAAGCACCAGAACCCAACCCAACCAGTACAGATGTCGAATTCTTTGTCTCATCAGAGTTTGATTTCGCAAAAGCAACTGGAGTGCTTAAGCAAGATACGATAGTCAGTGTTAGTAATGTCTTGTTCATGTTTAATTTTCCTTTAGGTAATTTACGGTTTTAAGTAAACCTCATAAAAATGTCGCGCTAAGGGAAAAACAAAGGAAATGTAGAGACGAATTATGCACAGCCGTGTTTTTTCTCGGTAAATGTGGCAACAAAATGGCAATCTAATGGAAATGTGACGGTGTGGGGTGCAATCTAGCCACGCTAACGCTATAAAGGGAGTGCATGAAGAATTGGAAAAACCAAATGACCACGAAACGAACAATAGCCTTAGTTGAAGACGACCCAGCAATACGAGAAAACTATGCTCTTGCATTACAAAGCCAAGGCTATAAAGTACAACCATATTCAAACCGCGCAGATGCGGAAGCGGCGTTTCGTTCGGGCTTGCCCGATTTAGCCATTATTGATATTGGCTTAAATGAAGAAATGGAAGGCGGCTTCATTCTTTGCCAAATGCTTAGACAAATGTCCGCTACTCTACCGATATTATTTTTTACGGCTAGAGACAACGACGTTGATACAATTAGCGGCCTGCGCATGGGAGCTGACGATTACTTAACTAAAGATATCAGCATGCAGCACCTATTTGCACGGTTATCGGCATTGCTTCGACGCTCAGACAGTTTACAGAGCAAATCACCTAGCTCGCCGACATTGATTGAAGTGGATTTACTGAGTATCGATGTGGATCGTATGACAGTAGAGTGGAACAATATTCCTGTAGATCTCACGGTAACTGAATTTTGGATGCTTCATGCCTTAGTTAAACGTCCTGGACATGTACGCAGCCGTCAACAGCTCATGGACGATTCCAAAATGGTTGTAGATGACGCTACTATCACTTCACACATAAAACGCATGCGTAAAAAATTTCTAAAACTAGATGCCAATTTCACTGCCATAGATACTGTGTATGGCATTGGATATCGCTGGATAAGCGAGGCAAACTAATCTTATGCGTCTACGCATTTCTTTACGATCCCAGCTGTTTACTATCACACTCCTACTCGCTGTGGTTCCTTATTTAGGTTACAAATATATATGGGAAATGGAATCGTATTTACGCAAAGGCCAAGAAAATACCATGATTGGTACTGCCAGAGCGGTAGCCACTATGCTCCACGAGCAACCCACCTTACTAGACGCAAACGCATCTTATCGAAATGAACTCCGTCCGGGTACCGATTTATATGCCCCTCCATTACCTGCACCTGTGCGCCTAGATGGCAATTTTAATGATTGGCAAAGCATTGACCACTTGATCCATGAATATGGAAATGAAGATGTTGTTTTACCCTCAAAAAATACACGCAGTGATGAAACCTCAGTGCATTTATCCCATATGGTTGGTCGCTATGGCGAGTACCTTTATGCTCGTTTTACTGTGATTGATGATATGGTTATTTGGCGTCCCAAGAATAGTTTGTATGTTGAAAAAAACGACCACCTACTCATAGGCTTAAAAAATAACTTAGGTGAACTGGAGCGTTATGTCATTAGTCCTTATAGCAACGGCTGGGTGAACGCTTATCGCTTAAAAGGGAATGACGGTTATACCATTGCTGATAATGCGCTATTTGTTCAAGGCGAATGGATTGCCACTGAACAAGGCGTAAATATTGAATTGCGTTTACCTCTTGATATAACCTCTCACGGCTTAGCTTTTGCGTATATGGATGTAGATGACTACAGTTCAGGCTTAGCAACAGGGATAGGCACCGCCAACCCAAATAAAGACAATGAGCTTGGCACCGTCGTTACACCCTCGCCAGAAATCGAACGTATCCTAAGTTCATTGTTGTACGCCGATTCTAGAATTTGGGTAGTGGATCGCTATCAAAGAGTATTAGCAAAAGTGGGCGATATTCAATCATCTCCAGGCATAAAACCTGGTGACGACAACCCAAGTAACAGCCTTTGGCACACGTTTGAAGCGAACTATCTATTACCTCTGTACTATCGCATATTGACCCGCCCGCCTAACGCATTTATCGATACGTTGACAAACGCAATGGCGCTAGAGGGCGATGACATTCAATCGGCATTAATAGGTAAACCCGATTCGTTATGGCGTTTGTCTGAAGACAACAAAGCCGTTATTTTGTCTTCGTCCCATCCTATTTTTTATCAAAATGAGGTTATTGGCGCAGTTGTTATTGAGCAAACAACCCATGGTATACGCACCCTTAGAAATCGAGCACTTGAAGACCTTTTCAATATGATTTTGGCTGTAATGTTAGTTACCACAATGGGGATCGTCTTTTTGTCACACAGAACAACCAGCCGAACTCGTGCACTACGTGATGCTACTGAAAGTATTATTGACGACAATGGCAAAATCGTCGGCGAATTAAAGCCCGTCAAAGCCTATGACGAAATTGGCGACTTATGGCTAACTTTCAGTAATGTCTTGTCCCGCTTAAATCAATACAACACCTATTTAGAATCCATGGCATCAAGGCTATCTCACGAATTGAGAACGCCAGTTGCTGTAGTAAAATCATCATTGGACATGTTGCCAAGCATTGATGACAGCAAGCAAAGAGAGGAAGTGATTGAACGTGCAAAAACAGGCATAGAACGGCTCAGTAAAATGCTCAATAGTATGAGTGAGGCAACTCGCCTTGAGCAGTTATTGGAAAGAGAAGAGAGAGAACCTTTTACACCGAGCCCTATTTTGACGTCTTGTATAAAAGGGTACCAACATGTTTACACAGAAAGACAATTTGAATTTGAAGCTGTGACGGAAAATGTAAAATTAATCGGTTCTCCCGACTTATTCGTACAGATGCTCGACAAGGTGATTGCCAATGCGGTGGAATTTAGCCAGCACGATGAAAAAATTAAGCTACGGCTTTGGCAAAGTTCGGGTAAAACACATTTAAGCGTAACCAACCTCGGACCAATACTACCCGATGTTATAGAAAATCAACTTTTACACTCGATGGTGTCAATACGGCCACATAGTGACGCAAATAGTAACGTACATTTAGGGCTAGGACTCTATATCGCACAAATTATCGCGCGTTTTCATCACGGTAATTTATCGATCACCAACTTACCCGATAACAGCGGCGTTTGCGTAGTGTTTAGTTTCAGTGATGTAAATTAGCTAGGTTCTTCATTTATGCGAGAATAAAAGAAAACTTGGTTTCTCCCGTTATTTTTTGCAAAGTACATTGATTCATCAGCGCGGAGAAGTAATTCATCGAAATTTGCACCGTCATTCAAAGATGAAACAATACCAATACTTGCTCCTACGCTACATACAATCCCATTTTCTAATGTTATGGGCGTATTTAAATCCTGTAATAAGTTGGTCGCTAATCCTTCCACGTCTTCTTTTTGATACTCAGCATCACTAAAGCCCACCATAAATTCATCTCCGCCCCAACGAACACAAATATCCGACTGCTCATCAAAATAGTGACGAATACAAGAGGCCACTGCTTTTAAAACTTCATCACCAACATCATGCCCATAAGTATCGTTAACGGGCTTGAATTTATCTAAATCAATCATCATTAAGACAAACGAACGATTTGCAGCGAGGGCTTCTTGATATAATGTTTTAAGCCCTGACTCGCCTGCTCTTCTGTTCTTCAATTGCGTCAAAGCGTCGTGATCCGCTTCAAAACGCGTTTTCCTTTCTCTTCGCATGCGGTCAGTAATATCATAAACAATAAGTTGAATAAGTTGTTCTTTGCCTATTTCTCTTTCTTCATTTCTTTCATCTTCGATAGTAGCAAACAGACAATGAATAAACCTCAGCTCTCCGTCTCTAATCACCGCCATGTCTTTTGATTGTTGATCGTCGCAATGACCATCTTTGATTTCATCAATAACTCGTTTTACTTCTTCGGCATTCAAGAAAAGCTCTGTGATTGATACTGTGGTCTTAGAGTCAAAAGGGACAAGCTGCTCAAACGCTGTATTGTGTGCATATATTCTATTTTCACTATCAATAACTGCAATTCCAGCACTTGCTTGCTCAAATATGAGCCTAAAGCGCTTTTCGAGCGCTTCAGTTCGTTCTCTCAGAGTCTGTTCTTCAACTAAGTTACTTTTTAGCGTGTTAATCAGTCTGTTTATTCCGAAAAGTAATTTTCCAAGTTCGTCATTCTTTTTATAATTTATATCAATAGCCTGCATTGCATTGTGTGATTTAGTGTCGACGCCATCCACACTATCAGTGAGTGCTCGAACATGCCTAGTCAACAAACTATATATAAAAACTGAAACAAAAATTGCGATGACTAAACTTAATCCCATCAATAAAAAAACATTAAGACGCGCTGTATATATAGCTCTTTGCTTAATGAATTCTGCATCTGGGTATATTTTCAATATACCTATTGTCTCTGTTTCATTGAATGGGTTAAGTAGGGTAATTGAAACAGGCGAGCCTGAACGTTCAAATGTACCATTACTAATATACATGTCAGGGGGGCTAGAAATAGACGCAGAACTTACTAAGTTAGTCGCAGCAAAACCTTTTGTTATCTCGTTCGCTAAGTTCTCGTCACCTACATACGCTGCGATAGCAGCTGTCCTTTTAAGGCTATCAGCCAATTGATATACTAAAGCGACATTCTCTTTTTGCTCTTTTGCCAAATTTGCTTGATACGAAAAATAAGATGCAAGGCTACTAATCAGCATTGAGATCAAACATATCACGGTAGAAATTCTAACGTATAAGCGGTTAAAAAAAAGAACTTTTGACATGCACAAAATGCCTTTGGTCGGTAAAAAAACGCCCGGTTATGATTAAATTAGATTCATATAATTTTATTTTTAGTATTACTAAGAATAATACGTGACTTGGATAGTACAAATTTTCTGCTAATCTTTAGTTAAATGCTTTACATGTATAGAATAGGGCTGTTTATCTAGAAAATGAAACGCTATTCGCCATTAATTTCCATTTTCTGGATACTATCAACCATTAGTATTCATTTTTCTCTGTTAGCTGAAGACTATACGATAGTTGTTGTTGTTAACAAACAAAACGACACTTCTGAACTATCTAAAAAAGAATTAATCGATATCTATATGGGTCGCTACCAAAGTTTCCCAAACGGCTCTTCCGCTCAGCCCATAGATTATCCCACAGGTTCAGATGTAAAAATACAATTTTACGATGGCTTAATTGGACAAACTGAAACTCAAATTAACTCATATTGGTCCCGTCTAATTTTTTCTGGGACGGCAGCTCCCCCTTTAAAAGCTAAAAATGAATCAGATGTTTTTTCACTTATAACAAATGACAAACGTAGTCTAGCCTATCTACCCAAAAGCAAAGTAACTGAGGAGATGAAAATTGTATACCAATTCTCGCTTTCCCTGCCTAAGGAATAACCTTACATTCATTTCTTTAGTGCTGAATTTTGGTTTTTCATCCTATGATGTAGTGGCCCAGCCAAGGCTAAAACTAAATGCCTTTGCAACAATAGCTCTTACCCATGAAGACAACTCCGATTTAGAATTTTCACGTTCTTTTTATACCAACAAAAGAGATGGCACAAGCATACTGACTGATTCAGTTATCGGTTTCCAAGCGAACTGGTTAATACAAGACAAACTCGATGTATTTGCACAGGTAAATATTGAAGATAGCCTATTTAACGAGCTTGATACTCATTTACAAACTGCATTTATAAGGTATAGCCCATCTCGAAATTGGTCGCTGCTTGCAGGAAGAATTAACAGCAATATTTACATGCTATCCGATTCTCGTGTGGTTGGGCACACTTATTTATGGGCCAGAGCACCCACCGAAATTTATTCTCAATCAGAACTTGTAGAGGCTATTGACGGGTTGGGCGTAAAATACAGAACTAAACTATTTGAAGGGTTTACCAGCTTTCATGCTGCTTTTGGTCATGCAGAAGAACGTAATGAGGCAAGTAAAATTAAAATAGATGACTCTTTATCAATCAGCGCAGAATGGACAAACTTTAACTTCACTTTATTCACGGCGTACACGAAAGGCAACATTGTAGTCACGGGATCTGACGTTCTGGATAACAGTGCGTTAGCCTTTGCGAATATTCCACAAGTCCTCTGGCCCAATGCGCAACTGATCTCTTCTCGACTGGGTACTTCCAAAGTATCTTCTGCGTATCTTACAGCTGGCCTAAAGTACGATAGATATCCCTTTATTATCCAATCAGAGCTGTCTCGAACAAATATTAACTGGTTAGTCAGTAATGCCTATTATGCAGGTTATTTATCTTTAGGTTATCGATACAAGCAAATTACTCCTTTTATTGTTGGAGCTTTCATCAATCCAGAACAAATTAAGACTAACTTAGATGTGCCTGAACAACCTGATTTTGTGTCTTCACAGGTCATAGCGCAATTGAATCAACTATCTGATACGGCAAGATCAATAGCGTTAAGTGCTAAAAATGACCATACTCGCTTTTCAGTTGGGCTAAGATGGGACCTTTACTCTAACACCGCAATAAAGTTTCAATATGATCACTTTATAGTTAATAACGCAGGTAGTATTGGCCCTGTATCGACCTCTAATGGCCAAGTTTATATCGAAGACAAAAATCTCAATCTTCTACATATAGGGCTCAATTTAGTGTTTTAACGTGTTTATATGTAAATAATACCTTCAAGATATTGTACTGCTTTACCCGAAATGCTTACGCGATCTCCATGTAGTTCACATTGCAATATTCCGCCTCGTGAAGACGCCTGATACGCAATGAGTTTCGTTTTATTTAAGCGCGTTGCCCATAAGGGTACCAAGCCTGTATGAATAGAGCCTGTTACTGGATCTTCATCGCCGCCATTTGCTGGCCAAAAATAACGAGAGATGAAATCGTATTTATTAGTCTCTGATTTACAGGTAACCACAATATCTAAAGGCTTTAGCTCTGCTAGTATCGCATTATCTCGTTCTACAGATAAAACTTCACTTTCGTCCCCATAAACAACGAAATAAGCCTGGCTATTCTTATACACCTCACTGGGAGGAATAGATAACCCAGCAATTAATGCCTCTGGGATTTCGTTAACGATCTGAGGCATAGTATTTGGAAAATTCATTTCGAAAAATTCGTTTTCGCCTTTAACCACGGTGAGCTCCCCTACCTTACTGGTTACAAAACACAGTGAATCAAGATTCGGGTCTCTTTTAAATACCACAAAAGCAGAAGCTAGGGTTGCGTGACCACAAAATGAGATTTCAGTAATTGGAGAAAACCAGCGAATGGCATATACATTGTGTTCAATACGAACGATAAATGCAGTTTCAGACAAATTGTTTTCTGTTGCAATATTTTGCATTACTTCGTCGGGTAGCCATTCTTTAATAATCACAACTGCCGCTGGATTCCCTGAAAATACTGAATCTGTAAATGCATCAACAACATCTATTTCTAATTTCATAATCAGCTCTTATTTTTCTTTGGGTACATATAGAGGTTAATTCGGCAACTTATCTCTTTCAATAAATTACAGGCAACAAAAAAGGCCACCTAAGTGACCTTTCTTTCATCCTTAACTAATGCAATATTAGTCTAGGATTTTTGATACAACACCCGCACCTACTGTACGACCA
>NZ_JAFNJE010000017.1 GCF_017368475.1 Alteromonas sp. 5E99-2
ACTAGGGTGGTTAGCATCAGTTCTAACTGTGCAATAAAGCTTGGTAAGCGTTGTTTTAGCGCGTCATCATCTAAAGTTTGTAGTGTTTCAAATTCCGTTGTGAGCTCTTCTACATAGGGCAAAAAGCGCTTTGAATTGGCTTTGAAGCCGGAGTCAGCATTAAAAATAGCGTTAAAGTTGCCTTTGTTCTGTTGTTGTAATGCAGTTAAATTTGCATCAGCGTCGATAGCCTTTCTATATATATCTTTCAGAGTAGCCTGAATGTGTTGATGCACTTGTTGCATAAAAAACCTTAAAGTTATTAGAGTTGCTGCCGATAATACTTGTTGCGGGCGATTTTGCCTGTTTTTAACCTAAGCTACAAGTAAATGAGGATTGGATATGGCTATCGAATCAGTAGGCGGTGCAACCGCTTCTCTTGAAATTGCCTCTCTTCGTTTGGCTAAAGGCCAACAAGAACAAGATGGGCAAGCGGCGATTGAGTTATTAGAGTCAGCATCTGACTCAGCAGCTCCCTCATCGGACCCTAGCCGAGGTAACAATATAAACACCTTTGCTTAGTTTGGTGTTTATGGGTGCATAAGTAAGTCAACGGGTGTCTTCCCAGCTTGGCCTCCAATTTCTCTTACGAGTTTTGGGACTAAAAAGCCGGGTTGACGTTCGATGACTTGTTTTATTATGTTCCGCGCTTTCGCGTCGCTCACGAGAAAATGATGGGCACCTTGGACCTTGTCTAGCATATATAAATAATAGGGTTGAATACCTGCTTCAAATACGGCTTCGTTTAATGCAATTTGTGCGTCAGCCGTATCGTTGATACCCGCGAGTAATACCGCCTGATTAAATAACACTACGCCACTGTCTTTCAAGCGTTGACATTTTTGTTTAAGGGCCTCGTCCATTTCATTTGCGTGATTGATGTGCAATATCATTACTTTTTGAATAGGTAATGCACCAAACCAAGCTAAAAATTCACTATCAATACGGTTAGGCAAAACTACGGGTAACCGAGTGTGAATACGCAATCGTTTTATTTGTGGCCGCTGGCAAATAGCGTCAGCTAACCAAGCTAAAAAATCATCTTTAGCCATTAGCGGGTCGCCACCAGAAAAAATTACTTCTTCTACTTCTGGGTGGGTATCTATGTAATTCAGTGTTTCTTGCCATTCTCGTTTGCTTACGGCGTTATCTTGATAAGGAAAGTGGCGGCGAAAACAATAACGGCAATTGACCGCACAACCGCCGCGAACAATCAGTAACACCCGCGATTTGTATTTGTGCAGCAAGCCTTTTCCCGCGGTATCGTGTTCTTCTAAAGGGTCGGTTGAAAAGCCCGATTCAGCAATAAATTCTTGGCGGTTAGGAAGTACTTGCTGTAATAAGGGATCGTCGATATTTCCCATTTCCATTTTTGCAACAAATGCGCGGGGAACACGCATAGGAAAAAGGCGGCGCGCTTGAGCATCTTTTTCTAAATTTGAGCTATCGATTTGCAGGTGTTCAAGTAAAGCAATGGGATCATTGAAGCCCGTGGCTAATTCTTTTTGCCAATGAGGCTCTACTTGTAGCAATTTTTTCGGTATTATTTGTACCAATTTATTCATAACCTTTGTTTGAGATACTATGGCTAACTTTAGCACCAACGAATTTAAAGCCGGTTTAAAAATTATGCTAGACGGCGAACCCTGTAATATTCTAGAAAATGAATATGTTAAACCTGGTAAAGGCCAAGCGTTTAACCGAGTTAAAATTCGCAAACTTATTTCCGGTAAAGTGTTAGAGAAAACGTTTCGTTCTGGCGACTCAGTAGAAGGCGCTGACGTTATGGACACCGAATTAGCGTATCTCTATACAGACGGTGAATTCTATCACTTTATGAATAACGAAACATTCGAACAAATTGCCGCTGATGAAAAAGCAGTAGGTGAGAGCATTAAGTGGTTAGCTGAAAACGACGTGTGCACGCTAACGCTATGGAATGGTTCTCCTATTGTTGTGACGCCTCCTAATTTTGTTGAATTGGAAATCACTGAAACTGACCCTGGCCTAAAAGGCGATACCGCCGGTACTGGTGGTAAACCTGCTACCTTGTCTACAGGCGCTGTAGTGCGTGTGCCTTTGTTTGTACAAACAGGGGAAGTCATTAAAGTTGATACACGTAGCGGCGAATACGCGTCACGTGCACAAAAATAATTGGCGTCCTTCGGCGTCAATTGAACAGTTAAAAAAAAGGGCGCAATTGTTATCTCAATTGCGCCGTTTTTTTGAGTCAAGAGACGTACTAGAAATTAGCGCACCTGTTCTAGCAAGTGCGGGGGTTACCGATCCCTTTATCGATAATTTCTCTACTCAGTTTAGTTTTAGCGCTCAATCCAGTGAGCAAACTCTGTATTTACAATCATCACCTGAATACGCCATGAAGCGCTTGTTGGCGGCTGGGTGTGAGCATATTTACTCTATTGGTCCTGCGTTTCGCCATGAAGGTGCAGGCAGCAATCACAATCCTGAATTTACCATGTTAGAGTGGTATCGCAGCGGCTTCGATATGCAAATGCTGATTGATGAAGTCTCAGATTTACTAAAGACGACGTTAAATATTGAGAACATCAGTCAATACAGTTATCAAGATGTTTTTCTGAAACATATGAATATCGACCCGTTAACCGCGACAACAGACGAGCTAATTGAAGCGGTAAAACTAAAAGGGATTGATTTATATAATGGGTTTGAAACTCTAGATAACGATGACTTACTGCAAATGTTGTTTTCTCATTGCATTGAACCAAGTTTTGCAAACCACTGCCCTGTGATTGTGACTCATTTTCCCGCATCTCAGGCGTCTCTTGCTCGTATTAATAGCCTTGATAACCGTGTAGCTAACCGTTTTGAAGTGTACTTTAAAGGAATTGAGCTTGCTAATGGATTTCACGAATTGTCCGATGCAAATGAACAGGCTGCTCGATTTGAAAGTGACAATAAAAAGCGCAGCGCTTTAAACTTTCCCACAAAACCAATTGATCAGTATTTATTAACGGCATTAGATGCAGGGTTACCGGATTGTTCTGGAGTGGCTTTAGGGGTAGATCGTTTGTTGATGCTTATTGTAGGCGCATCACATATTCGAGACGTGTTGACTTTTGATATAGCGAGAGCGTAATAAAGCCGTCGTTATATTTCATTGTTTTACACTGACAAAACGTAAACATCCTTAGGTGATATATTATAACATGTAGCTATTGTTTTATTTGTAAATAAAACGTTATTGTCATAGGGTTTTTATGGCTTATTACATCCACAACCATACAGGAGCAATGTTTGCCTTATGTTTACTAAAGAAATGGTGCATACGGCACTACAAACGTGGTGCGACAACGTAATTCAGGTTGGAAAAGTTCACGCCGAAGGAGGAGATACACAGGCGTTTTCTCTTCAGGTTTTATCGGAAAATTACGATTACGACAATGGTCATGTATTGTTTAAGCCTACTTTAGCGTTCGGGCCACAAACCTTCCGTCCAACAAAAGAGGGGGCATTGTCATATTTCGTTGGTGGCAATACTGACTTCCCTGACGACAAAGGGTTCAAGTTAAAACCTTGGGTGAAAGTGTGGTTTAGCAAAGAAGATTTCATATTGCATGGCGATTTGGCAATTGTGCAATGTAATGTGCACTTTATTGGCGACGATGACAGCCATATATTTGTTAACAAAAGTTTTGTATTTAAAGCCTGTGAAGATGAGAAAGTACGAATCATCTTGCATCAATCATCTCTTCCTTATCAGCCGTAGTGAAAGGAAAACGCTAGGGTTCAGCCAGAGTCGAAAGTGAATATTGGCTCTGGCTTTTAATCATTCTCGCTTAATTGATACAGTCTCAACTGCTCTTAAACACAGATAGATTAAGATCTACTTGCTTTCCCATCCAAATGGCATGGTTGGTGTGATCTTTATCGTAATAAATATGGGCGTGAAAACCTAAAAAATGCGTCACAATTTTTCGCGAAGGAAATGAAGTAAAGTACTCATTTATCTCGAGTTTAGACGATATGATCTGCTTTAATCCAACAGGACACTTTAATAATGGAATATAATCCAAGTATTGAGGTGTTAAATGACAAAACGAACAAACAGAAGTTACATAGCAGAATTTAAACAAGAAGCTGTGGCATTGGTAACCGAGCAAGGTTACAGCGTACCTAAGGCGGCAGCATCTTTAGGTATTACAGGTAAATTACTTTATAACTGGAAAGCTAAGGTTGAAGCTGAGCAATCAGGCACTAGTTTAAATGCAGATGAACGAGCTGAGTTCCTAAAGCTGCGCAAGGAAAATAAAGAGCTAAGGATGGAGAAAGAGATATTAAAAAAAGCTAATGCCCTCCTGTTAAAGGAAACCAAGTAACGTTTCAAACGATTAAGCAATTATCTTCAGCTTTTCCTATTGTGAAGCTTTGTAAAATGATGAAAATAAGCCGTAGTGCTTATTATGCTTGGCTTAATCGCCCTGCGAAACTCATTAAGGCAGAGCAACTTAATCTCTATCGAAGAGCCAAAGTTATCTTCGGACAAAGCAGAAATAGCTTAGGTTATCGAGAGTTACGTAAACGGTTATGCAAGGAGGGCTTTCAAGTGAGTGATTACGGCGTTCAGAAGCTAATGGCAACACTTGGCCTAGTTGTGACGCAGCGTGTTGCCTACAATGTGATGACTAAGCGCAAACACAGTGATGCTGTTGCGGATAATCTGTTGAATCAATACTTTAACCCTGTTGCGCCAAATCAAGTGTGGGCTGGCGATGTGACTTATTTAAGGACTGGTGAAGGTTGGATGTATCTAGCCATAGTCATGGACTTATATTCACGTCGTATTGTTGGTTGGCATATTGATAAACGTATGACGACTGACTTAGTGAGCAAAGCCATGATGAAAGCCTATAACTTACGTCAGCCATCAAAAGACTTGGTGTTTCACTCTGACAGAGGTTCACAGTATACCAGTAGGCGTTTACTAACAAGTTATGGTATGAGAGCCAGCATGGGCGACGTAGGCGCATGTTGGGACATAGAGGATATAATTTATACTACTGGAGGTAATGACCTGACACGTGCTGGGATTGATGGAGCGTTTATCTTTGTGTTGACCTGTCGGTGATTACTGTCCAGTAATTTAATTATATTCAGCGTCAGTGACCTAATAGGAGCATTGTATTGCATCGTCTGTGTCCAGTCCTGAGCTGACTGCTTAAGGATACTGATATGAATGTTAGAAACAATGCGAAAGAACTTACATTAGGCGTTGATACACACTTAGAAAAGCATGTGGCTGTACTAATTGACAACATCGGTAAGGTGGTTGATACAAAAGAAGTTGCAGTAACGAGTCTTGGCTACCGAACGATGTTTAAGTGGTGTAAGTCATTTGGGAATGTCAAATAAGCTGGCATTGAAGGTACTGGCACATACGGTGCAGGCTTATGCAAATATCTACAAGAACAAGGAGTAGATGTTTATGAAGTCAATAGACCGAATCGTGCACGCCGAAGGCTTCAAGGTAAATCAGACCCGACTGATGCAGAAAATGCAGCGCGTTCGGTATTAGCGAAAGAATCTACAGTCATTCCTAAATCACATGATGGCACTGTGGAAGCATTAAGGTTCTTAGTGGTTGCAAGAAAAAGCTCTGCGAAGTCAAAAACTAAAGCTATTAATCAAATCAGAGCATTACTCGTTACAGCACCAGAAAAATGTTATGTGCCAAGCTCATATCAATGCATAAAAGCGTGTGAGGAATTACAAGCTGATCCTGATAATTTAGTAGAATCATCATTGGTTTCAGTAGTGCAGTTACTTGCAAAAAGATGGCAATTGTTGGCTACCGAGTTAAGAGATATTGATAAGCAATTAAGAATTTTAACGAAAGAAAAAGCACCAACACTCATTGAGCAATATGGTGTCGGGAAATACCTGGCTGCCACTCTGCTAGTGACAGCAGGTGATAATCCAAGCCGATTGAAAAATGAATCCTCATTTGCCGTACTGTGCGGTGTCAGCCCTTTAGAAGCTTCATCAGGTAAAACTCAGAGGCATAGGTTGAACCGAGGTGGGGCTAGAGACGCTAATAATGCACTTTGGACAGTGACATTGATTCGTATGCGAAACGACGCAAGAACTAAAAAATATGTTGATAAACGTGTCACCGAAGGTAAGTCGACAAAAGAAATTCAACGGTGCTTAAAACGATATATTGCTAGAGAATTAGTCCCAATAATGGTGTCAGATCTATCATGTTTAACTTGATGTTGATATAGGAGCGTCAATACTGTAATAGCGTATATGCGTTATTACAACTTAGAAAGGCTTCATACAGCTAATGAGGATCTGTCGCCAGTACAGTATGAACAAAGTTCCTTACGAAAAGTGTCCGGTTGGACTTGACCACAACAACCATTCGAAACATTACTTGATGGAAAAACGGTTTGGGCAGAAAAGAATTTAGCTCAAATCTAAACTGACAGCACCATTTGAAAAATGTGTAACTGTCAGATCAGATACCGACTTCTACAATGTTTACTAAATTGGGAGAAAATCACCCATCTGCCAATTTGCAGATGGGATAATTGGTATTTCAAAAAGTTAGACTGTTAATAGAAATTCAATTACTGTTTTCTTTTTATACTATAAATTTAACAAGCTCTAGCCTATCAAGCTTTCGACTTCCAAAAGGGAAGGGTACTTATCTACATCGGACAATTCTGGAGAAAAACCTGACATGCCATGGGCAAGAAATGCTGAGCAAATTTTTGTCATTGGAAATTCATTTTCGTCTAATTTCTCTAGCCATAGAAAATTACCGGTAACATTAACCTCTAAAAAATAGTAAATACCATTTTTTACAATAAAGTCAAAACACCCATGACTAATTTTCAATATTGACATTAAATTACAACATTTGCTAAATATATCATCAGGGAGTTTGATCCTTTCCGCATCCAAATTAAGCTGCCCCATTCTCCAATCAAGTTTAGTTGATTTTTTTTCCTGAGAATGAAGTTTAGCAGCAATGTAGTATCTATCAAAAAAAGTGACTCTTACCTCGTAGTCTTTCTCTAAATACCTTTGATATATTCCAGGAGACGTTCCTAGTATAACTTGATTTTCCTTGAGTTTAGGTTTTTCTATTTTGGAAGTTAGTGTTGCTTTCTGAGAGCCGTTCCAAAATTCAACCCGATAGGGTTTATATATATACTCTTGCTCACTCGAGTTGAGAAATTCAAGTATTTTTTTGGGCGAATTACTAATTATAGTTTCTGGAATTTTTAGACCAACACTTTTTGCTATTTGTAACTGAACAGCTTTATCTGATGCATGATATAGGTCAGAAAAGCGCACATTCCACTTGCCTGAATTTTGTAGCATTCTAAGGGTTGAGAAATAGTAATTTCTAAATTCAGATGTTACAAACTTATTTTCCTGATCAGAATAGCAATCTACTGACGGTGGATCTAACCTCCGAAGCCATGTTGAAAAAAAAACACTTCGAGTTGTATCTTTTTCGTTCAAACACACTTTAGACGAATTAAAATTTATAGACAAATTATTAGTCTGTAAAAAGTCGTTAGCCGTAATGATATTGACTTCTATACCATCTGTCACCTCAATTGATTTAGCAATAACGTTGGCGTGTATATCCGTGGAGTTACTTATAATTAAAATTGACATACTAGCTATTCCCTATTAACCATAAAATTAAATCATTTATTTTCTCCGGAGTTGCTCCTTTGAAAGGTAAAATCTTGTATTTTCCCGATACTATAAAAGTAGGAACAGCCTTCACGTCTTTTAAGTATTGTTTCATTAGGCGATCATTTTGGTTGAATTTACGATTAGTTGTAAAACTACTCCAAGCCTTATTCACCAAGTCCTTGTCATTTACTATTACATTCAATAGTTCCAATGCATCTTTTTCTGATAAATTTCTTTTGCGTTGAACATGAAATCGCTCAAAAAGACTATTGATGGCATCCTCTTCTATACTCAAAACCTCGGCAGTTGCCATTGTTTGGGTAGCATATTCTTGCTGATTCTTGGGAGAAAACCCCATGAAATTCACATGAACTTTAGTGATTTTATATTCAGTCTTTTTGAGTCGTTCATCCAAGTTTTTTAAAAAAGGTTCGAAATTATAACAGTGGGGGCACCAGAATGAAAAAAACTCATATACCTCATTTGTCTCTTCCAAATTTTCACTTAAAACTTTGTAGTGAACCCCCTCCTTCCACTCTTGAGATACACAAACACTTGAACAAACTAATAGAAGAAATGAAAAGCTTCCTGTAACCAACTTATTGAACATCTAGTTTCGTTCCTTATTCCCTTAAAAAGAAAAGGACACTTTAAATGCCCTTTTTATTAATAATAAATATTATGGACTAGTCTAACTAGAAGGCCTGGAGTGACGGATCTTCGGGGCATGTTTCATGGATAGTACCAACACTACCTTCTGCTCCAGCAACTTGACTCATTTCCTCTTGACTTAATTCTCTAGCAAAAAATGTCCCTAGCCCAACAGTTGCATCAGCTTTCTCATCGTGACCTACGATAGAATCTTTAACTTCTTTTTTCATAATTAATCCTTTTAAAAATTTTGAGAAAAATTTCGAACGTATTCCGTTCATTTAAAAGATTCACAAATGGAAAAATAAAAGTCAAGACATTTTCATATAAAAAGATAACTCATTTGTCATACGCCTATAACAAACACTTTCTTTCATCGCGCAATGCCAAAGTATTAAATTCAATCATTTCAAGCTGTCCAGTTAATATCGTCGATATACGTATTTTGCTTAGGATTCCCCAGTTGAGTAAACATAAACAATAGCCTTACTCTTTTTTCGTTTCATTCAATCTGCTTATTTATATTTCAGGCACTGAGATCTATATTACCGGTATTGATTTCATTGATCTTCCCCCAATTTACTCCACATTAATGTTTCGATTTTGACAAGTATTTAATTGTTAGTATCTCTACATAAGATTGTGTATGCTCTTCAGTTCTAAATTCGAAAATTATTAGCCAGAATAAAGAATGCATGAGTGCTTTGAAGATATTTTCTTTACATCACTTGCCTATAAACCATAAAGTTAGTGTGTGAAGTAGATTGAAAGTGGCCAATTGAGGTCAGCAATCTGCGGTTGTTCTGTCAAACTTGTGTATTCACATAAAAATCTAATTAAGCAGATGAAAAATATGAATTATTTTGTTGCTTATTGAGGTTTGACATTACCATAAAATATAAACATGATGGTACAGTTTATAAAAACACTTTGCTGCACCATGAATAGTAGTAAATGATTATGGATCGATTTAATTTCACTATTAAGGAATAAAACGTGACGATTAATGAATTTTTTAAATACTGTTTCAGCGTAATATGTAATGAGCACCTAAAAAATCTGGATACACTACGTCATGTAGAGCCGCCTTTTTCCCCTTCTATTAAAAATCAATACAAGTCGATACGTAAGCAACTTCAGGCGAATACCGAACTTGTAGCTCAGCAAGATAGTTTTCTTGTTGTTAGAAACAGTATTTTGTTTCGAAGTGTGAAAGGCCGACAAGCAAAAAAATCGCACAGAAAATTTACATATTTTGTCGAAAAAAAAACAGAAGAGGGATTCAAGGTTTATTCGGCTATCGGCCTCTATGATTTTAAGATGTTAAACTTCCATGTCTAATTTATTTAGGAAAGAAGCTCTTGAACATCAAAGCCATAAACTTAATGGTGAAGTGATTATTGCAGCACATATGTCGTTCAATATTATTGTAATTATTATTTTAGCGATTGCCATTACTGGATTTACTTATTTGTTTTTGAGTGAGTATCAACGAAAAGAAGTTGTTTCAGGTTACCTCAGGCCAACAACTGGACTAAATAAAGTTTATTCTATTACACCCGGTTTAATTGATGAAGTTTATGTTGAAGAGGGAGATGCTGTTTCGAAGGGGCAGCCCCTTGCTCGTATTCGATTAGATAGGCAGTTAAGTGCTGGCGTAAGCGCAAATGACATCATCATTCAAGAACTCATTGTTCAAAAAAATTTACTTTCGACTAACATTCTGAATCAAAAACAATTATTCACTGTTAATACTGAGCAGCTTGCTTTGCAAATAAGAAATTCCGAAGCTCAAATGCAACAGGCTAGTAATCAAAACGCTATACTAAAGGAAAGGTTAGTGTTAAATGAAAAGAAACTTCAGCACATAGAGTCACTAACAAACAAAGGGTTTGCCTCTTTACGAGAATATGCTGACCAGCAAGATAATTTGCTGTCTCTCAAACATCAACTTGAAGATACTCAAACCAATATACTTTCAACACAGAACCAATTAAGTCAACTGCGGTATCAATACAAGCAACTTCCCATTCAAAATGAAGAACAAATCGCTGAGTTGGAATCGCAATTAGCAGGAATAAATCAACAAATTACTCAGGCTGATTCACAACGCAGTTTTGATGTATTTAGTAGTAGAAATGGTGTGGTAACGAGCCTTTTGGTAAGAAACGGTATGGTGGCTAATACTAATCAACCATTGATGACTATTTTGCCCGTCGAGGCATCATTAGAAGCGGTGTTATTCGTCCCAACTCGCGCTTATGGATTTATAAAAGAAAATCAACAAACACGCATTCGCTATCAAGCATTTCCTTATCAGCGATTTGGTATTTACACCGGAGAAATTGTCGAAGTGGCGAAGTCAGTAATTTTGCCCAATGAGACCCTATTGCCTATTTCTTTTCAAGAACCTGTCTATCGCGTTGTCGTTAAACTCGATGAACAAGGTGTTATAGCTTATGGCGTATCTGTGCCATTACAAGCAGGAATGCTCCTAGAAGCAGACATAGTAATTGATAGTCGTTCATTATTCGAGTGGTTATTTGAATCAATCTATAGCATTAGGGGGACTGTTTAGTGGAAAATCCAAGGCATTTATTAAAATTTAGTAACGCAAAATATTTGCCCATGATTATGCAATCCGAAGCTATTGAATGTGGTCTAGCGTGTTTGGCTATGGTAGCGGGATATTATGGGTATAAGACGGACTTAACTCATTTGCGTCAAACGTATTCTATTTCTCTTAAGGGTGCCAATCTTGAAGAGCTGATGGAAATTTCCGACAAAATGCACATGAGTACTCGTGCTCTCAGATTAGAATTAGAGCAACTTTCTCAGTTGAAAACACCATGTATTCTACATTGGAATATGAACCATTTCGTGGTTCTAAAGAAAGTTAGTAAAACGATTGTCGATATCCATGATCCTGGTTTAGGGGAACGTCGCTATACATTAGAAGAACTCTCAAAACACTTTACTGGTATTGCACTTGAGTTAACACCAACAAAAGAGTTTAAATCGGAAGATACTCGAGTAAATTTGAAACTTTCTGATTTTTGGGGGGCGATTTTAGGATTAAAGTCAACCTTGTCAAAAGTTTTCATATTGTCTTTACTACTGCAGGTCTTTACTTTGACTAGCCCTTACTATATGCAACTTGTTATTGACGAAGTTGTCTTGAGTTATGATGAAAATTTACTGGTCGTACTCGCTATCGGGTTCGGATTACTAATGTTTATTGAAATGGCGACAGGCGCTGTTAGAAGCACATTATTATTGCATTTCGGTAATCTGATGAGTATTCAATTGGGAGCAAATCTGTTTCATCATCTAATTCGCTTACCCTTGCAGTATTTTGAAAAGCGACACATAGGCGATGTAGTGTCTCGTTTTGGTTCATTACTACAAGTAAAAGATCTATTAACTAAAGGGTTAATTGAGGCCGTTATCGATGGGATAATGGCTATCGCTACTCTTATAATGATCTTTTTGTATAGCCCGAAACTTAGTTTCATCATACTCATTGCGCTCACTATTTATGTTATTTTTCGTGTCATTATGTATCGTCCTTTGAGACAAATGTCTGAAGAAGAAGTAATTACTCAGGCAAAGGAACAAACAAATTTTATGGAGACAGTCAGAGGGATTCAAACGATAAAGCTATTTGGCAGAGAGGTACAAAGACAAGGTATTTGGCATAACAAATTTGCTGATAGCTTAAACGCAGGAATAAAAATAGGGCATTTAAACATTGGCTATGAAGCTTTAAATAAGTTTATTTTCGGTGTTGAAAATGTGTTGGTTGTGTATTTTGCTGCGTTACTTGTTATGGAAGGTGATTTAACCGTAGGTATGTTATTCGCTTATATGTCTTATAAGCTTCAATTTACAGAAAAAACGACAAATCTAATTGAAAAATTCATTGAATTTAAAATGCTCAACCTGCACTTCAATCGATTAGCTGATATTACTTTAACAAATAAAGAATCCGATTTACAAGGGATTGGCTCTTCTAATGAGGTGACCGGCAGTATCGAAGTCAAAAATGTTAAGTATCGATACAGTGAGAAAGAGGAGCCAGTGTTCTCTGAATTAAACCTAAAAATTGAAACAGGTGAGTCTGTCGCTTTAATCGGCCCATCAGGCTGCGGCAAAACAACGCTTATTAAAATCATGTTGGGGTTATTTGAGCCTGAGGTCGGCCAAGTAGAAATTGATGGTACAGATATCAAAAAATTCGGCTTAGGGAGCTATAGAAAACTGGTTGCCGCTGTTATGCAAGATGATCAGCTCCTTTCTGGCTCAGTCGCTGATAATATTGCATTTTTCGATCCTAACCAAAATCTACAAAGAGTTGAATGGGCAGCCAAAGTCGCAGCTATACACACCGATATTGTGAAAATGGCTATGGGGTACAATACGTTAGTGGGAGACATGGGAACAGCTTTTTCTGGAGGGCAAATTCAGCGATTATTACTTGCTAGAGCTCTTTATCGAAAACCTAAGATTCTATTTATGGATGAAGCGACTAGTAATCTGGATACCCGATTAGAAGCATCTGTAAATAATGCTGTTAGAGGCTTAGACATTACTCGAATTATAATTGCTCATAGGCCTGAAACGATAGCTAGTGCTGATAGAGTGCTTGAGCTAAGGTATGGCAAAGTGATTGAAGTTGAAAAACCTGATATTGGTGAGGCTAGAAGAAAATCCATTTCGATAAGCTTAGATGTATCTAACTAAATATCGACAGGCATGGGTGTAGTAGCTCAGACCTGATCTGACAGTTACCCATTTTTCAAATGGTGCTGTCAGTTTAGATTTGAGCTAAATTCTTTTCCGTCCAAACCGTTTTTTCATTAAGTAATGTTTCAAACGGTGTTCGTCCGCAACACACTTTACCCTGATGAGTTCGATGATTGTTATAGGAATCCATCCAATCGTCCAGATCTTTTTGCAATTCCTCCATCGTCGAATACAGCTTTTTCCTAAACATGATTTGGTAGAACTCGTTCAGGATCGTCTTGTGAAACCGCTCACAAATGCTATTTGTCTGGGGTGACATGGCTTTCGTTTTAGTGTGGTCAATATCGTTGATAGCGAGATATAACTGATAATCGTGGTGGTCTACTCGGCCACAATATTCTGTGCCTCTATCAGTCAATATACGCAGTATAGGCAAGTCATGCTGCTCGAAGTAAGGCAACACCTTGTCATTCAACATGTCAGCAGCGGTAATCGGTGTTTTGGTCGTGTAAAGCTTCGCTAAAGCTATTTTGCTATAGGTATCAACGAAGGTTTGTTGGTAGATACGCCCTACGCCTTTGAGGTTGCCAACATAGAATGTGTCCTGAGAGCCTAGATAACCTGGATGCTCGGTGCTTATTTCACCGCAAGCCTCATCATCATTTTTCTTCTTTTCTAACGCCGCTACCTGAGCATCACTGAGGATAATGCCATCATTAGCGACCTTATCGTTTAGTGCTTTGAGCCTTTTCTTAAAGTTTTCTAGATTGTGACGTAACCACACTGAACGTACACCACTGCCTGAAACAAACACGCCTTTCTTGCGTAATTCATTACTAGTGCGGTATTGCCCATAAGCAGGAAACTCAATGGCCGATTCAATAACAGATTGTTCTGTCGCTTCATCTACTCGGTTCTTCAAATTAGGCGCTCGACGACTTTGGCTGATTAACGCATCAATGCCGCCGTCTTCTACAAGCTCCTGATAACGATAAAATGTATCTCGCGATACACCCATTACTTTGCAGGCTTTAGATACGTTTCCCAGTTCAGCTGCCAAATTGATTAAGCCAGCTTTGTGTTTAATAATTGGATTGTTAGTATGCAACATGAGAGTTACCTTGTTGTTTTAATTTAAAGATTCGACACCTTTATCAAAACGGGTAACTCTCTCTTTTTCAAGAGGATTGTCAGATTAAGTCGGGACTAATACACTTTACGCAAAGAATATTTTTCATTTTTATTTTAATTGCAACTGAATTTAATTGCTATCCTAATTGTGTTCATGAAAATAAACATGCATATGTATTCTATATATTAGGCGAATGACTTATTACCCAACCAATAGGTTTTTGTGCAAACAGATCAATAACAACGACTAAGTAAGCCCATCTATTGCCCGTCGAAACAAACGTTACATCACCGCTCCACACTTGATTTGTTTCGGTTACTGCAAACTGTCGTTTTAGTGAATTAGAGATGACAATATGCTCCCTGTTTGCTTTTTTGTAAGCATGCTTAGGTAGCTTATAGTTCACCAATTCAAGTTTTTTCATCAGCCGCACTGTATGGTAACGAGACAAACTAATATCATTAGTGTCGTCGTTTGTAACAATATCAGCGACCGTTCTTGCGCCTGCTGAGCCGTTACTTATACGATGCGCTTCCCTCACCAAACTTTGGAGTTTAGCCGCTTCAGGCGATAAACGCCTATCTCGCTTAACTCAGTATTTATAAGTGCTTCGGTTGACTTCAAGAACCTCACACACAGTTTTCACACAATGAGAGTTTTTACCGCTCTGACTAAGTCTCTTGATTAAAGCGAGTTCTTCATGGAGAACGACATCAGCAGAGCGGAAGCTTTTTTTACTCCCTGATTTCTATTTGTTCAGGTGTCATCGGCATCTGTTTAACTTGCTTGCCACTTCGCTCCAGTTTTAACTGCGTCACCCATCTCCCAATCGTTGAAAATCCAACTCTCATTGCCTTAGCGGCTTCGTCATGTGTATAACCTTGATCGATAACGAGTTTTGCTGTTTCCTAGCGAAATTCAGGACTGAAGGTTCTTCTTGTCTTTTTTCTCATTTTTGTCACCTAATCCTGATGTGCTTTAAAGCATACCATCTTGTTAGGTGGCCAAATTAACTATGCCACTACATGAAGTTCCCGTTGGTTGTATATTGGCTATCCTGCAATGTCTTACTGTGAATTTGAGAGTGGCTTATATTATTGGAGAGGTGCTTGAATTTACCCATAAAGAAGCGGCTTATATATTAAATTTATCGCCGGTAACTTACCGGAAGCAAATTTCAAGAGCAAAGCAACTGGTTACCCATTTCATGACATCAAATTGCGGTCTAATTGCCGCTTCGAATGACTGCCGGTGCCATAAGCGGGTATCACAGGCGAGCAAACTGGGGAGAGTAAATAAAGAGCGTTTACTCTTTACAACATCGCATACAGAAGCGAATGAGTTTCCAGAAGTCTTAGAGCAAATTCGAAAATTAGAGTACGCACAACGAACAGCGGCGCTTTTTCGTGCTCAAAATCTCGTCGTACAGAATGGTGATTTTAGCGGGTGGTTACAAAAATTACTCAGTCAACATTATAAAACTGATATAGCTGAATAGCTTGCTGTTTGTTATTAAATTACCAGTGAACAATACTGCTCACTGGTAATTTTTTTCATCACAGTTTATAAGCTGATACTTTAGCGCCCATTAAGTAAGGAACGATCAGCAAGTTCTGCTCTTTTATGTAAAAAAAGTCTGCTGAAGATGGAGACGCAAGTTTATGGGTTTCTTTGACTTTTCCTTTTGTATTAATAACTAATAGTTCGCCTTTTATAAAGTCAGTTACAAAGAAGTCCTTTTTATTAACCTTATGAATACCGTCTAGATTCATCCAAGGAGTACCGCTGTTGAGTACTTCGATTTTTTTACTCTTTAACGATACTTTTAAAAATGTACCTGAGGTATCTGTAGTAAAGTCGGCTTTTGGGTTGGTTCCCCATGTACTGACATACAAATAACCATTGGATACAAATAATCCGTTGGGGAAATTAAGCTCTTTATCATCTAGCCAAAGTTCTAATTTGTGATCTTTCAGTTTATAAATTTTACTTCCCAACCAATCAGACACGAAAACCGTGCCGTCGTCGGTGACATCTAAACCATTTAAAACCTTAGATGATGGCGCTGGATATCGAGCCGTTATTTCTCCGCTATCAACATCAATAACCACCAGATCGCCCACATCTGCAACGTAGAGTTTATTGCCATGTAAATCCATTCCTTTTGGTGAACTCAAGCCCTTAACCCACTCAATTTTGGGGTTAGAGCCGTCAGCATTCATTACGCCTACTGACCCATTGTTATCTCGTTCAATAGGCCCGCCATTGATATTCGACACATAAATTTTTTGCCGTCTTTCGTCGTATACAACGGACTCTGGCATTTTAAACCCTTCGGTTTCCCAAATAGGAGTTAGTGTCTTTGCATAAATACTGGTGCCAGTAGCAAGTAGTGATAGAAACGTTAATGATTTTAAAAGTGAACCCATGATTATTCCTCGATATGTAGATGAGTAGTAAAAAACAGAGGGGTAGGTTATATTTAGTCCCTAAGTTATCAATTGAATATTCAAAGGGGACTTTAGTTGTCACCTTTTTCTTGGTTTTGGTGACATAGGCTGACGTTTTGAGTCGTGGTTTTATTCAATCGCGTGTTTTCAGGTAAAAATTTTGAAGGTGAACTATGCAAACTATCGGTGTAGAAATTGTTGATGCGTTAAAAATAGCAATGAAATCGAGAGGCGTAACATATAAGCACGTGGCAGAAAAATTAGGGGTATCTGAAAAAACAATAAAACGCTTGTTTAAAGATAAAGACTGCCACCTTTCACGATTAAATGAGATATGCGAAATCATAGGCTTATCTATTTATGATTTATTAGATTTTGCCAGACGCCATACTGAGCCTAGGGTTAAATTAGAAGAATACCAAGAGCTATTTTTGAAGAATAACCGGCTGCATTTTTATTTTCTGTTCTTTTTATCGGTGGGTTATACGCCAGCTCAAATTCAAAAAGAGTATAAGTTGTCAGATTTGAGTCTATTCAAATACTTAAGAGATCTAGACCGTCAGCAGTTTATTGAGTTGGGGGAGTACAATCGTTATCGCTTGTTGATTGAAGGTAAATTACTTATGCGGCTTCACGGCCCATTACACGACACATTAAAAGACGTTAACGAAATGTTCTTACGGCATGTTTTAGATCATAATAAAAGTTCACGGTCGGCTTTCGACAGCAGCTTTCGGTATATGACGGTAGAAAACATGCAAGAAATGATGCGTGATTATGACTCGATTACGCAGAAATACCGCAAAATCGCCCATCAAGACGAAGCTGTGATGCCCAGAGAGCAATTGATACCGGTTAAATGGAGTACTCTAATTGCGCATTTCGATATTTGTGGTGTGTGGCCTTTGAAAGAACACCCTGAAGAGCAATTATCGAATAACGTTGTTGATCATTTAGGAAGGTTAAAAGGAAGTCGAATGTGAACTTCACCTCAACCAATAGCTAATATTGATTGAGGTTCTTTAGTCTTTTCGATTTCCAGCTATTATTCTGTTGAATAATTAACTAATGAAATGAGTATAAGTATCTTAAAACTGAGTGATTTAAAAAGCGATAGGGCCGCCAGTGACTTGTAGGGGCTCTAGTTCGCCTTTGCGCGTAACCCAAGCCGCAATGGCTAAGTTTTCATCTGTAGAAGGCGGCTGTATTTCAGTTTCCCAATTTCCATCTGTGGAGTCGATGGAATGATGTGCAAGTACAATGAAGTTTTCATCCAGCGTTCTATTTCTATTTTCGCCTGAGTGTACGTGTGTGGACAAATCCATGCCCAAATACGCAATATTGAGCGACAAGGTTTCGTAATTTTTAGCCAGTTCATCACCAAAGAATGCACTTACTTTATTTTCTTCAATTGTGACTTTTAGTTGGGGAGCAGTATCTTGAATCAGTGGTATTTGTCTGCGTTTAAAAAAGCCCGTCCACTCTTGTCCTTGAACGAAAAAACCTGGGGTATACACTGACGATGCTAAACCTTGGCGTTTGAATTGGCGCTGCCTTGAAGAATATTCAGCTGAGGAATAGGGGTCTTTCCAACCTAGGTAATCCCAATAATCTACATGAAAAACAACAGGAACCACTTTGTCCCAAAGTAAAGGCGAATCACTGAGCTTGTTTAAATAACGCTGTGCAGGTGGACAACTGCTGCAGCCTTGAGATGAATACAGCTCAACTAATTGTACTTTTTCAGTACCACTGGTGAAGGTGTGAGTGTTGTTTTCCTCCAACGCAGACGCCATATTCACTGTTACTGCACATAGAAGTAGCGTTATTTTGGACAATGCTTTCATAGACATCACACCTAAATTAATTTGCTTAGTTTAGATATCTTGATGCAGGAGGCCGAAAAAAGCCTCGCAAATTTGTCACAGTTTTGTTCTAAACTGTAATCGTCTTACTAGCACCGCCCCAAATAACAATAATATCCCGTAGCTAATCGTACCGCCTCCGCCTGATGAGTCACCTGTGTTTGGAGTAGGAGCAGGCGCTGCTGGTGTTTGATCAGGATCTGCATTCACTACAAGAGTTAAACTTGACTGCAAAGGGTCTACTGGGGTTGATGTAATTTGAATCGGCACACTCACATCGTTAGGCAAATTGATGTCGTTGATAATAAAGGAAACGTTGCGTGTTACGCGGTCGCCATCATCAAATGAAAACGTCAGCCCTTGGGCGGGAATAAGAACTTGGTTATTTACAACGACTTCATTTACAAAAAGGTTTACTTCAAGCTCGTTGTCACCGTCTGGATTTCTTTCAACACTGATAAAGAAGTTCCCTACGTCATCTGAAATCGTTGGACTATCTGTCGTCAAAAAGGGTTCGCCAGGTACGTCGGTTAGTAAGGTAAAAGAGAGTGTTGGAGCCTCTACATCTAGCCCTTCTGATGATAATGTTAGGGTTATGTCGGTATCTTGCTCAATAACTGTTTCAGTTAGTGGAATTTCTACAATGGCGATGGACTGATCGACATCAAAAGCGATGATGAAATTTTCATCTTGCACTGCAACGCCATCCCCATCAACGTTTACCACGGCTATTGCTTCAGTATCTAGATTTGTGTCGCGAATTAAGGTGACATTGACGAAGTTTCGATTGTTTTTAAACTCTGTTTCATCAAGTGGAACAAAGCTCAATTGGCCTGATGTGGTTAACGAGTCGTTGTCGACGACTAACACACCTTCCTCATCGACTGAATTAAACCCTTCATACAATACCGCTTGCATCATTTCTGTGGATTCTTCCAATTCATCATCTACCGGAGTAATGAAAAATGTTTTTTCAGTTTCCCCATCAGCAAATAAGACAAACTGAAGTGTTCTGTTCATTTCTTCAGGCAACATGGGACGGATAAAGTCACCGTTCGAATCAAGATCGTTAGGCACGAACTCTAGCTTATACAAGAGTTCGCCGTCTGTACCAGAAGTGCGTTCTAACACCACAGGCACACCTTGGGCTTCAGTGGTTATGGCATTATCTACTCGCAGACTTACGCTACCCGCTTGGCCATCAATGCCGTTTAAAATGGCTACGTTTGCACTACTTTGGATAACATTCCCTGCAACGGGAAAACGCAAATCTACTCGAGCTGTTTCTGTGCTTTCTGGAATAGCATCTCTGACAATAGGAAAACCCACCGACGCTAAGCTTTCATTTGGGGCAAACGTCAGGGTTTGATAGTTATCAAAAAAATCCATATCGGCTTGTGCAGTGATGCCTGTTAGCAATACTTGTACACTCGTGCTTGAGGCTAAATTTCCCGAGCGGGAAAGGGTAACAACCAGTTCTCCGTCGTTTTCGTTGACAGTGTATTGTGTCTCTGTAAGGCTAACACTGGACGCGCTTTCTGGCGCCACTCCGAAATTTTCTACATTCGAAGAAAATGCATTAATATTTCTGGTGTTATCGGCAACACCTAACTCTCCGCAAAATTCATTGCCTTGTTGAATTTCAGGGTTAGAGTAGGTTTCAGTATTCGCTAAGCTTACTGTGGAATACAAAAGTGTACGCTGGCCACTGCACTCTGTTGCATGGTTGTCTCGAGTTGACGTTGGGTCGTCAGCCCGTTCATGGCCACCACTGAAGTTATGACCAATTTCATGAGCAAAAGTGATGCGTCTAACGTCTTGGCCTAAATCAAATGATACCGATAGCGGACCTTGTAAAAAGGCGATTCCGGCAAAGCTGGGGGTTTCAGTATCAAAACCTACATCGATAAGTGCATACAAGTCTGTACCAGAGTTTTCAATAATTTCGCTTTCCGGGGTTGAAGAACCATTGAATAACGCACTAAAGGTCACGTCTTGAAAAGCCGTTTGAATATTGGTGTCAGGAAAAAATTCGCTGTCGCCTCTGTTTTGAGTGTCAGGAATGGAGGTGGCAGGGTGTACGCCGATTAAATTGAGTTCAACACTGATATCTGAATCTAAAAATGCTTGGTTAGTGAAGGAAACCATATCTTCAATGCGCTCTATAACTTCATCAGCGCCCAAGTAAAAGCCATATTGGTTGCGGTAAAATACAACAATATCTACCGTTTCTAAGGTGGTTGCTTGAGCAACAATAGGAGTGGGTGTTTGAGTTTTATTTCTGTTTTTTAACCAAGCTTGTGCTTCAGCGCTCATTTTTATGGTGTCATCGCCATAATAAACAGTGTCGTCGGTTTGCCCTAATGTTTGGAATGCAGAAACCGTAGCGGCAATGCTATAAAAAATATTTTTCATATTAGTGAACGCCCTGAATATTCAGACTAGCCAGTATTGAATTTAAATTAACTGTTAAATAGACCTATACCTAACCATAAATATTTCAGCAAGGTCGACAGGGGCCATTGTCTACTTAGTCTAAAAACTAAGTGTAATTAATTTCTTCATTTAAACGTTTATAGCGGTGGTAATAACACGACTTTTTCAAGTACTAAAGGTTCAACTGGCGCATTGGGTAAACGCAATAACGGCAGATAGTGTGTTTCAACCGCACCCATAGCATCAAGTACTTCCGAGCCTGATGTTACCGTTCCGAAAACCGTGTAGCCCCAGTTTCTGCCAGGATTAAGGCTGTCGTTGTCGGCTAGGTTGAAATAAAACTGGCGATTGGCAGAGTGAGGATCAGCTTGCCTAGCCATGGCAATGGTGTAGGCGTCATTTTTTAAGCCATTACCAGATTCGTTAAAAATCTCTCCAAAATCGGGTTTCGATTGGTATTCCAATCCATAGCCACCACCTTGAACAACAAAATTAGCTACGATGCGGTGGAACACCGTATTGTCGAAAAGACGCTTATCGATGTAACGCAAAAAATTGTTTACTGTAATTGGCGCTTTGTATCTGTCGAGTTCTACTGTGATCACGCCCATGTTCGTGTGCATTTCAATACGTGGAAACAAAACGTCGGGTTGAATTTCAGAGCCATCTTCTTTTTTTGCAGCATAACAAGATACTGAAATAGTAAGTGCTAACAAACTCACTAGAATTCTGTTGATAATATTTTTCATTGGTATTCCTATCTTTTTACTACTTCTAAAATGACAAATTTAGCGTTACTCGCGACTATTTTTGTACCACCAAATACCCGTTTTAGTTTCTCGTGATAATCAAGGTGTCGATTACCTACAACCAAAAATTTCCCGCCTTTTTTTAAGCACGCTTTAGCATCGTTAAACATTTGCCATGCGATGTGATCAGTCAATGTATTTTGCTGATGAAAGGGCGGATTACATAGTATTCGATCAAAATTGTGGGTGTAAATGGATTTGGTCGCAGATTCCAAGCAATTATCCACAAGATAATGTGTTTGCTCTAGTTTGTCGGGTATATTCTCTATTACTGCTCGTTTTGCCGATTCAACGGCCATATAAGATTCGTCAGCGAAAGTAACCTGAGAGTTATGAGATTGCACTAAAGTTACTAGCCCTAACACGCCATTTCCACAGCCTAAATCAAGGATGTTTTCGTCGTTAAACGGCGGTAAATTATCCAACATAAAACGAGCGCCAATATCTAAACTTTTGGCAGCGAATACGTTTGCTAAATTACATAAAGTTAAAGAGTTACCGGTATAGCTTTTGTCAATGCTCCAACGTCTATCAGTATGGTTAAAAGATGCTGCGTTTAGTTTAGATAATGCTGGCGTGCAAAAAATCAATCGGGATTTCTTAACGGCTAGTGATGTGGTTGTTTTACCCAGCACAGTGTCGAATTGAGTGAGAATAGACGAGGTGACAGCTTTGGTTTTCCCAAAAGCAATGACTTGAGACTTGTCAGTCACATGGTGTGTCAACTGAGTCAGTATGTGTTGTAAGTAGTGATTACTTTTGGGCAACTTTAAAAGTACAGTATCGAAGTTGCCTTCTAGAGGCGTAATACTATTCACAATAGAAAAAGTCGCGTTTAATTCATTTCGTTTAAGGTTATCTTGCAGCGCTAAATGCCCGATATGAGAATCAGATTGCCATACGGAGTTGTCATCTATAACGTCAGATAACCCACAGCCCAATGCGCCAAATTCGTCATTTAAAATGAGTACGCGGCCTAGAGCTTGAGACTCAAGCTTGTTTTGCTCCGCTAGGTAATTGAGTACCAGTTCATCTTCAGAGCCCCACGCTTGTAAGCTAGGGTGTTGAGCCTTTGATGGGTAGCGCATTAATTCTAGTGTTCGGTTTGCCGCCGAAAATGTAGTATTCATAAATCTATTTAATCAGTATTGCGTATCTAGTTTATGTTGAGCAGAAAAATTCCAATGGCGGATGCCGATGTTCGTTACTATCCAGCTTGGTTTTCACGTAACACAGCAGACGCTTATTATTCTACGTTGAAGTCTGAGCTTTGTTGGCGACAGGATAGCATTAAACTGTTCGGTAAGCGCATGCAAATTCCTCGTTTACAAGCTTGGTATGGAGACCCCCATTGCCACTACGCTTATTCTGGCCTTGCTTTAACCCCATTGCCGTTTCACCCTGTGTTATCCAGCATCCGTAAAAAGCTAGAAGAAGAACTTGGCGTTCAATTTAATTGTGTCTTGTGCAACTGGTATCGGGATGGACAGGACAGCATGAGCCCTCATTCTGATGACGAACCCGAATTGGGGGATAAGCCCACTATCGCTTCGATTACATTTGGGGAAAAACGGAATTTCGATTTTAAACACAAATTAACAGGTGAAAAATGTAGACTTGGTTTGGAACATGGTAGTCTATTAATTATGGCGGGTGATACGCAAAAGCACTATGTGCATGGTATTAATAAATCTAAGCGTATCTCAGAACCTCGAATTAATTTAACCTATAGATATATTCATTTTGATTAATTAAGTGCACATTCTAGAGTGATTTTTTTGGAAAAGAGTTGTTGTGTAAATGACTAAAAAAACTATTTTTGCTTTATTGGTTATAACTGTATTTGCGATATTAGTAGGGGGGATATTTTTCTCATATGGAAGAGTGAACCCAGCTTTTATCAACGCTGAATTAAATACTAATTGTGGCATCGGTGAGTCGCAAATGATCTATATAAAAGGTGGCGATTTCTTACTCGGAGCGAAAGGTGTCTACGGCGATGAGTTCCCTGAAATACCCACTAAAGTTCAAGATTTTTTTATGAGTAAATACGAGGTAACAAATAAAGAGTTTTCAGACTTTGTTTCCGATACAGGTTATGTGACAGTCGCAGAAAAAATACCTGAAGAAGGGCTTTATCCAGGTATTGATCCTGCTTTTTTAGTACCTGGGTCATCTGTTTTTAAAGGAATGAGCGAAGCTTTTCGCTCAGGCGAGATAGATAACTGGTGGCAATTTGTTCCCGGCGCAAATTGGAAGCACCCAAACGGTCCAGAAAGTAACATTGAAGGTTTAGATTTTTACCCTGTAGTGCATATTGCGTTAGCAGATGCGCAAGCATTTGCTAAATGGAAAGGGCATCGATTACCTACAGAAGCTGAACATGAATTTGCTTCTCGTGGGGGACTGATTAATAAAAAATATGCGGCGGGTGACAAGCTTGTACTGGAAAAGTCTCACAAAGCTAATACCTGGCAAGGGGTATTTCCATTCAGTAACAGTGCTGATGATGGGCATGTGGGTGTTGCTCCCGTAGGTTGCTACGATGCGAACCAATATGGTATTAATGACCTTATTGGTAATGTGTGGGAATGGACAAGTAATGCCTACTATCCCAATCATAATATCAACAGTTCGATAGTAGGCAATGCGCTTAAAAACGGGTATGATCCTAAACAGCCGAATGTACCTGTTGGTGTTATTAAAGGTGGCTCATACTTGTGCTCGGATGATTTTTGCGCGCGATTTCGTCCTGCAGGGCGCCACCCTCAAGATGTGAATTTAGGGGCAAGTCATTTAGGGTTTAGAACTGTTATGGATGCACCTAACCAGTCTATATAGCCATGGAGTGGGGGTGATGAAAACGATACAAAAAGTCATATTTGTACTAATAAGGAAATTTGAATAATCATGATGGCGTTAAAAAAACTTATTAAACAGCAGTGTTTTGTTGTTTTCATTGCTTGGATTTTTTCTCCTGCAATGGCGATGTCGGCTACTTTCGCGAGCTTCTCTCAGCCAATTTCTGGTGACTTAGATAACTTGTCTTTATCTGGCTGGGCTTGTGAGGTGGGTAACTCTTCCCCTTTATCTATTTCTCTTTATGCTGGCAATACGCGTTCTAATGCAGCGTTGATTGCGACGGCCATTGCCGATAAAACATCGGGAGACGGTGTCGAAGCTCGTTGCTTATCTGGTGGTTCTCATAGATTCACACTTGAAATACCTCAGCAGGCTGTATTTGATAATTCAGGAGCACAAGTATTTGTAGAAACTACAGTAAACAATCAAACCAGAACCTTAAATAGCAGTGCAACACAATTTCTTCCAGAGCACCCAGATACAGCTCTTATTGGCTATTTAGATGCAGTGGCCGACGTCAACGGTCGGCAGTTTGCCATTGGATGGGCGTGTCAAACAAGTGTTGCAGAACCCATTGATGTTGCTTTAAGTACAGTAGATAGTAATGGCAACAAAGTTATACTGACTGAGTATTTTAAAACCGAAGTGATTGGCGAAAGTGCAATAAATGCCTTGTGTTCTACACCAAGCGGGAAACATAGATTTCGATTACCTATTCCTGAAAATGCACATATTGATTTTGCCAATAACCCGCTTTTTGTTGAAGCTGTTGCTGCGTTTGGTGAACAGTCGCGTACAGTTGCAAAATACAGAGCAGTTAATGTTCCTAGTGAGCCTGCGAGAGAGGTTGATGCTGCAAGAAAGCCTAACATCGTTGTGTTTTTTACCGATGACCAAGGCTATGCAGATGTTGGGGTTCATGACGTGTTGGCTGATGTTCATACGCCTAATATTGATGCTTTAGCAGAAAGTGGAGCTTTGTTTAAACAAGGTTACATTACGGCCCCTCAATGTTCACCTTCTCGAGCTGCAATGATAACAGGTATTCATCAAAGTGAATTCAGAATGGATGAAAACCAGCATATCCCGATGACGCTAGAAGTTGAAACATTGGCTAATCGTCTAAAGGAACAAGACTATGCGACAGGATTGTTTGGCAAGTGGCATTTGGAAATTACGAATAGCTCACAAGAGTGGGGAGCTGAAAATTATCCGGATGTAGAACCTTTTGTTAGCAGTGTCGTGCCAGAGGAAGAGCGTTTACAATACTTCCCTCATGAGCGAGGTTTCGACGATGTATTAGCTGGGTATACGGGCTCATATGTAAGAACGATGGATCTGAGCGGTCAAACGATACCGGTCGAAACCTATAGAGACTCAAAATTTCGAGTTGATTTGGTGAGTGATATGTCTCTATCGTTTATCGATAAACATTGGAATTCTCCTTTTTACATGCATGTTGCTCATTATGCGCCTCATGTTCCTCTTGAATCGCCTCAAAAGTATTTAGATTTAATTCCTGAAGATATGCCAGTAAGGCGACGTTATGCACTTGCAATGATGGCTGCAGTCGATGACGGTATAGGGCGAGTTGTTGCTAAATTGGAACAGTACAACTTATTAGAGAATACTATCATTTTGTTTATTAGTGACAATGGTGCACCTTTAGGTGACGATATGACCGATGCTCCGATAAGTGCTCGAGAAACATGGAATGGTTCGCGGAACGACCCATTTACCGGCGAGAAGGGCATGCTAACCGAAGGTGCAGTACGCGTTCCTTACATTATGCATTGGCCAAAGCGAATTCAAAGTAATATGTTAATTGACGAACCAGTGTCTGCATTAGATGCAGCTTATACGGCGGTAAAAGCTGCGGGCCTGGGTGAAGAAGAGTTGGCCGAATTAGGAGGAATGGATTTACTTCCACTCATTGATGGTGAAGAACATACATTCATGGAACGCCCCTTGTTTTGGCGATTCTTTTTTCAAAGAGCTGTTAGGCTTGGCGATTGGAAGTATATGCAAGCAGGGGTAAGACGAGAGTATTTATTTGATATGACCGCGGTTGAGCCTGAAAGTGTGAACTACATTAATGATTTTCCAGAAATTGCTGAAGATTTGAGGCAGCGTTATTGGAATTGGGCTCAGCAGCAACCAAGACCTGAGCCTTTAGTTGAAATACCCATTCCTTTTTCTCGTCGAGTTGACAGATATTTACCATTGCCACCACCGTAAAAAAGGCTGAGAATGTTAATAAAAAGGGAATATGGTAATCTATTGCTACCTGAAGATGACTCTCTTACATTATGAACGTTAAAGAATTTATTGCCGATACACTCACCCCTGCGCTTTCACCAAGTGTGTTGCAGATAGAAGATGAAAGCCATCAGCATAATGTTGCTGATGGTGCACAAAGCCACTTTAAGGTCACTATTGTATCTGATTCATTTGATGGCAAACGTTTGATACAGCGCCATCGAATTATAAACACACTCTTAGCTGAAGCATTGCAAGGCCCTGTGCATGCTTTAGCACTGCATACGTTTACACTAGCTGAGTGGCAAAAACGCTCTGGACAAGTGGCGCAATCACCAAATTGTTTGGGTGGCTCGACGCTGGATAAGTAATCGGAACTTGGATTACGTTTTTTCCAGCGCCTAATTAAGGCTATAGGTAGTAAATCACCAACATGTAAATTGGCAATGACAGAATTGTTGTTATAGCCACAGCATCTGCCGCTAGTGCCGTGTCTCCGCCTAACTGTTGTGCAGCTGAAAAGCTCGCGGCGGCTGTAGGTGCCATAGACATAATAATAACTACCGCTAACGCATCACCTTCTACGCCTAGAAACCAAGCTATTGCGGTCGTTGCTGCAGGAAAGAGGAACATCTTGCCTATTACTATGAGTAAAATTGGCTTCCAGCGAGTTGAAAACTCATTAATAACTAAAGATGCGCCAATACATATTAGCGCTAGAGGTAAAGTGACTTGTCCCAGCAATCCAGTTGTCTTTGTTAACACTTCGGGTAATGGAATAGACCAAATTGAAAAGGGAATTGCCAGAGCAATAGCGATGACTAAGGGGCTTTTGATGACCTGTAATGCGACATCAGAAGCGCGTTTTGATGCTCCTGAATACAATACCAATACCCAAACCGATAAAATATTAAATATGGGTACCATAATGCCCAGTAATACACTGGCTAAAGCTAAGCCATCATCGCCAAGTAAATTTGCACACAACGCAAGTCCTATAATACCGATATTTGCACGAAAGCTGCCTTGAACAATCACGCCTCTTTGTAATTTGGGAAACCCTATCCATTTTGATAGTAGTAAAGTCATAATTAACACAATACCAGTGCCTAATAGTCCTGCCAGCATTGTTCGTCCGTCAAATAAGGCTGACATATCGGCGCGGCTAACAGAAGAAAACAATAGTGCAGGTAAAAAGAAGCTATACGCGAGCTTATTTGCAGATTGAATAAAAAGTTTGTCGATAAGGCCTGTATGAATGAGTATTTTGCCAATGGCTAACAAAATAATAATTGGGCTTACAACGAGAATTGCTTGAGAAAGTGAATTCATAAAAAAATCCCCAGCGATGCTGGGGATGGACTCTTGTTAGTTTAAGGTTGTGTGCTTAACCACACGATAAGGTTAACGATATCGTCAGGTGTCATGTCTCGGGTGAATTTAACTTGGTATTTACCATTCACAATAAAGTTAGGTACACCAGTTAAAAATTGGCGATAATCGCTAATGCTTTTATTATTTCTTTTTACAAAGTTATTCACGCCGAAGCTAGAGGCAAGTTTGTCAAATTCCGCAGCGTCCACACCATTTTCCACAAAAATAGCTTTTAAGTCATCAAGGTTAGCGACAACACCTCGTCCAACGTGGATGTGCTTGAAAATTGCGTTGCTTAATTCGTCTTCTCGCTTTAAAGCACGAGCAACCATCATGGCACGAGTGGCTTGTTCTTGAATTTCAGGAGAGGTAAATCCCATAAAATTCACATGTACTTTTTCCAACTTTACGTTGTCTGCTTTTTTTTCTTTGATTTGTGCAACAAGAGGTTCAAAATTAAAGCAATGAGGGCACCAGAAAGAAAAATATTCGCGAATTACGGGTTTCTCCGCCGCAGGTTTATCTAATACGACGTAATGCTCGCCTTCCTTCCAAAGCTCTTGAGCGAACCCTTGAAACGAAATTGCGACCGATAATACAAATAATAAAGCCAGTTTTTTCATTTTTTATTCCAACAAAGTTTGTTTATACGTCTAACTCTTTGTAGATTAACACAGTTGTTAGATTTGCGCATTGCGCAATATCGCATGCTATATGTGATTAAACTATGGCTAACTTACTTGCAGTCAACTGAACCCTCGCTGACTGCATTGAGTGATTTAAAATAGACTAAGTACGGGTTCATCAAGGGCTGCTAGTTGTTCTTTTAGTGCTAATATTTGATTTTCCCAGTATTTATCTTGTCCGAACCAAGGAAAGGCTTTTGGGAAAGCGGGATCTTCCCACCGTTGCGCTAACCAACCCATGTGATGCACCATACGCATGGCGCGAAGAGGTTCAATGAGAGCGAGTTCTTTGTTATCCATATCGTTAAACTCACTATAAGCTTCCAGCAGCACATCCAGTTGAAGTAGCTTTTGATTGCGGTCGCCACTTAACATCATCCATATATCTTGGATCGCAGGGCCATTTTTAGCATCGTCTAAATCTACAAACGTCGGGCCATCTCGCCATAAAATATTACCCGGATGGCAATCGCCATGTAGCCGAATAGATTGGGTGCTAATATCGGAGAAACGTTCTTCCGTAAGCTGAATCACTGGATTCAATATTGCCCAAAAAGCCCTTTCTAGCGTTATGGGAACAAGCTCACTATTTTTTAAAATAGTTAACGCATAATCTAACGTGTTCTCACAGTTTACAGTTTGCCTATGCTGAAATTGTTTAGCACTACCAACCTTGTGAATTCGGCCAATAAATCTTCCCATCCACTCTAAGTGATCTAGATTATCTAATTCAAATTGTCTGCCGCCCACAGAATCAAACAAGGTAAACCGATAGCCTTGCCATACATGTAACGTTTTGCCGTTTATAGCGAGTGGTGCGGCAATGGGAATGTCTTCATCGGTAAGGTCTTTGGAAAAATCGTGCTCTTCTTGAATAGCTTCGTTTGTCCATCGAGCTGGGCGATAAAACTTCACCACGTAACGCTTAGTATCGTCAGCTACAAACTGGTAAACACGGTTTTCATAACTATTGAGTGCCAGCAATCCAGATGATGCATATACGTCTATACTTTCTAGTGCATCTAAAATGGTGTCAGGAGTCAGTCCCGAAAAAGAAAAGTCAGTGTCCAAATGTTGAGTGCCTGTGTTAAAAAAATCAATACAAATGTGTGAGGTTATCGAAATAGTTAATTGTCGATATTGCGACAGATACTATTAGAATGTAGGCTAATAGTGTAATATTTTATCATGATAGCGTGGTAATAACGCACAATTACAATTTTTTATAAAATGAGTCGAACTAGTCTGGTTTAGTCTGTCAATTTCGGTCTTCTTTCGATTTTGTTATTAGTACATTCACGACTATGAAGTGTAACTGAGTGTTTTGCTCAATTAATTAGCGTACAAGAGTTCGAGATTTTCTGAGTCTTGCAATGAGAAGTTTTTTTTATTTTGTCGTTTTTGCAGCAGTATTGGTTGCATTTTTCCGTTCGGAACTAGCCGAAGATATACTCATATCTAAAAATTATTCAATTACCCAATGGTTTAATCAACTTTCTGAAAATGCAGAATTAAAGGCTATTGCATCATTTAAAGAAGAGGTGTTGGCTTCAATTCCAAATTTTTCAGAACAGCAAACTAGCTATGTAGAACGCATAATGGAAGATAAAGAAACATTAAGTGTATTTCACCAGCGCTATTGTATGCAAAAAGATATAAACCCTTATGTATTTGGGGAAAATTTAGAAAAATTCTGCAACTTGATTGAAGGCTCGGAAATCCTAAAGCGCTAGTTAGAAAACAATGAACTTTTTTCTGTATTTTTACTCAACATATTACTAACAACATATTGTGAATAGGAGAAATGAGAATGCGAGTAACTGGGTTAGTCTTTCTAATGGCGTATAGTACCTTGCTGAGTTTCGCATTATGTGCCAAAGAAAAATCCGACACGAATGTAATTGAAGACACAGGTCGAGTGCATATTATCTGGGAGTCACCTAAAAAATACCGCGATGTTAGACCATCGAATCAATCGCCATCACGTTTCAGAGAATATGTATTTAATGAGTTTGACGAGAAGTTTGAAGCGCTCGCTACCGATTTACCTGAAGGCTTTACTTTAATGTTAAACATCACCAATGTGGACTTGGCGGGAGACGTCTCGTTTGGTGGAGCAAGTTCCTCTTTGGGCAGAAACTTTGGTAGTACTGTTGGAGATATCCGAGTGATAGAAAGGGTATTTATTCCAAGTATGGCATTTAGCTATCAAGTGTTTGATGAAAAAGGAAACGAAGTTTTAGCCGCAGATGAGAAAATTAAAGATACTGGCTTTTTGCAAAGCTCTTTAAGAAGAGGACGCGACGGGCCTTTTGTTTATGAAAAACGAATGTTGGAACGTTGGTACAAAAACGAAATCACGCCTCATTTTTCAGGCGAGGTAACGAAAAGTTAATTGTTAACAGAGCTGTTGCTTAACAGAGCATATGCAACAGCTCTCAATTCATTGAATCCCCATTCTGAGGGGCATGTAAACGCTGAAGTCACGAAATTTAATGACGAATCAAAACTTATTCTGCTTTTATTCAGTAAACTAGCCTACTATTAAAATCACACTGAAATACCGCTGATTCATGAGAAATTGAGTCGGCAAATATTAGTATATTTCGAATAAACAAGGTTATTTATGGCTAAGGGTCGTCTTTTTTCACCATTGATTGTCGCCGTTTTAATATTGGCAAGCTTTCTGGTTTATATTAATTTGCCTAATGATGAGGAGAAGAAAAAGTCGAAGCCCAAGCCAACGCCGGTGAAAGTCGCTAAGGTACTTAGCCAACCTTTACCAATAGTGATTGAAGCATTAGGTACAGCTATCGCTAATGAATCAGTCACTATAACAGCGCAAGAAACGAAGATAGTTACAGAGCTTGCGTTTAATGACGGTGATTCGGTCTCGAAGGGACAATTATTGGTTCAGTTCGACGATAGAGAAGAAATGGCAAGAGTGAATGAACTCGATGTGAGCTTATCTGAGGCTGTTAGACAATATGAACGCATTAAAAACCTGAGAAAAGAAAGTGCCGCTTCAGAACAGCTACTCGATGAACAAGACGCGAGAGTTAAGGGCTTACAAGCGCAAATAGACGTTGCTCACTCTCAAGTTAGTGAGCTGAGAGTTAACGCGCCTTTTGGTGGGCAACTTGGTGTTCGTTCCGTGAGCGTAGGTTCTTTGGTTCAACCTGGTGATGTCATTACAACATTGGATGACGTATCGTTAATTAAAGTCGACTTTAGTGTTTCAGAAACCCATCTAGCGAGCTTACAGCTGGGACAAAGAGTGAGCGCAACTTCAGTTGCATATTCTAGTGAAGTATTCGAAGGCTCCATTGCATCTATTGGTTCTCGTGTAGATCCCGTCACACGATCTGTGCAAGTAAGAGCGGTAATCGATAATGCAGATAGGAAGTTAAGACCCGGAATGTTACTTCAAGTGCTACTTGAAAAGCGAGTATTACAAGCACTTCTTATTCCTGAAAAAGCTTTAGTTCCTCAAGAAGATAAGCAATTTGTCTACGTTTTGAATGGCGACAAGGTCAGTAAAACTCAAATTCAAATAGGTGCGCGAAAACCGGGTTCAGTGCAAATACTCGATGGATTGTCTGAAGGGCAAACAGTGGTTGTTGAAGGTACTCTCAGAGTACGTGATGAATCCACTGTTCGCGTGTTAAATACTGACGGAGAATAAACTATGTGGTTAAGTGATGTGTCGGTAAAACGCCCTGTTTTTGCAACCGTTATTAATTTAGTACTTATTATTTTTGGGCTTGTAGCGATCAGCTTGTTATCTCTTCGAGAATACCCCGATATTGATCCTCCCATTGTTTCAATTACTACAAACTATACTGGCGCGTCGGCAAGTATTATTGAAAGCCGAGTCACACAACTTATCGAAGATAGAATTAGTGGTATCGAAGGGATTAAGAACATAACCTCGTCGAGTAGAAATGGCCGCTCTTCAGTGACCATAGAGTTCAAATTGTCTCGTGATATTGACGCCGCTGCAAATGATGTTAGAGAACGTGTAAGCCGTGTTCTGAATAATCTACCAGAACAAGCGGATCCTCCTGAAGTTTCAAAAGCAACGTCAGATGATGACGTTATAGTTTGGTATAACTTACGAAGTACCAATCTAAATATTATGGAGTTAACCGATTACGCTGAACGTTTTGTCGTTGACCGGCTTTCCATTGCAGAAGGTGTAGCACGTGTGCGTATCGGTGGCGGAAAAAGCTATGCAATGAAAGTGTCATTAGACCGCAATGCGTTAGCGGCGAGGGGCATTACCGTAAGTGATATTGAAGACGTTATTCAATCTGAAAACGTAGAGCTTCCTGCTGGACAGGTTGAATCTAGTGATAGGGATTTTGAAGTACGTGTGGCTAGATCGTTTTTAAGCCCTGAGGACTTTTCACGTATCGCTGTTGCTACCGGTGACGATGGATATTTAGTGCGCTTGGGCGAAGTCGCTACCGTTGAACTTGCCGCTGCAGACGATCAAACAGAGTTTCGTGGTGACGGTGTCAACATGATTGGCTTGGGCATCATTAAGCAATCAAAAGCCAATACATTAGAAGTTGGTCGAGCAGCTAAAAAGCAAATTGAGCTAATTGAAGAAACGTTACCGGACAACATCTTTGTTGTACCCAGCTACGATTCATCCGTGTTTATAGAAGCTTCGATTAATGAGGTGTACAACACACTTGGCATTGCTATGCTGATGGTTGTTATTGTGATTTATGTTTTTCTAGGCAATATTAGAGCAACACTTATTCCTGCTGTTACCGTTCCTGTTTCCCTTATTGGGGCATTCGTTGTGATGTATGCAATGAACTTTTCAATTAACCTACTAACCTTACTCGCACTGGTATTAGCAATTGGTTTAGTGGTAGACGATGCAATCGTAGTATTGGAAAATATTTACCGCCGGATTGAAATGGGTGAACCTCCAATTCTGGCTGCATATCGCGGTGCCAGAGAAGTAGGCTTTGCTGTTATAGCTACTACATTGGTACTTATTTCGGTATTTCTTCCTTTGTTATTCTTAGAAGGGAACGTTGGGCGATTGTTTAAAGAGTTTGCAATTGCGATAGCTGCTGCCGTGGCATTTTCGAGTTTTACTGCGCTATCTTTGTCTCCTATGATGGCATCTAAACTATTGAAGAAAAGAGAGCGATCGAATGGATTTGGAAAATGGATAGACGCTACTTTCAAAAAGGTAGAATCTGGTTATTTTAATATTCTAGGTAAGACTCTTCATCAGCCTATTGCAATGGGCATTCTACTCATTTTATCTGTAGTCGCTGTAATGCAATTGTATAAGTTAATTCCTGAAGAATTTGTGCCAAGAGAAGACAGAGGAAATTTCTTTGTCGTGATGCAAGTACAAGAAGGCGCAAGTTATGAAAGTAATTCAGCTAACTTGGCTAAATTGGAACAGATTTTACTGCCTTACTACGAAAGAGGTGAAATTTCACGAGTTATTGTTAGAACACCTGGTTTTGGTGGGCAAGGAGGCGTTGCTGTTATCGCTGGGCCTGACTGGGAAGAAAAAACGCAGTCCAGTTTTGAGTTGATGGAAAAGATCAGTGCTGAAGTAACTAACATACCCGATATTAGAGCGTTTACCATTATGCGCAGCGGTATTGCCGGCCGAGGCTTTGGCCGACCAGTACAATTTGTGCTGCAAGGCGACACGTATGAAAACTTGGTTGATTGGCGTAACACTCTTATAGCTAAAGCTGGGGAAAACCCAAATTTACTGAGGTTAGATTCTGATTACAAAGAGACATTCCCGCAATTGCTTATTGATATCGATAAAGACAGAGCGGCAGACTTGGGCGTTTCAGTGACTGAAATCGGACGTACGTTAGAGACCATGTTAGGTCAAAGAACCGTTTCTACTTTTCTCGATAGAGGAGAAGAGTATGACGTTATTTTGGAAGGCATAGACGACGATTATCGCAGTCCAGACAGCATTGACAATATTTATGTTCGCTCGGGCAGAACGGAAGAGCTAATTCCTTTGGATAACTTAATTACATTCAAGGAACAAGCAACGTCATCCCAACTTAATCGCTACAACCGTATGAGAGCCATTACAATAGAAGCTAACCTTGCAGATGGCTACACCGTTGGAGAGGCATTGGCTTATTTAGAGGATATTGTTGCAACTGAATTGCCCGCAGAGGTTTCTATTGATTACAAAGGAGAATCTCAGCTTTATCAAGAATCAGGGAGTTCATTTGTATTTATCTTTGCTCTGGCTTTGGCAATAACGTATTTAGTATTGGCGGCGCAATTTGAAAGCTGGGTTCACCCTTGGGTGATCATGCTAACTGTACCTCTCGCGTTATTGGGAGCCTTTGTTGGGCTATATCTTGCGGGAATGAGTATAAATATATACAGCCAAATCGGATTAGTCATGTTAATTGGGCTAGCGGCTAAAAATGGTATTTTAATCGTTGAATTCGCTAACCAGTTACGAGATGCTGGACATGAATTTGAAGAAGCGTTAAAGCGAGCAGCAGCGCTTCGTCTCCGACCTATTGTCATGACAGGGTTTACTACCGTATTCAGTTCTTTGCCTTTAATTTTAGCTGTCGGGCCTGGTTCTGAAAGCCGATCTGTCATTGGTATGGTCATCTTTGCTGGGGTACTGATATCAACATTCATGACGTTATTTGTTGTGCCTACCGCGTATGCTTGGATGGCTAGAGGGACAGGCTCACCTGAAATTCGTGCACAAGAAGTTGAAAAGCTTCAATCAGATATTCCTTATACTAAAGGTGAAAGTAACTGATCTTTTGCTCCTCAAATAGAGCGGTGTTGTACGTTTCACATACACCGCTCATTATCTTTGATATATTTATTCAAAAATTAAAGCTTTTTATTCATTGAAGTGTTAGGTTGTTGTTACATGTTTTATAAGCAAAATCCATTTTCCATGCAGTCACACTCTTTCCTTAAAGCACTATACTTCCTTTGTTTTAACTGTTTTATATTCCATAGCACGGCTTATGGAAATGTGGATGTCGATGGATTTATAACCGAAAATAGAACCGATACGTACAGTTGTCCTGATGCAAATACGTTAGCAACGCTTGATGAATATTTAAGTAGAGATGACTTAACAGAAAATCAGTTATTTAATTTGTCTGTAGAAAAAACACACCTATTTATGTGTGAAGGGCGAGTTATCGAAGCGATTGATATTTTAAAAAGCCAAATTGAGAAGCCTGAAATTGACAAGACATCGTATTTTTATGCGTCGGCAATTTATCAAATAGGTTTTGGCTATGACACCCAAGAATCCCCTGAGCGCTGTGGTTTCTATGAAAAAGCCATAGAATTATCATCTCCAACTCTACATAGTGATGTTTTTTTAAGTGCGTCTTTAGGGCGTATTACTAACTGCCTCAAATCAAGTAGTGTTACGGATCGTCTAGAGGCGTTATTTAGGATCCTTCAGAAATATTCTAAATCAGAAAATAACGATATTCTTGCCCAAATCCACAACAATATCGGTTTAGTTTACGGTAAAGAATTGGAACAATACGCCCTTGCTGCTGAGCAGTATATGAAAGCACACGAGTTTGCCAAAGAGGAAGCTGAAGGAACTGAAAAAATTAGTTTCTTAATTAGCGCTGTAACGGCACAGTTGGCTAGTGGAAAAATTCAACAAGCACATGATTCAATTCAAGAATTTGAAAGAATTAATAAAACAATCAATACGCCGTTAAGTAACTTTTATTACTTTCACGCGTTGAGTAGTTATTACTATCGAACTGGTAATTTCAACGAAATGAAGTTGATACTCCCAGAATTGGTTAAATACGCAGAACCGTTATCTAACTCTTATATCAATGCGGTGGTCGCTTGGTATGGCGTTGCTATTTGTGTAGACGAGCTAGACATTCCGTGTATCGATGATTATATAAAAAATAATCAATACTTACCTTTTGAAAACAGTCAATTCTTTTGGAGCTTGAAAGTGCAAATGCATATTCTTCTGGACCAAAAAGAAGAGGCTCTTTCAGCCTTAGATATTTTCGAAAAAGCAGTATTTAAACGCTATTATACGTCTCAAGATTCTGCTGGAATACTTGGCGTTGCGAAATTGTATAGCCAAATAGAAGCATTAGAAAAAGAAATAGAATTAGAGCGAAAAATTAGACAGTACTGGATTGCTGGTGGCTTTGTTGGCCTTGCTTTTGGAATTATTGTTTTGGTGTATATTTTACGCAAAAAACAACTGGCAAGAATGGCAATTGATCCTGTCACTGAGTTATTAAACTCTAGAACTGCAGTAAATCGAATAGGTAAGGTAGACGTACCTGAGTGGGGAAGAACCAACGCCATTGCTATCTTTGATTTGGGGAATTTTAGAGAGTTAAATCGAGTACTTGGAGCAACTAGCAGTGATAGGGTTATCAGGCAAATTGCACGGTCTTTACAAAAGGTAACCAGAGCTAACGATATTTTAGGCCGGTTTGGTCCAGAGCAGTTCGTGTTGTGCTTGCATAATATTGAAGAGCAAAGTGCAAAACAGTTTTTTGACCGTGTTCAAACAGAGCTCGACAATACGGTATTTCATGAGGGACAACATAATGTTCCCAGCGTGGATTCAAGCATGAGTGTGTTTACTACTACAGAAAAATTCATCGATTTAGACGCGGTTTTTGATGAAATGTTGATGTCGATAAATATCACTAAATCAAAAGCTTAGAATATTATAGTTTTCTATTTCTGCTTAAATCTGTGATTAGCTTTTTGTGCTTGGGGAATTCGTTGATGAGTTCTTGAGTATCGCCTAGCGCCATGTCTTCATATTCAAAGCCAGGAGCGACCGCTTCGCCAATCAACCCATATCCATGATTAGCCTTAGTTCCAATTGTTGATGCTTTCCATACACCTCCAGGAACAATCAGTTGAAATTTCTGGCCTAAGGTGAAATCTGAGCCTAAAACATGTTCTTCAAGTCGACCGCAAGGGTAGATTAAATAATAAGTAATCGGGTCTCCGGCATGGAAATAATGCATGATATCGGATTTGTTTTTATGAAAATGACCTATTGGCTCGGCGCGGGTGAGCAAGTAGTAAATTGATGTCATGGTCACTCGCTGGCCTTCAGGAGTGCTGATTTCTCTTGAATCCGAGGCTTTAAATGTTTGTTTGTAATAGCCACCTTCTATATGAGCTTCTAGTTCTAAAGCGTCGACTATTTTCTGAATAGAAAGTGTGTCCGAATTTTTTTGTTTCATAGACATGGTTGAAAACCTATTAGTTGAAAATATACATTCTGTTTTATCAGCATAGCTTTTTAGCAGAATTCCTTTAGCGTCTTTTCAATAACGCCAATGGCGGTACTCAATTGCTCAGGGTTACAGTAACTAAAATTCAACCTAAGCGCTGGTTTCGATTCACAGCCCTGCGGATAGAAAACACTTCCTGGTACAACACAAACACCTTGCTCTAATAACTTTTTGGCAACAAGGTTATCGTCGAGGTCGGTTAATGCCAACCAAATGAACATACCTCCTTCCACTGTGTTAAATGTACATCCATATTGTTTTAGCGCTTCAAGTTTTTTTGCAATAAATTGGTATCTGGACTCATATTTAGCGCAAACATTCTTTAAGTGGGATGGGTAGTCAGCGTGCTGAAGTACGTGCAACAAGGCTGCTTGTAGTGGCAGAGCACTGTGTAAGTCAGCGGCTTGTTTTAACTTTATAAGTTCGTCAATGACCCACTCAGACGCACTGACGCTAGCTAACCGAATGCCAGGCGTAACCGATTTAGAAAATGACTGTAACAACACGCTTTTTTCGGGACAAAATGACGACACCAATGGCGCCATATTATCGCCAAATTGAAGCTCTCTATAGGGAGCATCTTCAATAAAGAATACGTTGTGTTTTTTACATAGGGCCGCTACGCCTTCGCGTTTTTGTGTAGACCAGCTAACCCCTGTTGGGTTGTGGAAATCCGGTACGCCATAAAAGAATTGAACATCTTTGGTGGTGAACAACTGCTCTAATGCATTTAAATCGGGGCCGTCAGCCTGCTGTGTTACCGCTTCGATATTAGCTTGGGTGAGTTCAAACACTTGCAACGCACCCAAGTAGCTTGGTGCTTCTAGCACTATGGTATCGTCTTTATTCAAAAATGCTCTGGCAATCAAATCTAGCCCTTGCTGAGAGCCGCTGCAAATCATGGTTTTATGGTTTGCTACCGATGAATTTTCTTGCAAGTAATCGATTAACGGGCGATGACCCAATGTTTCACCGTATTGATAGAGCTCAGGCTCGTCAGCAATTGATTTAAGTGCGGATTCAAATAAATCTACAGGAAGAAATTCTGTGGCGGGAAGCCCTCCCGCCAAAGAAATTACACCGGGCTTTTTAGCTTCGGTTAAGATTTCTCGTATATAAGATGGACGAATATTTTTTAATGAATGGCTAACGCGCATAGTATCAACAGCAATGATATAAAATTCTGGGTGTAGACTAACGGTATAGTGTATTAAATTGTTGTTGATATATGCTAATCTATTTGTTGATTTATGCTGTATTTGATTGAATTATGAATAGTAAACAAAACCCTAGAATTAATGACGTGCTCTATCATATTCATCGCGATATCGCGTCGCCACTGACTGCGAAAAAGCTGGCTCACATCGCTGCCTATTCTGAGCAACACTTTCATCGAGTGTTTAAGCAAAGTGTAGGAGAGTCTGTTAACCGCTATATTCGACGCACTCGATTAGAGCATGCGGCAAATCAGCTTATGTTTGATACTGAAAACAGCATACTAACCGTTGCAGAAAAGTGTGGTTTTGTGTCTTTGTCCTCTTTTAATCACGTATTTAAGGCTCAGTTTGGTATGACGCCGGGACAATGGCGGCGAAAAGAGGTGCAACCGGAACATTCACCTTACTTAACCGAACCCGAAATCATATGGGGGGCAGAACAGGTGAAAAAAGCTTCGTTACCAACACCGACCGTAGTAGAACTGCCGAACCAATATACGGTTTATATTCGGCATCAGGGATATGGACGATCAATTACTAAGGCATGGTCATTATTGAAAGCATGGGCCATTCAACAAGGTATTTATGACAATGCATTGCAAATCGGTTTACATCACTCTAATCCAGCCTGGGTTAACTTAGAACAATGCCGTTATGTTGCTTGTTTGGCTATTGATAAACCTATGCCTAAGCAAAGTAAGGTTGATCAAATGATCATTCCTGGAGGACTTCATGTGGCTTTTCGATTACAAGGCCAATACGGTGAGCTGGTTCCTTGGCTAACCCGTATTCTTGAGGATTGGCTACCTAAATCAGGGTATAAATTGCAAACAACCCCAATAATTGCACAATACGTAAAAAATCATTTTTTATCTGAAGATGAGCAATTCGACGTCAAACTTTATTTACCTGTGTCCTTAGCATAAAAAACGCCGATAGAGAGCTATCGGCGTTTTATTCATTTAGGCGAGTCTAAGCTTATAGAGATTCAATACCCATATTGTATAAGATGAAGCCGTATATATCGGTGAACTGCTCGATAACTTTGCTCGTGGGCGTACCTGCACCATGACCTGCGTCACTTTCAATTCTGATCATCGTTGGGTTTGGCCCTGTTTGCTTACTTTGCAATTCTGCTGCAAATTTAAATGAATGAGCAGGGACTACTCTATCATCGTGATCGGCAGTAGTAATAAGCGTCGCAGGATACTGAACACCTTCTTTTACATTGTGCACAGGAGAATAGGCTTTTAGGTATTCATACATCTCTTTGCTTTGCTCTGATGTACCATAGTCATATGCCCAACCTGCACCGGCAGTAAAGGTGTGGTAGCGAAGCATGTCTAATACTCCTACTTGAGGAATGGCTACTTTAAACATGTCAGGACGCTGAGTCATAACCGCACCGACGAGTAAACCGCCATTCGATCCGCCATTAAGCGCCAAGTAGTCTGAGCTGGTATATTTGGTGTCTATTAGGTATTCGGCAGCGGCAATGAAGTCATCAAAAACGTTTTGCTTTTTCATTTGTGTGCCGGCATCGTGCCATTCTTTACCGTATTCGCCACCACCGCGAATATTGGCAACAGCATAAACACCACCAAGTTCTAGCCAAGCAGCGACTGTAGCTCTAAAACTTGGCGTAAGGCTAATATTAAAGCCGCCATACCCATACAGTATGGTTGGGTTACTACCATCTAGCTTTGTATCTTTGTGATGAGTGATCATCATAGGCACTTTAGTGCCATCTTTAGATGTATAGAACACTTGGCTAGACACAAAGTTATCCGGTTTAAAGGCCGTTTTAGGTTGATTGAATACCTCAGTTTTGCCTGTAGCAATATCAAAAGAATAACTCGTTGACGGGGTTTTATAATTTGTAAAACGGAAAAACGTAGTTTCGTCGTTGGTTTTACCATTAAACCCGCCAGCAGAACCTATTCCTGGAAGTTCGATGTTACGGATTAACTTTCCTTCAAGGGAGTACTGCTTCACTTGAGTTGTTGCGTCTACGATATAAAGGGCAAAAATGGAGTTTCCGGCAAAAGAAGGTTCTAACACATTCTCTGTTTCTGGGATCAAATCTTCCCATTTATCTGGCGTAGGAGCATTCGCATTCACTTTTACGATTTTACTATTCGGCGCATTTAGGTTGGTGATGAAAAACAGTGTGTCGTCGGTATTATGCAGTAAATAAGTGTCCGAATCCGTATGGTCAAGAACCGTCACAAGTGGCGCATCGGGCTTTGATAAATCTTGTAAATAAAGTTTGTTACCCGACGTCGATACGCTGGCTGAAATTAATAAGTAGCGATTGTCTTCACTTACTGTGGCACCTACGTAGCGGTGCTTTTGCGCATCGGTATGACCAAAAACAGCAATATCGTCAGCTTGAGGCGTACCTATTTTGTGGTAATAAAGCTTATGCTGATCGGTTTTGGCACTCAGTTCGCTACCGTCGGGCTTATCATAACTGGAATAATAAAAGCCGTCGTTACCCACCCAGCTTATGCCACTGAACTTTACATCGATGAGCGGTTCGCTCACAGGCAGTTTAGTCTCGGTATCGACAATGACAATTTCGCGCCAATCACTACCGCCGTCAGACGTTTGATATGCGGCTAAACCGCCGTCTTCAGAAAAAGACACGTTAGACATAGATTTAGTGCCGTCTTCACTGAATGTGTTGGGGTCGAGAAAGACTTCCAGTTCATTATCCGTAACGCTATCACTTTTACTGCGGTATAGGACATATTGGTTCTGGAGGCCGTCGTTTTTATAAATATAGATATAGTTGCCTTCTTTAAAAGGCGTACCTACTTTTTCATAGTTAATTAGATCGCTTAGGGTTTGACTAATTTTTTGCTTGTAAGGTATGCCTTCGAGGAAACTTTGAGTAAGGGCATTTTGCGTTTTAACCCACTGTGCGGTTTTTTCACTGCGATCATCTTCTAACCAACGATAAGGATCAGCAACCTTCTCGTCGAAATACACATCAACTACGTCTTGTTTTTTCGTAGTGGGGTAGGTAAATGCAGCTTCTGGTTCAGGCTGGGAGGCTTTTTCATTACATGCGGTAATCGACACAAATACACCTAGTACACTGGCAAGGGTTAATTTCTTCACAATCTATGTTCCTTTTTGAGCAAAGTAAACTTAGATTAAAGGGTTTTTATTTAAAGTCTAGGCTGGTTGACCTCTTTTCGGTGCGCTTTGGCCTATATAAAAAGCATCCGCAATAGCGTAAGTAGTATTTACGCCACAGAAAACTATAGTTACGACAGCTTGCACCGCTTAACTCATTCATCAATAAGCAAGGGCGCAACCTCCATAGGAATTGATTATGGCTATGATGCTGTGGGTAACTTGCTTAAGAAAACCGATTACTCAACAAATTCCAATAGTGCCTATAAGTATGTTGCTAACAGTCATAAACTCAATTCTGTTGCGTTAAAACAAGGCGGCACAGCCACCTTTGATTATGACAGTAAAGGTAACCTCACGCATAGAAATAATACCCGAGAAGTCACCTACAACGTCTTTAACAAACCCACCAACATTACCCGTTTAGGCAGTGAAGTTGATTTAACCTATGGTGCTGACATCATGCGGGTAAAACAACAGC
>NZ_JAFNJE010000018.1 GCF_017368475.1 Alteromonas sp. 5E99-2
TTGCCGGTTATGGGTACAACAGCCAAGACCCATTATCCATTAAACACTCTTTAGACGGAATGGTTTTACTAATGAGCTTTATTCCCGCAGGATTTGGTATACTCGCTACTGTGTTAATGTTGTACTACCCATTAACAGATGCACAACAAAAACAAATGACTGACGATCTCATTGCAAGACGCGAAGGTTAACCTATATCAATTTAATGTGACGTAATTTACATGACGACTATCTACCAAGTAGCAGAAAAAGCTGGCGTATCCTTATCAACCGTATCAAGAGTATTGAACGGGAATAAATCAGTAAATAAACAACTGCGAAAAAAAGTAGAAACGGCAATGAGCGATTTAAATTACCGTCCAAACTCCATCGCTCGCTCACTTGCCAGCAATCGCTCCGATAGCATTGGTGTATTAGTATCAGAGCTCAATTCGCCCTTCTTCGGCGAAATGATGGAAGCAATAGAAGCTGTGCTAAGAGCCGCCAATAAGCATGTCATTATTACTGTTGGCCACAACGATTTAGCCCAAGAACAAGATGGTGTAGAGTTTCTTATTAGTCGCAATTGCGACGCACTAATATTGCACGTAGAAGCACTTTCAGATGAACAACTTTACGCAATTAATGAAAGTAAAATTCCATTGGCTTTAGTGAACAGAATGGTACCGGGTTTAGAAGACAAGTGTATTTGCCTCAACAACGAAAAAGGCGGCTACCTTTCAACCAAACACCTTATCGAACTAGGTCACAGGCGTATTGCTTATATTTCCGGTCCCTTAGACAAAAGTAGTGACGCCAGTGAGCGTCTTGCCGGGCACAAGCGAGCACTAATGGAAGCCGGTATAGCCTTTGATAAAAATCTCTTTTTTGAAGGTGATTATTCAGAAGCGAGTGGTATCCAAGGTTTATCAAGCTTTATGGATAAAGGTGTCATATTCAGTGCCCTTGTGTGCGCAAATGACTGGATGGCAACAGGTGCGATGACAAGAGCCAGAGATTACGATATTGAACTGCCAGATGATCTTTCTATTGTGGGCTTTGACAATGTTATTTTTGCTCGCCAAGTCTTTCCCAAACTCACCACAATACACAACCCAATTAAACAAATGGCGGAAATGGCAGCGAAAAATATCCTTCGTCAGGTCTATAAAATACCAATGGATGTGATCCCTATGTTTGACCCCGAGCTTGTTCGAAGAGATTCAACAGCTCAAAAGAATTGAATAGACTCGTTAGAACGCTTATTGCCAAATCGCTTTTAAACCACGGGTAAACTCTTTTTCAAAGTCATACAGAAGAGTGCCTAATCCTTGCTTATTAATAACTTTTAAAACATTTTCTGGAGGGTGGCAGTGTTGCCATGAAGACAGAAATAAATTGTAAACAAGTAGAAATTTAATGCGTAGTTCTTCCAAATCATCACAGAGGCTAATCTTTTGTATTTTAGTTAGAATATTCAAAGTGATGTTATGCATATGATGTTTGAATTTAAGAATAAACTCGTCAGATAAATTATTCTCTAAAATCAACGGAGCAATACACGCAAGGTATACGCCTTTTGGCGATTGCGCTGAAAAATGAACAAAGCAGTCGGCTAAAACTTGGCTAACACTTTCAGAGTTCGATATGCTCAACCTATTCAACACATCTGATTCAAATTGAGTAAAGTAATTCATTAACAAAGATAGGTATATCTCTTCACGACTTGAAAAATAGAGATATACAGTACCTTTCGCCACTCCAGCTTGATTGATAATTTGATTAACCGATGGCAACGGAAAATCGCCACTGCTTAACAAATGCTGAGCGGCTGCCAAAATAGTATTTCGTTTAAGTTCTTTTTCTTGATTTGAGTATGCGCGTTTTATTGTTTACTCCAAACTCACTTTGTTTTTCTCTATCCAATTCAGTGTGTCTTCAATCGTCTGAGAAGTTGAGATTCTGGTCCAGTTTAAATCTTTTTGTATTTTACTGGTATCAAAATTTTGTGCACTGCCATCTAAATATTCTTGCATAACCCCTTTTGTTAACGTTCTCATACGACCAAATAAAAACGACTCTACTTTGTCAAAGAAAGGCAGCAATGGGTATAGATAAGGTGGAACCAAGCTTTTTGGTAAGCTAAGTTCAGGCCGTATTTTGGCTATAATTGCCAAAACGTCCTGCATTTTAACCGGAGAACCAGCCGCAATATACCTTCCTTCACTATGGCCATTTTCATAGGCTTTAATGTGAGCATTCGCAACATCTCGTACATCGGTTATCGCAAACTCCACAGGCAAAATCATCGGCATATTTTCATTTAAAATTTTATCAAACAAATACGTTGACGGAGTATGTTTACTGAAGTTAGGACCAATAATCATACCTGGTAAGATTGTCACTACATTTAGATTCATCTCTTGTGCTTTAAGCCACAAAAGTCGTTCTGCATCATTTTTGCACTTTGCGTAAAACTCATGAGAGTTATCGTTCCAATCTCTCTCATTTTTTTTCTCCCCATTAAAAGAGGATCCAACTGCAGCAACAGACGATGTATAAATTATTTTCTTTACGTTACATTCTGATGCTGCTTCAAGTACGTTTTGGGTTCCCTCTAATGCCGGTTTCAAAATTTCCAATTCAGGATTTTTTGCATGTAATTTGAAACCTGCAGCCACTTGAAAAATACCGTCCATGCCCTGAAAAGCAGAAATTAAACTCTCTTTATCAAGTAAATTAGCTTCTACTAATTCAACACCTAAAGATTTCAATTGAGCTGTTTTTTTATCATCTTTTGTGCTTCTTACTGTTGCGCGAACCACGTAACCTAAATCAACTAACTGTTTGACGATGTTGTAACCTAGATGCCCGTTTGCTCCTGTTACCACCACCTGCGAACTATGTACGACTTTACTATTCATTTTTTCAACCTCAACATATGACCAATGGTCATTATTTATGACTACCGGTCATTTGTAAAGGTGCACGCTAAAAATACAGCACCTTATGTACTGTATTTAAATTTGGTTTCCGTTAAATAGAGAGGGAAATACTTATACTCAGATGGTGTCTAACGCCATCAATTCGCGGTATTCGTCCAACGCATATTGGTCGGTCATACCGCTAATTAAATCTTGAATAAGACGGCAACGATAATAAAACTCCATTACTTGAGTATTGGGAAATCGAGAGGCATTTCCAGCAGTAGGCGCTAATGCATCTCTATATGCGCGCAAATGTTTAGGCGGTAGCTTTTTACACAACCTAGCCAATAACACAGGGACGTTTTTATCGTTTACCAATGCTTTAGAAAAGTCTTGTTCAGGTGCCTCTAATAAGGGCTTGTATTTTTCAAGTAACCCCGTGATAACTGTGTAGCCTTTTAACTCATTCGCTTCAACTTCACGGTGGTTAAATACATGACCAAAAGCCACTTTTTTCATAGCTTGGGCCACATTAGAATACGGCGAATCATCTTCAAGCACGTGACCTGCGTAACTTCCATCCATGATGGCTGGCAAATTTTTAAAAATCACTTTTGCAGCATATTGCACTAAAGACACCACAAAACTGCTTCTCATACCGATAAAAAACTGAGACACATCACTGGCATCATGGGTCGACCAATTTTCATGACTGGTGAGTATTTTTTCCATTCGCTTACAATCGGGAATAGTACCAGTTCCAGAACAGACACATTGTTGATTACAGCTCGGATATGACTTGGCGTATTCATCTAACAATAACTGCTTTAGGCTTTCAACAGAAAGCAGGTTCTTGTCTACGGCATCTTCCAAATCAGCAATACAATAAGAGATATCATCAGCGGCCTCCATTATGTAGGCTACGGGGTGACGATATCCGGCTTTTAACCCATGAAACTCAGTAATGTCATCGACCAGCGGTTTTTCACTAAAGTAATAACCCACTTTTTTCATTAAATAGTATTGAGGGTGGCTTTCTTCAGGCTTATTTTCTGTGCCACATCGGGTGTACTTTAAGACTGACGCAATTTGTGTTTTTGTTAGGTTTAATTTCTGCAAATGGGTGATCAGGCGAATCCCCTGCGCATTGCCTTCAAAATGGGTGATATCCTTTAACAGCGGTTTCGGTACGACCTCGGTGATACCCGTTTTGTCTTCAACGCTAAAAGCACTTCGAATACAGGGTTCTAAATGGTCGCCAAACCAATCTGTTATCGCCCGCTCACCAAAGTGACCAAATGGTGGATTACCTACGTCGTGCATTAGACACGACATTTCCACAATGCTTTCTAAGGCTTGCTCTAAACCTTCAATATCATCTTTAAAACTATCGTGCTTTTTTAATTCTTTCACAAGGGTGCGGGTAATAAACCTGCGCACAGCTGCATTTCTTTCTAGCGGAAAAACTTGGGTTTTTTGCTGAAGTCGGCGTACCGCTGCCGAGTTAATGATACGGCCACGGTCGCTTTCGCATTGATAAGTGATTTTATTAACGTAGGCGTCGCGTTTATCACCCTGCAATTCAGATGGAAAATCAGCCTCTTGCTGTTTGCTCGACGCATAAAACCGCTTAAGTGATATCTTTGATGAAAAGCCAGACACTGAAAACCCTTTCTATTTGATCGCTTAAATGCGACACCTAGTTGATATAGCATTGTCGTAGAAAATGGCTATGAAAATCAACTATTCACGTGACTCATTAACAGTGATTCATCTGGCTTGTTTCATTTATGCCTTAAACAGCCCTTTTAGCGCTTGAATGATATCTTCCGGCTCAGATCGTGTTCTGTAATCAACATCAAGGTAACGCCATTCAACACGGCCTTCAGAAGAAAGAACAAAAGTGGCAGGAATAGGCAATATAGTCGTACTTTCATTAGTGCTGATGTTATTAATTTGGTTCAAATCTAAACCTCGGTCTACCCGCATGTGTTCAATAAAAAATTCGGGCACTTCCCATGCAACACCATATTGCTTAGCAACCACAGAATCTTGATCGGATAATACATAAAAGCCCATGTCGTTAATTTCTTCAGCTGCCAACGAACCATCAGGTACTTCTGGGCTAATTGCCACAAGCTTCGCACCTAAAGCATGAATATCATCCATACGTGCTTGGAGGGCTTTTAACTGTAAATTGCAATACGGGCACCAGCTACCACGGTAAAAGGTGACAACAACAGGCCCTTGATTCAATAATTCGGCTAAAGAGGTGGGTTCATTCACCGCCGAAGGCAATACAAAATCAGGAGCGATTTGGCCAAGATTAATGGCGTTACTGCCTCTTTTAAATTCAGCTTCTTTCGCTAATAATTCATCAACGGTTTGCATAAATTCAGGTTTTGCGCCGCGACCTGCAGCCACTTTCGCTTGTGTTTGTTCTTTTAATGTTTTCATATTACTTTCCTTTTATTGCCAACAAAAAATAAACTCGAGGCAATAATGACACTGCATATCGAGCAACTAATAAAAACATGGGTGATGCCTCCTGGAACATAATCAATAAATGATGTTAAAAACTGGCCTGAGAACACCGCCATAGTGAAGTAAGATAAATTACGACCTCGTACAGCAAACTCACTAAGCTCCACTGTCATATGGTTTAGCAATGGAATTGTAAAACCAAAGCCAATACCAATACATATTGCACCGCAAATTAACGCCTCAGTACTGGCGTATAAAAAACACAAATATGATACACCGTACGCCATAAACGCCAATGCGAGCAATTTGGGCTTACTCAATAACTTACTTGCTTTAGGCATGCAGCCTGCGGTGATTACAGCAACGAATGAAATAAACGCGAGTAACCGCCCAATTTGCGCTTCATTAAACCCTTGTGCCGTCATAGTACTCGGCAGTGACACTGTAGAAGTAAAAAATATCGTCATTGCTAATGTCGACAAAATATAAACCTGCTTCAGTGACATCGCAGCACTGGCTTTTTGTAGCGGCTCATCGTTCTGAGGGGCAGATTCTGCTTTAGGATGTTTTGCAGGAACAAAAGCCAATAACATCGCCAAAAATACCCAAGCCAATAAATAAAGGGCAATGGGTAACCCCCAAAACAAAGAAGCCAGCAGTCCGCCTAAGAACAAAAAGAGTACGCCACCAATTTCAACAGCCATGCCTTGCTTGGCGATCATATGTAAACGCTTTTCACCTTGGAACCAAAGAGAAATCAATACAGTACAACTGGCCATAACTATGGCTGTTATGCCACCGAGCAAAAAACGATTAATCAAAATAGCAGCTGTGCCATGGATAAAATACAGCACGCCACCTACCAAACCATATAAAAATAGGCCAAGAGCAAGTAGCTTGTAGGCTCCATATTTATCGATGAATCGACCCGCTACAGGTGCAAATACCACCGCACCTAACGAAGGCAGAGTGATCAGAAGCACTGTGTTATCAACAATGCCTAAACCATTCGATATGCTAACCAAACCCGGCGCTAATAAAGTCCCAACCATAATGGTCAAGCTGGAAATACACAGCAGTGCAAAGCTCCCCAAGTTTGCTAACTTATTCATTATTGAAGCTCAAGAAATAAGACATGTAACAAGAATAAAGTAGAAGCTTAAATAACAAAAATGTTAACTTTTTATAGAATTAATACAGAAAACGTATAGATTAATCATCAACAGATATTAAATACGTAAAAGGCGACTCAGGCATGGATATAAAAAACCTCAAAAGCTTTATCGCCGTAGCCAAATACCAAAGCTTTTCTCAAGCCGCCAAAGAATTGAATACGGTTCAACCCGCGGTAAGCCGTCACATATCAGCCCTAGAAGATGAGTTAGGGGTAAATTTATTTAATCGAACGTCTAGAAATGTAGTGATTACACTTGCTGGTGAGCAATTACTAACTGATGCGAAAAATATTTTACACCTTTCGGAACAAGCTAAGGTTCAAGTAAAACGTGCCCACAATGGGCAAGTGGGAACAATTAATATTGCCTATTTAGGATCAGCTTGTTTGGCGTTTATGGCCGATTTAGTCAGTCGCTACAAAGCGCAATTTCCTTATGTGCATATTAGTTTATTTGAAATGACAGTGACGGAACAAATTGAGGCGTTAAAGAATAACAAAATAGACGTCGGGTTTTCACGTCCCCTGCCCAGCTCCATCACCAGCGATTACACAAGCCATAGGATATACCTTGATAAGCTTGTTGCCATTGTTCCCCAACATCATCCGCTGGGTAAGAATGAAAACATTGACTTATCTCAGCTAAAAAACGCCCCCTTTGTTTTGTTTAACCGAGAAGAAGCAATGGGCCTTTTCGATGAAACGCTGATTCAATGTAAACACGCAGGTTTTTCTCCTAACATCATCAGTCAGCCTAGAAACATGCAAACGCTACTCACAGAAGTCGCCGCAGGTTTAGGTGTATCGGTTGCCCCCAATTGCGTGCGCAAGCTATACAGCAAAGGTTGTCATTTCCTTAAATTAAACAATATAAACACAGAAATTCCCGTACACCTGCATCACAAAAACAATGCCGATAGCGCAACCATTAACGCCTTTGTGACAATTGCATTAGAAGCCAGAGCGAAGATTCAACGGGATATGTTGGAGTAAAAAGATAAAGCTTGAACTACAAATGGCGCACCCGATAGGATTCGAACCTATGACCTTTGCCTCCGGAGGGCAACGCTCTATCCAGCTGAGCTACGGGTGCTTTATTGACTATGTTTAAAGCTAAACTTAATCGAGAGGCGCGTATCATACTGACCAAAAGTCACATCATCAACCGTTTTCAGCATTCCACTTGGCCGTAAAAAGAACAAAACACGTTTCTGAAAAAAACTTTTCTCAACAGTTGTCACCATTTGTGTTGTAATTATAATCAAAATATAAGAATAATAATTGGAGCTCTCTTGAAAACTAATATAATTAGCGTAAAAACAGTGTTAGCCGCTGTTGTCTTTAGTGGGTATGTAAGCGCTAACGACAATTCAAAATCAGGTGAAGAAGTCTATAATACTTCATGCATTGGCTGTCATAGCACTGGAGTACTTGGCGCTCCCAAAGCAAAAGTGACAAGTGATTGGCAACCTTTATTAGATGAAAAAGGGTTTGATACACTTTGGAAAAATTCAATCACAGGCGTTAAAGCGATGCCTCCCAAAGGAGCATGCGGCTTGTGCTCAGATGATGAAATAAAAGCTGCAATTGAATATATGATCGACGGTATTTAGCCTATACTATTTAATTCTACAGTAAGGCTTTTAGGGATAGTCAGTGTTGTATTTGGTTAGCTTTATTCGTTCCCCGTGGTGAGCATGTATAAAACAGAAGAATCGCAAAAGGTAAACACAAGTCATTTAGGGTCTGAAAATGAGCTATCCGAAGAAGAGCTTCGTGAGCTTGTTCCCCAATTGCAACAAATGACGGTGAAATACAAGCGAGCTGAACGAGTCCAAAAAGCACTCTTAGATATCTCTGAACTTGCAAGTACCGTAAGTCATTTATCACGATTATATCCCTCTATTCATGAAATTATTGGTGATTTCATGAATGCTGATAACTTCTTCGTTGCATTTCTTAACCCAGAGCTGCAAGTTTTAGACTTCAGCTATTTTGTCGACGAACACGATGAACAAACCCTAACTCAGATTCCGATAGCCGACCTAAACGATGGTGTAACAGGTTACCTTTTAAAATCAGGCCAAAATTTAGTTTTCAAAAAAAATGAATTTGCCAATCTTGTAGAGAAAACCGGTATAAAACAATTTGGCTCGTTACCTGAGCATTTAATGGGCGTTCCATTGAAGCGGGGCAATCAAGTCATAGGTGCGATGGTAGTCCAGACTTATGATCCCAATGTGATTTACACAGCTGAAGACTTAGAAGTATTTTCCTTTGTATCACAACACATAGTAACAACAGTTGACCGGGTTAAGCGAAGTGAATTAACTGAAAGAACCATTCGCGAAAGAACCCGACAACTGCGAGAAATTAACGACGATCTACAAGAAGAAATTTTAGAACGCCAACGCATTGAATCTTTACAAAAAGCGTTGTTCGAAATATCCGAGTTGTCCGCAGCATTAGACGACGATATGAACGCTTTTTATGCTCAACTCCACGAGATTCTGAAGCGATTAATGAGCGCTCCGAACTGTTATATTGCCTTGCTAGACAAACAGCGCGAAAACTTAGAGTTTCCTTATTACAGCGATACCACTGAAGCGCAACCGACAAAGCGTACATTAGGCTTAGGGTTAACTGAATTAGTCATCCGCACCAAACAAGCTGAGTTGGTGAATTCAACACGAGTACTTGAACTTGCCGAATCAGGTAATTTAGAAGTCCCTATTGCGCAAAGCGTACTAACAGAATCAATAACTTGGCTAGGCTCACCTTTAATTGTGGAAAACCAAATTGAAGGCGTCATTGCCATTCAAAGTTATGGCACGCAAGCCTCTTATACAAGTAAAGATTTAGAGCTTCTAAAGTTTGTATCTCATCACATTGCTTCTGCTATCGAAAGAAAGAAAAAAGCAGAAGAAATACAAACTCATAATGCCGAATTAGAAATGCGAGTTCAGGTTCGTACTGAAGAACTAGATAGCGCCAACCAAGTGCTAAAAAAGCAAATTGAAGAGCGTAAAAAAATTGAGTTAAAACTTATTCACGACGCCCACCACGATTCACTAACAGGCTTGCCAAATAGAAGCATGTTCAACAGTCGTTTGGATTTGGCGATTGCGAGTAAAAAACGGCGCCCCGAGTCGTTGTTCGCAGTCCTTTTCATTGATTTAGACCGTTTCAAAGTAATTAACGACACTCTTGGCCACCATGCTGGTGACGAATTTTTAATAGAAGTTTCAAAACGTATTTCTGAATGTATACGAGGTCACGACTTGTTGGCGCGACTGGGCGGTGATGAATTTGTCGTGTTATTGGACTGTTTTGAAGATTGCTTAGATGTAGAGGTGATAGCCAACCGTATTATTACCAGTGTGTCAAAACCCTTTGTTTTAGATAGCAAAGATATGTACTCCGGTGCAAGTATTGGTATTACACCATTAGATGTATTTTATAATAGCGCAGAAGAAGTAATACGAGACGCAGATGCAGCTATGTATCAAGCGAAGAACCAAGGCCGAGGCCGTTTCGTTGTGTTTGACAAAAGCATGCGTGAGCGTTTACTTGAAGAAATGGAAATGGAGACCCAGCTTCGTCAAACCATGAGCCATAGTGGATTCAGTAAATATGTGCAGCCCGTCGTGGCATTGCCCAGTACGATGCCGGCTTATCACGAGTTTTACCTGGTTTGGGAACATCCAACATTAGGCTCTATCTCCAGAGAACAATTCCGTCAGGTTGTTGAGCACAGTGGCTTAACTATTGAGCTTGATTTGTATCAATTAAAAAGCGCATGTGACTATATTAAAAAAACAGGTACTAGTATTAAAAAAATTGCCGTCAATATGTCTATCAAGCACTTGTTGCAGCACTCCTTTGTTAGCAAAATTTTAGATGAAATAGCTTCCAACGGGTTATCACCTAAACAACTCGTTTTTGAATTTGATGAAAATGACTTAAACCATCGCTCTCAATTGATTTTGCCCGCTATAAAAAAATTAAAGCGTGCAGGGATTACTTTAGTGTTAGATAACTTTGGTAGTGGCCTTGCTTCATTGAGTTATTTATTTTCTTACCCCTTTGATTTTATTAAGGTCGATCATCGCTTTATAAAATCATTACCTCGTTCTCAGCGTAATTTAAAGCTTATTCAGTCGATTATGCTTATTTCTGAACATTTACACTTTGACGTGATTGCTGATGGTATTGTTACCCAATCACAGTTAGACGCCTTAACCGAAATAGGCAGTAAGTTCGCTCAAGGTAGTTTGCTTTTCCCTGCGGAGTTAATTGAAACCTCTAACTGCGCAATATTAAAAAATGAAGACTAGTTAAGCCTATTTCCCCAACATGTTACGTAAATTGGCAATACTGGTCTGCCCCTTGGCTTGGCGCTCCTCACCACTGACTTTCTTCTTTTTATCTAACCACTCCACATCATCCACTGGCAACTCGTACAAAAAACGGCTTGGCTCAGGTTGAATAATTTCTCCGTATTGGCGGCGCTCTCTAGTTAAACTAAAGGTAAGTTCTTTCATTGCTCTAGTAATTCCCACGTAAGCCAAGCGACGCTCTTCGTCTACGTTATCTTCATCAATGCTCGACTGGTGAGGCAGTAACCCTTCTTCCATACCAACCAAATACACATAGGAAAACTCTAGCCCTTTAGACGCGTGTAATGTCATCAGTTGGACTTGATCAGCATCTTCGTCATCCTCGCCCCGCTCCATCATGTCTCTCAAAATAAAACGGTTCACAGCCTCTTGTAGGGTCATTGGCGGTTCTAGTTCATTCCCTTCTAGCATGTCTTTCAACCAACCAAATAACGTGCTGATATTACGCATCGCCATTTCAGCTGCTTTCGGAGTCGTACTGGTTTCATACAACCAAGATTCGTAATTAGATGATTTAATGAGATCCCTGACGCTTTCATTGGCATCACCGCGCACAACATTATCGGACAAGTTGACTATCCACTGCACAAAACTCTGTACGGCATGCAAGGATTTCCCCGACAGCACAGATGGCAAGGCATCATGGGCCGCGGCTTCAAACAGAGAGACTCCCAGTTCATTTGAGAAGTTACCCAATTTTTCCAACGTAGCACGACCTATACCTCTCGAGGGCGTGTTTATTACGCGTAGCAATGCATTGTCATCATCCTGGTTCACCAATAGTCGCAAATACGCCATGATGTCTTTTATTTCTGCACGACCGAAAAACGACGTTCCGCCACTAATCTTGTAAGGAATTCGATTGCTCATAAGTAACTTTTCAAATAAACGGCTTTGGTGGTTTCCTCTGTACAAAATGGCGTAATCGCGATAGTTGGTACGATTCATAAATTTATGAGCAATTAATTCTGCGATGACTTTTTCGGCTTCGTTGTCTTCGTTTTTTGCGATAACCACTTTTAACGTTTCGCCATATTGATGTTCACTAAACAGGCTTTTATCGAACAGATGCGGGTTATTTTGAATAAGAATATTGGCGCAATGCAGTATTCGCCCAGAAGAACGGTAATTTTGTTCTAGTTTAATTACATTTAGACGCGGAAAATCCTGTTGTAAAAGTTTAAGGTTTTTCGGCTGAGCACCTCGCCAACTATAAACAGACTGGTCATCGTCACCCACCACAGTAAAGCGAGCTCGCTCCCCAACTAAATACTTAATAAGTTCGTACTGACTGGTATTGGTATCTTGGTATTCGTCCACCAGTAAGTACTGAATTCGGGTTTGCCAGAGCTGGCGTATTTCTGCACTGGATTTAAGCAACAAGGTTGGCAGCATAATAAGATCATCAAAATCGAGCGCATTGTAGGCTTTTAAGTGATTTTGATATTGCTTGTAGTAGCCCGCAAACGCTTTCTCCCCATCAGAGCTTGCCTGCTTTAATAACGCGTCAGGACTACTTAAGTCGTTTTTCCAGTTAGAAATAGTCGATAACAATAGAGACAACTGGTCTTTGTCTCCGTCGAAGTCGTGTTCAGTTAAATCTTTCAGTAATGCTAAGCTATCTTTGTCATCGAATAATGAAAAACCTGCTTTTAACCCTAATGCAGGTAAGTGTTTTTTAATGATATCTAAACCCAAGGTATGAAACGTGCTTACTTTCAAGCCTCGTGCTTCTTTTTTACCCAAGGTTTGACCCACCCGCTCTTTCATTTCCCGAGCAGCTTTATTGGTAAAGGTAACCGCAACAATACGCCTTGCGGGTATATCGCACTGCCTAACCAAATGAGCAATTTTATTGGTAATAACGCGGGTTTTACCACTACCTGCACCGGCCAATACCAAACATGGGCCAGAGATATATTCTACGGCAGATTGTTGAGCTGGGTTTAACTTCATGCTGGTATCCGAATGGTCATGGTTTTAAAATTGCCGTATTGTAATGCCATACACAACAATTAATAGGTGTGAAACATGCTTAACCCAAAAAAACTTGAAGAGCTTGCCAAGCAAATTTCTGATGCAGTGCCTCCTGGCGTGCGTAACATGGCCGGAGAAGCCGAATCAAAAATCAAGCACATACTACAAGCTCAACTAAGTAAACTCGACTTGGTCACCCGAGAAGAGTTTGATGTTCAAAACCAAGTGCTAATACGTACGAGAGAAAAAGTCGACGCCCTTGAAAAACGTCTTGATGCACTATTATCAGAGCAAACCAACGACAATACCTAGCCAAATAATGGCGCCAATATAGTGATTATTTAAAAATCCATTAAACAGCGCTGTTTTGTCTCGTCCTCTGGCTTTCCAGAGGATGATAGCAAAGCCAATGAATGCACCAACTAGCCCTAAATAAGCATAGTGATTTAAGTTGTTTATGCTAAATACCCATCCGAGTATGCACAACGTCATAAGTTGTAAAAGTGAAATAATAAGCAGATCATAACGGCCAAATGCAATGGCTGTTGATTTAATGCCTACTTTCAAATCGTCGTCTCTGTCGACCATAGCGTAATAGGTGTCATAAGCGATGGTCCAGCATACATTAGCCAAAAATAACAACCACGCCCACAAAGGAACCGTTTCTGTAATCGCCATCGCTGCCATAGGTATGGCCCAGCCATATGCCGCACCTAATACAACTTGGGGATAATGAGTATAACGCTTCATAAAAGGGTAGCTCGCTGCCAGAATTAACGCTCCCACAGACAAGGCAATGGTTTGCCAATTCAGTAAAAGCACTAAAACCAAAGCAACGGTTATCAAACATCCAAACAGTATAAGTGCTTCGCGACTAGAGACCGTGCCTATTGCTAGTGGACGTTGAGATGTTCGCTCCACTTGACCATCTACATTCCTGTCGGCGTAGTCATTGATAACGCAACCAGCAGAACGCATTACAACTACGCCAGCAAGAAAAATAAGCAAAATATTAAGCGGCGGCGCTCCTTCAGAAGATAAAAACAACGACCACAAGGTAGGCCACATCAATAAATAAATGCCTATGGGCCTGTCGAGCCTCATTAACTGCATTAGTGCTAGCGATTTTTGGGTACTTGCCATTGTCTTCTCTTATTTATAGGCGGGTGATTCTGGTAGAAACACTTCTGCCACTAAAACATCAAAATCGCCTCGTCGAAACGAGCTACGCCTGCCATGTAATACTTGATCGTCATCAGATAGCGAAACCAGTTCTGAAAAATGCTTTGCTTTTACAGACGTAAGGTCAAAATCACTTCGGATAAACCGTTTGTCGTTAAACAACTGCCTACCTAAAGGTGCACTTCCCATAGTGTTCCATTCACCATTAGCCAATTTCGAAGGAATGATAGAGCGTGCGAACACCCAAGGCACTTCATCTGCCAATAAGACAACTTCGCGAACGTTATACTCAGACTCAGAAAAAAGTAAACGCTCACTTTCACACCGATGAATAGGTTTCTCTCCTTGCCCCAATAACCTGACACTAAAATGTGTACAGTGCGATTCGATACGCTCGGTTAGAGAACCCGTATCAATTAGCCATTCAGCTAACTGAGTATTTAAATCTGTGCTTATGCTATACGGACGCCAAGTGACATCGAGTCCGGTAGGAAAGTGTTGCATGTATGACCACACCATTTATTTTCTGAGTGTTACTGTGCAGAAATTGAAATCCTAGTATATCATTGAAGTACATAATTGATATTTACAAAGTCTACAGAATCATGAAATTTGCCGCTATAGCTAGTTTAATTTTAATTTTGGTTATGAATACCAAGGTTGCCAATGCTCAAGCTGAAATAGGTTATTTAAGTCTAGAGCCTGAAATCGTTACCAACTATACAGGCAGTACCGCTAAGAAACTTGGCTATGTGAGAGTAAGTATCGAACTTATGATACATGACCTAGATCAACTTGAAATTGCTGAGCATCACTTACCCTTATTAAGAGCCACGGCAATTGAAATTTTTGGCAACCAGCCTGAAGATAAAGTTAAATCTCTGACTGGCCGTGAAGACATTCGTTTAAGCATAAAAACCAAGCTGCAAGAACTAATGACACAAGAAACAGGCTCAGAAATAGTCAAAGATGTAATTTTTACTAAGTATTTACAGCAGGGTTAATGCTAACTCTTCGTAGTTTATTCACCATCAACTGGAAAATGTAACCGCCAAAATTCGAAACCACCATCGACACTGGCAACGTTTTTCAGCCCTTGTGACGCTAAGTATTCCGCAGCTTGTTGACTAGAGTGACCGTGATAACACATTACGGCCACCTTCTGATTCGCCTCTGTTTGGGCTAAAAAATCACTCAAGTTTTCATTGTTTAAAGCAATAGAGTTATCAACTCGGGACAATGAAAACGCTTGAGGATCTCGAATATCGACAACGGTCCACTCGTCTCTTTGTTCATGGAGTGCTTCACAAGAAATGTGAGAGTAACTTTTCATAACATGCTCTTCCTTACCAATTTAAAATGACTTTACCCGACTGCCCAGACCCCATCACATCAAAGCCTTCTTGAAAGTCGTTAATATCAAACTGGTGAGTAATAATAGGCCCCAGCTCTAAACCACTTTGTAGTAGCGACGCCATTTTATACCAAGTTTCGAACATTTCCCGCCCATAAATGCCTTTTATTGTTAATCCTTTGAAAATCACGTCATTCCAATTGATCGCAACATCATTTGGCGGAATACCTAACATCGCGATTTTCCCTCCGTTATTCATGGTGTCGAGCATACCTCGAAATGCTGAGGGAACACCTGACATTTCTAACCCTACATCGAAGCCTTCAGCCATGTCTAAATCATGCATGACATCAACTAACTGAGTATTACTGACATTTACAGCACGGGTTGCACCCATTTTTTCTGCAAGTTCAAGGCGATAAGCGTTCACATCGGTAATCACTACGTTGCGTGCACCTGCATGTTTAGCAATGGCAACCGCCATAATACCAATAGGACCAGCCCCTGTGATCAATACGTCTTCACCCACTAAATCATAAGTTAGGGTTGTGTGCACCGCATTGCCAAAAGGGTCAAAAATAGAGGCCAAATCATCACTAATATTATCGGGGATTTTAAACGCGTTGAATGCCGGAATAACTAAATACTCTGCAAATGCGCCTTGTCTATTAACACCAACACCTTGGGTATTTCGGCACAAATGACGACGACCCGCACGGCAGTTTCTACAATGCCCACAGGTAATATGCCCTTCCCCTGATACCCTATCTCCTTTTTCAAAGCCTTGAACTTCTTGGCCCATGTCCACAACTTCACCTACATATTCATGACCAACAATCATAGGTACAGGGATGGTATTTTGTGACCACTCATCCCAGTTATAAATATGCATATCGGTGCCGCAAATTGCGGTTTTTCGAATTTTAATCAATAGATCGTTATGGCCGACTTTAGGTAATTCAGCTTGGTGCAACCATATTCCTGGTTTTGCGTGTAACTTGGCTAGGGACTTCATTGAATGACTCCCAATGTTTTACCCACTTTGATAAAGGCATCAACGGCTTTATCCACTTGCTCAAGGGTATGTCCTGCAGACATTTGAGTACGAATTCGCGCTTGCTCTTTAGGTACTACAGGGAAAGAGAAGCCGATGACATAAATACCTTCTTCTAACAAAGCATTAGCCATATTGGTTGCAAGCTTTGCATCGCCTAACATAACAGGAATTATTGGGTGATCTTTACCGCTCAAAGTAAATCCCGCATCTGACATACGCTGTCTAAAATGTTGTGTATTGCGCCATAATGCAGAACGAAGCGCTTCACCTTTCTCCATCATATCGAAGACTTCAAGTGATGCAGTCACAATAGGAGGCGCAACAGAATTAGAAAATAAGTAAGGACGTGAACGCTGGCGCAACCACTCTACCACTTGCTTTTTACCTGAAGTGTAACCTCCAGAGGCACCTCCCAAGGCTTTTCCTAATGTTCCGGTGAGAATATCTATCCGTCCCATTACGTCACAATACTCATGGCTCCCTTTTCCATTTTCACCAAGAAAACCGGTGGCATGACAATCGTCTACCATTACCAGTGCATCGTACTTTTCAGCTAAATCGCATACCCCTGACAAATTGGCAATAACACCATCCATAGAAAATACACCATCGGTAGCAATGATAATGTGTTTGGCATTATCTTCTCTGGCTTTGATTAACTGAGTCTCTAGTGCAGCCATATCATTGTTTGCATAGCGATAGCGCTTTGCCTTGCTTAACCTAACGCCATCAATGATGCTGGCGTGATTTAGTGCATCAGACACAATGGCGTCATCAGGTCCAAGTAGGGTTTCAAATAACCCGCCATTGGCATCAAAACAAGACGGATATAAAATAGTGTCTTCCATACCCAGAAAGTCACTTATTTTTTGTTCGAGCGCTTTATGTATATCTTGGGTACCGCAAATAAACCGAACAGAAGCAACGCCAAAACCATGGTCGTCTAACCCTTGTTTAGCGGCACTGATAAGTGTGTCGTGGTTAGCTAGCCCTAAATAGTTATTGGCACAAAAATTCAATACAGGTTCAGCATCGCCAACATCTATTTGCGCACTTTGCTGAGAGCGAATAACCCTTTCTTGTTTATAAAGGCCTGTGTTTTTAAGTTCATCTAACTGAGTGTCTAGTTGTTTGTATAGCGATTTTTGCATAATTTTTGCCTAACGACTGCCCCAAATTAAGTGCGCAAATCTTACAGCCAAATGGCAAAAACCAGTGAAGTTGCAACGACAACTCCCCTTATATCTGCGACTAATGTCTTTTGTAAAAATCTACGTGTTATTCAGGAATAGCGAAGGAATTAAGATTTGTCTAGTAAACCTTGAATTGAGGCTTTGACCATATCCGTGGTAATGGCCGACATTAATTCATCGCCTTTGGCTCTAGTGCCCCATTTTAATTCGTCCTGAGGTTTACTTTGCTGCTCGATAATATGGGTGTCGTACACATTCACCACGTGTTGCAATGACAGATAAGGCCCTGTTCGTCTTGGATTAGAGTGGGCGTACAGTCCCACAACGGGCGTGCCCGCCGCTGTCGCCATATGAGCAGGCCCAGTATCAGGTGCAATAACAAAAAACGCGTCTTTAAGGATACAGAACATCTGCTTTAACGAGGTTTTTCCAATAAACGAAGGTAAAGGGGTTTCCATCGCACTTTGAATCTCTGCTTCCAGTTGTTTATCAATTGGGCCTGGTCCACCACATAATACAACGGACAAGCCTAACGACTGGCAAAACACAGCGATTTCAGCATAGCGTTGAGGCTGCCAACTTCGCTCTAATTTAGAAGCCGCGGGACAAATAGCCACGGTTTTGCTGAATTGCGCTAACGCATTTGTAGCAAACTCTTGGTCGTCCTTTGAATACGGAATAGGCCAAGACAGCGATGAGCCTGAGGGAATACCTAGCGCATCAGCAAAAGCATGAAAACCTTCTAAAACATGGCGAGACTTGTGAGGCTTAATACGATGATTAATGAAAAAGCTATGGCCTTCTTTACTATTTTTAGCATCAAAACCAAGGCGAACCTTTGCTTTAACAACACGTGATAGCCAGTTTGCTCTTAAAGCCAACTGCATAAGACATAAGGCATCAAAGGTGCGTCCTTTTAAACAGGCTTTTACATGGTTTCTAGCCTGTTTTGCCTGCTTCTTGTCATATACAATAAATTCAACACCTTCCATACCGGTAACGAGTGCATGTTCAATTTTTCCGGTGATCCATACAATAGAAATATCAGGCCTGTGCTCACGTATACGGCTTACCATAGAAACGGCGTGGCACACATCACCAATGGCAGACAGCCTTAAAATACAAATACTCGCGTTTTGAGGTAAAAGAATGGGAAAAGCTGAAGATGCGAACAAGTTAATTGTTACCGTATTAGCGTATAATGGGGTAATTTGATTATATTTTTGCTCAAGACTCAAGAGGTTGTCTACATTCACTTATGTCATTATCTGTTGTTCGTACGGCTAAAGGCCAATTAATTACCGATGATCAAGCTATTAATGCGCTTAACATTGAACCTAGTGCGCAATGGTTTTCACCTGAGTATTGGCAACAGCAACAGGCCATTGTGAATACGGCTCACGGCCGAGGCATTACCTATTTTATAAAATATCAATCCCACACAATGGTATTGAGGCGGTATTTACGCGGTGGCTTAATTCGCCATCTTTCCAAGGATAAATTTGTTTTTACTGGCTTACAGAAAACAAGGGCATGGCAAGAGCTTGCTTTACTTAATTCAATGAATCAACAAGGGCTAGCCGTTCCTCAAGGTATTGCAGGTATGGTGCAAAAACAGGGTCTTGTTTACACCACCAGTATTTTAACCTTGTGTTTGCCCAATACAGATAGTTTGCATAATGTGTTAGTTAAAACAGAGTTAAGCAATGAGCAATGGCAACACATTGGAATCATGGTAAAACAATTTCACGACGCCCAGATTTATCATCACGATATGAACGTACATAATTTTTTGCGAAACCCAGAAGGTAAGACTTGGCTGATTGATTTTGATAAATGCAAAAGGCAAAACGGTGAAAACTGGAAACAAGACAACCTTAATCGCTTTTTACGTTCACTAAATAAAGAAAAAGCCCTAGCTGACGATTATCAGTTCGAAAATAGCCATTGGAACGCCTTTTTAAACGGATATAACCGTTAATACTCATTGCAAATACACGTCATCCCCGTTAAGGTCATAAAAAATTTTGTTTCTATAGTTACATGAAGACAAAAGCAATATACCCAGGCACCTTTGATCCAGTTACAAATGGACATTTTGACTTAATCGAACGTGCTTCAAATCTATTCTCAGACGTTGTTGTTGCGGTTGCATCAAACCCCAACAAGCGCCCTCTATTTACCTTAGAGGAGCGAGTCGATCTCGTTAAATCTATCACTAAAGGTTTAGATAACGTCACTGTTGTTGGCTTTAAAGGTTTACTTGCAGATTACGCTGATGAACTTAACGCCAGAGTGCTTATTCGCGGGCTACGAGCCGTATCTGATTTCGAATACGAATTTCAACTCGCGAATATGAACCGCCGATTGAACCCCAAGCTTGAAAGCGTGTTTTTAACACCGGCTGAAGAAAACGCATTTATTTCTTCTACCTTGGTAAAAGAAGTCGCACTTCACAGAGGTAAAGTTGTAGGTTTTTGTCACCCGATAGTAGAATCGGCTTTAATGGAAAAACTGCATAGTAAGTAATTACTATTATGTTTGGCACCGTGAACAGTAAAATGTATTTCGCTGAGCAATAGTCACACTTTTAATCAACGAGCTACATCGCTCACACTGCTCTCCTGCTCGCCCATACACTCTCAGGTGCTGACTAAAGTAACCAGGGCTACCATCAACATTAGAAAAGTCTTTTAGCGTTGTACCGCCCTGCTCAATAGCTTTAGCTAACACTTGTTTGATGTACTTAGTCAGTAATTGATAACGTTTTCTTGAAATGCGGCCCGCCGCTCTGCGTGGGTCAATTCCCGCTAAGAATAACGCTTCATTTGCATATATATTCCCTACCCCTACAACGGTTTTATTGTCCATAACAAAGCCTTTGACTGGCGATTGTTTATTCCGAGACAAGGTAAATAGACGATCACTGTCAAAATCGTCGGTTAGCGGCTCTGGTCCTAAGTTGGCTAGTTGCGACAATACCTGGCCTTTAGGTTGCCACAAGCAGGAACCAAAACGACGAGGATCGTTCAGCCGTAAACATTTACCGCTGGTTAAAACGATATCGATATGATCATGCTTGTTGGGTGGAACATCTGCATCGATAACACGAAGTGCCCCAGACATTCCCAAATGCAGCACTATGTCGCCTTCACTCAGTGAAATCATTAAGTACTTAGCACGTCGGGAGAGGCTTAAAATAGGTTGCTGAGTCAACGAATGAATAACATCAGGAACAGGCCAGCGTAAACGACCGTTACGCACCACAACGTGTGCTATGGTTTGCTGCAACAAAAAAGGTTGGATCCCTAATCGGCTAACTTCAACTTCTGGTAACTCAGGCATAGCAAACTAACCTCACGCAAAAAACCCGGCTATAGCCGGGTTCTTGTGGAGACAAAAGCAAGTGTATTACTTGATTTTGGCTTCTTTGAACATAACGTGCTTACGTACAACGGGATCGTATTTTTTGATCTCCATCTTACCAGGCATGTTACGCTTATTTTTGTCTGTGGTGTAGAAAAATCCAGTGCCAGCAGATGATACTAATTTAATTTTATCACGCATGATTTAGATTCCTTATACTTTTTCGCCACGGGCACGCATGTCAGTTAAAACTGCATCGATACCTTTCTTATCAATAATGCGCATTCCTTTAGTAGAAACACGTAATTTCACAAAACGGTTCTCAGACTCAACCCAAAAACGGTGAGAATGAAGGTTTGGTAAAAAGCGACGACGAGTCGCGTTGCGAGCGTGAGAGCGGTTGTTACCAACGGCTGGACGCTTGCCTGTTACTTGACATACTTTAGACATCTGTTTGTCTCCAGAAAAACTGTTACTTAGTCCCATTTCGGGTCAGCTCAAAAAGCTGACAAGGGCAAACTTGCTTCAATTTGAGGGCGCATTTTATACAGTAAACAAGAATAATGATCAAGCTATTTTTTACATCAATCCTCGCTCAGCTAGGGACAATGTTAACACATCTGCGACAATAAAGTGGTCTAGAACTTCTACATCAATTAAAGATAAGGCGGCTTTTATATCTTTTGTCAGCTGTATGTCGGCTTGACTAGGTTCTGCTACACCAGAAGGATGGTTATGCACTAGAATAACCGCAGCGGCATTATCAGCAAGCACTTGCTTAACGATTTCTCGAGGGTACACAGCTGCGGCATTAATTGTTCCGGAGAATAATTCTTTGTAAGCAATTAACTGATGTTGGTTGTCTAGCAGTAAAATACCGAAAATTTCCCTTTGCTGATCCCGTAAATGGAGCTGTACGTATTTTCTAACTGATTCTGCATTGTGAAAAACACTGTCTTTTTGCAATTGCTCTTCATGTTGCCGCTTATTAATTTCTAAGGCTGCATGTAACTGTGCATATTTAACCAAACCAACGCCAGACACAGCACAAAAATCTCGCTTGTCAGCGGTGCACACATTGCGAAGCGAGCCAAACCGAGTCAGTAAATCTCGTGCAATACTCAGCGCACTTCTGCCTTTTTGACCATGGCGAATAAGTGCTGCGAGCAACTCAACGTCGGTTAACATTGCAGGCCCTGCGTTAATGAGCTTTTCACATGGGCGTTCAGATGCTAGAAGATGATCCATTCAATTCATTCCTTTTTAAAGTACTTTTTACCAAAGTAACCTAGCTCAAACACCTGAACTCATGACGAGTCATGGTATACGTACTATATGCACCATCGAAGTCTTTACCGATACCCTCGACGAGTTTCTTTGGCATGAGCCCTTTAGGGAAAGCTTTCAATCTATATGGCGTTCAACTGTACACTTAAAAATAATAAAAACTGTATCTGTTATTTAACTCAGCTTATTTTATGCTAAATAACAATTAACGTAATAGGATTACGCGAGTGAACAATAGACTAAAAAACCAACAGCAATCAAATTTTTGGCCTACGTTAGCTGACGATCACGAGATTTTTAGCCAAATAAGCCAAGCATTTATTAACCAACAAGTTAACACTCGTGTTGCGAAACTAAACACATCTCTGGCTAACAATGGTTTAAATAAAATTGGGATGGGGATGGATTATTGTGTAAAGCATTTGCAAGAAACGATTGTTCCCAACCTCTCGGCCAGTCGTGGTCCTCGATATTGGGGCTTTGTTACCGGAGGGGCAACACCGGTAGCAACTTTTGCCGATTGGTTAGTGTCTAGTTTTGATCAAAATCTCATTAAATCAGGAGACTCCATAGCCCCTCAAGTCGAACAGCAAGCAATAAAATGGCTTTGTGATCTATTCACTTTACCTCATACCTTTCAAGGTTCTTTGACAACCGGCGCGACAGCCGCGAATTTCTTAGCGGCAATTACCGCAAGACAATATGTCGGCAATCAGCAAGGAATTGATGTTGCCAAAGATGGGTTATTCGCATTGGACATTAATGTTTTTTCTAGTACCCCCCATGCTAGCATGATTAAAAGTCTAGGAATGGCAGGCTTAGGACAACGGAACTACCGTTCAGTTGATTGCGAAAATAGAACAGAAAAGATGTCATCCATTTCGTTGCAGAAGGCTCTAAAAGAAAGCAATGCCAAAGGAAAAATAGTAATTGCCAGCGCAGGCACAGTTACTGGTACAGATTATGATGACTTACTTACTATAAGTGAAATATGCAAACAGTATGATGCTTGGCTTCACGTTGACGCAGCATTTGGTATTTTCGAGCGTTTACTGAATGGCAAAAATGGTAAAACTCGTGGCCTAGAGTTGGCTGATAGCGTTACTTTAGACTGCCACAAATGGCTCAATGTACCTTATGATTGCGGCGTATTCCTCACCCAACATAGACAGCACCTCTTTAATAGCTGTGACGTGCCTGCGCCTTACTTAGTTAACAGCAGTGATGAGCCTGATTTCATGTCGTTAGGAATAGAAAACTCTAGGCGATTTCGTGCGTTACCAGTATATTTATCATTGTTAGCGTACGGCAAAAATGGCGTTCGAGAATGGACTCAGCGAGCAGTAGCATTAGCCGGTGAATTTGCGGACTGGATAGCACAATCAAATCACTACGATTTAGTTTACCCTTGCCAGTTAAATGTTGTTTTATTTAAACCAGTTACAACCGGATTAACTAACGATGAAGCAAAACAAAAAGTGGAGCACTATTTACACGCGATAAATACAGATGGACGTATATTTTTGAGCTTAGGTAGTTGGCAAGGTGAATCTATTATTCGCGCAGCACTGAGTAATTGGCAAACACAAAAACATGATATTGAGATTGCCATCACCGCGCTGACTGAAATTGCAGCCTCGCTTGAATAGCTAAATTCAAACTCGTGGACACAGTAAAAAATTGCTTTTTAGCCTTGTATACTAGGGCGTATTAACGGCATTAAAGCAGTCTGCATAACCGCTTTTAACCAAAATAGAATTCGAATCGCTTACGTTTAGGAGCTCTTTAATCGCTTGTTGCTTGTCTTCGGCTTGTTCACAATAGGCCTTCGCTATTTGCGCACCAACAAAATAGCCCAGGTCAGGGTGCCAATCGTCGCCATAATTTTCGCTATTATTTCCAACCCCCTGTATTGGTACTGTTCATTTCTTTTTTGAAACGAGACCATATACGCTCCTCGTTCTTGTAATGCCATCATTGCATGAATATGTCCGTGAATAACAACTAGAAGGCGCTTAAACGATAACCAGAAACTAGTTGATCACCACACTGCCAATTGCAATAGTATGAGCTTCCTATTTGATGATATATTTTATGGAAAATACACAAATGGATGAAAGAATTACGTGTAGTAGCTGCAATAAAAAATGCACTCCTAGATTATGGCATATAAAGATGGGATTTTTCGTTGGAAAACGAATACAGCACCTATGTCCCTACTGTGGAATAGTTATGTATCAAACAGGAAAGGGAGCTGGTTATGGTGCAATTGGAATTTGTTTGCTTATCATTTTTAGCATTCTCCAACCTATTTATACAACACTTAATAAAGATAAAATTTCTGCACAAAGATTAAAGGTTGATATAAGCCAATTACAGTCCAGAATAAACACATATGAAGTAGAAATAATGAACCTCAGACAAAAAACAGAAGGAGGTAAAAATCCTCAATTACTTAGACAATTAAAAGGTAAACCAGAAAAGCTAAGTGAACTGAAATCACACTTAAAACTAAAAGAAATTGAATTCAAAGCAATTAATGACTCTTAAAAATAAAAATCCATAGAGTGTAGTATTCTACAAAATACGAATGTAAACAGCTTGAGCAAAACTCGAAAACCCAAATTGATGCTACAAATAATAAAGTAAATTAGGAGCTAAAGATTCAAACGAAGTTATCTCAAAAGATAGTAGGTAACATTAAAGCGCATTTTTACCACAGCAACTTACCCCAAACACCTGAACTCATGACGAGTCGTGCTACACACACTTTACGGCCCATGATATTATCTGGATATATAGCTTTTTGATTGAGTATTTATTTTGCTGCTAGGAAAAAACGTTTTATTGGGTGTATCAGGCGGAATTGCTGCGTATAAAACACCAGACTTGGTGAGAAAATTGGTTGCAAAAGGCGCCTCTGTTCGCGTGGTATTAACGTCTTCAGCGGAACATTTTGTTAGTCCTCTTTCATTACAAGCGGTGTCGGGTAATACCGTCAGCAACGACCTATTAGACCCTGCAGCAGAAGCCGCTATGGGCCATATAGAGCTAGCTAAATGGGCCGATTACCTTGTTATCGCACCAGCTACAGCTAATTTATTAGCAAAAATGGCGAATGGAATTGCAGACGATTTGCTTACCACGCTTTATTTAGCCTCTGTCGCCAAAACCGTGGTTGCACCAGCCATGAATCAACAAATGTGGCAAGCGGCATCGGTAAAGCGCAACATCGCACTATTGAGTGGTGACGGTGTTGAGTTTATTGGCCCTGCTGCAGGAGAACAAGCTTGTGGTGACGTAGGCCCTGGAAGAATGGTTGAGCCTCAAGATATCGCCGATTACATAGATAACATCACCGAAGTAGAGCAAACACTTAGTGGCAAAACGGTATTAATAACGGCTGGCCCAACACGAGAAGCCATTGATCCCGTTCGTTATATTAGTAACCACAGTTCAGGAAAAATGGGCTATGCCTTAGCTTCGGCAGCCAAAGCCGCTGGTGCTAACGTAGTATTAGTGAGCGGACCTGTTTCTTTATCGCCCCCTGCAGGGGTAGAACGTGTTAATGTAGATTCTGCTCAAAGTATGCACGACGCCGTTATGGCCAAAGTAAACGACGCTGATATTTTCATTGCTTGCGCAGCGGTAGCCGACTATCGCGCCATTGATCAAGCAGAGAATAAAATCAAGAAAACATCAGATGAGTTAACACTTACTTTTACGAAAAACCCTGATATTCTTAAAGATGTTGCTGCATTACCAAAAGCGCCTTTCACGCTAGGTTTTGCCGCTGAAAGTCAAAAAGTTGAACACTATGCTCGTGGTAAGCTTGAGAAAAAGAAACTGAATATGATTGCTGCAAATGATATTTCTATTCAAGGTTTAGGCTTTAATAGTGATCAAAATGCTCTTCATGTTTTTTGGCCTGAGGGCGATAAAGTACTGTCGGCAGACAGTAAAACGAATTTAGCACATACGCTAATTTCATTAATGGCTAGCCACTATAATAATAAATAAACGTACACGCTAAAGGAACTGTCATGCCCGCTGTAAAAAAACCGAATCGCCGAGCTCAAATTCTGCAAGCCCTTGCGTCTATGCTAGAAAGTAGTCCAGGACAAAGGATAACCACAGCGAAACTTGCCGAGCAAGTAGGCGTTTCTGAAGCAGCCCTATACCGTCATTTCCCCAGTAAAGCCCGTATGTTTGAAGGCCTAATTGAATTTACCGAGAACACCTTGTTTTCTCGTGTAAACAAAATTGTGACGGAAGAAAAAGACGCCATGGTACGATGCCAATTAATTTTGCATCTTGTATTGGGCTTTGCTGAAAAAAACCCCGGCATCACACGGCTGCTTAATGGCGACGCTTTAATGGGTGAACAAGAGCGTTTACGCACTCGAATTGCTCAGTTGTTTGAACGTTTAGAAACCCAGTTAAAACAAATACTGCGCGAACGTAAATTAAGAGAAGGTAAAACCTTAGGCGCCGATGAAGCGATATTGGCAAATATGATGGTCTGTTTTGCCGATGGTCGAATTAACCAGTTTATTCGCTCTGAATTTACTAAGCGTCCAACTGAAAGCTTCAATGATCACTGGGCATTATTCAAAACATTTTTTCACTAATCCCCTCTTTATAATTTAGAAAAATAAAAGCCGACTTTTCATCGGCTTTTATTTCAATCTGATTACTCTTTTGCAAAAGTTGCCTTAAAGAAACTATCATCATTCCACTTTGGACGTTCTTCTTGGTTTGCTAAGGTATTGCCAATTTGCGCATTCACACTGGCAAATTTCACCGCTGCATTCCACTTAAACGGAAGGTTAAGATCATCTGTTGGTTTGTGGTAGTGAGTGGCAAGGAAGTTACCAAATACTTTTGAGCCATCTATTTCAGGGTCAGCCGACTCCAAGCCAGTAACTAGGAAAATAGAAGGAATACCCTGTTTTACAAATGAGTAGTGATCTGAGCGCGTAAACAAAGCTTGTTCAGGCCAAGGATCTGGACTTAGTTTTATACCAATATTACCTGTTGCTTGCTCTACCGACACTTTCATATCGCTATGATTCGCACCAAAAGCAATTACGTCAGCAAAGTTGTAAGTTAAAATTGGCATGTCTAAATTGACATTTGTGACAATAGATTCCACCGGCACAGTAGGATTATTTGCATAGTAATCCGAGCCTAACAAGCCTTTTTCTTCTGCGGTTACCGACACAAATAAAATAGAGCGTTTTGGTTTAGTTTCCATTTGCCCAAATAAACGGGCAGTTTCTAGCATAATAGATGTACCCGACGCATTATCCATCGCACCGTTATTGATTTTATCTTTCTTAACGCTTTTTGCTATGCCGATATGATCAGAGTGCGCGCTAAAGACAACATATTCATTTTTTAGCTTGGGATCACTGCCCTCAACAAAACCAACAACATTAGGGCTCGATATTGTTTCATGGGTACTTTCTTTCGTTAGTGCTACTGAAACAGGTAAAGCAAAGCCTTTTGGCGCTTCATCTTTTTCTAACTGAGCGTAGATTGATTCTAGCGACACAGGTGCATGAGCAAATAACTTTTCTGCCGAAGGGCGGCCAAAATGAGCTGCTCCTTGCAATTGTTCATGGGTACCCGCTGGTTTACCTTCTTTATTTAACCAACGTAATGCAGGGGTATGAATATAAGATAGGCTGCGTTGATAAGGTCTTACTTTTTCAGATGTAGGGGTGCTTATGGTAATAAGCCCAATCGCTCCATTATCAGCAGCATAAGCCGCTTTTTGCCTACCCGAGCCTAAATGCGCTCCTTCTTCAGAAGGGAATGACGCCGGTTTACCCGACAACATAACCACTATTTTTCCAGATACATCGATATCGGCATAATCGTTATGACCATACTCATCAGCAATAATGCCATAGCCTACAAAGACCAACTCTCCTGACATTTTTGTTTGTTCACGTACTGTATCCGCAGAGGTTAAAAAGTCTTTTGGATAAGATAAGTTAATATCGCCGTCAGGGGTTTTTAACGTTAATGCAGGAGATTCTTGCTTTAATACTGCACGTCTAAACGGAACGCGCTGCATAAAGCCATCGGTTCCTGCGGGTGTTAAACCGTACTTTTTAAATTCCGTAGCTATATATTCCGCAGCGATTTCATGACCCATTGATCCTGCATCTCTACCTTCAAGTAAATCACTCGCAAGGAAGTTTAAATGTGCTTGGATATATTCTTTTTCTGGCGCTAAGCTGTCTTCTGCGCTGACATTAAACGCACTTACTGAAGCTGTAAGACCTAATGCAAATGCTGACGCAAAACTCATTATTTTTGTTTTCATTGTATACCTCAATTTAATACACCTAAGAGTGTAAGAGATCCCAAAGCAATACGATATATCAAACAGCAAAAATACGCTTTAATGCTTGCATATGCGGCAAATTACATTAGGCTAAGAATAAACATTCTCTAAAATTATGCCTCGTAAAGCTTTATACAACATAGAACAAGTACTCTCTGACGCTGAAGATGTGTTTCTAGAACACAGTTTTCATGGAGCAGCAATGGATGAGCTGATTGCCCGTACAGAATTTAATCGACGGGGCTTTTATATTGAATTCAAAAACAAAAAACAATTTTTATACCGCGTACTCGCTCACTACCAAGAAAGTCGCTTATTACCTTTGCAAACACAACTACAAGAAAAGCAGGGGTTAGTGTCTATTCAGAGTTTTTTCAATGACTACATTTCCCTTATTGATGGCAGAGGGTGTTTATTAATTAATTCGGTAACTGAATTAGGTATTGACGATATCAACATTCGAGAAATTGGTCGCCATTATCTCGATGGTCTGCAAATCGCCTTTATTAGTTGCTTAGAACAAGCAATGGAGCATGGCCAGCTTAAAGTAGGTGTAGATATTGAGTCAGCAGCACTACAACTTACTTGCTTTGTTCAAGGGCTCGCGGTGAATGCAGTGTTATGCCAAGACAGCGAGGAAATGCAGATTACCATTCAATCCTTGCTTGCGCCTTTGTTGCCCAATGCATAATAAAAAGAGACAATAGTCCAATATAGCATTTTCATTATTGTATTTTATGTCTCAGAACGACCCTATTTATCGCATTCAATTTGTCAGTAACGGCGAGCGTTACGAACTTTATGTAAAAGCACTAACGCAAGGTTCTTTATTTGGTTTCGTCGAAATTGGTGATTTTTTATGGGATACCCATACTCAATTAGTGGTTGACCCCAGCCATGAAAAGTTAAAGTCTGAATTCGCCGATGTCACTCACACCTATATCCCCATGCATAATGTATTGCGTATCGATGTAGTAAAAACTCGTGGAACCGCAAAAATAACTCAATTATCAGATAAAATCACCGCCCTTCCTACCCCTATTTATAGTCCTAAAAAAGAAAGGTAAATTCATTTCGGCAGTGAGCGTGCAACACTCAGAAGCACCGTACTCATAAGCCGCCTTTCAATAAAAATAAAAGACAGCTTGAGGTTGTCTTTTTTTTCACTACAATAACTGTATAAATATACAGTTATTGGTATTTGCTATGTCATCGTTAGAGCAACTTAAACTATCTAAAATAATTTGGAACGCCAGCACTGGTTCACAAGAAAAAAAAGTAGCTTTACCTTTCCTCCAGGCTTCCATAGATAAAGCACTACAAGGAGGGTTAGCCCAATACGGGTTATTGAATTTTCACACATATTCTGGCTCTGGAGAGCTCTCATTTTTATCGTCTGTAATAAAAGCAGCTCGGCAAGAGGGACAATATATTGCACTTATCAACCCTCCTGGACAGCCCAACACCCACTGGTTTCAACGAGATATTTGCTCGAGTGATTACCTGTTCTGCGTACATTCCTCTGAAAATAGTCAAAATTTATGGGCTTTTGAGCAATGCATTATGTCTGGGGTCTGCGCTGTGGTGCTGGCTTGGAACCTAACCGCAACATCACAACAGTTACGTCGATGTCATGTAAAAGCAACGCAGCACGGTTGCAAAGCCATTTGGTTTTCATCGCCAAATACTCAGCAAAGTGCAATTCAAACTCCTTGTTCCGAACAGCTGGCCTTGTACAAAAAAGAGCAGCAATGGTACCTAGATGTGTTGAAGCAACAAGGAGGATGGCCTCAAATGGGAATTCAAATAAATAACCCTATGCCTATTAGTAATAATGTGATTAACCGCACTTTGCACGCATCTGTACTCTCTACAGCAATAAACCATTAGTTTATCATGTGGTTAGGCCTTTACTTTCCAGCCCTGTTAATACCCAAAGAAGTCAGTGTGCCTTTGGTGGTTTACCATGCTCCCCAGAATCAGGTTATACAATGTAACTTAGCGGCATCTAAATTCGGTATTGAAATAGGTATGGGTTTAGCTAGCGCCAGCGCATTATGTGCGCAATTAGAAGTGCTCACCTACAGCGCTGAAAAAGAGCGTCTTCGCCTTACACATATTCTTTATCAATTATATAAACTCAATGGTGATATTTGCTTAGAAAGTTCTTGTGAGCTATTAATTCGATGCGATCGTCATGATTATTACTATGGCAGTAAACAAATCCATTTGCGCGTATTGCTTGATGCTCTAAATAAACACAACACCCCTTTTTACTACGCAACAGCCAATACGCCCGAGCAAGCTTGTGTATTGGCAAAAGCACGAGTAAATCGTTTATTTTCAAAAGAGCTGGTACTCACGGCTTTGTATGATTTAAACATTACACAGCTTCAGCTGTCATTAAAAACACAACAACAACTACAGCGGGTTGGAGTTCATTCAGTAAAAGCCTTATTGGCCTTACCAATTGAAGAGCTTGCCGGCCGATTTTCACAGGATACCATTAAATATTTATATGCAATCAAAGGGTTAAGTAACCTAGGTCGCGTATTTTATCAGCCTAAAACATTTTTTACCGAGTGTATTGAGCTACCTTTTGAAATGGAAAATCAAGAACACTTATTGCGCTGGGCAAGGGCTTTACTTGATTTACTACAAAGTTACTTACGTAGCCGCAATCAAGCCACACAAGAGATAACATTCACTTTTATAGATAGTGAAAAGTGCTCATATCCACTGGTACTTCAAGCGAGCTTAGCACAATATTTGTCTCATGATTGGGCTGCAACTTTGGCTTTAAAATTAGAAAAAACCACCTTTTCCAATCCCATTCGCAGCATACAATTAGAGTGTCACAACAGCTTAGATATATCCCCCAGTTCAAACGACTTTTTTTCTAACCAACGAACCCATGCCATTGATGTTCACAAGCTCTTCGATACATTAAGTACCCGTTTAGAAGATAACGCTTTTCACCCACCTAACAACCCGTTTTTCACTTTATCAGAACACTGGCCTGCTGATGCCGCAACGCCTGCGTTTATGTTAACAAAACCCATTAGGTTAGTATCTAAAGGTCGTATTGTTGCTGGACCACAACGCTTACAAACACAATGGTGGTGCACGCCTTTAAAACGCGATTACTTCTTACTCGAAACGCCCCAAGCTGAACGCCTTTGGGTATATAGAAATACCTCTGTAAATTCCGCCTCTCCAACATGGTACTTTCAAGGTTGGTTTAGCTAATGTTTGCAGAGCTCTGTTGCCAATCTAACTTTTCATTTTTAGAAGGTGCATCACACCCTGAAGAGTTAGTGAGTACCGCTAGTTTTTTGGGGTATCACAGTATCGCAGTTACCGATAACTGCTCTGTGGCAGGTGTAGTCAGAGCCCATACAGAAATAAAAAAAAACCATTTGCCTATTCAATTAATTATTGGTGCCCGTCTTCCTCTTAATGAACTCTTTGCTATTACCGCTTTATGCCCAACAAAAGAAGCGTATACAGAACTATGCAGAGTGATAACTAACGCACGCCGGAGAGCGGGAAAAGGCCAATTTGAACTCGCTCAGTGGGATATTATTACGTTAAAGCATTGCCTATTTATTTGGCAACCAAACCTAAAAAACGATAATAATGAATGGGCATCATGGTTAATGAAGCACGCGCCTTCTCGTACATGGTTAGGCGCGAACCGCTATTTAGATGGCCAAGATAACGAGCGATTTACCTTATATCATCAGCTTCAGAAGCTAACGGGTTTTCCTATTTGTGCAACGAATGCAGCCTTATTTCATCACCCAGACCGCCAACCCTTGCAACATACATTACATGCTATTAGAGAATCCACCACAGTATCTAGTTTGGGCAAACAGGCACAAATTAACTGTGAACGAGTGTTAAGGCCGATTAATAAGCTTAAAAAATTATTTCCGAGTACTTGGTTAAACGAAAGTGTAAAAATAGCAAAGCAGTGCACTTTTAGTTTGAATGAACTTTGCTATCAATACCCTGAAGAAATCATCCCCAAGGGAAAGCAAGCCATTACTTACCTTAGAGAATGTACTTATAAAGGCGCTAAAAAACGTTTCCCAGAAGGACTTAGCGAAGAGCAGGCCCAACTGATCGAAAAAGAACTCTCGCTCATTGAAGAACAAAAATACGCTTACTTCTTTTTAACCATTTATGACATTGTTAATTTTGCTAAATCAAAACATATTCTTTACCAAGGTAGAGGCTCTGCCGCAAATTCAATTGTCTGTTACTGCTTAGAGATTACCGCAGTCGATCCGCGAAAAATTTCATTATTATTTGAGCGTTTTATTTCCAAAGAAAGAGATGAACCACCTGATATTGACGTAGATTTTGAGCACTCAAGGCGAGAAGAAGTTATCCAGTACATCTATAAGAAGTACGGACGTCACCGTACTGCATTAGCAGCAACCGTGATCACCTATCGGTTTAAAAGTGCCTTTCGTGACGTAGGTAAAGCATTAGGCATTGCTGAAACCAAGCTCGACTATGCCATTAAGAATGTAAATCGACGAGATAAAACTCAACCTTGGCAGGAACAAATCGCCGATGCAGGGCTAGATACGAATAGTCGCTTAATAAAGCTTCTCATTCATTTTGTCGAAGACATTGTGGGCTTTCCTCGTCACTTATCCCAACATGTTGGCGGGTTTATTATCTCTCAAGGCCCCTTGTATGAACTCGTCCCCATAGAAAATGCAGCCATGCCAGAGCGCACAGTGATCCAATGGGATAAAGATGACTTAGAGAGCCTTGCTTTACTGAAAGTAGATGTATTAGCTCTGGGTATGCTCAGCGCTATTCGTAAAGCTTTTGATTTAATTGATCGGCATTATGGCTATCGCTTAGACATGGCTTGGATACACTCCCAAGGCGATGATCGTCAAGTGTTTGATATGTTGTGTAAAGCCGATTCTGTTGGTGTATTTCAAGTTGAATCTCGAGCGCAAATGTCTATGCTTCCGAGGTTAAAGCCCCGTACTTATTATGACTTAGTTGTACAAATTGCCATTGTTCGACCAGGCCCCATTCAAGGAGATATGGTTCACCCTTATTTAAAGAGGCGAGATGGTACCGAACAAATAACTTACCCTTCAAAAGATGTTGAATCTGTGTTGTCTCGCACTATGGGCGTGCCTATTTTTCAAGAACAAGCCATTAAACTCGCCATGGTTGCCGCAGGGTTCACTGGAGGTGAGGCCGACCAATTACGCAGAGCAATGGCAAGTTGGAAGAAAAATGGAGCATTAAAAAAGTTTGAACAAAAACTACTAACCGGAATGGCCAACAATGGTTATACAGAAGAATTCGCTAGCCGGTTATATAAACAAATATTAGGCTTTGGTGAATATGGTTTCCCTGAAAGCCATTCCGCCTCATTCGCTTTACTAGCCTATGTATCTTCTTGGATAAAATACTATTTTCCTGAAGTGTTTTACACCAGTTTACTCAATAGTTTGCCTATGGGCTTTTATTCTCCAAGCCAACTAATACAAGATGCAAAGCGCCATAATGTATTAGTAAAACCTGTATGTGTTAACCACTCTCATGGTGAGCACGTTATTCAATGGCAACATGGACGTCCAGCAATTCGATTGGGATTAACACAAATATCTGGATTGTCGGATAACGCAATATCCACACTATTAAAACTTAGACCAGAGAATGGCTTTGACTCTCTTTCACAATTGCATCAAGCAGGGTTATCAAACCAAGATTTACAAGCCCTTGCTAGCAGTAATGCGCTTAAAGTCATTGCGGGAAACCGGTATCAAGCTCGTTGGGATTTAATGAACTCCCAGTACTCACTGCCACTATTTGAAGGCACTATTAAATCAACCCATAATATCAACGGCCCCAGCGTCGCAGAAGATGTCGTTGAGGATTACCATTCAAACTCTCTTTCTTTACACTCGCACCCTATCGCTCTCATTGAAACTAAATTAAAACAAGAAAACATTACCCTAGCTCGTGAATTACCTCACCTTAAAAACCAAAGCTTGGTAAAAGTGATTGGTTGCGTAACCGGTAAACAAGCACCTAGCACTGCAAGTGGAGTAACCTTTTTCACATTAGAAGATCACACGGGGAACATTAATGTTGTAGTCTGGCGAAATACCGCACAAGCGCAAAAACAAGCTTATTTAAAAGCCTCTATTTTACAAGTAAATGGCATTATAGAAAAAAGTAAAGATAAGGTTATTCACGTTGTCGCAGGTAAACTTATCGACCGCACTCAATGGGGGGGTAACTTTTCCATATCATCACGCGAATTTCGGTAAATAGTCTACACTTTTGGAGAGGTTAAGGTATTTTTATTTAAAAATAATAAGGTGGGACTAGTTATGCAAGGAGTATTCGGGGATCCTATATATATAGAAACTCTCTCTGAGGCTACTTTTTCTAGTGCTCTTGCAGAAATCCCAAACACCAAATTTGAATCTATATTACTCATTGCAGTTGATCAAGATACTCCATTTCCAAAGGAATTAGAGAGCCTTTTATCAAATTCTGAATTTCCAATTTGGGGTGGGGTTTTCCCTGGAATAATATTGGCAGCTCAAGTAAAAAAGTCCGGTGCGCTGGTGATACCAATAGTCGTTAAAACACATATAGATATCATAGAAAATATTAGCCAATTTCCTCATTCAGGTAAGCAGCTATCATTTGACAATCATGACACAAAATCTGCGTTAATATTGACCGATGGGCTCACTGATAGTATTGAAGATACACTTGAAATAGTTATAAAGTCGCTTCCCTCTAATACCGTCGTATTTGGTGGAGGAGCAGGCTCATTGTCTTTCGAAAAGAAACCTTGCTTATTTACTCCTAAAGGTACCTACCAAGACGCCATGCTTATTGTGACCATGACTCAACCGTGGGAACTAGTTATAAGCCATGGTTGGGAAATTTTAGATGGCCCCTTTTTAGCAAATGAAGTATCGGGTAACGAGGTTATTCAGCTTAACTTTCAACCTGCTATTGATATCTATAGTAGTGTTGTCGAAGATCACTCAAAAAAATCACTGCAAGACACCTCATTTTTTGATATTGCTCAGACTTATCCATTCGGGATAGACAGATTAGATAATGAGTTGTTGGTAAGAGACCCAATAAAAGTAGAAAATAATCACTTAGTGTGTGTAGGTGATATTCCCGAAAATACTATGCTCTACATATTAAAAGGTGAACCATCCTCTCTTATTAAAGCGACAAAAGATGCAGCAACAAGTCGCTATGCCAATCACTCGATTAACAATGGATTTCTATTTACTTGTATAAGTAGAGAGTTGTTTCTTAAAGACCGTTTCCAAGACGAGCTATTAGGTATAGCAAAGCCAATGAATAATAATAATCCACTAATTGGAGTACTAGCATTAGGAGAAATAGCATCAAGCGTAAATGGCTGTGTTGATTTTCATAATAAAACTGCTGTAATGGCAATGCCCACAGTGGTGAACTAAATGGCAAACAAAGGAGTTAGCCAAACACTACAAATTGTGTCTATACAGCACGAACTATCTATGAGTATTGGCTTAAGTATAGATCTAGTACCTATGCTTACTACCTTTATGAAGCGCCTTAGGCAACGACTTAGCTTAAACAGCGCTATGATTGCATACCAATTCGGAGATACCTTAACGTCTCCTGCATACTCTGCACTTTCAGTTCCATCTACGCTTGTCGAAGAAAACAATAATGTTTTATCGGATCTCATCACTTCCTATTATCAATCTAATAATAACGACGTCTGCCATAAAAATATAAAAGGTTTAGACTATTATTTATTTCTTATACCCGACCATGGCGTCCTTGTTTTAGAAAGAGCTCATAGAGAAATCGATTTAAAAATATTACAAGCTATTAGACCATTACTGAATAAACTCGCAATCAGCATACATGCATGTTCTCAACATGAAGAATTAAAGCTAGAGGTTGAAAACAGAAAACGAGTTGAACAAAAGCTAATACTACAATCATTACAAGACCCATTAACCGGAATAGCAAACAGAAACCAATTTAATATCAAGCTTGCCGATCATCTTGAAAGCTCTTTAGCATCAGGTGTTTATGGCGCTGTATACATTATAGATTTAGATAGATTTAAAGTTATCAATGATAGCTTAGGTCATTCATTTGGTGATGACTTATTAAAAGTCATCACCAAACGCTTACAGCAGCAAAGTGATAAATTTGAAGTGTTGGCGCGTATTAGCGGTGACGAATTTGCAGTAATATCACCTCAGCTAGATAGAGATAAATACAAGGCGAAAACCAAAGCTGAAGCCATTGCTGCTAAATTAAACAGCGCATTTTCCGAAGCACTTTGCTTTAACGGACAATGTATTAAAATTACATTGAGTATTGGCATTCAACTATTTCCCCTAGATAACAACCCACAATACAACAGTGCCCATCAAAACAGTATTGTAAATAATGCAGATTTAGCAATGTACGCTGTTAAAAGAACTAGTCGTGATTCATATCAATTTTACAATGAATCAATGCATGCAAAAAATGAACGGCGAGTAAAATTAGAAAATGCGCTTTACAGCGCTATCCAAGATAATGAATTTGAAGTTTATTACCAGCCGATAGTTAACGGGTCTGCTTTAATTAATGCCGCTGAAGCCCTACTACGATGGAACAGTAAATCTTTGGGACCTGTGAGCCCTGCTGAATTTATTCCCGTTGCAGAAGAAAGCGGAAGAATAGTCGATATTGGCAATTGGGTACTAGAACAAGTCTGCAGAAATATTTCAGATATTGATGCCCAAAACAGACCCAATACATTAAATTACATTAGTGTAAATATAAGCCCCAGACAATTCGGAGCATTAAATTTCGAACACGATTTTATAAGTATTCTTAATAAGTATTCGGTCCCCTACGATAAATTGCGAATCGAGATTACAGAAGGCGTTGCATTAGAAAATATTAGCTCAGCCGTTAGTCGAATGAATAGACTGGTTAATAGAGGCGTTGTGTTTATGTTAGACGATTTCGGCAGCGGATATTCGTCTTTATCTTATATTCATCAATTACCTTTGAAAACGGTAAAAATCGACCGTTCCTTTACAGCTAATATCGCTAATAACCCCAATAACCAAGTTATTGTTAATGCAATCATCGATATCTGTGTTCACTTCAATTTAGAGTGTGTAGTAGAAGGGGTAGAACATGAAAACGAAAAAAATTACCTAATGACTAAAGGTGTAAATAAATTCCAAGGGTACTTTTTTTACCGCCCTAATAGCGCAGCGGTACTAATGGAACTCCTAGAACAGCAGCACGCCGGTCATTAAGCTACTACAGATTCAAGCAATCTCAGTATTTTTTTATCTAAATTTAATTCCATTTTAGCTCCCAATGGCATTACTATTTTAGGGTCTGTATGGCCAAACATAACATTCGTAATTATAGGCAAATTAGTAATACCGAACTCTACAGATACTACGGACCTTATAACGTTATCCAGTTCTAATTTTTCTTCTAGAGAAAAATGCATCGGATTCGCTATCATCAAAGCGTTAATTTGTTCATACACACCTTGAGTGCCATAGTTACGCAATATACGCTTTACCGCATTCACTGAAGGTTTCTCTTCCGATGTCTCCAAAAATATAATTTTCCCTCGCCAAAAGCTTCCAGTGGGCCAATATTCCGTCCCCTTTATAAACTCTAGAACTTCAAGACACCCACCAAATAGCGTACCAGAGATCACTCCATGACCTTGTAGCACTCTTATTCCCGTATCTAATTGGGGCTTATTCACTTTCCCTAGGTTTTCCTTAACACTCCAATCTGGAAAACCATCACTAAAAGATTCATAGATTGGAAATGTATAAGTAGGTTTTGATGAGAACAACAAATCATATACGTGTTGCCTATAAGTTTCAGGTAACGCTGCCATCTGAGAAAAACCTGCCATTATTGAAGGACCATTAAACGTAATCATCCCCTTTAGATAGCAAAACACATTCAAAACTGTGGTATCAGAAAAGCCCATGACTATTTTAGGGTTTGCTTTAATCACCTTAGGGTTTAAATAAGGAAGTAACAAAACTAAATCGTCGCCACCTATAGTTATAAATAAGGCTTTTATTTCAGGATCTGAAAATGCATTATTGATGTCTTGAGCACGGGCTTTGACATTATTAATTGTTGAATCATTATTCATTCTTGTGGATGGGTATTCCACTACCTCTAAGCCCCATTCCATTAGAACTCGAAGGCCTTTTTCATAAACATCAGGGAATACAAAAGGGCCACCCCATGATGGTGACAACACTGCAACTTTATCTCCTGATAGAAGTCTTTTAGGTTTTATTAATTCTTGAGCCAATTCCATTGTTTACCTAGCCTTTATCCGTTTATTAAAGACTATCATTACTATTTCCCCCCTACAAACAATAAGCCCCAGCGTTAGCTTAGGCTTTTAGGCTTCTCTTTCGAGAGAATAAGAGTCTTGAGGTATCTATTCTACCCTGGGTAACCTCA
>NZ_JAFNJE010000019.1 GCF_017368475.1 Alteromonas sp. 5E99-2
AGCACTGCCCGAAGGGTTCAATTAGGGCCTCACTGCTCTTTGTTACTTGCTTTTGACTCAGAACCACTGAGCCTGCAAGCAAGTGCCGCGGTCAGCAAGGCCCTAAGTGAACAAAACTTGTACAGCAAAGATCAACACGCCCTAATCACCCGATGCTGCAATGGTTTCTAAAATCACTGGCCTTTCAGGCAGGGATTGGTCGATGACTTTCACAAGTTGTTTTAACGTTGCTGCTGACACGTTGTCTTTGCGATAAACAGCGTAAACAGAGCGTCTCATAGGAATGTGCTCGGCAACCAAAAACACTTGTTCACTTTCTAAAAAGGGGGTAACAAAGGCACTGGGAAGGTAGGCGCTGCCGCCTTTTGCCAAAATATAATCTAGCGCAATTCTCCCCGTTGAGGTATGCAGTGCGGGAATGCGATTATCACCATATTTAGCCAAGTGCTCGGTGGCGAACTGCGTTCCCCAGTCTACATAAACATAACTATTATTCATCGCACTATTGATATCAATGCCTGCAAACGTCGACACTAAAATCAGATCGATATCTGCGATTTTTTCACTAATCACATTGGGGTCTAAAAAAGGGTCAAACAACACAACAACATCCACAGTGCTATCAATCACACTTGAAATAAGCTGCTGACTGCTTGCAATTTCACTTCTAAATGAAGTGTCGGGGATCGCTTCAGTGATCACCGTCAAATAGTTTTGTAAATACGCATCCCACACATTTGGTGTAGCCGCAAAAGAAAGTTGCTTTATGGCGATTTCAGCCAGCGTAGAGCCGTGTTTTGCTTGTTGTAACGCCCTAACCATGGTTTCAGCATAAGGAATTAGCCTTTCCCCAGCCGGCGTTAATTGCAGGTTGTTGCGAATTCTTTCAAACAAGGTGGTGCCAATATATTCTTCAAGCTGTTTAATGCGAGCACTCACCGCTGCTTGAGTAATAAACAGGTTATCCGCAGCCCTACCAAAGTGCCGCGTTCTGGTGATTTCTAGGAATGTTTTGAATACTTTCACGTCCATAAAGCAAGCTTAAAGGAGAAATGTGAATTAACAAATAATTTTTATCAACAATTCAAAAATTATTTGTTTTTAGTCTGACCAAAATCCCTATAGCTTGCCCGTTAAATTATATGCTTTGTTAAAGACTTATTTATGTCAGACTCAAATATACGATTTGGAAAGAAACTCTTCACGGACACCAAAAACTTTAGAAACGGAATACGCCGTAGCGGCCATTTTTCTGTTTCTGAATCTTCTCAATTAGAAAAATACGGCGACACCCTTCAACAGCTTGCCAATGAAACCTTGTCTCCTGACAATGACGACGAAAAACGTTTCTTGGATGTATGTAAAGGCGAGCTCGCTGCTGAACACGCCCTTGAAAAACTATGGCTGAAGTATTTAGAAAAAACCTCTCCACAACAATTTCACACCATGTTTGGAAATAGCAAAGTGAAGAGCGCCAATACCGCATCAAATGATGATATCGATGATGTAGATGATGACGAGTAACCGAGTTAAAGGAGTAGTTCGCTGACTTGGGTTTTATGGTTATCGGTAAAACCCAACGTCCCTGTTGGGTTTTCTTTATAGCTAACGCAGTGCTTTATTCAGCATATTTATGGCTAATCTCCTGATATTTTAGGTTTAATTCATCAAACCTTTCATATGCATCTTTGCCTGGCTTTTGGTCTGCTGTATTCAATATATTGTAAAGATAACTAATTTGGCTCACCAACATGGGTTTGGGGTAAATCACGCCAGGCTCAGTCTGTAATACTGAAAGAACCGCCTTTGTTTTTTCAAATTCAGCAGCAATTTTCTGATCCCATTCCCCTTTTGGAATATCGCCATAGGCAGCCTTAAGTTGGTTTAAACTCTTTATTGCCTTTACTTCTAACTTACGCGCACTGGTCAATAAATCAGACACCTTTTGCGCCAGCGCAATGTGTTCATCTATAACGTCTGCAGTAACGCCTTGTTCAGCTAATCGTGGGTCAATCATTAAATTGAATGGCTTGCTTACTACTGGCGCAGCACCATCAAGTGAAATGTGGATTGTATATTGCCCAGGTGCTGCCATAACACCGCCACGAAAACGTCGCGACGCATTTTTATTCCACGGGCCTATACGCGTCATATCCCAGCTGAAACGATTAAGCCCACTGTCCATTTTCAGCTTCGCATTATAGCTCGCAGCTTCTATTTGTTGCCCTTCATGACTTAGCGCTTTTTCATCGTTGAGCTGGGTTCCACCGGCAACTAGCATTTCCAATGACTTATCTTTTAGTGCCCTAGATGAACTCGTTTGTTTATGATCTGGCCCGTTCACATCGTTATAAAAACTGTTAACCGTTGCGCCACTGCTATCAACAATATCCATGCGAATAGCGCTATGTGTTCCCGCAGGAAGGTAATAATCAACTTTTACGCTAGGCTTGGGATAATTCGGAGTACCCTCGATAAAACCGGCGGCTCGGTTTACAACCCGAGGCTGCCTATAGCGATACGTATCTTTGGGATTCATGATCACCAATTGTTCATCTAGTGAATCAATAGCGTCTTGTCCTAACGTAGTCACATTATCTAACACCCAGAAACCGCGTCCCATTGTAGAAATGGCAATGTCACCACGAATGAATTTCAAATCTGTTATCGGCGTAATTGGTAAGTTTTGCTGAAATGCATCCCAACTTTCACCATCATCACGAGATATAAACATGCCGTATTCTGTACCCGCAAACAGCAAACCTTCACTGTCGGGGCTTTCTCGTACCACTCTTACCGGATAATCAACGGGAATTCCGCTTTTCTTGCCCGAAAGCAAAGACCAGTTTTTCCCATAATTAGTGGTGCGATAGATATAGGGTTTTACATCGCCTAATTGATTGCGCATCACTGTGACATAGGCTTTTCCAGCAGCGTGAGGTGAAGGCGCCACACTGTCTACTCGGCCGCCTTTAGGTAAGCGAGCGGGGGTTACATTTTTCCAGCTTTTGCCATTATCCCGAGTAACATGAACAACACCATCATTTGAACCAACCCATATAATTCCCTGTGCAATTGGCGATTCTTGAATTGAGTAAAGGGTGCTGTAATATTCTTCACCGGTAATATCGCGAGTAATCGGCGCACCTGAGATAACTTGCTTATCTGCTTCGTTAGCAGTTAAATCTGGCGATATTGTTTCCCATGTCACGCCTTCGTCTTTTGTACGATGAAGAAACTGAGAACCATGATAAACAACACGGTTATCGTGAGGCGATACATGAATAGGCGCTACCCGCTGAAATCGGTATTTTAAATCTGCGGGATTATGACCGTAAATGTTACTGGCGCCCACATAATAAGAACGTTCAGTTCCAGTGCGTTTGTCATACACGCCAAAACGGCCCTTACAGTCTGCATAAACAATATTATGATTACCGGGCTTTGGCACAGCTGGCCCTGTTTCACACCCTCCTGTATTCACTATATAGCTGTTTGTATGTTGCGCGCCAAAGGGAGCCATGCTGGGAACAGCAATAGTCGTGCTGTTATCTTGCATTCCTGAATAAAGCCAATACGGGTGTTGGTCGTCTACATCTACAGTGTAAAGCTCAGCGGTAGGCTGATTAAACTGGCTCGACCATGTTTTGCCACCATTAAGAGTCACGTTGGCACCACCGTCATTTGCTTGAATAAACAGATTCGGGTTAGTCGGGTTAATCCACATATCGTGGTTATCACCGTGTGGCACCGACACCGTTGTCCAAGTTTTACCGCCGTCAACAGATTTTCGAAGCGGATTTGCATTGGAATAAACAATGTTAGGATTGGTTGGGTCAATATCTAAATTGGTGTAATAAAAGGGGCGATTTTGAATGCCTTTATCATTTGAGACGTGCTTAAAGCTCTCTCCGCCATTTATGGACCAGTAAAGCCCTCCCTGCGGTGCAGGTGCTTCTACAAGGGCCGCTAAAATACGAGAATCAGCCGGTGTTGTCGCAAGATCTATTTTACCCACAAGGCCCGTAGGCAAGCCATTATTGATTTTTTTCCAGCTCGAACCTGCATCAATAGACTTGTAAATCCCTGCTTCGCCTTGCCCCATTTCGCCACCGCTAATAATGGTCCAAGGTTTGCGTTCTGCCTTCCATGCACTGGCATACAAAATATCTGAATTGGAAGGGTGAATTTCAACATCGATTATGCCCACGGTATCGGAAACAAAAAGCACTTTTTCCCAGCTTCGGCCACCATCAATCGTTTTAAATAAACCTCGCTCGTCGTTTGAGTTAAAGGCTTTCCCAATCGCGGCAACATACACGATATTGTGGTTATTGGGGTCTATTTCTACAGCCCCAATTTGACCAACTTTACTCAGGCCAATATGTTTCCAGTTTTCACCACCATCAATAGACTTATAAACACCTTTACCTTCAATGATATTACTTCGCAGGCCATCGGTACCCGTGCCAACATAAACAATGTTGGCATCGTTTTGTGCAACCGCAATATCGCCAATAGACGGCGTAGCAAAAAACCCATCAGATACGTTTCGCCAAGTTATGCCGTAATCGTCTGTTTTCCAGACTCCACCACCGGTTGCGCCAAGATAAAAGGTTGCTCGCTTAGCAACGGTTCCTGCAACTGTTGTAACGCGCCCTCCTCGTGTAGGGCCAATATTGCGATACAAAAACTCATCATATAGAGGATTTGAGTTATGTTCTTCGGCAACTGCAACATCAATATCTGCTGTTGGTAAACCAAATACAAAAACCACACTTAACAGTAGATTTTGAATTTTCATGATGCTTTTCTCAAAAAAGTGTTATTTATCCTAAATTAACACGAGCTGATAAAAACTGTTCCCCCGCTGACCTTTCTTTATTTGTTGTTCATCTTTTCTGCGGACAGTTTTATCGTTGAGGTTGGGGGTGTGGCTGAGAAATGGTGTGTGTAGCTAAAAGCTAAACTAACACCACAAAGCAAAAGTGAATTACATGACTACTGTTCAGCAACACATTTAAATCGTATTTCTGTTTTAGGAAAATTACCTAAAATATAAGGAGGCTTTGCGTCGATTGTCTCTAGTACTTTAACAATTTTATTAAACGTTTGGCATTGAGCATAAGCTTCTTGCATTGCTAGAAGTTCTGCCAATTGCTTTAGATAAGCACAGTGCCAGCCTGCGAGTTTGCGCCCCAATTAGCGAAGCGAATGAATATAAGGTGTTTGTTATACTTCATCTCCGTACTAACTCCCAAATAATAGCTAAACATAAACAACCAATACCGATGTATTTTACTAAGCGACCAAATTTATAGTACTTATGTTCGTTGTCTCTTTTATCATAGTGATCAATTACAACTGAAATAAAAACAATGGCACCACATATTAAACCAACAAACATTATCCATACGGCTTCTCCATAGAGATGTATACCGTTACCACGTTTACCAGGAATATAGATTTCGCCTTTGTATAATCCATATAGGCCATATGTTAATAGCGACATAGCAATAATTAGATTAAGAATTCGCTCAATAATAGGAATGTCATTAGGAATATAGTTCCCGTCTTGATCTATATTCCTTATCGGTGGTTTCGAATAAATGCCGTCGTCTTGATCTTCCGCAAGCTCGTTATCACTTTCAGAATTAAGACTACTTGGGGTACCAACCTTCTTGGCCTCAAGTAATTCTGAAATTTTTTGAAAGCGATCCGGGTAAGCATCTCGGTCAATATGCTTATGCACATCAAGTAATTCTTTATAGGTGTAACTTTCGAATTTAGGCTCCATGCTAAGGCATACTCCTTATGAAATATAACTTTTAAAGTCCATTGTTATCAAAATTCCTTTTCTCTAGGTTTATCGGCATCAGGGTTTGTGAATAGATAAAAAATAAAAACCAACCACATTGCTCCAAACACACCAAAAGTTGTTACTACTAAACGGAAAGCTACTTCTAAGGAAGACCCTGTAATGTCCCGAGCTAGCATCGCATACAGAACCAAGAGCATAATTATTGAAGAAGATACTACGGCATACTTTAGAGCTCTTCTTGGCAAAGATTTTTGAGTCATGGTTTACCTACTTACAGCTAACGGGCAAATATGCGGCGCTAAAATAGCGAAGCAGCGCCGCGAGTATGCGTCCCAGCGAACGCAGTGAGTGAGTTTAGTGATTTGTTATGTTCCCTTGTTACAACGGAGTCGTATAACTTTGCCATGTTTGTGCTATTACCAAAAGTATAAGTGACATTGTAAGTAAAAAGAGTAGTACGTTTTCTACAATAATTTTCGTATCCAAAGACAGTTTATCCGACAGCAAAGATATATTTACTAATGGCATGATCGTCGTCAAATAGAAAAGCGTAAAACCAAACGACAAAATCGATAAACAGAAAAAATTTTTGGGCCAACCAACATACAATTTAAAGCCAGAGAGATCTCGATAATATGGGAGTAATATGTGATTTTCAAAAAATCCAGTTGAGGCAAAGTAAATAAGGTAAATAGATAAGAAAAAAATACAAATAGCTATAGATAAGGCTAAAAAAACCATTCTTGTACTATCTTCATACATTCGATCTTTGAGTCCTTCTAACATACTATTTTCTCCTAACCGATAGCCTTAAAAGTAATTGAATTTATAACTGGCACATAACGCTAAGCTAAGGGGCGAAAATACTGTGTCATAAAATGCGAAGCATGGCGCAGTTTTTTTGTCCCAGTGACCGAAGGGAACGACTTAAGCGCCTTATAGTTACTCCGCTCCATTAATTAATCAGTTTACCTAGCTTATTAATAGGTGGAATATGCTTCTGTTGCTTACGAATATTTGAGCAAAAACATGCGATGCTTATAACAAGACTTTCGAAGCAACAGAAGTCACTTGTTTCAATACGCATACTCAGGGATTGCCGTCTATATCGACTATCTATAAGACCTGCGAGAAACAATACCACAGTCATATTCCATGATTAACTTTACGCTTTGGAGGCCAAAAATGAAAGTGTTTAATCCTGCTGATTTTGCTGCTCTCATCGCCATCGATTGGGCAGACAGTAAACACGATATTTGTGAACTCGAACACCAAAACAACACCCCCTCTTTCACCGTTATTTCCTCAAAACCAGAAGCCATCAACGCCTGGGCTAATGCATTAAAAGAAAAGTACAAAGGGCAACGCATTGCTGTCGCCTGTGAATTAAAAAAAGGACCTTTAATTTATGCTCTCAGTAAGTTTCAGCACCTTGTCCTGTTTACCATCAACCCATCTACTGTAGCAAAATACCGAAAGGCATTTACACACAGTGGGGCTAAAAACGACCCTACAGATGCCGCTATCCAATTGGAAATCTTACAACAACACATGCCTAAATTGAATGCCATCACTCCTGATACTGAAAGCATCAGGTCTCTTGCACAGTTGGTGGAATACCGCAGAAAACTCGTACAAGACCGAGTGGATTTAACCAATAAAATCACCACAGCATTAAAAAACTATTACCCTCATGTACTTGATTGGTTTAAAGAAAAAGACACCATTATCTTCTGTGACTTCCTACTACGTTGGCCCTCTCTTGAGCTCGTTAAACGTGCAAGAAAACACACCTTAAGTGACTTTTTCAATCAACATAATGCGCGTTACACCGCGGTTAATGAAAAACGTATTGAAGAGATTAAGCAAGCTCAAGCACTCACAACCGACAAGGCCATTATATCGCCTAATTTATTATTGGTTGAATGTTTAACGGCACAACTTAAGCAAATAATGGTGGCCATTGAACGCTTTGATGTTGAGATAAAAACAATTTAAAAACAACACAAAGACCGATTTATTTTTGATAGTTTACCGGGAGCCGGTCCGCAAATGGCGCCTCGCTTATTAGCTGCAATGGGCTCAAATCGAGAACGCTACCAAGATGCTCAAGAGATACAAAAATACGCAGGTATTGCCCTTGTCACTGAACGCAGTGGTCAAAAAAAAATGGATACATTGGCGATATTCATGCACAAACTTTTTGCGCCAGACATTTGTTGAATGGGCCGGTCTATCCGTACGCTATTCGTTTTGGGCAAAAGCCTATTACCACCAACAAACAGCAAAAGGAAAACCCCATAACACCATCATCAGAGCTCTGGCATTTAAGTGGATTAGAATAGTCTTTCGGTGTTGGAAAACAAATACACCCTATGATGAATCAAAGTATCTAGAAGCCTTAAAAAGCAAGGGCTCACCGTTATTGAAATATGCGGTGGAAAACAAGTTTTAATACTTGCTGTCCACCTCAGGGCGTGTTGTTAGCTATCTTGTTTGATTGGAAAAATGTAACACTTGCCATCTAAGACCTCACTGTCTGACGCTACCAATTTAGTCTGTGGCTCCGTAACTACCGGTATGATTACTGTAGCACAATAATTTTCTGCATTTTCCAAAAGAGCGACAACAGCAGAGTTTTCGTAATCCGGATAGGCCATGCAACTTGCTTTAAAACACCCAGTATTAACTTTTTCGGTTACTCCAGTTTGAACATGATTCACAAGCTCTTGGATTTGATCGGATATTTCCAAAGTGGCAATAACGATTTCTACTTTGTCTTCCGAATTTATTAATAGGCCAATAGGCAAAACGTAATTGTTTTCCTGTAACATTATACGTGACACAGTGTTACGTAATGGTGGTGGGGAGTCCAATTATCTTGTTATACCGACATGTTACTGTAGAGATTTAATTGTTATCTCAGTTTTTTGTCGAAGAACTCTTTCACAATAACTTTTGTTCGATTGTGGGCTTCAATATTTCCCTGAACAGTTCCACCATTTGCAAAAGTATCATCCGGCTTAGATAAACTTCCCGGACGATGACCAGCGTTATCGAATGCAATATGACGATATCCAAACTTAAAATTTGAATCTTCTAAAATTGAGACTAGCATATTTGCCATAGTTGTACTTGGCCATTGTTGGTCATCTTTTCCTGAAAGTAACAATAAATCAGCCTTGATATGCTCTACTGGGAGTATAGCTGAGTTAACTGAGCTTTTATCACCCAAAGCATTTTCAAACATCTGACGAGTTTCGATAAGTTTTTTATCACGTAGAATACGTGACAGCCAAATAGCTCCATCAATTAATCCGACACTATGGTAATCCAAAGGCTTACCTTCCCAAGCCCATGAAGATTCATTAAAGCCAGCCCAACCTGGGCCTGCCCAGACAATAGAACTTGGTGACCTGACAACGACAGCTTTTACTAATGGATTATAAAAGGCCGTTAAAATAGCTGCTTCAGTTCCTTTAGAGTGTCCGAATATTCCGATTGCGCCTTTATTTACTAGCCTATGATTGTCTAACCAATTTACTGCTGTATTAAAATACTCAATTGGAATATTCACTAAATTTTCTGGTAACTCTTTAGATCCAAAATAACGAACATTAAAAACAACAAAACCTGATTTTGAAAGCCACTCAGCATCTTTGTTTTCGTATCCTCCACCTGAACCACCGAGAAGTAAAATAGCAGGGCTTAGCTTATCTGTATCAGGTAACCATAACCGTCCAACAAGTTGATTATTTTCAATCGTTTCGTATTGAATATCTAACTCTTCTGCGGCAGCATCTATTTGAGTAATGAGCAAAATAGAACATAGTAAACATTTCCAGAAAGCTTTTAAATTCAAATGATTCCCAAACATTTATTAAGTGCTCCATACATGGTTAGTCGGTATAACACTAAGTTAACGGGCAAATATGCGATGCGATAATGGCGAAGCCGCGCCGTGTATTTGTCCCAGTATGACACGCAGTGACATACGTGTTAAGCGCCTTGATACTCATTGAGCCTCCTCCAAATTAGCATAAACAGAGTTTATCCTAATAGGCAACCAAACCAACGGAGAAAACTCAATGAATTTCTATACT